>NZ_JAPIVE010000003.1:0-537337 GCF_026240105.1 Larsenimonas rhizosphaerae
TCAATGTTTTTCTTTTCGATCAATCCTGAAAATCAAAACCAAATCAGTAGGTTGCGCTACTTCAGCTGCCTGGCCGTTTGCGACGTCCCCGGCAGCGGATGCGTACTTTACGCTCGCACCGCCCCGAACACAACCCCTTCGATGAAAATTAATTACCCGAAAAGCAGGACCCCCGCTGAGAGGCACTCACAGCGGGGGTCGGGCCCTACATATCGCCGTAAAAAGATTCAGATACTGTCTCTACGCCGAGAAATAGGCTCCATCTTCTGCTCGGCACGCTCAAGCGTCATGGCATAACGCTCAGCCACCAACTGCCGGGAAGCGGTAATGTGACGACGCATCAGGGTTTCGGCGAGCTCTTCATCACCTGCGGCAATCGCATCCACAATGCGGTGGTGCTCGACAAAGGCGCGCTGCGGCCTTGTTCCGGTAGCGCTGTACTGCGTGCGATAAAGACGAACCAGGTAATAAAGGTCATCACATAATGTTGTCATCAACATTCGGTTGTGACTGCCTCTGACAATATGGAAATGAAAATCCAGATCCCCTTCTCGCTGCATGTAGGCTTCATCAGGCGGAAGGTCCTGCTGGCGTTCGTGTGTATCCAGAAGGCGGCGCAAGGCTTCAAGCTCTTCCTGCGTCATATGACGCGCAGCAAGGCGTGCCGCCATGCTTTCAAGCGCTTCACGAATATCAAATAGTTCCAGCAGCTCACGCATCGATAACTTGACGACACGTGCCCCTACATGCGGTACGCGCTCGATCAATCGGTGCGTTTCCAGGCGACGCATCGCCTCACGCAGTGGCCCACGAGAAATACCATAGCTTTTGGCAAGCCCGGGCTCGGTAATACGACTGCCTGCAGGCAGATGGCCACGAACGATGTCGTCCTGCAGTTTCTGGAAAACGCGTTCAGCGATCGTACGAACTTCAGTAGCGGACGAAGTAGTCATGGAAGCGTGAGTTCAACCTGCTTGAGTAACAACATGGCTCTAAAGTGACAAGCCTTCATGGAGACACCATAGCATCAAGGATTGTCGGCTGATATACGCCGCTCAATCAGCCCGGCCAGAAACCGTGGCTTCTGAAACGGCAGAGAGTGATCGGTATCAGGTAACTCATGAAAGGACCATCCAGTTCGAGTCTCAGCCAGATGATGGTGATAATCCTTCATGCTTTGAGGACTATTCCCCCCCACCACACTGATGACATCGTGCTGGCAGGACAGCAGCGTCTCCCGGCAGGTTGTTGAGATGGCGGCCGTCACACAGTCAAGCGCATGTGCAAAGCCTTCATGGCGGCGTGCAAGGCGGCGCACGGCAACCTCTTCCACACGCGAATCACGTGTTCGATGGGGTGAAATCAAATCAAGAAAATGCCCTACCCCTTCTACTGGCGACTCGCCTTCCCGAATAATCCGTGCCGCGGCGCTGTATTCATCACGAACTCTGATGGTCAGGGCCCGGTCCATCCGCTCAAGCAACGCTGGCTCGAGCAGGGTCATGTGATGTATTCGCTCACCTAGACGCGCTTTCAAAAGCATGGCCGCCAGCCCACCAAAGGAGTAACCCGCTATATCCATATCTGCTATCTGCTGCTGATCAAGCAGCTCGCTGATATCATCAACCACATCCGCCATAGAAAAGGGAACATCACGCCCCCCGGGATGCACTGTACGCCCTGCCCCGCGAAGATCGGGAATCAGCACGTCCCGGTAGCGGGAAAGATGAGGCAGCAGGCCACCCCAGCAGACAGCACCCGAGAGCCCGGCCCCATGAAGCAGCAACAGCGGCCGTGTCAGGTCACCTTCCGCTCTCACCAGGCGCTGCCAGTAAACGCATTGGTCTACGCGCGCCATCCTGCCATGTAATTGCTGCCAGCCTTTTGCCATACGGAGCGCTCTTCCAATCCATGTTCGATACGCCAGGATGGTACCATCCAGCACTCGTTTCAAGCCCAGTGCGCCCGTTCAAAACGAAGACTGCCATGACACGCCAGATATTGACTACGCTGCCCTACGCAGAAACACCGCTTGATTACTTTGCAACCATCAAGGAATGCCCTGGTGCAATATTGCTCGATTCGGGAAGGCCCAGGGCTACCTCGGGGCGCTTTGACATTCTATCAAGCGACCCACGCTGCATCCTGACAGTAGACGATAGCGGCATTCACTGGAGCGGTGACGTTCCGGACGCGCTGCTGCAGGAAACAGATCCTCTGGTAGCCCAACAGGCCCTGCTGAAGCAGTTCGATATCACTACGCCGATAACCGACCTGCCCTTTACGGCGGGCCTGCTTGGCTTCTGGAGCTACGACGCCTCTCGCCTCGTCCAGCAGTCTCCTCGTCAGCAGACTCTCCCCGCCACTCCGCCCTGGGTTCGTGTGGGCTTCTATGACTGGGCACTTGTACTGGATCATGATCTGAAAAGCGCCACACTTGTCTGCAGTACAGAAGAAACCCCGGCGCGCGTTGCAAAACTGACCAGAACAACGCCCCCACCTTCAGGCCCCTTTTATTGCCGAACCCCCTTTCAGGCACAGTGGCACCGAGAGCAATACGGGGAAGCCTTTCGACGCGTACAGGACTACCTTCGCGCCGGCGATTGCTACCAGATCAATCTGACCCAGCGGTTCAGCGCCCACGTGGAAGGAGACAGCTGGCGCGCCTACTGCCAACTTCGACATGCCACGCCCACTCCCTTTGCAGGCTATACAACATGGGAAAATGGCGCGCTGCTGTCCCTGTCCCCGGAGCGCTTTCTACAGTGCCATCACGGAGAGTTGATGGCACAGCCCATCAAGGGTACCCGCCCTCGCGGTGAGAGCCCCACCGATGATACGGCTCAGGCCAGCGCACTCATGGAAAGCCTCAAGGACCGGGCCGAGAATGTCATGATCGTGGACCTGCTTCGAAATGATCTAGGCCGGGTATGCACACCCGGTAGCGTGATGGTGCCTGAACTGATGGCACTACACTCGTTCCCGAATGTTCATCATCTTGTAAGCACCGTCACTGGCACCCTGGCCCCTGAACACACTCCCCTGGATGCTCTGATGGCTGCCTTTCCCGGCGGCTCGATCACCGGCGCGCCAAAGCATCGGGCCGTCGAAATCATTGATGAACTCGAACCCGTGGCACGAACGCTCTACTGCGGATCGCTGGGTTATGTCGATGTACGGGGATCGATGGATACCTCCATCATGATTCGAACAGCCGTGATTGATGGCCAGCAGATGCACTTGTGGGGCGGCGGTGGCATTGTGGCGGACTCCGATGAACAGGAGGAGTTTGATGAATCGATCGCCAAGATCCGTCACTTGATGGCAGCCGTGGAAACATGTGCCATGGATGGAAAGCAATAAGCTTTGAACAGATCGATATTGGGAGAGGCCACACTGACTTTGATAGGCTCTATGCCATCAATGGGCGCTGCACGTGGCGGCGGGCAATCACTACCGTGAGGAAAACATGGATATAGACACTATCAACGAACGCTACGGCCAGGACGCTCAGGCGCTGGTCAAATGGGCCCTCGAACAAGGTGGCACCCCCATCGTGACCACCAATTTTCGCCCGTTCGAAGCCGTCATTCTGCACATGGTGGCGCAGTTCAAGCCAGATATCCCGGTAGTCTGGATGGATTCCGGCTACAACACCCCGGCGACCTATCAGTTTGCCGATGAAGTAACCACGGCTCTGAACCTGAACCGCGTTGTTTTTCAGCCTCGCCGCACCCGAGCGCACAGAGAAGCCATCGATGGCGCTGTACCGGCGCTGGACGACCCGGCTCATGAAGCGTTCACTCATGAAGTAAAGCTGGAACCGTTCGAGCGCGCACTGCGTGAGATGGCACCCACCGTCTGGTTTACCGCTCTGCGGGCTTCAGATACCCAGCACCGAGCCAGCATGCAGCCGGTAAGCATCAACAGCGATGGCCTGATAAAGGTTGCCCCCCTGCTGCACTGGTCATCAAAGGATCTCTACGAATACCTTGTGGCGCACGACCTGCCCAACAACTTTGATTATTTCGACCCGACCAAGGGCGAGGAGACAAGGGAGTGTGGCCTGCACCTCTCACATTGATATCCTGATCATGAGACACGAAAAAGCCCGGCTGCCAAGCCGGGCTTTTTCGTGAAGCTCAGACACGCTACCTGACGGGTAGTACCACTTGGTCAAACAGTGAAGCCTCGTGTCTCGGGCCGGCCTCCAGGGCGGCATCCACGCAGTCGCGATCCAGATGACCGGCAAAGCGCTGAAGAAAGTCGTACATGTATCCACGCATGAACGTTCCACGTCGAATGCCAATGCGTGTAATCGAGCTTTCAAACAGATGCCCTGCATCAATCGGCACCAGATCGTGATCAGCAACCGGATCAACCGCCATGTGCGCCACGATTCCAACCCCCAGGCCAAGGCGAACATACGTCTTGATCACATCAGCATCCGAAGCCGTCAGCACCACATTGGGCGACAGCCCCTTGCGCTTGAAGGCCTCGTCGAGTTGCGAGCGCCCGGTGAATCCAAAGGTATACGTGACAAGTGGATGCTCCGCCAGGGCATCAAGCGTCAGCGGCTGGCCCGCCAGCGGATGATCTCGTGGCACCAGCACACACCGGTTCCAGCGATAACACGGCAGCAGAATCAGATCGGAGAAATGCTCCAGCGCTTCGGTACAGATGGCAAAGTCAGCCTGCCCGTCAGACACCATCTGCGAAATCTGCCTGGGTGTGCCCTGCTGGATGTGCAGTGCCACATCCGGATAATGCTGACGAAATTCCTGAATGATCGAAGGCAGGGCATACCGCGCCTGCGTATGCGTTGTCGCCAGCGAAAGATGACCACGCTGCTCATCGCTGTGCTCCTGTGCCACCTGCTTGATATTGCCTACGGTGCATAACACCTGCCCGGCCAGATCAATGATGGCACGGCCGGCCGGAGTCACGCGGGTCAGGTGCTTCCCACTACGTGCAAATATCTCGACGCCCAGCTCATCCTCAAGCAGGCGTATCTGCTTCGAAATACCTGGTTGCGATGTAAAAAGACTCTGCGCCGTGGCAGATACATTGAGGTTATGGCGGGAGACTTCCCATATATAGCGCAGCTGTTGGAGTTTCACGTAGCCCCCGGGCCCTGCGTAAAAGGATTTTTTTAATGCTATCAGGGAATAAAATAATGAACAATCATTCCTTTAAGGAATAAACGAGGCAGAGTAGGATACTCGGCTCGTATTGAATCCATGCCTGTTCCGGAGCCCGTTCCATGGATGTAATGGACCTGTTGATGTATATACTCGCCGGCGCTGGCGTTGGCTTTGCCGTGGGGTTGTCCGGAATTGGCGGCGGGTCATTGATGACACCGTTACTGCTGCTGTTCGGTTTTCCACCCAATGTGGCTGTTGGCACGGACCTCCTTTATGCTGCCCTGACAAAGTGCAGCGGCGCCTTCAGCCACCAGAAGCAGGGACATATTGACTGGAAGGTCGTAAAACGGCTGGCCATTTCAAGTCTGCCATCGGCCGTTCTGACGGTATGGATGCTGGATTACTTTTTCGACGGCAGCCACGCCTACGGCGACCTGATTACCAGCATGCTGGGCATCATGCTGATCGTGACGGCCGGTATCCTGATCTTCAAGACGCCCCTGCAACGCTTTGCCTCACGCCAGGATGGCTGGATACAACGTCACATTCCGGGACTGACGATTGCCTCGGGACTGATCCTTGGCGTTTGCGTAACCCTGTCCTCGGTAGGAGCCGGGGTATTCGGAACGGCCATCCTGATGCTGCTTTATCCGGGGTTTCGCTCCGGCCGCATCGTGGGCACGGACATTGCTCACGCGGTACCGCTGACCCTGATTGCCGGTACGGGCCACCTCTTTCTGGGGAACGTGGACTTTGCACTGCTGGGCGCCCTGCTCATAGGGTCCATCCCGGCCATTCATCTCGGGGCGCGCATGACACGCTTTCTTCCGGAAATGCTACTGCGCACCCTGTTGACCGGATTACTGCTGCTGTTGGGCATTCGTTACGCCTTTTTCTGAGCAGTAACCCTTGGGTTTTTGTTTAAAGCGCCCATTTACTACCTCCACAGGGGGATGTCATTTGCCACATTATCAGGCAACCGCTACCATCCCATGCAATACTGCGACGCAGTTGACTGATCTGGAGAATCTTATGAGTAATAATGTGGATGTAACTTCCGCCAACTTCGAGCAGGAAGTACTGAAATCCGACAAGCCTGTCATGCTGAAATTCTGGGCGCCGTGGTGCGGCCCCTGCAAGATGATGGCACCGGTCGTTGAAGAAGTCGCCGAAGAGAAATCCGACAGCGTCAAGGTGGTCAGCATCAATGTTGATGACGCACCCGATATTGCTGCAGAACAGGGTGTTCGCGGCGTACCGACGGTTGTCATGTTCAAGGAAGGCAATAAGGTTGCCTCTCTTGTAGGTGCTCAGTCCAAACCGCAGCTGGTACAGTTCATCGAACAGAACGTGTAAGCCAGACGGTCGTTATAAAAAAACCCACCTTCCGGTGGGTTTTTTCATGGGCGCCCTATTCTGTCTGCGCTTCTCGTATTTTTTTCCGGCGCCGTCGCGTTGGCCCGATCATGACAGACAGCCACCGGGTATCCGGATGACTATCAAGGGCAATCTTGAGCGACATGGTCAACGGCACTGACAGGAACATGCCTACCGGCCCCAGTATCCACCCCCAGACGACCAGAGACAGAAAGGCGACCAGCGTAGACATGCCCAGTGTCTGGCCCATCACTCGTGGCTCGACAAAGTTGCCCAGAATAAAGTTGATGCAGGCATAGGCTCCTCCCAGCATCGCCGCCTTGATAACCCCGCCTTCAGGCATCACCAGCGTCAGCAGTACCGCTGGAATCGCCGCCAGAATCGAGCCAATATTGGGGATGTAGTTCAGCAGAAACGCCATGACTCCCCAAAGGAAAGCAAACTGAACCCCCAGTAACACGCAAGCCAGTGAGACCAGCAGGCCGGTGACCAGGCTGATTACCGTCTTCACAACCAGATACCGCTGAAGTGTCAGTGAAAATTGCGTAAATCGCCGCATGCTTGCTTCAGGCTGGTCAAGTGCCAGCTCAAGCTTTTTGGGAAAATCGAGGGTTTCATAAAGCACAAAGACAATCAGCAGAAAAACGATCAATGTCTGTGAAAGCGCGCTGCCTACCCCACCCAGCAGCATGGGCATCAACCCGGTAATCTTGTCCGGATCAAAGAAATTTTCAGCCGAATGTCTGCTGACCGGAAGTCCCACACCTGCAAGCCAGTCAAGCGTTGAACCATAATAGGACTTGAGCTTGACCTCCATGTCCGGCAACTGATCGATAAAGGCATTGAGGTGGGAGGCAATCAAGGTACCAAAGGCCGCCATCAGGATAGCCAGACAGGCCAGAACCAGACACACGGAAGGCGTTACCGGTAGCCCCTTTCCATGCAGCCAGCTGACAGGGCGAGAGCACAAAACGGCAATGAATACCGATAGCAGGACGGGAACAACAAGGTCAGCCCCCACCTTCAGGCCGGTGATGATGATCACCAGCGAGGCCAGTGTCACTACCAGGTGATAGGGATAGTGGCGTTCGGAGTGTTCTCTGTCTTCCATGACAAGGTCCTTGAAAGTATAAAAAGCAGGCGAAGGGTATCAGATGCCCAGGCTGCGCAAGGCGCCAACGAGCCGACAGGCCTTGTCATCGAAAAAAAGTGGAGGGACGGCACCGCTTGCCGATTACTCAGCGAGAATAGCCTGCATCGAATCGTTGCAGTTCAAGAAGATCCACCAGAGGCTGAAACTCGTCGCGGTTACGGTCATTCATGTCCATTAACGTGCGGTGAGCATCAAGTATACGCTCACGAAGCCCCTCTTCGTCCACCTTCACCACCGGCAGATCATACAGCGGGCCAACATTGGGAGGCGGCGCCTCACTGAGCGTAACGTACTGCCCGAACCCCATGACCTCGAACATGCGAAGCACATCAGGATGGCTGGCAATGACCACCGGCTGACGGTTCAGGCGCGCCTTTATGGCAAGCGCGATCTTGGCCAGAAACCCGAGCGATGTCGAATCAAGATTAACGACATCGCGCAGATCGATAATCACATCCTCAAGATCCGTCAATCTCGCAAGCGCCGACACCTGCTGATCCAGAGTAGCGCACAGGGTCAGCCGAACGTCACCGGCCAGCTTGAGGATAAAGACATGATCTACATAGGCGGCTTGAATGCGTGCCTCAGTCATCGTGAAAACCACTCAGCATCATGATCGTCAAATCGTCAGGAAGAGCATCCCCGAGCACCAGTGACCCCTTGAGGTCGGCAATGGTCGCGGACTGTGCCACTCGCTGACGCAGCATTTCAACCTTTTCATCAAGAGTATCGGCATGAAGACAATCAAATACACCATCAGAGCATAACCAGAGACTGAACTCGCCTGCCAGCTGGCGCTTGAAAACCGGGAAGTTGACACCGGGGAACAAACCGATGGGCGGCCCTTCTCCCTCCAGTACGCTGACCGATGCCTCTTCCTTTAGAAAGGGCATGGGCATCTGGGCACCAAGCGCGTAATACAGGGCATGATCACGCCGGTCAATCATACCGACCAGCACGGAAGCATGCTTGCCAACCCCGGTCTCGAGGAGGTTGAAGTTCAGACTATCAAGCATCGCAGGCAGCAGGGCTTCAGGACGCTCACCATCCCAGGCAGCGATCGAACGCTGAATGAGCGACTTGATCAATACGGTCACAAACGCTGACGAGGCACCATGCCCAGAAACATCGATAAAGCTGAACAGACTGTAATGCTCACCCAGACGCCGATAATCAAGGAAGTCGCCGGACAGGTACAATGACGGCGCCAGCCAGTAACTGGCTGACACGCTATTGAGCTGCGCAGGCGACAACGGCAACAGTTTACGCTGGATCTGGCCGCCGGCGTACAGGTCTTCACGCAACAGGGTCAGATGAGTCTGAAGCTGCTCGTTCAGTGTCTCAAGCCGGTCCCGATCGCGAACGCTGGCACGGCGAAGCTCGAGGTTATCCAGCGCACGCTGCACCAGACGCAGAAAAAGCGTCTGATTGGCCATGGGGTCAATCAGATAATCCTCCACGCCTGCATCAATGGCGGTCACCACATCGACGTGATCGTAATACCGCTCACTGACAGCAAGCGTTGGATAAAGCTGTGCAACTTCATCCCACTGACGCCCCTCCAGTGCCGTGACATGCACCACTATCAGGGACAGTCGTCGACTCAGGCCTGCCACATCATCCAGCGGAAGGGGCTCGAACCCCTCACGTATCAGCAGCTCCACGAGCTGGTTACGCAAGGGGCCTGGACGGTCCACAACTCCGATCAACGGGCGGGATGCCATCATGAGTGTCCGGTACCGATGAACATGCGCAGCAACACTGAATTATTGAGAGAAATCATCATCACTGATATCCATGTTCCCGGAAGCAAACGGGTCTTCCGTCGCCTTGCCGTCATTGATGAGGAACTGACGGCGTTGCAGGTAGGCATCACGAATGAAGCTGTAGCGATCACCCTGCATCAGTTTTTCCTGCTCGAGGAGTGCCGCCCTGCCATTGACGACATCCACGGCTCGCAGGGAATAACGCACCTTGTCTTCCTCGACATGAGTCACAGGATCAAGATACCAGTTGACCGGGAAGCCGGCCGAATCACGCACCGTACTGGGCCCCAGAAATGGCCATACAATGTAGGGCCCCTGACCGACGCCCCAGGTGGCGAGCGTCTGACCGAAATCCTCGGGCTGCTGGTTCAGCCCCATTCGTGCGGCAGGATCCAGTATGCCGCCCAGTCCCAACGTGGTATTCAACAGAAAACGTGATCCGGCCACGCCGGCATCGGTCAGCTTCCACTGCAGGACACTGTTGAACAGATTGCCCAGCTCGCCAAGGTTGGAAAAGAAGTTGCCCACACCATCACGCACCGGCTCGGGTGTCACATACTTGTACCCCTGAGCGACAGGCTTGAGCGCATACCGGTCGAGCGTGTCATTGAAGGAGAACACGGCCCGGTTGTAGCCCTCCCAGGGGTCAGCCGGGTTCGACTGACCACCGGTACCGGCACATCCGGTCATGACGGCACCGGCCATGACAACGGCAATAACTGCGTTACTGGATCCCATAATTATTCCTTCCACGTTGGTCCCGAGCAGGACCTGTCCCTTGTTCCCTGCGAAAATGCCAGGCGACACCCTCGAGGGCGACTACCTTACACCGCTCACCCGTCTGCTGCAGCATCGAGCTTGCACGATTTATCCTGTCTGACCTTCGGTAATCTCCTTCCAGCGCCGTTCAAGACGCTTCGCGGAGACCGGTTCAAGAGTGCCAAGCTGTTGCGCAAACAGCGAAACGCGCAATTCCTCGATCCACCAACCAAAGTCTACTAGCTCTGTATCCGGTACGCCCTGCTGGAGTGCGCGAGACTGGCGATTGACCAGGCGCTGTTCAAACGCATTGATCTCGTCCATCGCCAGCTGATCACGACGCAGTTCGCGCGGCGCTTTCTCGAGGCGAATCAAGGCCGCCTCCATATACCGAGGATAGTGTCGGAGCCATTCGCCTGAGTCGGTTATAAACCCACGGTAGACCAGTCGCGACATTTGCGCCTTGATATCGGCATACGTACGCGCCAGTTGAAGATTGACCTGGCCCTTTAGCTGCTTGCTGACCTGCAGGTGTCCCTTGAGCGCCGGCTCGAGCTCACGAAGCAGTGTTTCCGCGACAGGCACCACCTCACTACGGCCTGCCTCGATTCGCTCCCGCATGGCCTCGGTATCACGAGGCAGCGGATCATATGCAAAGGCCTTGAGGAAGCTGGCATCGACCACATCGTTTATCAAATCCCGCCGTGAGCCGACATTGGCAAACAGCAACACACACCGCTCAAGTCCGGTCAGCGATTTTGACAGGTAACGCACCTGCTCCGGCAAGGCCAGCATGGCCGCACGCTTTATGCCATGACGATGATGGTAATCGGCCTTGGCCGGATGATCGTAAAGACTGACGCCCAGACTCGCCTGCTCATCCACCAGCGCCGGATAAGCCTCCACGCGGATACCAGCCTGGTCCCGCACAAATGAAGCAGGCAGCGATTGCAGAGGGAAGGCATCGAGGCCGGTCTGTTCAAGATTGTCACTGGCCAGTGCCCGGGTACTGAGCCGCGCCTGCTCGCTGAAGCGACTTTCCAGCTCATCCGCGTCACGTCCCTCGCCCAGAAAGGAGCCATCGTGGGCTACTACCCGGATATTCATGATCAGGTGCGGTGGAAGCTGATCAGGCTGCCAGACATCCAGTGGCAGACGTACCCCGGTCTTTTGCCGCATGAATTCAGCCAGAGCGGCTGAAAGTGGCACGTCCGCCGGCACCAGCGCTTCAAGCGCTGCATCTACCCAGTCGGGGATCGGTACAACCTGACGACGGTACTGCTTGGGGAGGGACTTCATCAGCGCGATCGCGCGATCCCGTAACAACCCAGGCACCAGCCACTCAAGCTGGGCTCGCGGCAACTGGGACAGCATGCTGGCCGGTACGGTAATGCTGACACCATCATCCACGGCACCAGGTTCGAAATGATAACTCAGCGGGTAACGTACGCCGCCCAGATTCAGCTCGTCCGGATAGCGCTGTTCGGTCACTTCCTCGGCGTTGCGCGCCAGCAGGTAGGCCTTGTCCAGCATCAGAACCTGCGGGTCCTGCTGTTCGGCGTGGCGGCGCCACTTCTCGAAACTCTTGCCGTCCACGACCTCCTCTGGCAGGCGGGCTTCGTAGAACTCGGCCAGTGTATCTTCGTCAACGAGAATATCGCGCTTGCGCGCTCGGTCCTCAAGGGCCTCCACTTCATCAATCAGGGCTCGATTGTGTTCGAAGAAAAGACCCCGCGTCTGATACTGCCCTTCTACCAGTGCATGGCGAATGAAAATGGCGCGGCACTCTTCCGGAGCGATGGGGCCGTAATTGATACGACGACGACTGACCACCGGCAGACCAAACAGTGTGACCTGCTCCAGAGCAATCACCTGCGCCCGCTTCATTTCCCAGTGCGGGTCGCTGTAGCTTCGCTTGACCAGATGACCGGCCATGGGCTCAACCCATTCCGGCTTGATTGCGGCCACTTCACGTGCATAAAGGCGCGACGTTTCCATCAGCTCGCCAGCCATTACCCATTTCGGCGTCCGTTTGCCCAGGCCGGAGCCTGGATGAATCACAAAACGCCGGTTGCGAGTTCCCTGGTACTCCCGCTGTTCATGCTTGAGACCAATATTGGACAGAAGGCCTGCCAATAGCGCCCGGTGCAGCTGCTCCCCCTCGGCGGGCGTCGCATCAAGCTCAAGCCCCATCTCACCGATCAGCTGACGCAGCTGTCGGAACGTATCGTGCCACTCGCGCAGCCGGATGTAATTCAGGTAATTATCACGACACCATCGGCGCAATCCGCTGCCCGACCGCTCGGAACGCGCCTCGTCAAATCCCTTCCACAGATTGAGCCAGGCAACAAAGTCCGAGTCCGGGTCCTGCCACTGGCGGTGCTTTTGATCTGCCGCCTCACGCTTGTCAGCCGGGCGCTCCCGCGGGTCCTGCACGCTCAGGGCACTGACCACAATCAATGTTTCACGCACGCTACCCAGCGGGCCGGCCGCCACGATCATCGCAGCCAGACGCGGATCGATCGGCAGCCTGGCCAGTTGACGTCCCTGATCGGTCAATCGGTGACGTTCATCGACAGCCCCCAGCTCGAACAGCAGGCGAAAGCCATCGCTGATGAATCGCTGGCCGGGTGGATCCACAAACGGAAACTCGGCAATGTCTCCAAGTTTCAGGGCCAGCATCGACAGGATGACCGAGGCCAGGTTGGTTCGCTGGATTTCAGGCTCGGTAAATGCCGGCCGCGATAGAAAGTCCTCTTCACTGTAAAGACGTATGCATACACCATCGGCGATTCGGCCGCAGCGTCCCTTGCGCTGGTTGGCACTGGCCTGACTGACCGGCTCCACCGGCAGCCGCTGCACCTTGGCCCGGTAACTGTAGCGACTGATACGCACCAGCCCCGGATCAATGACATATCGGATGCCGGGTACGGTCAGTGACGTTTCGGCCACGTTGGTCGACAGCACAATGCGGCGGCCGGTATGCGAGGAAAAAACCCGGTTCTGCTCGCTGTTGGACAGCCGCGCATACAGCGGCAGGACTTCGGTATCACGCAGTCCGGCCCGCCTCAGCGTATCTGCGGTTTCCCGAATCTCTCGCTCCCCCGGCAGGAAGATCAGTATATCCCGGGGGCCGGTATACCAGTGGTTTGCCCGCTCGATGGTATCGATTTCTTCCACCGCCCGAACAATGCCCTGCTGAAGTGTCAGGTCATCCTCCCCCTCTTCATCACGTACCAGGGGCCTATACAGCGTCTCGACCGGGTAGGTTCGACCGGAGACTTCTACCACGGGAGCATCGTTGAAATGGCTGGAAAACCTTTCTACATCGATGGTCGCGGAGGTAATGATGACTTTCAGGTCCGGCCGGCGCGCGGTCAGACGCTTTAAATACCCCAGCAGGAAATCAATATTGAGGCTGCGTTCATGAGCTTCATCAATGATGATGGCCTCGTAACGGGACAACCAGGGGTCATGCCGGGTTTCTGCCAGCAGTATCCCATCGGTCATCAACTTGACCAGCGTGGTATCGGTGGTCGTATCCGTAAAGCGCACCTGATAGCCGACAGCACCGCCCAGCGGCACCTGAAGCTCTTCAGCCAGACGCGTCGCGACCGAGCGGGCTGCCAGCCGACGCGGCTGGGTATGACCGATCAGACCTCGCTGCCCAAGCCCGAGCTCAAGACACATCTTGGGCAGCTGCGTGGTCTTGCCGGAACCGGTTTCACCGGCAATCACCACCACCTGATGGTCGGCAATCGCCTGCCGAATGGTGTCCCGCTTTTCTGCCACCGGCAGCTCCGGCGGATAGTCGAGGACAAGGGGCTGTGCCTGACGACGCGCACGTTGCGAGGCGGACGCGTCTATCCGGCGCTCGATATCGTCAAGCGCCTGATCAATCGGCTTGCCTTCGGCCAGCCGGCGCTTGAGCCTGTCGAGCCGACGCGCGAGGGCGCCGGCATCACTGCGCATGCAGTCATCGAGTTGACGAAGCAGAGCCTTCCGGCGTGCGGAGGCATCCTGTACAGGTGTAGTCAAAGGAGGTACCACGTATTGGGTAAGTCATGATGGCGCCTTCACCGGCACTCAGGTCGGAAGCGGCCAGAATAATGGGCGTATTGTAGCGGCTGTCAGGGCAGCGTCCACCCTGGCGGCAGACGCTACCCCAGGTCAGGCAGCCTGATCGTCGCGCAATTTGCGACGCAGCACCTTGCCGACGTTGCTCTTCGGAAGCTCATCGCGGAACTCGATCTGCCGCGGCGTCTTGTAGCTGGTGAGGTGCTTCTTGCACCATGCACGCAATGTGTCCTGATCAAGAGCGGGATTGCTGCTGACCACAAAGGCCTTGAGCATTTCGCCACTGTCTTCATGAGCCACGCCCACCACAGCGGCTTCCACGACATCGGGATGTGAGACCAGCACTTCTTCCACTTCCGTCGGGTACACATTGAAACCGGATACGATCACCATATCCTTCTTGCGATCGACAATACGTACCACACCATCCTCTTCCAGTACGGCAATGTCGCCTGTCAGCACCCAGCCATCGCAGATGGTGCCGTCAGTCGCCTCGGCATTCTTCCAGTACCCCTTCATCACCTGCGGCCCTCTGACGCACAGCTCCCCCGGTGACTTGCGAGGCTGCGGCTGCCCCTCATCGTCAATCACCTTCAGGGAAGTACCGGCCACCGGCCGGCCAATGGAGCCCAATCGAACATCATCCGGAGGATTGACGCATACCACCGGGGACGTTTCCGTCATGCCATAGCCTTCCAGCACATCACAGCCGGTTACCTGCTTCCATTGGCCGGCTGTTTCCCGGGAAAGCGCCATGCCACCTGAAATGGTCAGTTTCAATGCTGAAAAATCCAGCGACCTGAATGCATCCTGTTTCAGCAGGCCTGAAAACAGGGTATTCAGCCCGACAAAAACACTGAATCGATGGCGCTTGAGCGTGGCGATGAACCCCTTCATGTCCCGCGGATTGGGAATAAACACACTGTGATTACCGGTCCAGCAACAGAACATGCAATTCACGGTAAAGGTGTAGATATGGTAGACCGGCAAGGGAGCAATCACGATCTCATTGCCTCGCCCAATCGCTCCCTTGAGCACTTGAGCCGTCTGCAGCATGTTGGCGATCAGATTGGTATGGGTCAGCATCGCGCCCTTGGGCTTGCCGGTCGTGCCGCCTGTATACTGCAGTACGGCCAGCTCATCTAGTGCGGGCTTGTGCCGCTCATAGGCAGGCGAGGTCGCCAGCACGTCACGCATCGATACGGCCTCCGGCAGGTGATAGTCAGGCACCAGCCGCTTCAGATAACGCGCCCCCAGATTATAAACCCATCGTCTGGGCGCATCATGCAGGTCAGCCACATCCGTTATCACGACCCGTGTAATACCGGTATGAGGCAGGGCCTCGGCCACCCGATCAGCCATGTGAGACAGCACCAGCACCCCTTTCACACCGGCGTCATTGAACTGACTGACCATCTCCTCGGCGGTGTAGAGGGGGTTGGTATTGACCACGACCATCCCCGCCCGCATCGCCCCGAATACCGCCACCGGATACTGAAGCAGGTTGGGCAATACAATGGCAAAGCGATCACCGCGGTTCAGGCCACTGTGATGCACAAGCCAGGCGGCAAAGCGGTCAGCATATTCATCCAGCGCCTTGTAGCTGAGCGTTTGCCCCATGCAGGAAAAGGCTGTGCGGTCATGGTAACGCTCGCAGGCTTCATCAATGACGGCCAGCACCGAGTCATAACGTTCAAGGTGCTCCAGCGGCTCACCTTCCAGTAACCACGAGGGAGTATTCATGAATAGTTCCTTGTTCTGACCCGGGCCCGGTCATACGCGCCGGCGAATAAAAGGTATGCCATGCTATCACTATCGGTCGGCAGGCCTCGATATTTGCCTGCAAAAACACCACCTTGGTCGAGTACGCTGTCGTAGACAAGGCAGCGCAGCCCGGCATAGCAATCGCCTTCACCGCAGATTAGTCTGTGCTTACATTGATACGCCATAGGACACCCCTTGATGAGTGCTGTATATACGGACAACTCCCGGACCATCGGTCAGACACCCCTGGTCAAAATCAACCGGCTGACCAGCCACCCCAGACTGTTCGCCAAGATCGAAGCCAGAAATCCGGCCATGTCCGTCAAATGCCGTATTGGTGCCAGCATGGTGTGGGACGCCGAAAAACGTGGCGTACTACGCCCCGGCATGGAAATCATCGAGCCCACCTCGGGCAATACCGGTATTGCACTGGCCTTCGTCGGCGCGTCTCGTGGCTACCCGGTGACACTGACCATGCCCTCCTCGATGAGCATGGAACGTCGTCAGGTCCTGATGGCCCTGGGCGCCACCCTTGTGCTGACCGAGCCCGCCAAAGGCATGAAGGGCGCGGTGGATCGGGCAAGGGAAATTCACGATGCCGATCCCGAGCGCTACTTCATGCCGCAGCAGTTCAATAACCCGGCCAACCCGGCCATACATATCGAAACCACCGGGCCGGAACTCTGGGATGCCCTTGATGGCAACATTGACGCGCTTGTTGCTGGTGTTGGCACCGGCGGCACCCTGAGCGGCATTTCGCAATACTTCGAACACCATCGTCAGCATCCCCTGCACAGTGTAGCCGTGGAACCGGCCGAATCACCGATCATCACCCAGCACATGAACAGTGAGACCATCTCGCCGGCACCACACAAGATTCAGGGTATCGGGGCAAACTTCATTCCCGGCAATCTGGACATGTCGATTGTCGATCAGGTAGCAACCGTCAGCAGTGACGATGCCATGGCCATGGCACGGCGCATCATGAAAGAGGAAGGTATTCTCTGCGGCATTTCCTGTGGGGCAGCCATGGTGGCTGCCCTGAGGCTCGCCGATGATCCGGCCTGGGCTGATCGCACCATCGTCGTCATCCTGCCGGACAGCGGGGAACGCTACCTTTCGAGCCCGATGTTTGAAGGCATGTTTGACGACGCCTGATACCTGACAGCCCCTTCAGATGACACAACGCGGCCCACGGGCCGCGTTGTGTCATCCAGCATCAGCTGTCTTCATCAGACCCCAGATGCGGCTCACGCCGCTGCGTCCGGCGACGGCGATTTACCGCAGCCCTGCGCCACAACAGCAACAGCAGTGCAGCAGCAGCCACTGCCCAGACCCAGGGCATGGCGGCATAATGCTTCAACACCGGCGCCAGGGTCTGCCATTTCTGCCCCGCCAGGGCCAGCCAGCCCTGCAGATTATCCGGAGTACCTGCATCGGCCTCGGGAGCACGCTCAGGCATGTCACTGGCCGTGATGTCCCCGCGAGACTGCGCATCGTTCAACGCGGAATCAGCATCCGGATTGAGCAGCACATCCGGTAAGTCAATGGTGCGCTGCGCATTGCCAATATCCACGGTTGCCTGCAGGTGTACCGGTACGGTCTGCGGCGGAATATCAGCCGGCAGCGTAACGCGCCATTCACGTGGAGCTGCAGGTGTTACCGTCAGGGGCTCACCCTGCAGACTGGCCATGACGCGCGCCGTGTCATGATTCAGATCGGCCTTGACGGCCTGGACGCGAATAACCCCTTCACGCGCATCAAGTGAAGCGCTCAGGGCCGGCACGACATTGACACTCTTTACTCGCAGGCGTTGCAGGTCTTCCCCCTCTGCCAGCAGTCTAAGCCGGGCATTTCCCAGCTGACTCACACCGTCCAGTCGCCCCTGGTAGTGGCCATTATCATCGCGACTTTCGAGTTCGGTATTCGCCAGTACCTTGCCCTGATTACTGACCAGACTGGCACGCATCGACAGAGGAGCCACGCCGACATCACCGGCGCGCACCGTGTCACCGTTGCTTTCAAGCCAGGCATCCAGTGGACGCGGAAAATACTGGTACAGCGTAGGAGTCCCGGTATCGACCTGCAGTCGCAACCCGGAATCGATCATGATACGGCTGCCCGGGGCCAGACTACCCTCCACCTTCCACATACCGGGCATGGGAGATGGCAGAGTGACCAGGTCAAACCGGTCACTGGTCTGCCAAAGTGCCTCCCCGGGCGCATCCGCCGTCAACTGCTGCCCATCAGGGCCCACCAGCCGCAAGGGCGAAGCCCCTTCCTCATGAAAAAGCAGGGCGCGGACGCTATCCACGCGATTATCCAGCCGAAAGCGACCCTGTGTCAGCGGCACCTGCTGAAACGGAGCTACCTGGGAAAGTACATCAAGAAAGGAGCGGGTCAGAGCCGCCGAGGTATCTGCAACGCTTGCCAGCCCACCCGTCTGCTGGGACAGCGTGGTCAGCAGTGCTTGGTCGGTGTGATCCGACAGGGCAATGGTATCCACCACAATGCCACGACGCACGAATTCCGGTACAAGCTCGTTCAGCAGCCGATCCCGGGACGCCTGGTCGCGGGCAGTCTTGTCACCGGTAGAAGGCGATGGCAGATCCACCATGCCGTCGGTCAGCAGAATCACATGAACGGGCCCCTGCCCGGAGCGGGCGCCCTGCAGGGCACGGGAAAGCCCCTGCTCGATATCGGTAAACTGCTGATAGCGTGTCAGTGCGGGCAGCGCATCAACGACGGAAGCCCGCCATGCACTGTCGGCTGACGCCATCGGCACCGGATTGTCCACCCGGCTGCCGAAGGTCCAGAGCCCGCCGCGGGCATCAGCGGGCAGCAAGGCACTCCAGAGCCTGATACCGCTGGCCCGAAGGTTACGCGGATCATTGGCCTTCATGCTGCCTGATACATCGACCAGCAACCGAACGGAGGGGGGACCGGGCGTGGAATCAGCCATCGCCGCCGGCCCCCCGGTCAGCAGAAGCATCATCCCCAGCAGGACCATCGTCAATGTGCCGGGGCTGCGCCTGTCTCGACGAATATTCATACATTCTCCCTGCATGGGTGGCGAACTCTCACGTCTGACGAACAGTCGGCTCGCGCCTAGCCTCGGCCGTTCCTGTCGCTCGCCGTTTTGCCGGTGTGTCATTGTCATCGTCATTGCTGCGTGATGAGCCGACGCGGCGTGCCAGCAGCAGCGCCAATCCAAGCCCTGCCACCATCCCGATCACCATGACAAGGCCGGCACCGGACACCTGACCGCCGTCATGCTGCAGGATACCCACGACAAAAACGATCAGCGCAGGCGCCCAGCCGGAGTAGCCCAGCTGCTCCTCGGGCCCTGGAATGGAAAACATGCAGGGCGTCAAAAGCGCACCGGCCACCAGCCCGGTCACCACCAGACGCGGCAGGCGCGCCATGAAGCCGATGGCAAGGTAGCCTGTCACCAGCACCACCAGTGACAGGCCAAGATAGGTAAGCCACAACAGCGGCTGTGAATCTGAAATCAGCACAATGAAACCCCGGTTTACTCGATCTGCAACGGATCAGAGCGCACCCGACCCACGGGTATTCATACCGCGTCAGATACGGTCGCTCTGTGCTATGGTCGCGTTACTTGCACCACTCACGGCATGTTACACGACCTATTATGAAAGCACAGCCAGCGACTCGTTCCCCTGCACAGCTCTTTTATCGCTCCGACGACCCGGATTGGCACTGGCTTGAACAGCGCGATCACCCGGACGTGGAAGCCTTCCTTGTGGCCACCAACGCTGAAAGCGATGCCTGGTTCGAGCCGCTGGAAGCCACCGTCGATCACCTCTATCGGGGTCACCTTGCGCGCCGCGAACTGGCGGTCAAGGGCGTTCCCTCGCCTCTTGATACCCATGTCTACTGGAGCGATACGGCAGCAGATGCGGAGTATCCTGTCTGGTGGCGCCATCCCATCGGCGAACCGGATGCCTCCCAATGCCTGCTGGATATGCCGGCGCTGGCACAGGGAGAAGACTTCATAGAACTCGGAGACATGGCCGTTTCCCCCAGCGAGCGTTACCTTGCCTGGACACTGGATACGCAGGGCAACGAGTACTTTGATCTGTATCTGCGCGATCTGGAAAGCGGAGAAACCCGCAGGCTCACAACGGATATCGGTCCCGAGGTGGTCTGGGCCGAAGATGATGACACGCTACTGTTTACCCGCTATGACGAAACCCAGCGGCCGGCAACGGTCTGGTGGCTAAGTCATGCCCGCAATGAAGAGCAGTGTCTGTTCGAGGAAAGTGATCCGGAATTCTGGGTAGGTATCGACAAGCTCCGTTCACGTCAGTGGCTGCTCATCGACACTGCGTCCAAGACGTCTTCGGAAACGTATCTGGTACCGGCAGGCGCACCGACCACCGCGCCGCGCTGCGTCAGACCACGCAGGCCAGGCGTCGAATACAGCCTCGATCACCGTCCCGGCCGGTTCTACATTCTTCACAACGAAGCCGCGCCCCACTTCGAGCTTGCCGTCGCCCCGGAAGCCGACCCGGCCGCCTGGACACCATTTATCGCTCACCGCGACGATGTCACCCTTGACGGCATGGACTGCTTTGACTGGGGCATCATGCTGGCCGAACGTGACCATTCACAGGCTCAGGTCTATCTGCGGCGCATTGAACTGGATGACGCGCATCAGACGCATCACGACAGCTACCTGGCCCTGCCCTCGCCCCTGTGCCATCAATCACTGGCCGACATGCCCCACTTTGACAGCCGTGTGCTGCGCCTCAGGGAAGAGTCATTCACCATTGCGCCGCGCTGGGTCAGTCTGGATCTGGACAGTGGTAAGCGTACCGTTCTGAAGACGCAGACCGTACATGGCGACCTGCAACCGGACGACCTTCACTGCGAACGTGTCTGGGCCGAAGGCCACGACGGCGAACAGATTCCGGTGTCGGTCGTGATACGCAAGGACCTCGTCGGCAAGGGGCCTCTTCCTACCCTGCTGTACGGTTATGGTGCCTACGGTGAAGTACTGGACCCCTGGTTCTCGATTGCCCGACTGGAACTGCTGTCCCGTGGCATGGCCTTTGCCGTGGCCCATGTCCGTGGTGGCGGAGACCGGGGTGAACCCTGGTATCTGGCCGGCAAGCTCGAGCACAAGCAAAACAGTTTTCACGACTTCCTTGCCGCGCGCCATGCCCTCGTCAATCAAGGCATCAGCGACCCAACCCGCATCGCAGCCTATGGCGCCAGTGCCGGCGGGTTGCTGGTGGGTGCGAGTCTCAATATGGAACCGGAAGCATTCAGCGCTGCCGTGCTGGACGTGCCCTTTGTCGATGTGTTGAGGACCATGGAAAACCCGGCCCTGCCACTGACCACGGCAGAGTACAGTGAATGGGGCAATCCGGATGAGCCGGACGTCAGACAGCGCATTGAAGCCTACTCCCCGCTGGATAACATCGAGGATCTGCCGTACCCGCCGGTTTTCCTGCAGGGCAGCTGGCACGATACCCGAGTCCCCTACTGGGAACCGGCCAAGCTGTATGGCCGCCTCAATCATTTGAGCGCCCTGCGTGGCCCGGTCCTGCTGCGAACCGACATGACCTCGGGTCACGGCGGCGCGTCCGGCCGTTTTGCGGCATGGAAGGATGGTGCGCGCCAGGATGCCTTCATCCTGTGGGCACTCGGAATGGCCTCACGTCATGTGAGCGAATAACGTATCACGCAGGAAACAACAGCCACGGCGCCTGACGCCGCCGTGGCTATTCAATCGGCAGGATCTGAATGATGTGCTCGTCCAGTGCCTCTTCAGGCACATCCCGCTCGGACACGGCCCAGTCGCGGACACTTTTCCCCGTACGGTGCATGCGCCGGTCGTTGCCGCTGATCAGTGGATGCCAGCCTGCCAGACGTCGCCCCTCCGCAAGGCGGCGATAGGCACAGCTGTGGGGCAGCCAGTTGAAGCGATCAATGGCATCACGCGTCAACCGGGTGCAGGCCGGTACGCGCTCGAATCGGTTGGGATAATCACTGCAACGGCAGCTGCCGATATCCAGAAGCTCGCAGGCCACGTTCAGCACGGCCACTTCCCCGGCATCCTCCAGCTTGATCAGGCAGCACTGACCACAGCCGTCACACAGGGCTTCCCATTCGGGGTCGGTCATCTCCTCGAGCGGGACGGTTTCCCAGAAACGCTCACGAAGCATCAGTACCGGCCTTCCGTCGGTGCCCGATACATGTCCAGCATGCCGGGCTCTTTCGCCGGCGGCATCTGCAGGTAAAAGCCCTGCTGACGTACTGATGTCATGACCTTGACTGCCGTTGTTCGTGCCATCGGCTTGTCAGGTATCAGCATGATCGGCATCACCATGATGGGCGGGCCGAATACCTCTCTCAATGCATCCGGCAGATCCTTGAGGGAGTCGCCCCTCACGACGTAGAGATACATCTCATCACGCCGTGAGCTTTTATAGATATCGCACAATAACCGATCAATCATGTCCGTGCTCCGTGTAGTACGTCTCCGCGACCGACTGAATGTCTTCCGCAAGCAACGTCTGGCGCCATCGGGTGACAATTTCGACAGGTTGACCGGCCAGAATCGACATGACCCACCCTTCAATGTCACGGCGGCTGCCCAGCAGTTCTGACGAGATGTTCAGCGCCTCGGCCCTGGCCGTAACCACAGCCTTGAGCGACTTGAACAACGGTTTGAAGGGCGGAACCTGTGGTGCCGGCAGCGATGGGGAAAGAGCCTCCGGCTCAATGGCCAGCACGTCCTTGATCATCGCAAGCAGGGTATCACCTTCCCGTTTCACAAACGGTGGGCGCACCTCATTGATCTGGGACAGTTCAAACCGATTCTTCGGCAGCGCCACGGCCAGATCAAACAGCAGCGTATCGGATGCCAGCCGCTTGCGCGGCATATCCCTCAGGCGAACTTCCTGCTCCCGCCACAGACAAAGGCGGCGAAACGCCTCCAGCTGCCGCGGCTCCAGCCGCCATGCCTGACGGTGACGAAGATAACGATGCTCGTCATCGCGAGGCTGTTCTGCCCGACTGACCAGTGCATCACACTCCTCACGGAACCAGGACAGGCGCTGCGATGTTTCAAGAGATGCCTGCTGGCGCCGCCAGATGGGTTCCAGATACAACACATCCACGGTGGCATAACGCTGCTGCGCCTCACTCAATGGCCGCATCAGCCAATCCGAGCGGGTCGCATCCTTGGGCACATGAACGTCCAGATAATGCTCTACCAGACGCTGATAGCTCATGGAGGTTTCACCTCCGGTAAAGGCTTCGGCCAGCTGGGTATCCGCCAGGGGCGCCGGAACGATTCCCAGCCACTGGCGCAGTACTTCCAGATCCTCGGAGCAGGCATGCAGAAGCTTCAACGGGCCATCGCGGCCCATCAACGAGACCAGCGCCTCATGGGTACCGTCAAGTGCCGCCATATCCACCAGAAATATCCGATCCGGGGTTCCCATCTGCAGCAGAGCCGGTACAGGATGAAAGGTGGTTTCCCGAAAGAATTCGGTGTCGATCGATAATACGTCGCAGGCCGCCAGACATTCACAGGCCGCAGCAAGGGCATCAGGCGTATCGACCCACTGGCCGGGCATCACTTCAGGAAGGGCATTAGTCATTGAAAGGTTGTCGTCCCATAAAGGCGCGGCTCAGCGTCCCGCCGTCCACGTATTCCAGTTCCCCGCCCATGGGTACACCATAGGCCAGCCGTGACAGTGTCACGCCCCGGGGCTTGAGTTGCTGCGCGAGGTAGTGGGCCGTGGCCTCTCCCTCGACGGTCGGGTTGGTGGCCAGAATCACCTCGTCCACCCCGGCCTGTTCCATCACGGCGTCCAGCGCATCAAGTCCGAGGTCATCCGGCCCGATGCCGTCCAGTGGTGACAGGTGGCCATGCAGGACAAAATAGCGCCCCCGGAAGCCGCCGGCCTCTTCAATGGCCAGCATGTCTCCCGGAGACTCGACGATGCACAGCAGCCGGTCTTCTCGACGCGGGCTTTCGCACAGCTCACAAAGCGGCTGTTCGGTCAGGGTTCGACAACGCTGGCAATATCCCACGTCTTCAGCGGCCTGCATCAGTACACGCGCCAGTTGACGACCGCCGTCCCTGTCGCGCTCCAGCAGATGCATGGCCATGCGCTGAGCCGTCTTGGGCCCGACACCCGGCAATACGCGCAAGGCATCCAGCAACTGGTCTACCAGCGGAGAAAACGCCATTAGAACGGCATCTTGAAACCGGGTGGCAGATTCATGCCCTCGGTGACTTCGGACATGCGTTTCTGAGAGGTTGCCTCGACCTTGCGTACCGCATCATTGACCGCAGCTGCCAGCAGGTCTTCCAGAAACTCCTTTTCCTCGGTCATGACTGACGGGTCAAGTTCGATACGCGTCACGTCATGACGGCCATTCATGGTGACCTTGACCATGCCGGCGCCGGACTCGCCATGCACTTCTTCCTTGGCGATATCGTCCTTGGCTGCCTGCATCTTTTCCTGCATTTCCTGCGCCTGTTTCATCAGGCCACCCATGCCACCTTTAAACATGCCGACACTCCTTGTAATGATTGAAAGTAATCGCCGGTTCAAATATTCCGGCTGTTGGATCAGGCATCAGGCTCGAACGATACCACGGAGGTCTCGATCAAACGGCCTTCAAAAGCCTGCTCCAGTGATTGAATATGGGGATCACGACGCAGTGCATCAACGGCTCGGGCCTGGCGCTCTGCGGCCAATCGGTCCCGAAGGCGTTTGGGCGTTTCAATCGCGTTATCCACCGCCTCGACGTCAAAGATGACCCGGCGCGGCGTATTGACCGCGCTCAGGGCTCGCTCAAGTCGGTCGCGATGCACCTCCGACAGCATGGCGCTCTGGGAGGGATCGAGCAAGAGCGTCAGTGTATGGCCATCGTCCTGCCCCAGGGCACAGTGCGCGACCAGATTGGCTGTCAACCCACTCAGGGAGAGGTGCCGGAACAGCGCCAGCCAGGCAGCATGGTCCAGCACATTGCCCGATACCGTGGACACCTCATCAGATGATGGCGCCTCGTCGAGGGGGGCCGGACGCGGATCGGTAATCGGCGCCGGCTCAGGCGACGGCACCAGTGTCGCGTCGGCCACTGTGGCATCATCTTCCGACACTGCGGCATCATGCGCCGATGACGGGACGTCCTGCCAGTCCGGCGTATCATCATCAAGCGACCAGGGGGGCGGCTCGGGCACCTCACCGGCCGAAACGTCAGTCGTCTCGGCCGGGGGCGTAAAAGGGGAAGAAGTGCCTTCGGCCGCCTCCCGAGTGTCGGGTTCATCGAGCGGCGGAGCATTATCAAGGGCCGCGGCAGGCTCAGGGACATGCGATAAACGCCCGGCTTCACTGTGCTCTACCGGGGCCTGCGACGGTGCCGTGATCGGCAACGGCGTCTCTGCCGGGCGCGGCACTCCCTGCGGGCGAAATGCGAGCATGCGAAGCAGCGTCATTTCAAGAGCGGCACGCGGCTCAGGCGCCTGATTCATGTCAGCACGGCCCTGCAGCGCCATCTGGTAATAAAGCTGCACATCCTCGGCAGTAAAACGCGTTGCCAGATCAATTACAGCCTCGCGATCACCATGGGCATTATCCACGGCATCGGGCACCATCTGAGCGATGGCCAGCCGGTGAAACAGCCCGGTCATTTCATCAAGCACACCACTGAAATCAGGGCCCTGCTCTGCCAGCTCGGCAATTTCAGCCAGCAGGCGGCGAGCATCCATGGCAGCCAGCGCTTCTGCCAAAGCCATGACGTGATGGTGGTCCAGCGTGCCGAGCATGGTCGCTACATCATGACCTTCTACCCGGCCGTGACCAAAGGCAATGGCCTGATCCGTCAATGACAGCGCATCGCGCATCGACCCGTTGGCAGCGCGGCCCAGCAGCCACAGGGCGCGCTCGTCAAAGCTCACCCCTTCCTGCCCGAGCACGTAAGTCAGGTGAGAGACGACCTTTTCCGGCGGCATGTGCTTGAGCGAAAACTGCAGACAGCGCGACAGTACCGTAACAGGCAGTTTCTGGGGGTCGGTGGTGGCGAGCAGGAACTTGACGTGGGGAGGCGGCTCTTCGAGGGTCTTGAGCAGCGCATTGAAACTGTGTGTCGACAACATGTGAACCTCGTCGACCAGATAGACCTTGTAACGGCCCTGGGTCGGCGCGTACTGGACGTTGTCGAGTAATTCACGAGTGTCTTCCACCCGGGTACGGGACGCAGCATCGACTTCGATCAGATCGACAAAACGGCCCTCGTCGATCTCGCGGCAGGTTTCGCACACGCCACAGGGCGTGGAGGATACGCCCTGTTCGCAGTTGAGACACTTCGCCAGAATGCGCGCCAGCGTGGTCTTGCCGACGCCGCGGGTACCGGTAAACAGATAAGCGTGGTGCAGCCGCTCCTGATCCAGGGCATTGATCAATGCACGCGATACATGTTCCTGTCCGACCAGTTCGTGAAAAGTGCGCGGCCGCCATTTACGGGCCAGAACCTGATAACTCATGAAGCACGCCTATCCTTGGGCAGAACCCGACACGAAACTCGGACGTTCATCGGGCAAAGCCGCTGTACGCCACCTGGGCCGTTCATTCTATAGAGTGCAGACGTTGAGGCAAGACAGAAGGCAAACGCGGCAGGTTTTACCCCGCAGAAATGGAGGCGGCCCCTCTCAGCCACATCCCGGCACACGACTCCATCACTACCGTTGCTCCCTTCCGGGCCTGGCGGGGTTCGCGATTTCACGTTGCGGGAGGACCAAAAGGAGCCACCATAACGCAGCAGGTAAAGGCGCAGTAAAGTGCGTCTCTGCTGAATTGGGCGGCATCATAACAGCGCCCTGAACAGATCACAAGGCGCATTTCCCTGGCGCCGGCGCATCGACTCATTACGGCAATGATCGACCCATTGCATATCGCAGGATGCGAGCACTCGCACAATGCGCGAAGATACTCTTCTCTGACGCAGGAGACCTGCCCGATGCCCATTTTACTTGTCGAAGATGATGTTCTGCTGGCCGAAACGCTGGTTGCCCTGCTGAAGCAGGCCGGCAACGCGGTGGAACATATTGCCGATGGCGCCCGCGCGCTGGACAGGGTCAGTTGTGATCCCCTGCCGGACTGGCAACTGGTGCTACTGGACCTGAACCTGCCAGGTGCCGGTGGACTTGACATACTGGCCCGCTTTCGCTGCCACAATACACATACACCTGTCATTATTCTGACCGCCCGCGGAGCCATTGCCGACCGAGTCAAGGGACTTGATCTCGGTGCGGACGACTATATTGCCAAGCCCTTTGCGCTGGATGAGCTGGAAGCCCGCATTCGTGTTCAGCTTCGTCGTCATGACAGCCGCAATGAGCTGTACCGGCTGGGGCCACTGGCCTTTGATGGCATCACCCAGCAGATCACCGTGGAAGATACTCCCCTGCCCCTGCCCCCCCGCGAACTGCGCTTGCTGGGATGTTTCCTGCGGCACGCCGGCAAGGTGGTGGACAAGGCCACCTTGCTGAAAGAGGCATTCGGTGATGACGAAGCCATCGCCGACAGTGCATTGGATGTGTATATCCACCGCCTGCGACGTCGCCTGCCTGACGATATCGTGTCACTTCGCACGGTACGCGGGCTGGGCTATATACTGGACAGGGCATGATGACCTCCACAAGCCTTGCACGGCGCTTGAGCCTGTGGCTGCTGATTCCGCTGGCCCTGTGCGGTGCGGTACTGCTCGTCACTGCCTGGAACAGCGCACGCCATACCGCTGATCGGTCCTATGACCGATTGCTGGACGCGGCGTCGCGCGCCATGGCAGAACAGGTAAGGTGGCAACATGGTCATCTCTGGTTTGACCTGCCGGCCTCGGCACTGGACATCCTGGCCCCGAGCGGGCAGGAACGAGTGTTTTATACACTGGTGGACCGCACAGGCACTGCCCTCAGCGGCAATGCCCATTTGCCCGCGCCAGCCGACCACGACCATCCGTCGGCTGACTTTTCGACCACCACCCTGCCCTGGCACGGCATGATGATTCGGCTGGGGGTGCGTCAGGTCACGCCGTCGGGCTGGGGCGAACCGTCACCGTTTGAAATTCGCGTTGCCCATACCCTGGAAGCCCGTGACCATCTGGCCAGAGAGCTGTTCATGGCCTCGGCATGGCGTCTGCTGGCCATGCTGATACTGGCGGCACTGGTGGTGGTCTGGCTGATCCGACGCTCACTGTCGCCCCTGAGGGTGATTCGTCGGGAGCTTCGACGCCGCAGTGCCAATGACCTGTCGCCACTGGCTCTGCCCACACCCCGTGAACTCAAGGAGCTGGTCAATGCCCTGAACGACCTGCTGGCACGCCAGCGTGGCGCTCACGCCGAACAGCAGCGATTCATCGGTGATGCGTCACACCAGCTGCGTACCCCTCTGGCCGGCTTGAGCGCCAGCGCCGAACTGGCGTTGCGTCAGGAAGATCCGGCCCAGTGGCACGCGGCGCTCAAGGTGCTGCACGTGACCAGTACGGATGCGGCACGCCTGGCCTCGCAGCTCCTGTCCTGGACGCGCTTGCATCATCCCGAGTCAGGCATTGAGAACGAGGCCCTGACCCTGTCGACCGTCGCTAGACACGGCGTGGTGCGCGCCATGGAGCAGACCGGCTTTCGCCATATTGATGTAGGCCTTGATACCGAGCAGGGGGATGCCACGATTACCGGGGCCGGCTGGCAACTGGAAGAAGCCCTGGCCAACCTGCTGGATAATGCACGCCGCTACGGAGCAAGCTGCATTACCGTCGGCACCCGGGCAGACCCACCATCCCTGTGGGTTGAAGATGATGGCCCTGGCATCGAAGCACACGAACGCGCCGAGCTGATGAAGCCTTTCAGACGAGGCGGCCAGAACGGGCCGACCGGCAGCGGCCTTGGCCTGGCCATTGTCGATGGCATTGCCCGGGCGCATGGCGCCGACCTGACACTGACCACCCCTTCCCGGGGCGGGCTGCGTGTCACGCTAACCTTTCGGACACCATCATGAGCTTTCATTTGAAACACCGCCTGACTCACCGCGGACTGCAGACCGTCGCCCTGATCATTCTACTGGTCGGCAGTACCGCTCACGCCAGCGCTGCTCGTCCGCAAACGACCCTGACACTTGAGGCACAAACGCCTCAGCATGCTCAACTGCGGATTGATGGTGCGGTAGACGAACACATCATTGCTCCGGTACTGACCGCCTTTCAGGTCGCCAACCCGCATGTACGGGTGGTGTATCGCAACTTTTCCACTGAAACGCTTTATCGCCATTACGATCACCTGCCCGATCAGGACAGTGCGGATCTGGTCATTTCATCCGCCATGTCACGGCAATATGCCCTGGTCAACGAGGGGCATGCCCAGCCTCTGGGGGCCAGCATCAGTGATCACTGGCCACGCGACGCCCTGTGGCGCAATGAGCTGGTGGGACTGAGCTTCGAGCCGATCGTCATGGTGTTCCGCCAGGACCTGCTGAAGGATGCCCTGCCCCGCAGCCATGAAGCCCTGCTTGAGTATCTGACGACCCACAGGGAGGCCCTGCAGGACAAGGTCGTTACGTATAACCCTGCCAAAAGCGACACCGGATTCACGTTCACCGCTCAGGATGCCCAGCAGTCGCCGGGATACTGGTCACTGATCAATGCCCTTGGCGGGGTGCATGCCGTACAGCTTGACTCAACGCGCCCCATGCTTGAAGGGCTGGCTGCCGGGCGTTATGTGATCGGCTACAACCTGATCGGCTCCTATGCCTTTCAGGCCGCGCGGGACAATCCGGCACTGACGGTGGTGGTTCCCGAGGATTATGCCCTGGTGCTGCAGCGGCTGGCCTTCATACCGCGCTCTGCGCGACATCCGAACGCGGCGCGCCACTTTCTGGCCTTTTACACCAGTGAGGCCGGACAGCAGGTAGTGGCTACCCAGGCCATGCTGGGTGCCCTCCACCCGGCAACACGTGGCCCCGGGTCGGCCAGTGCCCTCAAGATGGGATTTGGCGGCAGTTTGCGCCCCATTCATTTAAGCCCCGGCCTGATGGCACTGGTGGACCCCCTCAAGCGTCAAAGCGTACTGAGCCGCTGGCAGCGCGAATTCACCCGCAACACGCCACACCCGGATGACAGCATCCGCTGACCAGGGCATGCTTGCCCGCCGAAGATGCAAGGAGACTACCGCGATGGGAAATGTTCGCGCTGATCAGATGCTGGTCAGCCAGGGGCTGGCACGCTCCCGCACACGGGCGCAACGATTGATCAGGCATGGCCGGGTACACATCGAGCGCCAGGGACGGCAGATCCTGCTGACGCGCCCGGGCGAAAAGTGTCCCGAAGGCAGCAGGTTCATCGTCACTCCGGACCCGGAAGATACTTACGTATCTCGGGCAGGTCTCAAGCTGGAGGCCCTGCTGACGCATACCAGTGTACCTCTGGAAGGGCTCGCCGTGCTCGATGTCGGCCAGTCCACGGGCGGCTTTACCGATTGCGCACTTGCCCACGGCGCCCGCCAGGTCATCGGGATCGATGTCGGCCACGAACAGCTTGACGATGAATTACGCAAGGATGCGCGGGTCATCTGCATCGAAGGCTGCAATGCCCGCACCCTGACGCTGGAAACGATTGCCGAATGGGCGCCTGAAGGGCCCGACGCTGTCGTGATGGATGTGTCCTTTATTTCCCAGACTCTGATTCTGCCGGCACTGGCGGCACTGATGCCTTCCGGGACGCCCCTGCTCTCGCTGGTCAAGCCACAGTTCGAGCTGAGCCCGGACGCGATCAACACCCGCGGCCTGGTCCGCTCGACCGATGATTACGATACCGTTCGTACCCGGCTGGCCTCGTGCTGTGACACCGTGGGGCTCGACCTGCTGGCATGGATCGACAGCCCGATCACCGGTGGAGACGGCAATCGGGAGTTTCTGATGCATGCCCGTCGCCGCTGATCAGGGGGATGAAGGGTCAGGCGTTTGCCGTGTCTGCACGCAGGACGCCTGACCCTGCTGATTGTGGAGCCATACATCCATCTGCTGGAAGGCAATGCGAATACCGGCCTCGCGGAACATGCGATCCACACACCGATTGATTTCATCAGTGACCGGCAGACGATCGCCGAGGTCACTGACATGTACCCGCACTTCAAAGTCAAAGGCATTGACGTTGTAGGCCATGCAGAACACCAATGGCTCCGGATCTCGCAACACACGTGCATTGTCCTGACACGCCTTTAAAAGCAGCGTGTGGACCTCATCGAGATTGGCCCCGTGTGCTACACCGAACTTCAGCACAACCCGCGTGATGTTATCCGACAGGGACCAGTTGATCAGCCGGTCCGTCACGAAGGTCTTGTTGGGAATGATGATTTCCTTGCGGTCAAAATCGGTCACGGTCGTGGCCCGGATCCGGATCCGACTCACTGCGCCATGCAGCTCTCCCAGCGTAATGGTATCGCCGATACGGATCGGGCGTTCAAACAGGATAATCAGGCCTGAAATGAAGTTGGCGAAGATTTCCTGAAGACCAAACCCCAGCCCGACACCCAGCGCCGCTACCAGCCACTGCAGCTTGGCCCAGGCGACACCCAGCGTACTCAGCGCATAGACGATCCCGCTGACCACGATGACATAAGACAACAGCGAGGTTACCGCATAGGCCGTGCCGGGCTTGAGTGACATCCGCGACAGCACCATGACTTCCAGCAAGCCGGGCAGGTTCCGCGCCATAACGCTCATCAGACCGAACGTTGCCAGAGCAATGAGCACATTGGCCAGCGATACCTGGGTCATCTCACCGTCGGCGGCACTGGCCGCATGAATGGTCCAGACCGTGACCGTATCAAGATATGACAATACCGCCAGCAAATCGGCCCAGATAACGTAAAGCAGCGCACTGAACGACAGGATCAGGATCAGCTTGGACAGGCGCAGCGACTGCTGATTGACCTGCTCCATGTCCAACGGCGGCTCTTCGATGGTATCAAGCCCGCCCCCTTCTGCGCCCTCCTGGACCTGTGCCCGGCGACGCGCCACTGCACGGCGATAGGCAAGCCGACGCGCGGCAACAGCCAGCCCTCTCACGACACTGGCTTCCACCACGATCCAGAGGGCAAAGATATACAGCGTATTGATGAAGCGGCCGGTGAGCCGCAGCGCGGTGTATTCGTAACCCAGACATACCAGCACACCCAGTATCAGCGGCACCATGGCCAGCACCAGCCCCAGCAGGAGCCGAAACAGCCGCACACCGATGTAGGGCGTATGTGCCAGTACCACCCGCACAAGAAAGACACTCATGGCGACCAGGCCAATCAGCAACAGCAACAGCCCGGCCGGATGGTCGGCCAGCTGGCTGTCTGCGTTTTCGGCGAGAGCGGTAATCATCAGGACAGGGATCATCGCCATGCCCAGCCACAGGAACAGGCTGCGCAAGCGGGCAACATAGCCCGGCGCCCAGTGAAAATGGCGCTCGGCTACGCCGTCACGCACCAGTAGGCGACGCATGAGGGCAAACACGCCCCAGGCCAGTGACAGACGAAGCAGCCCTTTTCCCAGAGACAATGAAAATCCTTCTCCGCCATAGTGGAGCAGCCCCCCCAGAGCACCCAGCAGCAACGGGCCAGTGGAAGACAGAATCCAGTTCAACAAAATCGCCTTTGGCGTATGCAGCTGGCTATCCCGCTTGAGTCGTCCGACTTCATCATGCAGCATCAAAAGCCGTTTCTTGATGCGACGTCGGAAAAAGGCCACCAGCCCGGCAAGCCCCAGCGGTAGCAACATGACCAGGGCCCGCAGAGAAGGCACCTGCCACAGGCTGGCTACCGCATTTCCCCAGGAAGGGTCGTTCAGATCCCGCCACAACGATGACGGCAGTGCGCGCAGCCAGCCAACACCCAGGGGCTGCCCATTGGCCGCCCAGAACAGCTGTTCCTGAATGGTGTGATTGACACTGTCACTGATCGAGACCAGCTGCTGCTGATTGAGCTGTAAATCAATTGCCCTGCCCAACAGATTGCCGTACTCGCGGTCGAGCTGGTCCAGAAGGTCTCGCCGTGCCGCATAAAGCTGCATAAGACTGCTGCGCACCTGATCGGAAACCTCGGCGACATTGGCCTCTTTCATTTGCTGACTCAGAAAGGTGTCGGGACTGGCCAGTGCGTCACGGGTCTGAGACAGATCAAACTGCTCGAGGCGCACCTGCCCGATTTCTTCCTTCAAGCCGCGATCCATTTTGACATCAGCAAGATCATCACGCTGCTGACGCAGGATGCGCGATAGCAACAGACTGCCTTTCACGGCATCAATCTGCTCACGCAAGGTGCGCTGCACCTGACGCACGTTATCAAGCTCCGTACTGGCTGAAATACTTTCACGGATCAGCGTATTGACGCGGTCCGTGGTATCCAGCAGCTTTCGGCTTAACGCCCGATTGCGATCGAGCGCCTGCTCGATCAGCGGTGAATCAAGGGTGGCTTCACCATCGGTTCGGGTGGCATCGGCAATTGCCTTTTCAGACTGATCACGGCGCTTTTGATTGATCAGGGACTGCAACACCAGAAGGTTGTTGTTTTCCTGCTCAATCTGACGATCCAGCAATTCGCGATGCGCCAGTGCCACATCGCGCAGGGCGGTATTGTTTTCAAGCTGGCGCCGATTGTAGTCAATACGCTGATTCAGCAATGCCTTGCGTACCACCAGAGACTGCCGCATGACATCGGACAGGGGCTGGCCGCTCTCGTCTTCATTGCTGCCAAGGGTGGACTCGATCGCCTGCAGATCGTTTTGAGCATTACTGATAACCGACTGCGCGCGCTCAGGCAGTGTCTGGGCGTTGATCAGTGCCCGGTTGGTATCAGCCATGGTGGATTGACGCTGCTTGAGCAACTCGATGGATTTACCGGCCCGATCCACCAGTTCGCTCAGACTTTTTGTCTGCAGGGCATCGGTATCGGCACTGGCCGACTCATTGAGCGATCGAAGCGCCTCGCGGTAACGCCGCTGGCGGGACGCTGCATGGTTGATCCTGTCATCAAGATCTTCCAACTGAGCGCGCAATGATGTTAATGCTGTCCGGTCATCAAGCGTCGCCTCCAGGGTTGCCAGCTCCCGCTTGTCATCGGCATTCGAAGACGCAGTGGAGGACAGGCGGGCAATCTGCTGCTCCAGAGTCGCTGCCTCCGGAATCGACGTATCCTGTGCCAGTGCCGCATCGCTTGCGATCCAAAGGCATGCCATCACCACCAGCGCCTTCAAGACGCCACACCATCCCTGCCCTGTCATTGTTTGCCTGCCATCCGTTGTTCATGCCCTGTGCGGCGCCATCATAATCCCCCCGGCGGCGGGTAAAAAGCGTGTCCCGATGAATGTGACACTTTCTCAACCGGCTTAAACGCTGATTAACAGCTCGAACACTTTTATTATCCGGATAGTGCCTTGTGTGGGGGAGCGATATACTGCGCCCACTTTTTGAGGCTGGCGCCGTATCCGTGCGGCCTTTCAATGTTCCTTCGCCTCGTACAGGTATCCATATGGCTCGCTTGATTCGCTGTTTGCTGCACTGGCCGTTACTGGCTCTTCCCCTGATTCCTGCATTGGTTCACGCAGCCGACCTCGGCGAATCGTCTACCTCGGATAATGAAAAAACACGGCAGGTGGCTGACCAGTCACAGCGGCGCACTGCCTTTGAACGTCACGCCGAAGCCAATCCGCTGGCGATTACAGTCTATCGGCGCAACTACCTGCTGCCGATGACGTACAACTTTAATCCCGATGAAGGCAATTTCCGGTACATCAGCGGAGAACCGGTCGATAACCGCGAAGTGCAGTTCCAGCTCAGCTTCAAGATCAAGCTGCTGGATGATGTCTGGAACGACAACGGAGATCTTTTCTTTGGCTATACCCAGCGCTCCTGGTGGCAGGCATATAACTCGGATGCCTCGGCCCCCTTCAGGGAAACCAATTATGAGCCGGAGGTGTTTGCGAGTTTTGACAACAGCCTGTCGCTACTGGGCTGGACCAACACCATTAACCGCCTGGGGGCAGTGCATCAGTCCAACGGCCGCTCGGATCCTCTTTCGCGCAGCTGGAATCGCCTGTATGCAGAAAGCATCTTCCAGAATGGCAACTGGTGGCTGAGCGTCAGACCATGGTGGCGCATTCCGGAAAGTGACAGTGATGATGACAACCCGGATATCGAAAATTATCTGGGCTATGGCGACATCATGCTGGGGTATGCTCGCAACAACCAGGAGTTGACCTGGTCCATCAAGGGCAATCCGGGCAAGGGCCACTATGGCAACCAGATCGACTATTCGTTTCCGCTCCACGACAAGCTTCGGGGGTTCGTCCAGTACTATAACGGCTATGGCGAAAGCCTGATCGATTATGATCATTACACGCGCCGCCTCGGCGTAGGCCTGAGCTTCAATGCCTTTTCGGCCGGCCTTCCCAGCGCACCGGACCATGCCCCTCTTCCAGTGGCAGCAGCCAACGGCAGTGATGCGCCGGATCCGTCGGAAACAGTCCGCATCCGCCGCACGCTGGAATCAAACATTGAAAACAACCCGCTGGCCATCTCGGCGTATCGCCGCAATTACATCCTGCCGGTGACCTACAACACGCGCCCCAATACCCGCTTTTTCGACCAGATCGGAGATGGTTCGAACGTCGACAATGCGGAAATCAAGTTTCAGTTGAGCCTCAAGGTCAAGGTCTGGGATGACCTGTTTGGCAGTAATGGGGATATCTATTTTGCCTATACGCAACGCTCATGGTGGCAGGCCTACAACGATGATGCCTCGGCCCCATTCCGTGAAACGAATTACGAGCCGGAAATCTTTGCAAGCTTTGATAACAGCCTGACCCTGCTGGGCTGGACCAACACACTGAACCGCATCGGGTTTGCCCACGAATCCAATGGTCGCTCGGACCCTCTTTCCCGTAGCTGGAATCGCATTTATGCCGATACCACCTTCCAGCGTGGCAACTGGTGGCTGACCGTCACACCGCACTGGCGCATTCCTGAAGGCGACCGGCAGGACAATAACCCCGACCTTGAAAACTATATCGGCTACACCGACATGATGCTGGGTTATGCACGCCATGGTCAGGAAATCACGTGGACGGCCAAGGGCAATACCGGCAAGGGCAATTACGGCAATCAAATCGACTATTCCTTCCCGCTGCACAACAAGTTGCGTGGCTTCATTCAGCTCTATGAAGGCTATGGTGAAAGCCTGATCGACTACGATCATTACAGCCGCCGCATCGGTCTTGGCTTCAGTTTCAACGCATTTCAGGCCGGGATGCCCGGTTATATTGAAGACTAACCGATTACTGCTATGCTGGAGTTGAACACCCTAAATCACCGGAGGACGCTACATGGCCATGCAGCCTATTGAACCGCAGGATCAAGCTCGTAATGTGAGCAAGGAACAGCTTTATGATGATCTTCGCCAGCTTTCAAGCACCGTTGAAGAACTGATGCAGGCTACCGCGGATGATTCTCGAGAGAATGTTTCTCGCGTACGCGAGCAGGCTGAACAGCGCCTGGCAGCAGTCAAGAGTCGTCTGAGTGAAAAAGGCGAATACGTACGGGAACAGGCGCTCGAGAAATTCGACTGCGCTGATAACTATGTCCATGAAAATCCGTGGGCCAGCGTCGGTCTTGCTGCAGGCGCCGGTGTGGTTCTCGGGTTGCTGCTCGGACGTCGCTGATGCCACAGAATGACGGACCTTTCGAGCGCCTTTTCGGCGCATCGCGTAACGTCATAAGCTCGATGATCAACGCAGGCGAAACTCGCCTGCGTCTTTTTGTTGTAGAGCTTGAGGAAGAACGTTCACGCCTGATGCTGATGCTCATTCTTGCAGGCATCGCCATGCTGCTGATCGCATTCGGCATCGGTATGCTGATGCTGCTGATTGTGGTCATGTTCTGGGAAGATCACAGACTGATGGCCATGGGCATAGCCTCCGGCATTCTGATCGCTCTGGGCCTTCTACTGGCATGGCGCGTTCGAGCCATCGCACGACGCCCAAGCCTGCTGAAATCGACGCTGAGTCAGTTCAGCGAAGACCGACAGCATCTGGAGCAGCATCGTGAAACTTCGTGAGCTGGAAATTCGCCGTGCCCAACTGGAACACCAGGTCATCCAGGATCGGCTTGATATAAGCCACAGTGCACGGGACTGGCTGGAAGCGACAGCCCCGATGGACAGGGGATGGCAGAAGATAGCCCGCTACAAGGGTGTACTACTGACAGGGGCAAGCCTTGCGACTGCATGGCGGGCCCGACGCAACAGGCGTCATGAGCGCAAGGGTATCGCAAGGCATCTGCGCAAGGGTATTCTGGCTTACACCATGTTCAAGCGCGTCAAGGGGTTGCTGTCCCGCTAGGCGGGGCGCGCCTCTTTCAGGCCATGCGCCCGCCCCCTTATAAAGCCCGTCCGCAGGCGACACCACTGGCCCATGCCCACTGGAAGTTGTGACCTCCCAGCTGTCCGGTGACGTCCAGCACCTCACCTATGAAATAAAGCCCCGGCTGATTGACCGCTTCGAATGTCTTTGAGGATACCTCACGGGTATCCACACCGCCCAGCGTTACCTCTGCAGTACGCCACCCTTCCGTGCCCGACGGTTTGAGGAACATGGCCGAGAGGTGCTGACTGATCTGCAGGCACTGCGCATTGGAAAGGGCTGCCAGAGTGCCTCCCATGTCATACCAGTCACTGAACGCTGCTGCCAGCCGATGAGGCAAGAATGCCTTCAACCAGGTCTGAAGCTGCCGGCGAGGTGTCTCTGCTCGCGCCTGCTTTAGCAGCTCAAGAACATCCTGACCGGCAAACCAGTCGATGACAATGTCCTCTCCCTCACGCCAGTGCGTGGACAGCTTCAGCATGGAGGGACCGGAAAGCCCACGGTGAGTCATCAGCACCGGTTCCCGATAGCAGCCGTCACCACAACGAGCCTCAACAGGCACGGCCAATCCGGACAAGCCGGAGAAGCGCGTTTTCCACTCACCACTGAAAGTGAAGGGCACCAGGGCAGCCCGCACCGGCAGTACATTAACGCCAAACTGGCGCGCCAGGTCGTATCCAAATCCGGTCGCCCCCATCGTCGGGATCGACAAGCCGCCGGTTGCCACGACGACAGCATCAGCCTCGATGCTTCCGCGAGACGTTTCCAGCCGATAGCCGCCCTGCTCCCAAGCCGTTACCGAGGCAATGGTGGTCGAGAGCGACAGGGTCACCCCTGCCCACTCACACTCGGTCAGTAACATGTTGGCAATATCCCTGCTCGACTCCTCGCAAAAAAGCTGACCAGGCTCTTTCTCGACATACGAAATACCATGGCGCTCTACCAGCTCCAGAAAGTCGCGTGGTGTATAGCGTTTCAAGGCCGAAATACAGAAATAGGGGTTGTCGGAAAAGAAATCTGCCGGCGTCGAATTCAGGTTGGTGAAATTACATCGACCGCCCCCGGACATCAGGATTTTTTTGGCCGCCTTGTTTGCATGGTCAAGCAGCTGCACATGATGCCCACGATAGGCCGCCGCCGCCGCACACATCAGCCCGGCCGCACCTGCACCAATCACTATAATGTCGCGCGCTTCTGTCATGTCGTTATCGCTTTAACCATCACTGCCCGGCCTCATTACTTGAAAAAATATCGTCCTGATACAGCAGCGCCGCATCGTGTGCGGCGCTGCAACCTGCTTATCCGTTTATTTCTTCGGATCAGGCGGCGTCTCGACATGGCCACCAAACTGCTTGCGCATCGCTGACAACAGCTTTTCACCATACGTATTATCGCTACGGGAACGGAACCGCGTGAATAGCGCCGCAGACAGCACATTGGCTGGTACTGCTTCCTCGATGGCCGCCTCGATGGTCCAGCGCCCTTCACCTGAATCGTTGACCTTGCCGCTATACCCTTCAAGGTCATTATCTTCGGCCAGCGCAATGGAGGTCAGATCCAGCAACCAGGATGAAATCACGCTGCCACGACGCCACAGCTCGGCAACATCCGCCAGCTCGATGTCGTAGCGCATGTTCTCGGGCAGCTCTTCCTTGTTACGGTTCTTCAGGATATCAAACCCTTCGGCAAACGCCTGCATCATGCCGTATTCAATGCCGTTGTGTACCATTTTTACGAAATGGCCCGAGCCATTCGGCCCGCAATACATATAGCCCTGCTCAACACGCGGATCGCGCGTGGCACGAGATGGGGTCTTGTCGATATCCCCCTTGCCAGGAGCCAGCGTTTCAAAGATCGGATCCAGCTTTTCAACGACCGGTTGTTCACCACCGATCATCAGGCAATAACCACGTTCTCGTCCCCATACGCCACCGGACACACCCACATCTACATAGTGGATACCCTGCTCGGCCAGTTTTTCGGCGCGACGCACATCATCCTTGAAGTTTGCATTGCCGCCGTCGATCAGGGTGTCATCGCTGCCAAGCTTGCCTCGCAGCGTCTCGACCGTCTGTTCCGTAATATCGCCGGCCGGCAGCATCAGCCAGATGACACGGGGCGCAGGCAACGCGTCAATCAGCTCATCCAGAGATCCAACCCCCTGCGCACCTTCGTCAGACAATGTGCTGACCGCCTCGGCACTGGCATCAAAGACGACACACTCATGGTCGGCATCCATCAAGCGACGGGCAATGTTTGCCCCCATTCGACCCAGCCCGATAATCCCTATTTTCACGAAAACGCTCCTTGCTTGCACAGCATGCATAATGGCTCAGACCAGAGGGCCCGGTAATCTGGGAAGGATTCTAGCAAAAAGAGCGAAATACCGGCTAATACCGAAGCAACTTTCTTTTACAGCAAAAAGGCAGGGATACTTTGAAAATGTAACTTTGAAAAATCTTAAGGTAACCAAATGAAATCACTTGAGCACAGCTTCAGTCGTCTTACTGCCTCATCCTCGACCCAAGTCAATCGTGACACAAGACAGTGATGAGAGGGACCGCACCATGGCAACACCATCCAGGGAGACATTTGTAGCGCTGGACTGGCTGCGCTTCGCACTGGCCATCTATCTGGTAATGTTTCATACGCTGAAAAATTATCCGGAAGTACAGGCGCTTCCCATGGTACATAGCCTGTTAAGCCTCGGCTTTTTCTCGACCAGTACATTTTTCGTGCTGTCGGGCTTTCTATTGACGCACGTATACCTGGGGCCGGGCCGACGCGCCGAGATCAATAAAAAGAGCTTTTTCATTAAACGGTTAAGCTCTCTCTACCCGATCCATATACTGGCCCTGCTGCTGGCCATCCCCCTGGCGCTCACAGCCTCGGGCTCGATGGGCACCGTGATGGTAGACCACAATGTCAACGGCTGGCACATGAATGCGCCCGAGACGCAGGCCTACGCCCTTGATACAACAGGGTGGCTGGTCAACCTGGGGCTCAACCTCTCGCTGCTACAGGCATGGAATCCGCTATATACCGTCTTCAATCAGCCGGCATGGTCACTTTCCGCCCTGCTGTTCTTTTATATTACCTTTCCCTATCTGGCACCCAGGCTGCGCGCTACATATCGGCCCGCTCTGCTGCTGACCGTACTGTGCCTACTCTATCTGACCCCCTCGCTGTACATGTTTTTCAGCGACACCGTCACCCCCATCGCCCACGGCATGATGCATCGCAATCCGCTGCTGCGGCTGCCGGAATTTCTTGCAGGTATCGTGCTGTACCGGGTGTATGATCTGAAGCCCGCATGGCTGGCTGCCCTCACCGGACATACCGGCAAATGGTGGTCAATCGGATTCATCCTGCTGTGCCTTTGGGCCACGGCCATGCTGTACCAGTTCGTCGGCGGCCAGTGGTATTACCTGGTTCATAATGGCCTGTTACTGCCGGCTCAACTGCTGCTGGTCATGCTCTGTGCGCGCAGTCGACTTGACCCTCGCACATGGAGCGCAGGCGTTGCTGCCCGCCTGGGCATCGCCTCGCTGTCGATCTTTGCACTGCATATTCCGCTGTCCATGATGGCATCAAAAATTGAAAAGGCGAGCTACGCCCTGTTCGACATCATTACAACGGATGCCACTCTCGGCATGCTGCCCCATCTGGCAACTCAGGAAGAAAGAAGCCTATGGGTATACCCGATCTATCTGGCAGTGGTGATCGTAGCAAGCGCCCTGTTTCAGACACGTCTGGTCAATCGAATGCGAGACAGGCTGCGTGCACGGTTCCTCAAACCAAAACGCGGTACCAGAACCACCTACTCCTCACAAGCCTGAAGTACACCCTCTGCCCCCGGCATCTGCCGGGGGCAGAGGATTATCAACCCCGTGAATACTTCCACATCAATGCCAGCGCAACCTTTCAGGCAGACAGTCGTATTTCCGGACGCGTAACGAGCAACGTATCGACCGTCGCTCTCCCCACTCCGCCCCCCCTGTCAAGTCGTCTATGCTTTGGAAACATTTACTCATCCGTCAAAGGATATGACGCATGACCGCACCTGCTCCTGATGTTCGACGTACCCTGCTGGCCGCCATACTACTGGGCATCGGTTTCATGGCGGCCATTGATGAAATCATCTTCCACCAGTTACTGGTCTGGCATCACTTCGTGGAGAGCGACAGCACCGTTGCAGCCATCATTTCGGATGGCGTGCTGCATACCATGGAGCTGGTATTGCTTGTAACCGGGGCGGCGATGATGCTCAGACTTCACGAAACCCACCATCATGCGCCTGGCTATCGTGGCCCGGGATTTCTGCTTGGCATGGGCGGCTTTCAGGTATTCGATGGCATTGTGGATCACAAGCTGCTGGGGCTGCATCAGGTACGCTATGTCGACAACCTGATTGTGTACGACCTGGCCTGGAACGGCGCAGGTATCGCCCTTCTGGCCGTCGGTTATGTGCTGCTTCAGCGAGCCCGGCGCGGGCAGGCCAGCACTCAGCTGTCATGATGGCACTGAGGTTGCTCACTGCGCTGGTGGGGTGCGCGTATGTGCTCGGTGTATGGCAACAAAAGCAGCGCGGACAGTCCTGGCCCGGTTATCGCACGGCCCTGTTCATTTCAGGCATTGTTCTGATCGAACTGGGCCTGTCGCCCATCGTGATGCATCTGGCTCACCATGATCTGCGGGCCCACATGATCCAGCATTTGATGATCGGCATGTATGCGCCTGTCGCGCTGGTGTTCGCCTGCCCCATGACATTGTTGCTCAAGACCCTGCCGACACGGGGCGCCCGAGGGCTCGTCGCCTTGCTTGGCCACCCTGCCGTCCGACTCTGGAGTCACCCGATAACCAGTGTAATATTCAATATCGGCGGTATGGCCATGCTGTACCTCACCGGCCTGTACGTGGCCCAGCTTCACTCACCGGCACTGGCACTTCTGGTTCATTTTCATTTTATGGCCGCCGGCTGCCTGTTTACCTGGGCCGTGGCCGGGCCGGACCCGGCACCCTATCGTCCCGCCCTTCCTGCTCGACTGATCGTTCTTGTCATCGCCATGGCATGCCATGCCGTACTGGGAAAATGGATGTACTTCATTCAGGCCCCGGCCATGCCAGGCGCCACGGTACAGGACATCACCCAGGCCGCCCAGTGGATGTTCTACGGCGGAGAACTGGCCGAAGCGATACTGGTGTTTGTACTGGTACGCCAGTGGCTGGCCCGCGAACGCCCTCCTCATACTACCCCGCGGGCCTTGTGGACAGGACCATGACGGCGAACCAAACGCCACCGGCTCGTTGAAAGGAGATCCTGTACCTCAACGGCGATTGAAACCCTCTGGCCTGACACGAAAAAACCAGCCATGAAAGGCTGGTTTTCATTAACTCTCAACAATACAGAAATATTGTCCTGAACACACTGCGAAGCCTGATATCGCCCCGGTAAACGGGGCGGACCTCAGCTTGGCAGGTACTCACGGCTCCAGCTTTCCGATACAACGCCGTCTTCAATCAAGCGGTCGATGTCATCAGCTGAGTGGCCGAGCTCCTCAAGGACACTTCGGGTCGACGCTCCGTACTTTTCAGAAGGCACCATGGGATAGATCCTTCCCCGCCTCGGGCGAATCGCATAGGGATCAAGCTGTGTAATCACATGCCCGCTGGGATGGTCCTCGTAGACAGAAAAGGAATAGCTGCCCCGATCGATGCCCGTGGCATGCTCATCTGCCGGATGGGCATTGTAGGAGCGAAGCGTTTCGAGGTTTTCACACACGGCCGCAGCGATATCGGCGGCCTGCAACCGCTCTACCCAGTCCAGGGCGCGCATGGTCACAAACCGGGGGGCCAGAAAAGCGGCGCGTTCGCTTGCCGGCACCTCGGCCAGCCCTTCCAGGCCCTCGACATTGGCGAACTTGTGCAGTTCCTGCTCATAGGCGCTGATCAGCAGGATGCCATCAGATGCTGAATAGAAACGTGACAGATCATCGTAGCCATTGACTTCCCGCCCTGCCGGCTCATCAAAGAGCCCGCGACGCTCATAGTCGTAACAGAATGGCATCTGAGCCAGACCGCTCAGGGCGGACAGCGAGGTCTTCACCCGATCCACCCTGCCGGTCTTGAGCTTTTGATACAGCGCTGTCGCTATACCGAGCGAAGCGCCGAAACCACACATGACATCAATGGTGCCAACGTGAGCGTGCTCTTCAGGCGTGTCCATGCTGCCGCCAAAGCGCAGCATGATGCCGGTGGTCGCCTGCACCAGATCGTCGTAACCGAGGTAATTGGTCCGTGGGCCGGGCAGTACACCGCTGAAACAGTCCAGTTGACAGAAAATGGCCTGGGGATTCAAACGCTTCATGCCTTCTTCGGTCAATCCCATGCGGCTCACCTGCTTGTCGGTGGCATTCCAGACCACCACATCGCTCTGGCGGATGAGCTCCTCGAGAATCTCGCGTCCTCGTGGCTGCGTGACATCGGTCAGCACGGATCGCTTGGAGCGCATGTGAGACAAACCGAAGATGACCGTGTTCCAGCAGTCATAAAAGGGCTTGGCTGGATCGATCTTGATGATTTCCGCTCCGAAGCGAGCCAGATAAGCCACGGAATGCGGCCCGGCGATCACGTTGCACAGATCAAGAACCCGAACCCCCTCAAGCCAGCCATCGCGAGCATTCTTGGCACGCACCCTTGGCAGTTTGGTCTCGATCCGAAGCAGAGCGTTCAACGCTTCCTGATAGTTGACCCAGCGGCGTGGTGCAGGCGACAGCATCTCCGCACTGCTGCCCTGCAACCACACCATGGGGCCAGGCTGGGTCATGACGCCGAATTCCGGGTCGTCCACCTCGACCATCAGGCCGGACGTTTCGGCATGGTCATCGTGGATCCACTCCTGCAACCAGCGCTGCGGAGCACCGGGAAACTTGCCGCGGCCAAAGATCTTTTCCCACTCCTTGGACGTTCGGGTAATGAAGACCTCTTTCATCCGGGCGGCGATATGATCGGCCCAATGCTTGGGCAGAGGGTAGACCCCCAGTGACATGTCGGATGCCCATTCGCTGACCGGACGATAGGTATCCGGTTCCTCGTTCATGCCCTCGGCAACCAGTTCATCATAGATACCCAGTACCTTCAGACAACGCTTGGCATGCTGATTGTGGCTTGGACAGACCACATAGAACATGCGCCCATCCTTGCACTTGTAGCTGCGATAAAAGGGGTCCAGCAGCTCCTGAAGCTCATCGTAGCTGAGGTTCATGGGCAGACCTTCGATGCGCCGGCGCTCGATCTCCTTCTCGCGCTGCGTCTTGTAGCGCTCCGGCAGGCCGTCGATCCTGATCGAGTTGTAGGTAAGGCCCTCCATCAGAGCGCAGACCAGCGGCACTTCGATTTCATCCCCCAGCCCCGTGCGTTCACGCGCCTGTAGCGCCAGTACCACCGAAGACGCCGCCAGCATGGTGCCGTAGGCAGAACCCAGCGGCAGCGGTGAAAATGACGGATTGATTCCCATCAGTACCCGGTTGAGCCCCATATCCGTGAAAACGCCGGAATTGGCCGCAATGACGCTTTCGAAGGCATGCCAGTCACGGCGCAGCTCATCATTGGAGGCAAAGCCGGGAATCGACAGGGTGATCAGCTCCGGGCGCTCCTCACGCAACGCCGTGAAGTCGATGCCGAGACGCGCCATCACGCCGGGACGAAAACTCTCGATGACAATATCGGCTTCCTCGATCAACGCCAGAGCCTGCTCACGGCCCTCCTGTTGCTTGAGGTCGATGGACACGATCAGCTTGTTGCGATTGAGCGTCGCATTGGCAGGTGATGTCCAAAGCGGTCCCTTTGGGGGATCGACGTGGACGACCGTAGCACCCAGATCTGCCAGGATCATCGCCACCGCGGGGCCAGCAATGAACTGACCAAAGTCGATAACCTTGACATCTTTCAATGGCAGGTTTGAATGGGGATTTAATGCCATTATGAGTTTCCTTATCACGCCGATATGTTACTTGTTTGGAACATCAGGAGGCCTTACGGCCTCCTGACAGGATCAATTACTTGCGTTGATCGTCAATGACCAGATGAGGCTCCAGAACCTTCTTGGCGAAGTCCTGACGCAACCAGCGGATAAGCGACCAGGTCAGAATACCCAGCACCGGGATCATGGGCAGGGCCACCACGATGGTTGACGTCTGGACGGCCTTGAGACCACCCAGCTGAATCAGGGCTACCCCGACCCCCGCAATCAGGAAGGCCCAGGTCAGGCGAATGGAGCGCCTGGGCTCCTGATAGCCGGACAGTTTACGAGACGTAACCGACGCCAGAACGTAGGCAGAGCTGTCCAGGGTAGTTGCCAGGAAGATGAAACAAAGCAGGATGAATAGCCCCGTGACCACCTGCGAGAAGGGCAGCGTATTGAGAATGGCCTCTACGGCTGCCGGTATACCGCCTTCATCGAGGATGCCTGCCACATTCAGGGCCCCACTGATCTGCAGTTCGAGCGCATAACCGCCCCAGATGGCGAAGAAGACCCAGCAACCCAGTGCACCGAATACCATTTCCGCAATGATGAGCTCACGTATGGTACGTCCTCGAGAGATACGAGCCACAAACAGACCCATCATGGGTGCGTAGGCAATCCACCAGGCCCAATAAAAGACCGTCCAGTCCTTCCAGAAGGTTGAACCACCAACCGGATCGGTCCAGAGGCTCATTTCCACGAAGTGAGAGGTCATCTTGCCAAGACTGTTCACCCACCCTTCAATCATGAACAGCGAATCCCCGACGATGAAGGTGAATGCGAGCAGAAAGATGGCCAGCCAGACATTGATATCGGACAGGATACGAATGCCCTTCGCCAGCCCGAACCAGACACTGGCAGAGAAAATGGCGGTCCAGACCAGCAACACGCCGACATCGAGCATGAATGACGGTTCGACACCAAACAGCCCGCTGACCAGTCGAGACACCAGCGGTACCGCAAGACCCAGTGACGTACCTACACCACCGACGATACCGAACACGACAACTGCATCAAGAATCGATCCGATCCATCCATCGGAATGACGACCCAGAACGCCTCGGGAGGCCACGGACAGCCGGACGCCGGGGCGATTGTGGACATACATCGAATAGGCAATGGGAATGGCAGGCAGGCAATAAAATGCCCAGGGCGTGAATCCCCAGTGGAACTGACCGTAGGTAAGGGCCCATTCAGCCGCAGCATTACTTGAGGGCTCTATGTCAAAGGGCGGGCTTGTAAAGTAGTAAATGGGCTCGACCCATGCCCAGTTGACGATCGCAATACCGATGCCACCGGCAAAGATCATCGCCACCCAGCTGAAATACGAAAACTCAGGCGTGTCATCCGGCCCACCCAGACGCACATTGCCATACCGGCTGAACGCCAGCCCGACAAGAAATAGAACGACACTCAGCCCGGCGATCATGTAAAGCCAGCCGAATTTTCCGGTAGCAAATGCGAAGGCCGTATTGACCAGAGCAGTCCCCGATTCCGGGAACATGATCAGCGGGACTACCAGCCCCACAATAACCAGGACAGAGGGTATAAAGACCCTCAAGTCGAGGCTGTCATCCGATGTTGTTGGTGTGCTCATTGGGTAACCCTATTAGTTATTGAACTTTTTCTTTCAGGTTTAAGCGGTGGAAACTACAAGCGCCTTTATCTAGCGATGGCGAAAAACCGGCGCGCGCTTCTTGACGAAAGCGCTCATGCCCTCCTTCTGCCCCTCGGTGGCGAACGCCGCCTGAAACAGCAGACGCTCCTGACGCAACCCTTCGGCAAGGGGCGTCTCGAAGGCCGCATTGACGGCTACCTTGGCCATCTTCACGGCCGGTGCGTTATAGCCGGCAATGGTATGGGCTGCCTCGAGCGCGTGTTGCATCAGCTCCTCTTTCGGTACCACCCGGGCAACCAGACCGATTTCCTTCGCTTCCCGGGCACCGATATTGCGACCGGTCAGTACCAGATCCATCGTCATCGCCTTACCGATCGAACGGGCCAGGCGCTGCGAGCCGCCAATGCCAGGCAAGATGCCCAGCTTGATTTCCGGCTGACCGAACTGAGCGTCATCCGAGGCGATGATCAGGTCACACAACAAGGCGAGCTCACACCCGCCACCAAGCGCAAACCCGCCGACCGCGGCAATGATCGGCTTTGAAATCTGACGCACCTGATCCCAGGGCGACAGAAAGTCATCCATGTAAAAGTCGGTGAAGGGCTTCTCGGCCATCTCCTCGATATCCGCACCGGCCGCGAAGGCTCTCGGACTGCCGGTGATCACGATTGCACCAATATCCGGATCAGCGTCCATATCACGCAGCACGGCAAGTGTTTCCTCGGCCAGTTGCCGATTGAGCGCATTCAGATTCCGTGGACGATTCAGGATGATGAGCCCGACCCGCTCGCGCCGCTCAACGATGATCATCTCCGGGCCGGTATCGGCCTGCGCATCAGAAGAAGGGGACTCGTCGGGTTTCGATTGTGGCTGGCGTTCCGCTGTCTTGTTCATCTTCCAACTCCCGTTTATTCCTGGTAACCCACTGATTTTTTTCAGGCAGCTCCTTGGCTCATGCGCCCATCCGGCAGGGAGCAGACATGCCTGTTTCCATGTGAACGTGCACTGATTCTCCCTGACGCCCTCTTTCACCGACCTGAGGAATCACGCCAGATCAACACAGGCACGCTACTCGGTCGGATCGAGCTGTCGCGCAGCGGATGACGTCTGAGCCGCTGCCCCGGCTACCCCTCCATCTGAACGTCTGGCGCCAGATTCAGGGGATCCCGCGGGATAAAATGTTTGCCATGAGAGATCCACATCAGACGCCTGGAACGCCGCATCACGCTCTTCCGACGCCGTTGGCAGGTGATAGGAACGCTTGCGTGCCATCAGTTCAGCCAGAATGGCTTCTCGATGTTGTCCGAGCCCCGGTGCCCTTGAGGGAACGTGACGGTCGAAATCCTCGCGCCCGGTCATCTTGATGGGATTACCCGCTGTCCTGAAGGGCTTGCCGGCGCTACCCTCAACCTGAACGATCATGTTGCGCGCCTGTAGTTGCGGATGATCGAACAGCTTGTCGATGGTATTGATTGGTGAACAGGGCACCCCCTCCTCGTTGAGCAGATCCACCCAATGCTGCACGGGCTGCTCCAGCAGGATCTTCTCCATTTCAGCGACCAGTTCGGGGCGATTCCGGCATCGCAGGTCGTTACTTAGGAAGCGGGGATCAAGGGCAAGTCTGGCCGCCCCGATGGCATCGGCCATCAGGAGGAACAGGGTATCGTTGCCGGCGGCGATAACGAGCTTGCCATCCTTGGCGTTGAAGCTTTCGAAGGGCGCCAGGGAGGGGTGGCTATCACCGGTCCGGTTCGGGACTTTCCCCTCAACGTCATAGCGAGCCAATGCGGTCTCCATCAATGCTGCCTGGCAATCAAGCATGCCGATATCGATGCGAGTGCCCTGAGCATCCCTGGTTCGGCTATAAAGAGCCGCAACGATACCGACCGCGGCAAAGAGCGCCGCACTCAGATCGCCAAAGCTGGTTCCCACCCGTGAGGGCTCGCCGTCGGGCCATCCTGTCAGGCTCATGATGCCGCCCATGGCCTGCACAACCATGTCGTAACCGGGCAACTCGCTGAAGGGGCCGGTATGACCGAACCCGGAGATCGAAGAATAGATCAGATGTGGGTGCGTCCTGGCGAGACGCTCAGGCCCGTACCCCAGGCGATCCATCACGCCGGGCCGAAAGTTTTCCACCAGTACATCGGACTCGTCCAGCAAACGTTCCAGCAGCTCACGATCGCGAGGCGACTTGATATCCAGAACGATGCTTTCCTTGTTCCGGTTGAAGCAGCTGAAATACGCGCTTTCGCCTTCGACGAACGGTCCGAATTCCCGTGTATCATCACCGGTTCCGATTCTTTCGACCTTGATGACACGGGCTCCGAGATCGGCCAGCACCATGGTGCAATAGGGCCCGGCAAGCACCCGGGAAAAGTCAAGCACGGTAATCCCGTCAAGTGGACCCTTCTTGAGCTCCGTTTGCGCTGAGGTGACCATCGGTGTTCTCCCCAATTCCTGTAGAATTTAGTGTGACGCCAGAATCCAGCCTGCTGCCTTCTCGGCGATCATCAACGTCGGCGAGTTGGTGTTACCGCTGGTGATGGTCGGCATGATGCTGGCATCTACCACACGCAGGCCGGAGACGCCCCTGACTCGAAGGTGAGAATCCACCACCGCCATGGGATCATCGTCACGCCCCATTTTGGCAGTACCTACCGGATGGAAGATGGTGGTACCGATGTCCCCGGCCAGCCGGGTAAGATCATCATCGCTTTGATACTGAACCCCTGGCTTGAACTCCTCGGGTTCATATTTGGCGAAGGCCGGCTGAGAGGCGATGTGGCGCGTGACGCGCAGCGAGTCGGCAGCCACCTGGCGATCCTCGGGCGTGCTCAGGTAATTGGGAGAGATGGCTGGTGGCTGACGAGGGTCGCGGCTCTTGATACGTACCGTGCCCCGGCTGGTCGGGTTGAGGTTGCACACACTCGCCGTGATGGCCGGGAAATCATGCAAGGGCTGTCCGAAGGCCTCGAGACTCAGCGGCTGAACGTGATATTCGAGATTGGGTTGCTCGTAGTCCTTTGAACTTCGAGTAAAGATACATAGCTGAGACGGTGCCATACTCATCGGCCCGGAGCGTTTCAACGCGTATTCCAGCCCGATTTTTGCCTTGCCCATCAGCGAGTTGGCCATGGTGTTGAGTGTCTTGGCGCCCTTGACCTTGTAGATCGAACGAATCTGCAGGTGGTCCTGCAGGTTTTCGCCCACGCCGGGCAAATCCGATACCACAGAAATATCGTGCTCAGCGAGCAGCGATGCTGGTCCAATGCCGGAGACCTGCAGCAGTTGTGGCGACCCAATGGCACCGGCGGAGAGCACTACCTCACGGCGGGCCGTTACCACGACCTCCTTCCCGTCACGCTCGACCGTGGCACCAGAACAGCGGGGCTCCCCTCCCTCGCCCGATTCAAAATCGAGCTTGAGCACCTGGGTCGAGTGCCAGACCGTCAGATTATTGCGCTGCGTAACCCCCCGCAGGAATGCCTTGGAGGCATTCCACCGCCAGCCAGAGCGCTGATTGACTTCAAAAGCGTCCACCCCTTCGTTATCACCGCGATTGAAATCGCGGGTACGGGGAACGCCAGCCTCTACCGCGGCAGTGGCGAAGTCCGCCAGCACCTGCCACTTCAGGCGTTGCCTCTCGATGCGCCACTCACCACCATGACCATGGAATTTATGGTGATCGGCATCGGCATCACCCCCGTCATCCAGACGATAATGATCTTCGTGCTTCATGAAGTCCGGCAGGCAGTTGTCCCAGCGCCATGCATCATCACCGGTCATCTCGGCCCAGCCATTATAGTCCCGGGCCTGACCACGCAGATAAAGCATGCCATTGATGCTGGAACAGCCACCGAGGATCTTGCCCCGCGGGTAGATCAGCGAGCGGCCATTCAGGCCGGGATCGGGCTCGGTACGGAATCGCCAGTCGGTCCGCGGGTTATTGATGCAGTACAGGTAACCCACCGGAATGTGAATCCAGTGATAATTGTCACGACCGCCAGCCTCGATCAGCAGCACCCGATTCACCGGGTTCGCACTGAGTCGATTGGCGAGCAGGCAGCCGGCGGTACCGGCGCCCACCACGATATAATCGAAGGCATGAGTAGTGTTGGTCTGATCAGCCATGGCGTGCTCTCGCGGAGTATGCCGGCGCGCCTGCCCCAAAGGCGTTCGTCGCAGCCGGCATATCCGTCAGTCAGTGGAAGGAGGAATTATTTGGCCGTTGGCATGGCGAACTCGGCGCCCGCATCAATGGAATCCGACCAGCGCTGCATGATCGACTTCTGCTTGGTGTAGAAACGCACCCCTTCTTCGCCATAGGCATGGGTATCGCCGAACATCGAACGCTTCCAGCCACCGAAGCCGTGCCAGGCCATGGGAACCGGGATCGGCACGTTGATACCCACCATGCCGACCTGAATACGCCGACCGAATTCGCGAGCCACGCTGCCGCTCTCGGTAAAGCAGCTGACGCCGTTACCGAACTCATGATCGTTGATCAGCTGAATGGCGGTGGCCACGTCCGGCACACGCACACAGGCCAGTACCGGCCCGAAGATCTCTTCCTGGTAAATGGTCATCTCGGGCGTCACATGATCGAACAGGGTACCGCCCATCCAGAAGCCCTCGGTGCACCCCTCGCCGGTAGTGGCCGTATCAAAATCGCGACCATCGACGATCATCTCGGCGCCTTCGGCCACACCCTTCTCGATGTAACCGGTAATGCGCTGATGCGCCTGAGCAGTAACGATGGGGCCCATCTCGGCATCAAGTTCCAGGCCATTCTTGACCTTCAGATCACGCGCCCGCTCAGCCAGCCGCGGCACGATCTTGTCGGCCACGTCGCCAACCAGCACCGCTACGCTGATCGCCATGCAGCGCTCGCCAGCGGAGCCATAAGCGGCACCAATCAAGGCGTCGACGGCCTTGTCCAGGTTGGCATCCGGCATCACGACCATGTGGTTCTTGGCGCCACCCAATGCCTGGACGCGCTTGCCATTGCGCGCGCCGCGTTCGTAGATTGAATTGGCGATGGGCGTGGAACCGACGAAAGACAACGCCATGACGTCAGGATGATCGATCAACGCTTCCACTGAATCCTTGTCGCCCTGGACTACGTTGAAGACGCCATCCGGCAAACCGGCCTGCTTGAGCAGATCAGCGATCATCAGCGATGCGCTGGGATCCAGCGGGCTCGGCTTGAGTACAAAGCTGTTGCCGGCAGCGATTGCGACCGGAACCATCCACATGGGCACCATCACCGGGAAATTGAACGGCGTAATACCTGCAACGACGCCCAGAGGCTGACGAGTTGTCCAGTTATCGATCCCTCGGCTGACCTGCTCGGTGTAGTCACCCTTGAGCAATTGCGGAATACCACAGGAGAACTCGACGATATCAATGCCACGCGCCACTTCACCCTGGGCATCGGTAAACACCTTGCCATGCTCACGGGTGATGGCCTCTGCCAGCTCGTCCTTGTGTGTATTCAGCAGCTCGAGAAACTTGAACATCACTCGCGCCCGGCGAATCGCCGGCGTATCGGCCCAGGAAGGAAAGGCAGCCTTGGCAGCGGCCACGGCACTGTCCACGTCCGCGTCGGAGGCCAGGGCCACCCGACCGGTCACCTGGCCTGTAGCCGGGTTGGTGACGTCCTGATACCGATCGGATTCGCCTTTAGTCTTATAGCCATTGATATAATGCTCGATGCTCTCGGTCGTCATGTCTGCCTCTCGCTTCATGTTGCACTGCACACTGAATCGCCCGTGCTGCCGGGCCTGGTAGCCAACAACCTAACTCAAGGCCGTGTGGAATCAATTGAGAAAGCCAAAAACACGATATAATATTTACTAATATCCTGTCGGTTGCCGCCGTCATCATTCCAGAGGAGATAGCCATGCATGATCTGAAGGCACTGCGCGCGTTTGTGGCCGTGGCCCACCAGGGCAGCGTGTCTCGGGCTGCCGAAGCGCTGCACCTGACTCAACCGGCGGTCAGCCTCAAACTCAAGCAGTTGCAGGAAACCCTGAACCTCACGCTGTTCCAGCGCCATGCCCAGGGCCTCACGCTGACGTCCGACGGCCACGCCCTGCTGCCCTCTGCGGAAGCAGCGCTGGCGTCACTGCAGGCCTTCAAGATCAGCGCTCAGTCAATGCATCACACGCTACGCGGACGACTGCGCATCGGCACCATCGTCGATCCGGAATTCATTCGTCTGGGTGCCCTGCTGCACCGACTGGTACAGCGAATCCCCCAGGTAGAAACGGAATTGCATCACGGCACCAGCGGTTTTGTGCTCGACTCATTGCTGCGACGCGAACTGGATGTCGGCTTTTATCTGGAATCACCGGGCCAGATGCCGAACACAGGGGAAGGAGCACCGGTGGTGGAGATGATCGAGCTGACGCATTTCGACTACAACGTCATCGCGCCGGCCGGCTGGTCAACACGCCTGACACGAACCGACTGGCCTTCCCTGGCCGCCCTGCCCTGGATCGTGACCCCGCCCCGTTCTGTTCACTACAGACTGCTGACGCAACGAATGCTGGCACACGGCCTCACGCCGAATCGCGTGGCTCAGGTCGATCAGGAACCCTGCATGATTGATCTGGTACGGGCAGGTGTCGGTCTGGCTCTGGCGCGTGATTCCAATGCCCTGCAGGAACGCCAGGAGCGGGGCCTCGTCATTGCCAAGGGGATTAGCCTGCCCTGTGCACTGAGTTTCGTATGGCTCAAGGAGCGGCGCGATGAGCCGGTTATCGCTGCCACACGCGGCGTGCTGGGCGATATCTGGTCATCGTGAGCAATGTCATGACGGGATCAAGCTGGTCAACAGGCCAGTTTTCCATATCAGCACCATTTGACGCATGAAAACAAAGAAGACGGGAAGTTTGGAAAGTGGCTTGCGAGATGCGCAGCCCAAGAGCGCAGCACATTGGAGAGAATTGATAGTGAGGGGAGAAGGATATGTATGGCCAGAAACGAAAAAACCAGCCGTAAAGGCTGGTTTTCAGATTCGTGGCGGAGGGGGAGGGATTCGAACCCTCGAAGCCTTGCGACTTACACACTTTCCAGGCGTGCTCCTTCGACCACTCGGACACCCCTCCGCATTGTTCGCCTGAAGCGACTCGCGTCGTTCAGAACGGCGCACATAATATCGCCCAAACTTTTAAATTGCAAGGATAAATCCTGTCAGCCCGGCCAGCGCTCGACAAAATCCATCGGGTCAGGATCGTCTACCGGCTTGATCGGCCCTGCAGGGTGGCCGATATACAAGAATCCGACGATTACGTCGTGTTCCCGCACGCCCAGACCGCGTCGTACGACAGGATGAGCAGCCAACGGGCCGGTACGCCATATCGCACCCAGCCCCTGGGCATGCGCGGCGTACAGCATGGCATGGGCCGCGCATCCTGCGGAGATGACCTGCTCCTGGTCCGGGATTTTTGGCTGGCCAGGCTGCACACGGGCCACCACGACCACGATCAGCGGCGCGCGGAGCGCCTTGGCACGGGTTCCTTCCAGCCGCCGAGGGGTAGCGTCGGGGGTATCGTGCTGCTCTGCGTCGGCAAACAGATCACCCAGCCGGCCACAGGCGCCCTCTCCCTTGATTTCAATAAAGTGCCAGGGCCGTAACGCGCCGTGATCCGGCGCACGCAGGGCAGCGCGGTACAGGGTACGGCACTGGGATTCGGAAGGCTCCGGCCCTTCCAGGCGGGAAACGGAACGGCGCGCGGACAAAAGCGTCAGGGCATCCATGAAATACTCCGCAGGTTACGCTGGGTTTGTGATTATGCCGAGGCGGTGGCCGATCATTGCCGCATCGTCCGGAGACTTTCCGGAGCAGCCTTGTCGGGCGTGGCTCGCCATGGGCTGATATCAAGGCCACCACGACGCACGTAGCGCGCCATGACCATCAGTGATTCCGGGGCCGCATAGGTCATCAGATCCATGAACAGGCTTTCCACACAGTGCTCGTGAAAATCCTGCTTCTGCCGGTAGGAAATCAGGTAAGCCAGAAGCCCTTCATGATCGATACGCGGCCCACGGTAATCGATGACCACGCTTCCCCAGTCAGGCTGGCCGGTCACCGGGCAGTTTGACTTGAGCAGGTGCGAGTGCAGGGTTTCCTCGACGATATCGCCACGAGTATGCAGAAGCGATGGATCCGGCGTGTAGGTGGCCACGTCAATGTCCAGATCGTCCAGGCACTCACCGGGTAGCGGCGATGGCGCCAGGAGCACATCCTCCACCCCGAACAGGGCAACACTGACCTCGGCCCCTGCGGCGTGGGAAAGGTCACGCATCAGACAGTCGCGCACCTCGACCGAGCTGCCGAAGCGGGTCTGATTGAAGCTGTTGAGATAAAGCTTCCAGGACTTGGACTCGATCAGGCGTGGTGACGCTGCGGGCACATTGAAGCGCGCAATGGCAACTATCGGCTTGCCCCGCGCATTCAGCCAGGACAGTTCAAAGGCCTGCCACTCATCTTCACCGACAAAGGGAAGTACATCCCTGTCGAGCCCCAGCGCTGCGCGATTGAGTATTCGCTCGATGGGAAACAAGAGGGTCGGGTCATACTGCTCGGGGTAGGCCGAGCTTCGTCCCAGCGGGGACGCCGTTACGGCATTCAAGTCGTCGGTCACGTTGAACTACTTCCTGTCATTGAATCAGCTGCGTATGCCCTGGCCGCGCTTGAGCAACCACAGCGCCAGCGCATAGAGCACTACGATAAAGGCCACAATGGCCACCATGGCTCCGCCTGCACTGATATCGGACACACCCAGAATGCCATAACGGAACGTATTCACCATGTACAGAATCGGGTTGATCATCGATACCATCTGCCAGAAGTCGGGGAGCATATGAATCGAATAAAACACCCCTCCCAGATACGTCAGCGGCGTTAAAACGAAAATCGGAACAATGGAAATATCATCGAACTTCTTGGCAAGCAGGGAGTTGATGAATCCACCAATGGAAAACAGGACGGCCGTAAGCACAACCACCAGCACGGTCAGCAACGGATGATGTACCTGCACATCGGTGAAAAACAGGGAAACGGCGGTTACGATTGCACCAACGGCCAGCCCACGGGCCACACCACCAATGACAAACCCAAGCAGGATAATCCAGTCCGGCATGGGTGATACCACCATTTCCTCGACGCTGCGCTGAAACTTGTTCGAGAAAAACGAAGAGGCCACGTTGGAATAGCTGTTGGTGATCACGGACATCATGATCAGACCCGGCACGATATAATCGATATAGGGCACACCGTCCATCTCGCCGACGCGCTGACCGATCAGATTGCCAAAGATAATGAAGTACATGGTCATCGTGATCGACGGCGGCAGCAGGGTCTGCGGCCAGATACGCATGAACCGACGGACTTCCTTGGTCACGATGGTCCAGAGTGCGATAAGCAGCTGACGTTGACTCATCAGCGGATTCCTCCCGTTTCAGCCTGTTGATCGTGCACCAGGCTTACAAACAATTCTTCCAGCCGGTTGGCCCGGTTACGCATTGACACCACATCGATGCCTTCACGGCTCAATACAGTGAACACATCATTGAGCCTCTGACCCTTCTTGACCGACAGCATCAGCTGGGCATCATCCACACGTGTCAGCTCGATGCCCTCCACCCTGGGCACGGTGGTAATCGGGCTGGCCACATCCAGAATGAATGTTTCGGTATCCAGCTCGGTCAGCAGGGCACGCATGCTGGTGTTCTTCACGATCTGGCCATGATTGATGATGGCAATGTTGCGGCACAGGCTTTCAGCTTCTTCCAGATAGTGCGTCGTCAGGATGATGGTCGTCCCCTCCTCCTGATTGATACGACGCATGTATTCCCACATGCTGCGGCGCAGCTCGATATCCACCCCGGCCGTGGGTTCATCCAGAATCAGCAGTCGCGGCCGGTGAATCAGGGCGCGAGCAATCATCAGTCGGCGCTTCATGCCTCCGGAAAGCATCCGGGCACCGTCATCGCGCTTGTCCCACAGCCCCAGATCCTCCAGTAACTGACGTGCCCGCGGCCTGGCTTCCTTCATGGGAATGCCATAATACCCGGCCTGGGTCAGCACGATATCGTAGACCTTCTCGAACTGATTGAAGTTGAACTCCTGAGGCACTACACCCAGGTGATATTTGGCCAGCGAGAAGTTGGTATCGATATCGGTACCGAACACCTTGACCTGACCGGCCGTCTTGTTGACCAGCGAGCAGACAATGCCGAGTGTGGTTGACTTGCCGGCCCCGTTCGGACCAAGCAGTGCAAAGAAGTCCCCTTCGGGAACATCAAGATCGATGCCTTTCAAGGCATGAAACTGATTGCCGTAGACCTTGGACAGGCCACGTATGGAGAGTGCCGGTTCTGGCATAACACATCCTGTAATTCAGACGGGCAAACGAAAGATACTTCAGGGCGCAACAGGCCCGGTCACGTGCAGGGTAGCCGCAAAAGCCCGTCACCGTATCCGGCACGGGGATTTCATGACACTGAGCATGACATTCAGGATGACAAGGATAGCACGCAAACCAAATGAAGGCGGAGTTCCCCTGAAAGGCACAACGGCATCGTGCCGTGTCATAGAGAGACAAACGCAGATATCAAGACAGGAAATAATAAACAAGACGGTGCACTGGAGCGGGAAAGGAGATTCGAACTCCCGACCCTCGCCTTGGCAAGGCGATGCTCTACCACTGAGCTATTCCCGCATGCACAACAACTGCAGAAGTGGCGTCCCATAGGGGGTTCGAACCCCTGTTACCGCCGTGAAAGGGCGGTGTCCTGGACCACTAGACGAATGGGACACATTTGGAGCGGGAAAGGAGATTCGAACTCCCGACCCTCGCCTTGGCAAGGCGATGCTCTACCACTGAGCTATTCCCGCTTTATATGGCATGGATCAAAGTGGCGTCCCATAGGGGGTTCGAACCCCTGTTACCGCCGTGAAAGGGCGGTGTCCTGGACCACTAGACGAATGGGACGCAATTGGAGCGGGAAAGGAGATTCGAACTCCCGACCCTCGCCTTGGCAAGGCGATGCTCTACCACTGAGCTATTCCCGCAGATCCAAACTCTTCAAGACAAAATGGCGTCCCATAGGGGGTTCGAACCCCTGTTACCGCCGTGAAAGGGCGGTGTCCTGGACCACTAGACGAATGGGACGCTGCTCTCGTCTTAACGAGTGGCGCGCATATTACAAAGGTCGCCCAAAAGAGTCAACCCTTTCATCGCGTTAAGATGCAATTTACAGCGGCTGCCCATATCGTCTGCTTCTGACAGCTTCTACACTGAATCATGAGCCCCTCGCAGGCACTGTCATTACTCAAGGAGATTAATGTGAGCAAGATCACCAAAACCGATGCAGAATGGCGTGAACAACTGACCCCGGAACAGTACCGTGTGACCCGTGAACAGGGCACCGAGCGGCCATTCACCGGTGATTACCAGGTCAGTGAAGGCCAGGGCATCTACCACTGCATCTGTTGTGGGGCACCGCTGTTTGAAAACGAGCACAAGTTCGAGGCGCACTGCGGCTGGCCCAGCTTTGACCGCCCTCTTGCCGAGGCGTCAGTGGAAGAACATACCGACACTTCACATGGCATGCGCCGGATAGAAGTGACCTGCAAGCGCTGTGATGCCCACCTGGGCCATGTCTTTCCGGATGGCCCGAGCGACACCACCGGCCAGCGCTACTGCATCAACTCCGTCTCACTGGACTACCATCCCAACGAGTGATCTGTACGGGCCTGCCTGACATTGGGCAGGCCCGACTGCAAATAGTGGCTTGGTCCCCCGCCTGGTTTGATATCATGCCGTCAGACACATGATTGATGCACGAGGATGTAGTTATGCTTGGCTGGTTCCCAGGACACATGAACAAGGCACGCCGCCAGATCAAGGAGGCGCTGCCTGAAATTGACGTCGTCATCGAGGTGCTGGATGCCCGCCTGCCCTACTCCAGCGCCAATCCGATGCTCGCTGAGCTCAATCATCACAAGCCGGTACTGAAAATACTGTCTCGCGCAGACCTGGCCGATCCGGAACGTACTCGTCAATGGGCCGATTACTTCAACAGCCAGCCCGATACCCGCGCCCTCGCCGTCACGACCACCCAGTCGCGCGAACTCAAGCCCATCGCTGCCCTGTGCCATGAACTGGCCGGCCATATTCGGGCAGATCGGGACGTACGCGTCATGGTCATGGGCATTCCCAATGTCGGTAAATCCACCCTGATCAACGGACTGGCCGGCAAGAAAATTGCCAAGGTTGGTAATGAGCCTGCAGTCACCAAACGGCAACAGCGTATTCGCATCGGCCACGGCATCGCCCTGACCGACACACCCGGCGTGCTCTGGCCCAAGATCGAAGACCAGGCCAGCGCTTTTCGACTGGCCGCCAGCGGCGCCATTCGCGACACCGCTCTGGATTACGTGGAAGTGGCAACGGTCGCCGCAAGCGAGCTGCTGGCGCGCTATCCGGAGGCCCTCAGGTCTCGCTACGGGCTGAGCGAAGGAGACATGGCAACCGGCGATACGGCACTGGCTGCCATCGCCCGAAAGCGTGGCGGGCTCAGGAGCGGTGGCGAGCTTGACCTCCATCGCGGCGGCGAGGTGCTGCTGCATGAACTGCGCCAGGGCACTCTGGGCCGGTTGACGCTCGAAGGGCCGGAAGATATCCGGCTGGTTGAAGAGCTTCGAGCCGAACGTGAAGCGCGAAAGGCCGCAGAGCAGCAGGGAGCGCCACCGGCGTCCGGTGAGTGACCCCCTCTTGTGTACATCACTGATCGCGGTATGCTGCTGTATCGCGTGTAGCGCCCTTTAAGCCATCAACCTGTGAATGCCACCCATGCCAAACCCGATTCGCAAGTCTCATAAGCTCGACAACGTCTGCTATGACATTCGGGGGCCCGTACTTGAACACGCCAAACGGCTAGAGGACGAAGGTCACCGCATCCTGAAACTCAATATCGGTAACCCGGCGCCGTTCGGCTTCGAAGCACCGGAAGAAATACTTCAGGACGTGATGCGCAACCTGCCGACCGCACAGGGCTACAGCGATTCAAAGGGGCTTTATTCGGCGCGCAAGGCCGTCATGCAGGAATGTCAGCGTAAAAACATCAAGGGCGTCGGGGTCGAGGACATCTTCATCGGCAACGGGGTTTCGGAGCTGATCACGATCTCGCTGCAGGCACTGCTCGATGACGGCGACGAAGTGCTGGTGCCCATGCCGGACTACCCGCTGTGGACCGCCGCTACCAATATGGCAAGCGGCCATGCCGTGCACTACGCCTGCCGGGAAGAAAACGACTGGGAACCCGATATCGAGGATATTCGCGCTAAAATCACCGCGCGCACCAAGGCCCTTGTCGTGATCAACCCCAATAATCCGACCGGCGCAGTCTATAGCGACAACGTGCTCAAGAAGATTCTGGCGATCGCCCGTGAGTTTGGCCTGATCGTGTTTTCCGACGAGATCTACGACAAGATTCTTTACGATGGCACCGAACACACCTCCACGGCCGCGCTGGCCGATGACGTGTTCGTGATCACCATGAACGGACTTTCCAAGAGCTATCGTTGTGCCGGCTTTCGCTCCGCCTGGATGATTCTTTCCGGCGAGCGGCGTCATGCAGAGGATTTCATTGAAGGCCTCAACATGCTGGCCTCGATGCGCCTGTGCGCCAACGTACCGGCTCAAAACGCCATCCAGACCGCACTGGGGGGCTATCAGTCGATCAATGATCTGGTGCTGCCCGGCGGGCGACTGCTCGCTCAACGTGATATGGCATGGGAAAAGCTGACTGCCATTCCAGGCGTTACCTGCGTCAAGCCCAAGGGGGCACTCTACATGTTCCCGAGGCTCGACCCCGAGGTCTACGCGATAGAAGACGATCAGAAACTGGTGCTCGACCTGCTGCTCGAAGAAAAAATGCTTCTGGTACAGGGCACTGCCTTCAACTGGCCTTCACCGGATCACCTTCGGATCGTGACCCTGCCCTGGGTGGATCAGCTTGAGGAAGCCATCGACCGGCTGGGACGCTTCCTTGCTCGCCGGCGCTGAGCCACACTAAGCCGAGGCTTAACAGCCTCTTGAAACCTTTTGTGTCGCACCGTATCTAATAGACCATTGGATAAGGTGCGCCCTGTTGCATCACGCCTCTGTCCTGATTATTCGATAACCAAGGAGCCCCTCACCATGATGAGGATCTTGCTGTTTCTGGGTACCAACCTGGCCGTCGTTCTGGTCGCCAGTGTAACCCTGCAACTGCTGGGGGTTGGCAGCTACCTTCAAGGCAGCGGCATCAACATGACCAGCCTTTTGATTTTCTGCTTCGTTTTCGGGATGGCCGGATCTCTGGTATCGCTGTTCATGTCCAAGAAAATGGCCAAAATGAGCACGCGGGCCCATATCATTACCCAGCCACGCAATGCCACCGAGCAATGGCTGGTCGAGACCGTGACCGAGCTTGCGGCCAGCGCCGGCATCAAAACGCCGGAGGTTGGTATATTTCCCGCACAGCAATCCAACGCCTTTGCCACCGGCTGGAACAAAAACGATGCCCTCGTCTGCGTGTCCGAAGGGCTTTTGAACAACATGCGCCAGGAAGAGGTACGTGCGGTCATCGGCCACGAAATCGGTCACGTTGCCAACGGCGATATGGTTACCCTTTCTCTCATTCAGGGGGTATTGAACACCTTTGTCATGTTCTTTGCCCGTATTGCAGCGCAAGTGATCGACAGCTTCCTGCGCCGTGATGATGAAGGAGGCGGTCTGGGCTTTTTCGGCTATATGGCCGTCGTTTTCGTACTGGAAATTGTCTTCGGCATTGCTGCTTCGATCATTGTGGCCTGGTTCTCACGCTGGCGTGAATATCGTGCCGATGCTGCCGGTGCCCGGCTGGCTGGTTCAGGTGCCATGATCAACGCCCTGTCACGTCTCAAGCGTGAACACGAGGTGCCCGACCAGATGCCTGAAAGCCTGACCGCATTCGCCATTACCACGGGGCAAACCCGCAAGCTCATGGAGCAGCTGTTCGCCAGCCATCCCCCGCTGGACCAGCGCATCAAGGCGTTGAAGGAAGCAGCGTACCGTCAGTAGGCGTTTCCATTCAGCCATTTCCTTTCATTGAAACGCCCCTTTCGGGGCGTTTTTTCATGAAGTCATCCGTTGGTCCGGGCGTGACACACAAAGCCAAGAGCCTCAATGGCAGACCGCCAGCCGGCAGGCGCTGTCACATTGACCGAAGAAAACTCGCGACGTGCCGGATATTCGCGCCGATAGCGGTCAAATCCGGCTGAAATGCCATATTGCTGCCAGTAGCGCGACACAAGGTCCATATCGCGTCGCACATCGTAATGGCACAAAACCAGTGCTTCCCATAACTGTTGCTGACCCTCTACTGCATCAAGCGTGATTCCCGACACAACAGGGGCCGATATCACATCACTCCAGCGACGAGACGGCACGTTCCCTGCCGCATGACACCAGGCCTCATACAGCATGGCGGTACCTCGCAGGCGCCCTTCCTGGCTATACCCGGCAATATGGGGCGTGGCAATGTCTACAAGGCGCGCGAGTTCAGGATCAATGTCAGGCTCCTGTTCCCAGACATCCAGCATTACCACAAGATCGTTGTGAGCCAGCAGGCGCGCCTTCAGGGCCGCCGTGTCGATGCAGTCGCCCCGCCCGGCATTCAAAAGCCAGGTGCCCGGTGCCAGAGATCCGATAAGGTCCTGATCCAGTAAATGATGCGTCGGGTAACGCCCTTCTCTTACCAACGGTGTATGACAGCAGATGACATCTGCCTGCTCGATCAGAGCCGCCAGTGAAATAAAGTCGCCCGCAGATTCACGCTCGGCCCGGGGCGGGTCACAGACCAGACACGTCACCCCCATGGCGCGAAGGCGAGTCACCAGTCGGCTGCCTACCTGACCGGCCCCCATGACTCCGACAGTCCTGTCTGTCAGCGTCTCGCCCGAACGCTGGCAGGCAAGCATCAGACACGACAGAACATAATCCACCACACTCTCCGCATTGCAGCCAGGTGCGCTGGCCACGGGAATGCCGGCCTGCTCCAGCCAGGAAAGATCAAGATGATCCGTTCCGATGGTTGCCGTACCGACAAACCGTACCGGCGTGTCCTGCAGAAGCGCACTGTCAACACGTGTCACGGAACGTACCAGTAATACATCTGCATCCGTCAGTTGCTCACGGCTCAGGCGGCGACCATCAACACGGGTCACTCGTCCGTGATCACCGAAAAATGCCTCTACCTGTGGCATGTTGCGATCTGCCACAATATGCATGATTACACTCCTTGATTGAATGCGGTCATCGTCGCTACGCTGCGGCGCCTGACCTCTTGTCACGGCGCCCGGTACCATTAAAATCCGGGCATTATTACACTGAAAAAAAAGCGGCCTGACCGCACCACCACAGCCAGGGAGTTACCCGGGTGATTATTCGCTGGGAAAGTGAGCACGATTACGTCCTGGTGCACGTGCACCAGGACATGTTCGGTGACTGGATCGTCAGCCGTGCCTGGGGGCAGATCGGCACCCAGTTCGGCGGTTTGAAACACATGCTGGCCGATAGCCGGACCCAGGCCATGATGTGGGTTGACGATATCAATCATATCCAGCTGTCACGCCACTTCCGCAAGGTCCTGGAAACCCAGGACCATACACCGGAAGCGCGCGATGCCATGCGCCAGTTATCGCTGCTGGATCAATGATTCAGCCTATGCCGAATCATGAACACGTGATGAATGTTGGGCCGACGCTTGAAGTCCGGGTCCAGCATGTCATCACCACAGGCAGTGACGGCGAACCGTTCCGCCACGTCCGGATCCAGCTTGAACCGCCGCAGATTATTTGAAAACAGAAGTGTGCCCATTGGCGACAGGCGTTTCATGGCCTTGTCGATCAGGCTGACGTGATCACGCTGAATATCCAGTACGCCGCGCATTTTTTTCGAATTGGAAAAGGTCGGCGGGTCCATGAAAATGAGGTCGTACTCGCCTCTTGCGGTGGCCAGCCAGTCCATGCAATCAGCCCGCTCCAGTGTATGGCGACGCAGATCCAGGCGATTAAGGCGGTAGTTTTCCTCGGCCCACTCCAGATACGTATTGGACATGTCCACGCTGACACTTTCCCGTGCACCGCCAAGGGCAGCATGAACGGTAGCCGTGGCGGTATAACAGAACAGGTTCAATACCCGCTTTCCGGACGCGTGCTCCCCCACCCAGCGCCGGGCCGGACGGTGGTCAAGAAAGACGCCGGTATCGAGAAAATCCCGAAGATTGACCTTGAACCTGGCCTCGCCCTCGGTCACGGTCAGCGCATGGCGGCTGCGGCTCTGGCGTTCGTACTGTGAGGTGCCGCTCTGACGCTGACGGGTCTTGAGATGCACCCGCTCAGGCGACACCTCCATGACCTGCGTCACCGCGGCCACAGCGTCCATCAGTCGACGCTCGGCCTGACGCGGGTCAATGTTCCTGGGTGGTGCGTACTCCTGGATATGTACATCCTGATCATATACATCGACTGCCACCGCAAACTCCGGCATGTCGGCATCGTATAATCGGTAGCAGGTGACACCACTTTTTCCAAGCCACTTCGACAGCTGACGACGGTTCTTGACCAGGCGATTGATCAGCATCTGAGCCTGCTCGCCAAGTACCGGCGCGGCAGCCTGTGCATCTTCCTGCGGTGCTGATGTCTCACCGGCTGGCTTTACCTGTGCCTCTTCGATCGGACAGATCAGTAACTTGCACTCCAGTGCGCCATTACGGAAGTTGTAACGCTTGTGCGCCCTGAGCCCCAGACGATGCCCCAGTTCCGGGTTACCGGTAAAGACAGCAAGCTTCCATCCGACCCCAAGCTGACGCGTTTTGTGGCCCAGCGCTGCATACAGTGGAATCAGTTCCGGGATATCCCCCAGTCGCTCGCCATAGGGTGGGTTTGTCATCACAAGACCCGGCGTTCCTGACGTGGCCTCCGGTGTCCATGCCTCTACCGGCTGAAGCGAAAACTCGACCAGTGAAGATACTCCTGCACGCTTGGCATTGTTTCTCGCTGCATCAATGGCCGCTGCATCGCGATCAAAGCCAAGCAGCTTCAGCGAGGAGTGCTTGATATTACGCCGCGTTTCCGTGCGCGCGTCCGTCACGCACTTCTCCCATAGAGCCTCATCGTGCGCCGCCCAGTTCTCGCAGCCAAAGAATTCACGATACGCGTTGGGTGCAGCCCCTACTGCCATCATGGCCGCCTCGATGACCAGCGTGCCGGACCCGCACAGGGGGTCAATCAATGGAGCCTGGTGCTCGGCCATCGCCGGCCAGCCGGCACGAAACAGCAAGGCAGCCGCCAGGTTCTCCTTGAGTGGCGCCTGCGCCCCATCAAGCCGATAGCCCCGCATATGCAGACTATCACCGGACAAGTCCAGTCCCAGCGTCAGACGTCCACGGTGCAGGTGCGCATAAATTCGACTATCTGCGTGCTTTGGATCGATCTCCGGACGGGTATCAAAGTGGCGCATCCAGCGGTCCACGATACCATCCTTGATGCACTGGGCACCGAACATCGTATGGCGCACCTGATCAGTGCGTCCGTGGAAATCAACCCTCAACCGCTTTCCAGGCAGCAAAATGGTTTCCCAGGGGATCTCTGCACTCGCCTCGGTCAGGCCTTCACCGCCATCGGCCTCAAACTGGCCCAGCACGACGATTACCCGGTTGGCCAGACGTGAGCGCAACAGGATGCCATACACGATTTCAAGCGGTGCACGGACGAAAACACTTGCCGGAGCCTGGCGAACCACCTCGGCACCAAGCTCGCCGAGTTCGACCTCAAGTAGCCCTTCCAGCCCCCATGGACAGGTCACACAATAGTCGTACTGTATCGGAGGGACGTCTGATTTCATCTTGTTAATTCACCGCTGAACAAGGAATTGGAAGAATGAGCATTGATATATGACAAAAAGATGTAAACGATAAACCTGTTATGACAATTTGATGCTCGACACTGGTTCTCATTATCGCTATAGATGGAGGTGGTAGCTACCCGAACATAACGCCGGCTCTACGCGATCGCTTTTTCAAAGCGGTCACTTTCTTCGAGATATAAGAGGTTATCCGATGAAAAGTCAGAAACGAGATCGTCTTCAGCGTGCTTACGTCCAGGGTTACAAGGTAGGTGTTACCGGACGCTCAAAGGATTATTGTCCGACGCAGGAACTGAATTTCCGTGAACAGTGGATGAGCGGCTGGAGAGAGGGCCGAGGCGATCAGTGGTCAGGAATGACCGGCGTGTCCGGCATTCACAAGTCGCCCATGGCGGGCTGATCCGCTGTCTGACACACCGGCAGTAGTGCTGCAGCGCAACTGCCGGTCAGGGCCCGATAATACCACCGGGCCCTGATTGATACTTGATCACATCGGGTGCGCTAGCGCCCGAATACATTCCTCTACCAGTGCCGGACCACGGTAGATAAGCCCTGAATAGAGCTGAATCAGGTCCGCCCCTGCACGCCGCTTTTCAAGGGCATCCGCTGCAGACAATATACCGCCCACACCAATGATCGGCATTTCCGGCAGCCTTTCACGAAAGGCACGGATGATTCGCGTTGAGGCTTCACGTACCGGAGCGCCTGACAACCCGCCCTGTTCATCACCGTGAGCAAGGGATGACACGCTCGACTTGTCGATGGTGGTATTGGTGGCGATCAACCCGTCGATGCGATGACGGTCAAGACAATCAGCGACCAGCTGAACCTCTTCATCACTCATGTCCGGTGCAATCTTGACCACCAGCGGCACCTTTCTTCCCGCCTTGTCATCCAGCCGGTCCGTTTCACCGCGCAGCTCACCCAGCAACTGATCCAGATGATCTCCGAACTGCAGGTTTCGAAGCCCGGGCGTATTGGGCGAGGAAATATTGATGGTGACGTAGTCGGCACTGCCATGCACCGCACGTAACGCATGAAGGTAGTCCAGCGCGGCCTCATCAACAGCCGTGGTCAGGTTCTTGCCGATATTGATGCCGACAATCCCCCGATAGCGACTAGCATCTACCTGCCGCACCAGGTGGTCTACCCCGGCGTTATTGAACCCCATTCGATTGATGATGGCCTGCCGCGCCGGCAAGCGGAACAGGCGCGGCTTCGGATTACCCGGCTGAGGCCTCGGCGTCACCGTACCTACCTCTACAAACCCGAAGCCCAGCGCCCCCAGCCCATCCAGATGATCCGCGTTCTTGTCCAGCCCGGCTGCCAACCCCACCCGATTGGGAAAGCTCAATCCCATCAGGGTGACCGGCTCGGCGACTTCCATGGTCTGGGCAGAACGCTGCCCCAGGCCCAGTCGGTGGGCCTGATCCATGATCGATAGCGTCAGGCCATGGGCCTGTTCGGGGTCTAGACGAAACAGCAGGGGGCGCACCAGCGAATACATGGCAATCAGGCTCTTGATAGCAATCGAAAACGGGACGGAAGTATATGGGCCCTGTCACCCGAGGTCATCAGGCGACAAGGCAAGACAGCACCCTCAGGATGCATCAAGCTGGCGAATACGCAGCGTAAAGCTGTTGGTACCCGAGCGGGCCGAGCCAAATTTCTGCCCCTCGATATGTACCGTATACGTGCCGGGCTCAAGACGCTGCTCAATGTGGAAATCTCCATCGGCACCCTGTCCGGAATTTTCGGCCACGATATTTCCCTGAGCATCCTTGAGCTGCGCCTTGATGCGGTAGGTGCCGCGATAGCCACCAAAAGTGGCGCTTTCAAGCGACACACGCCCGGGCTGTACTACCTCGAATTTCAACACATCGTCATTGGTGCGAATCGGCACCTCCCGCACGATAGTGGTCTGGCTGGCCACCTCGGAGGTGGTCGTCGCACCAGCCCGATTCGGTGCCTCAGCAGTCTGGCGCGGCGCAGCGCCTTCAGGCCCTGCCGGTGCACCGCCGCCTGCCTGGTTCGAAGCGCCGGATGGCTCGGCATGCCCGGCAGAAGTCACTGCTGCCGAGGAGGCTGTCGTTGCAGTAGAAGATGCCGCGCTGCCTGCTTCGGGAGCAAGACGAGTCACCCTGTTACTATCAGCCAGGCCATTTTCCTGCCGGGTAACGGCGTCGGCATTACGGACCCAGATCGTGACACTCTGATTCCCGCCACTGGTGGGCCCACGGCTTTGACCGGTCACGGTCACCGTGTATTCCCCGGGTGTCAGGTGCTTGCGAATATTGAAACCGTTAGAGCGCTCATTGCCCTGATCTTCCGCCAGCACTTGTCCGCTCTGGTCCTTGAGCGAGGCCGAGACACGATAGTCGCCGCTCTCCCCCGGGAAACTCTGGCTGCTGATCAGGTAATCACCTTCCTCCTGGACCTGGAAAGTGTGATCGACCGGGCGATTGCCTAAAAAGATGGTCTGACTGACACCATCGGAAGCCGACGTAATGTAGCTTGAAACATCGTTCTGACTCGCAGCAGCCTCGGCACGCTCAAGTGCAGCGCTTTTGGCCAGCACAGGCTGTGCGGACAACATGGCACAAACACCAGCACCCAGAATCCATGGAAAATAACGTGCGTTCATGTACGTCTCACTATTGTTGTACCCGGCATGCCCCACCAGGGCCCGGATGATATTGAATGATACCTGTCCCGGCTCGATGGCCGGACGTGCTGACTGGCTGTCGCTACCTTACTGGCGTGCGTCATCAAGCTCAATACTGTCACCTACCGCAATCGTGGCCTTGTCACCACGTATCAGTACAGCATTTTCACCAAAATAGGCGCCGGGCGTCGCAACGTGCTTCATGGCGGCCAGGCTTTTCAGCGGCTCCTTTCCAGTCGGCGTCCCCGTCTGCTGGTCAACGGTGGTGACCTTGCAGCGCTGGCACGGCTTGCAAAGCCTTAACTGCCAGCCCGTCGAGGATATCATGGCACAGGCATGCTCCTGCCAGGCGCTCAGATCGGACCCGGCAATCACGATATTGGGCCGAAATCGGTTCATGGGTACCTGCGCCTCTCCCAGCGTCTGGTTCAACGCATCAAGTGATGACTCAAGTGCCACCAGAAACGGAAAACCATCGGCAAATCCGGTCATTACCTCTTCATCGTCCTGCAGCCAGTCAGGATCCACATGGCGCGCATTGTCTTCCGGCACCCGATAAAGGCGCAATGGAAGCCCCTTGTGCGGCCCCAGCTGATGCGTCAGCCATTCACTGGCGGCGTCCCCCTGATCGATACCTTCCAGCGTTTCGGAAAAGACCGTCACCGGCGCCCGTGGCCCGGTCTGATCAATCGGCACCTGAAGCGCCTCACCACTGTCGCCCCTGATGATCAGATGACTGTCGGTGAGCGCGACCTGCAAGCGCGCCATCGCAGGGCATACACGCTGAGTCAGAAAGCGCCCATCATCGGTGGCAACCATCCAGCGCCGATCCATGGCCAGTCCTTCCGGGGTCAGGGTTGCCTCGCTCAGAGCAATCGCGGCCATTGATTTAACCGGATAGATATAAAGACCGGTGACTGATGCCATGCTCAGGGCTCCTTGTTAAGTGTGGAAAACGGGCAGTAGTGACGGCAGTTACAGACCAGGCCGGGCAACCACTCTGCTGATATAACGCTATCACAGATTGCATGCAGGACCTTGATTCGCTTGAATACCGGACATGAAAAAGGCACGCCTTTCGGCGTGCCTTCACGTTACTGCAGGGTTTACTGTCGGTCAGGAAGTGCCATCAGGGCTTTTACAGCGACCGCAAACAGGGCAAAGCTTGGCGAGCTGCTGGAATGCACCTCTTCAAGCAGCCGACGCCAGCGCTCGATGTACTGACGATTGTTCTCGAGCCACTGCTCGATACGCTCATCAACATCGTCCGAAGCCCCCTCGAGACGTAGAACGCTGCTGGTCAGAATCAACTGCTGACGGTCCATGTCATCGCGCAGGGCTTCACGGGCCATGGCTTCCCAGCCATCACTGGCATCAAGCTGCTGGATCTGCTCGATCATCCAGGGCAGCTCAAGGTGCTCACCGACCAGGTAATAGGTACGGGCCACACGGTCGAGCGCATCATCTTCCTCTCGTGAAGACTCGATAATGCCAAGCCCCGCGTACAGGTGATCCACCGCGCCGAGTGTGGAGGCCAGGTCTTCAGGCACACCGCTTTCCACATAGTGATCCCGCGTTTTCAGGAACTGGTCGTGTGCTTCACCGCGCAAATGCCCATCAACACTTTCACGCAGTGTCTTGAGCCGTGGTCCGAAATGCTCAACCATCTTCTCGACCTGAAGGCCGGAAGCCCCCTGATGCAGGAACCAGCGTGTAGCACGACGCACAAGGCTCATCAGCTTGAGCATGGCGTCATACTGCAGATCGCTGTCGATGGTATAGTCCAGAGACTCGATGGATTGCCACAGTGTCGGCAGCTGGAAGCTGTCACGAGCAATGACATAAGCCTTGACCACATCAGCCGCGCCACAATTCGAGCTATCCATCATGCGGCGCACAAAGGGAATCCCCATGTGGTCCACTACATCGTTGGCGACCTGCGTTGCCACGATTTCCTTTTTCAGGCGATGGGCATACATCTGATCCTTGAAACGCTCCTTGAGCGTCGCCGGGAACGCGTTTTCAAGATGCCGTTCAATGTAGGCATTGTCGGCAAGATCCGTCTTGTCCAGCGCTATCTTGAGGTCACTCTTGGCATAGGAGATCAGCACGGAAAGCTCCGGATGCGTCAGCCCCTCGCCCTGCTCGGCACGAGCTTCAAGCTCCTCGTCATCCGGCAGGCCTTCAAGCTCCCGATCAAGCACCCCTTCCTGCTCCAGGGCATGAATGAAACGACGGAAAGGCGCGATGGTTTCCTGACTCAGTCGGGAAGACAGGGACAATGCCTGGGTCTGACGATAATTGTCACGAATGACCAGATCACCGACTTCCTCGGTCATGTCGAGCAGCAGCTCGTTACGCTGCTTGTCCGTCATGTCGCCCTTGCGGACAATGTCGTCGAGCAGGATCTTGAGATTCACCTCGTGATCCGAGCAGTTGACGCCACCGGCGTTGTCGATGAAATCCGTATTCACGCGCACGCCATGACGTGCGGCCTCACGACGACCACGCTGGGTTACCCCCAGGTTGCCTCCCTCACCGATCACCTTGCAGTGCAGTTCGTCCCCATCAACACGCAGGGTGTCGTTGGATTTGTCGCCGACATCGGCATGCGTTTCATCGCTGGCCTTGATGTAGGTACCAATTCCGCCATTCCAGATCAGGTCGATATGGGACTTGAGCAACGCCTGAATCAGCTCCGTCGGCGACATGCGATCAACATCAAACCCGAAACGCTCCTTCATTTCTGCCGTGATCTCCACGGACTTGGCATCTCTGGAGAATATGCCACCGCCCTGGGAGATCAAGTCCTTGTTGTAATCATCCCAGCTGGAGCGGTCCAGCTCGAACAGGCGCTTGCGCTCCTTGAAGGACTCAGCGATATCCGGGTTCGGATCGATAAATATATTGCGGTGGTTGAACGCCGCGACCAGTTCTATCTGCTCGGAAAGCAGCATGCCGTTACCGAACACATCGCCGGCCATGTCACCGATGCCGAGGACACTGAACGGGCTGGACTGCGTATCGTGGCCCAGTTCCCGGAAGTGACGCTTGACCGACTCCCAGGCACCACGAGCAGTAATGGCCATCTTCTTGTGGTCATAACCATGCTCGCCACCGGAGGCAAACGCATCGCCAAGCCAGAAGCCATATTCCTCGGACAGCGCATTGGCGATATCCGAGAAGGTGGCCGTACCCTTGTCAGCCGCAACCACCAGGTACGGATCATCTTCATCATGGCGTACCACATCCTTCGGCGGCACCACACTCTGATCCTTCAGGTTATCGGTGATATCCAGCATGCCGCGGATCAGCGTCTGATAGCAGGCAATACCTTCCTTCTGGATGGCATCACGATCACCGCCTTCCGGCAGACGCTTGCAGACAAAGCCGCCCTTGGCGCCTACCGGCACGATAACTGCATTCTTGACCTGCTGCGCCTTCACCAGACCCAGAATTTCCGTGCGGAAGTCCTCGAAGCGATCCGACCAGCGCATACCGCCGCGCGCCACCTTGCCACCGCGAAGATGCACCCCTTCCATCCGGGGCGAATACACGAAGATCTCGAACAGGGGCCGCGGTTTCGGCACATCCTTAAGCTTGCGTGGTTCCAGCTTGAAGGAAATGTAATCCTTAGGCTGCCCATCGCTGCCGGACTGGTAGAAGTTCGTTCTGAGCGTAGCCTGAATCAATTCGATATAGCGGCGGAACAGCCGATCGTCATTGAGGCTTGAGACGTCATCCAGCATTTTTTCGATGTCGCTGACCTGACTCTGCTCATCGCGACTGTCGACTGCAGGATCAAACCGGGTATGAAACAACGCCACCAGCTTGCGGGCAATACCCGGATAATTGGTCAGGGTATTGGCAATATACAGCTGGGACAGGCCAAACCGGATCTGCTTCAGGTAACGCGCATAACCTCTCAACAGCGCCACCTCGCGCCAGTCAAGCTCGGCGGCAATGATCAACCGGTTGAACGGGTCGCTTTCAGCGTTGCCGGTCCAGATGCGGGTAAAGGCATCCTTGAAGGTGTCCCGCATCTTGTGCAGGTCCACCGGCGCATCACTGGGATGTTCCAGATCAAAGTCATGGATCCAGTAAGGCTGGTCGCTCCGCTCGATCCCGTAAGGCCGTTCGCCCAGAACGCGCAACCCCATGTTTTCAAGCAGCGGCAACACGTCAGACAGCGGGATGGGGCGTCCGGCATGGTAGATTTTCAGATTGACGCCCTGACGCTCTTCCTCTGCCAGCCGGTAAAGGCTCATGGCAATGGGCGCACCCTGCTCCACTTCACTGATGTAGTTGATATCCAGTACTGCGGCACGCGGGCTGTAATCATCACGATAACCTGCCGGGAAGGCTTCGCTGTACAGCGTCATCATCCGGTTGGCCTTTTCCTCGCCCATGCTTTCCACCAGGGCGTTATGCAGCTCGTCACGCCAGCTTCGCGCAAGATCGATGACCTTGTTTTCGAGTTGACGCAAATCAAAGGCTGCCGGCTCATCGCCATTGAAGCGCAGGATCAACTGCACACGCGCCAGCACTGACTCGGACAGATAGGTATTGAAGTCACCGAAGGTGGCATCCAGGTGGTGACACAAAAGGTCCTGCACCTTGATACGCAGATCGGTGGTAAAGACGTCACGCGGGATAAAGACCAGACAGGAGTAAAACTTGCCATAGCGGTCTTCCCGGATGAAGAGCCGAACCCGGCGGCGTTCGCGAATGCTGAGGATGCCCATTGCGGTATCACACAGCTCACTGACAGACATCTGGAAGAGATCATCCCGCGGGAAGACTTCAAGAATCTGCATCAACTGCTTGCCGTTGTGCCCACGCGGGTCCACGCCAGCTTCGGCCATGACGGTTTCGATCTTGCGGCGCAGTACCGGAATATTGCGCGGCGATTCGTTATAGACCGACAGGGTATAAAGGCCCAGGAAACGATACTGCCCAATCACGCGGCCCTGGTCATCGAACCGCTCAATGGTGATGTAATCCGGGTAGGTCGGGCGATGCACGCGTGCGTGGTATGCGCTCTTGGCAAAGGACACCAGCTCGGGGATCAATACATACTCCCCCCCATGGTGATGGTGATCGATGTCCGGGTCCTTGTTCAGCACCTCGTTGTAGTGCGGCCGATCGAGCTTGAGCACGCCCAGCTCGGACCCCTCGACACGTTCAAGCCTGGGCGCATCATCGTTGCCCTGAATCACGTCATAGGCTTCATATCCCAGGAACGTGAACCGGTCATCCATCAACCATTCCAGAAAGGCGCAGGCCTCTTCGGCATCACTTTGATCGATGTCATCAGGGCGATGTTCGCGGGTTTCACGGATGGCCTGCTGAGCCTGAGTACGCATCGCATCGAAATCGCTGACTGCGCAGTGCACTTCACCCAGGGCGCTTTCGATACTATCGGCCAGATCGTCCAGCGTGTCTTCATTGCTGTGACGATCAATTTCGATATAGATCACTGATTCCCGCGAGGTGCCTTCGGAATGCTCGCGCTGAACGGCACGTTTGAGCGAGACCACCTGATAGTGATCGTCACGTTCGACATCCAGTACGGCATTGTGAATCGCGTGGACGGTAATATTGCGATAATTAAGCTCGATACGTACCGAATCGACCAGAAACGGCATATCGCTTTGCAGCACTTCAATTACCGTATGCGTGGACTGCCAGCCGTGACTTTCAAAGCCCGGGTTGTACACCCGAACCTTGGGCGCCTTGGGGTCATTGGAATTAATGAAGTGCCAGAGCGATAACGTGGCACCATAGATATCATCCATGTGCCGCTCATACAGATCATCCAGCGGCATGGTGGCGTAATAGGCACGGGCGAAGTCGCTGACAGCGCGAGCCTGGGGATCATCAAGCCGCTCATGAAAGCGGTCTTCAAGATCCTTTAAAAACTCTTCCTTGTCCTGGCTCAAGACATGTTGCATCCGATCACCTCGATCGAGTTGACTAGTGTGCGGTGCGCAGAGCGCATTGTGATATCAGACTAATACAGTTTCAGCATCAGCAGGCAATGAATGCCGATTTTTGACATGGCCCATAACAGGCCGGCATGACCGTTATCGACCGACGAGCACCACACCGCACTCGCAATGATGGGTATAGGGAAACTGATCGAACAGCGCCATGCGCTCAATGGTATGCGTACGACAGAGCTGTTTGAGGTTATCGGCCAGGGTGTCCGGGTTGCAGGAAATGTAAACAATGCGCTGGTAACGAGCTATTTCCTCACAGCTCTTTTCATCAAGACCGGCACGAGGTGGATCAACCAGTACCGTGGAAAAGTCGTAGCCATCCAGCGCCATGTCACTGACACGCCGACCGGTTTTCTCTCCGGCCAGTGCCTGTGAAAACTCCTCGCTCGACATCCGGGCGATAACGGCATTGTCGACATGATTCGCCGCCAGATTGACCTGTGCCGAGGCCACCGAAGTGCGGGAAATTTCCGTACCCAGCACACGCCTGAAGTTCGAGGCCAGAGCAATGGTAAAGTTGCCGTTGCCGCAGTAAAGCTCAACCAGATCCCCCCCGGCGTCTACCGAGGCGACGCCTCTGGCCGATGGCGTGGTTGCATCACGCGCCCAGGCAAGCATGTCAGCACAAATACTGGCGTTGGGTTGGGTAAAGCTGTTTTCTACCTGCTGATAATGAAGGGTATGCCCATCTACCTGAAGATGTTCGGTGACAAAGTCACGGGTCAATACCCAGCGCTGTTTGCGAGCACGACCGATGATGGCCACGTCCAGCCGAGCTTCCAGCGCTCGAGCTTCCTCCGCCCAGGCCTCATCAACCTTGCGGTGATAAATAAGCGTCACCAGTGCTTCACCGGACAGGGTGGTGAGAAACTCGACCTGAAAGAGGCGGTGGCGCAGTACATCCGAGACCATCAATGCTTCCCGCAGCGACACCATCAGCTCGTTGATACGCCGGCTGGCCGCGGGATATTGATCCATCCGAACTATTTTCTTTTCGCCGGGATTGTCTGGATCAGCATCGTACATGGCGAAAAACAGGTCATCGCCGTCATGCCAGACACGAAACTCCGCTCGCATCCGATAGTATGTGGCAGGCGATGAAAAAACCTCCAGCGCCGGAGGCTCGAACTCAGCGAATCGACGCTCGATAAACGCCTTTTTTTCCGATAGCTGCTGTTCGTACTGCGTGGGGTCGATCCGTGGAAGACTCAAGAAAAACCTCATTCATACTGAAAATTGATGTTCAGGGCACAGGAAAGGGCACATTCAGGCCAGTCGGGCTGTCAAACCCATTGTAGCGACACTGGCGATGCAAACGGGAGTGCCGCGGCGCAGTCGCCCATACCCGGACAGGCCCTGCTTCGCCTCCAGTGGCTGCTGGCATGCCGGGCATCACGTCAAACAGGACGGTACCAAGCCGCCGGGCGATGGCGTCGGCACTGTCAAACCAGCGAACGGTGCGAGGTAACAAGGGTGTCAGTAATGGCAGTATCAGCGGAAAGTGAGTACACCCCAGAACAACTGCCGATAGCTCCATCACGTCGGAAAGCCGGGCCGCAACGGATCGGATGGCCGCATCGCTGACACGCTCCCCCGCCATACGCATCTCGGCGACCTCGACAAGGGCATCTCCATCGACACGGTATACGCAACTGTTGCCGGCAAAGGCCTTGATCAAATCAGCGGTATAGCAACGCCCGAGCGTTGCAGAGGTCGCCAGCAACGCCAGCGGCTGTCCGGCGGCATGATGCGCGGCCGGTTTGATGGCAGGCACGGTACCGATGACGGGGACCGTCAGCCTGGCTCTCAACGATGAGAGCGCCAGCGTGCTGGCCGTATTACAGGCCACTACCAGCGCCTGTGCATGGCACACTGACAAGGCCGCTGTAACAACTGCCTCGATGCGGGCAAGCAGCCAGTCATCGTCACGTATCCCATAGGGCAGCGCGGCATTATCACAGACATAGTGCCACTCACAGCCCGGTAACGTGCGTCGACACGCGTCAAGAACCGAGAGGCCGCCCGCACCGGAATCAAATACCATTACCCGTGGCCGTCCCATTACCTACCCTTGCCTGACTGTAAAAGCGGCATGATACCAGCATTCAGGCGCGGCAAAAGCAACCCTCTTTCCGACAGGGTGAGTGATTATGAGCACTCCGGACTACCCAAAATACCAGGGCTCGTGCAAAAATAACCGTCCGCTTGATAAGGACATCAGTCCACAAGAATCCCCTACCGGTCAGGGCTGATAAAAACATCACAACAAGGATGAACCATGGCTTTTGCACGCAAGAATGCTCTGTTTATTGTCGCAGCCGTCTGCCTCATGGCAGTGTTGCTGGTGGCGTACAATGTTGCACACGACGGCGATAAGAAAGCAGCTCCGAAATTGAGCTACTCACTGATTGAAGGTTATGGCGGCACATTCCCTCGTCCTGATGCCGCTGAGCAGCCCAGCCTCGACAAGACCTACAAGGTTGTCTTTGACGTAACAAGTGCGATCAATGACACCACTGCCGTACATCCGGGCCTTGGCCGCGTGGCACGTGCGGTTAATATCTTTGGTGATTCCGGCGTCCCGCTGGACCATCTCAAGTTCGTTGCCGTTATCCACGGCCCGGCAACCCGCACCATTCTCGATGACAAGCAGTACGACAAGCGTGCCGGCGGTGACAACCCGAACCATGGACTGATTCAGGCGCTTACAGATGCCGGCGTCAAGGTCATTGTTTGCGGTCAGTCCCTGAATCATCTGGGCGTTGAAGACAGCGATATCGACAAGAACGTCATTATCGCACCTGCTGCCCTGTCGACACTGGCCATTTACGGCAACGACGGTTACGCCTACGAGCACCTGTAACCACGGGCAGTACACATGAAAAAGGGCCGGCATGTTTGCCGGCCCTTTTTCATGTCATGACACCAACACTGCCTGCCTTGCCTGCAGCTACACCGCTACGGCGGGCTCCCCCTTGAATTCCCGATAAAGCTCCGGGTAATCATCCTGCAGCCGCTCGAGATGGATATGTGCATTTTCCGGAAGCGCGGCACACAGCTGCTGATAGTCTTCCTCATCGAGCTGCTCGGTGATCAGTGGGAACAGCTCCTGCCGCTCGCTTTTAAGATAAGCGCGGTGTTCCTGAAGGTAGGACTTGAGATTATCGGCAAACTGATCCATCGACATGACCGCATCCATCAGAATCATGTCTATGTCATCGCTCAAGCGTTTCAGATGTCCCTGCATACGCTTGTAATCAGCTGACAGCCGCTCAGCCAGCTCGTCAAGCTCCGGATTACGCTCCTTGAGCCGCTCGCCACAGAGGTTTTCCAGCGGGATGGTAAACTGATCCATGTACTCGAGGATGTAATCCACGACCTCACGAATGAGGCGAAAATCAGGCCGTATCCCGTCCGAAAGCTTCTTTTGCTTCAGGGATAACACATGAAGCAGGCGGGCCATATTGGCGTGATCCTGGCGCAGTTGCATTAGCATGACAGCGTCTCCCGAATAATAGCATTGCAATTCATTCTAGTTCAGCTTGCATGAATATGTGATGACAGTCCCCGTCTATTGGTCGAGTAACTGTCGACACACCTTACCCCCGCTGCCTGCTGCTGGCTCGATCAAGCTCGGCAAGCCATGCCAGCTTCTCACTGATACGCTTTTCAAGCCCCCGATCAACAGGCATGTAATAACGGGCCCCCTCAAGCGGTTCCGGCAGGTAGCGCTCTCCGGCAGCATAGGCATGCGGTTCATCGTGAGCGTAACGGTAGCCGTCACCGTGACCCAGTGAAGCCATCAGCGCCGTCGGCGCATTACGCAAGTGCGGTGGCACATCATGCCCGGCACTCGTCCTGACATGTTCACGTGCCTTGTTATAGGCGCTGTAAACCGCATTGCTCTTGGGTGCACTGGCCAGATAAAGAATAGCCTGGGCCACGGCAAGTTCACCCTCCGGGCTCCCCAGCCGCTCCTGAACATCCCAGGCCGACAGGGACAGACTCAAGGCTCGCGGGTCAGCATTGCCGATTTCCTCACTGGCCATTCTGACCACGCGCCGTGCGATGTACAGCGGGTCAGCTCCCCCGTCGAGCATTCGACAGAACCAGTAAAGTGCAGCGTCCGGCGCGCTCCCGCGCACCGATTTATGCAGCGCGGAGATTTGATCGTAAAAAAGATCTCCCCCTCGATCCAGGCGCCGCGTACTCTCGCTGAGCACCTCTTCCAGTACGGATTGATCGATTACGCCATCACCACCGTCACGGGCCGAAGACATGTCAACGCAGATTTCAAGCAGATTCAGTACGCGCCTCGCGTCACCATCCGCGGCCCGGGCAATGCTTTCACGGATATCACCAGGCACCTCAATGGCCAGCCCCTGCAACTGAACGTCCTCGGCAAGAGCACGATCAATGACCGTTACCAGCTCCTGCTCGGACAACGCCTTCAATACATGAACGCGCGCTCTGGAAAGCAGGGCATTATTCAATTCAAATGACGGGTTTTCCGTGGTAGCACCAACAAAGATGAAGACCCCTTCTTCTATCCATGGCAAGAATGCATCCTGCTGCGCCTTGTTGAAGCGGTGCACCTCATCCACGAACAACAGGGTTCGAGTGCCCTGGTGAAGGCGCTGCTGCGCCTGCTCGGCAGCAATGCGTATGTCCTTGACGCCGGATGACACCGCCGAGAGCGTGGCAAAATGTGCCTTTGTATACTGCGCCATCAGCCGCGCCAGCGTCGTTTTTCCTACACCGGGCGGCCCCCAGAAGATCATCGAATAAAGCTGATCATGCTCCAAGGCACGCCGCAGCGGCTTGCCTTCACCCAGCAGATGCGTCTGGCCGATATAGCCATCAAGCCGCTCGGGACGCAACCTGGCCGCCAGTGGCTGGCCAGGCTGTAGGTCACTGGCAAACAGATCGCTCATTGCCCCTCACGAATCACATCAGCGCCATCAGGAATGGAAAACCTGAACTTGTCGGGAGCCACACGCGCATTGGGCGTGGCATTACTGAAGGAAATGTCGGTTTGTTGCCCGGTACTGTCCGACAGTTGCAGCCCCGCCAGTTGCTCACCGGTGAAGGTAAGCTGCATGGACTCAAACAGGGAATCGTTGGACTTCGGGGTCAGCGAAAAGATCTCGGTAGCCCCCTGCTGACGGCTGGATACGCTGTAGTTTCTGGCCAGCTGATCTGTCTGACCGGACAACAGCAGTGCCGGCGTATGAGTCACCCGCTCATCAAGCTGCCGCACGGTAACCTGCTCCAGATCCGGGTCATACAGATAGACCTTCTGCCCGTCGGACACTACTGTCTGGCGATAAGGGGAATTGACTTCCCAACGAAAGCGCCCCGGGCGCGACAGCCACATGTGCCCACTGGAATCCTGCTGGCTCATGCCCTGCTGGTCTACCACTTCCTGCTTGAAGTCAGCCGAATAACTGTTCAATGGCTGAAGCAGCTTCGTCAGGCGTTCAACATCGTTATCGTCTGCCGATGCCAGCGGCGAAATCAGCAGGGCAGTCAGCCCTGCCGCCATCACATTTGGAAATTTCAATCGACCACTCCTTGTTGATTAATGACCTACGGGCGGTGGCGCCAGAACCTCACGGCTGCCATTGGTGCCCATCGAGGACACCACCCCGGCCATCTCCATGGCTTCGACCAGTCTAGCGGCGCGGTTGTAACCGATCTTGAAACGGCGCTGAACGGCTGAGATGGAGGCGCGACGTGACTCGGTAACATATCCGACAGCCTCGTCATACAAAGCGTCCTGCTCGGCATCATCACCCTCGCCTTCCGCTTCAAGGCCGGTCAACGCATCGGCCGTCACCCCGCCGGACAGGATTTCTTCTATATATTCGGGCGTTCCACGGCGTTTCCAATCCTCGACCACACGATGGACTTCATCGTCATCGACAAACGCCCCGTGCACCCGCACCGGGATTCCCGCACCGGCCGGCAGGTACAGCATGTCACCATGGCCCAGCAGATGCTCTGCACCGCCCTGATCCAGAATCGTGCGCGAGTCGATACGCGATGACACCTGAAACGCAATACGCGTTGGAATATTGGCCTTGATCAAGCCGGTGACAACATCCACGGATGGACGCTGGGTGGCCAGAATCAAATGGATGCCTGCCGCACGCGCCTTTTGGGCCAACCGTGCAATCAGCTCTTCGACCTTTTTCCCGACGATCATGAACATGTCGGCAAACTCATCGATAACCACCACGATGTAGGGCAGTTTTTCAAGCGTGGGCGGTGCCTGGTGCATTTCCCAGGGTTGAGGTTCCCATAAGGGATCCTGCACCTGAGCCCCCTGACTCTCGGCCTCATCGAGTCTGGCGTTGAAGCCGGCAATATTACGCACGCCCATGGCCGCCATCAGCTTGTAGCGTCGCTCCATTTCGGCCACACACCAGCGCAGCGCGTTGGCGGCTTCCTTCATGTCCGTGACTACCGGCGCCAACAGGTGCGGAATGCCGTCATATACCGACAGTTCAAGCATTTTTGGATCGACCATGATCATGCGAACTTCATCAGGCGTCGCCTTCAAAAGCATCGAGATCAACATGGCATTAACGCCTACGGATTTACCCGATCCCGTCGTACCGGCCACCAGCACATGAGGCATCTTGTTCAGATCGGTCACGATGGCGGCCCCACCGATATCCTGACCCAGCGCCATGGTCACTGGAGACATGGCCTGCTGATATACATCGGAATCGATGACTTCACGCAAGCGAATCATGGCTCGATTGGGGTTGGGAATTTCGATGCCGACAGTAGGCCGGCCCGGGATCACCTCAACCACACGCACACTCTTGACCATCAGTGAGCGAGCCAGATCCTTGGCCAGATTACTGATCTTGGATACCTTGACCCCTGGAGCGGGCCGAATTTCAAATCGGGTAATGACAGGCCCGGGCCAGGTATCCACCACTTCTGCCTTGACGCCGTATTCACGCAAGCGCACTTCCAGCAACTCGGCCATGTCGTCGAGTTCTTCGGTCGTATAGGTCGGCTCATGCGCCGACGGCGTCGTCAGCAGTCGATAGGAAGGCATCTCCCCGGTAATTTCAGGCACGCCATCCGCAGCCGGTCGCTGCGTCTGTAAATGCTCCACGGTCCAGAGGATCGGGCTATCGGTATCTTCCCGTACGTCACGGTCCGTGGGCTCGCTCACATCCTCTACGTCTTGATCCGGTTGCGGTTGCGGTTGCGGTTGCGGTTGCGGTTGCGGTTGCGGTTGCGGTTGCGGTTGCGGTTGCGGTTGCGGTTGCGGTTGCGGTTGCGGTTGCGGTTGCGGTTGCGGTTGCGGTTGCGGTTCAAGCGTATCGTTCATGTGTGACGAAGCCACACTGATGTCATCATCGTAAGGCGAAAGAGGAGCGGCATTTGGCGCCTCTTGATCAGGGGCCTCATCGATGTCGGCCTGAAAGGCTGCCGTTTCAGAGGTGTCATCATCCCGAGCACTCATGGCAACAGGAGCAAACTCATCCTCTTCATCGGCAGTCTGAAGGTTGCTGGACCAGGTTGAAAGTTCTTCATCGCGCCTGTCCGCACGCAACTCGCCTGAGCCTGATATATCGGTAGCAGCCGTGGCAGGTGCCGCTTCACGCGGCGTTACGATGTCATCATCACCGGTGATCGGCTCAGGAACCGGCTCAGGCACACGACGACGAGTGACATCCGCCACCTCTTCACGCGGCCTGACAATGGGGGCAGACTCGCGCCGGGGAGATGACGCCGAAGGTGCAGGCGTTTCCGGCATGACTGGCGAGGGAGCAACAGGCTCGGCCACCTCTTCCTGAGAAGAAACCGCTCGGAAAGGCACATCTTTTGACACCGAGGCAGAAGCAACTTCATCAGGCTCCTCATCGCGACGCGCCGATACCCGTGCAGCTCGCTCAACCACATCATCATCACGCCGTGCAGACAGGGAAGGACCACGCGACACACGGCCGTCAGGCTCATCGTCTTCGGGCATTAATCTGGCAGGAGCCTCAGCGGATACAGGGCTGGGGGCTGCTGACGCGACGCTGCCTGATGCCGTGGAGCGCGTATCATCATGACGCATCGACGGCGTGGCAAGCGGCGCCTCCCAGGGGATATCACTGCTTTCCTCGGAGGCTGGTCGAGTCACGGTTGAGGGATGATCTACAGGCGCAGCAGGATCACTGCCATACAAATCCGGCACGACGTGACGTGACTTGAAGCGTTGCCACAGGGAAGGCCGTGACGAGGAGACAACAACCTCTTCAACGTCGTCGTCAGTGTCCTCGGCGACCTGACTATAAGCCTCTTCAAGCTCTTCCTGAAAATCACGTTCGGCATAACGGGCATAGGTCAGCTCTTCCTCTTCTCGCCTGACCCGCCGCTGCTCTCGTCGTTCGGCCAGATGGTTTCGTGCCAGCCCCATATGCCCCATGCACCACCGCACCAGCGCGTAGCTTCGGCGGCCGGTTTCATCAATGATGGTCCACCAGGACAGACCGGTGAACAGCGGAAACCCGCACAGAAAGAATCCGATGGAAATCAAAGTCGCGCCATAATGACCTACAAGGTCATAAAGCCCGGCGGACAGGCCTGATCCAAGTATGCCGCCTGCACCGGCAGGCAGGTCTGCCTCTAGATTGTAAAAATGTACGGCACTGAGCGTGCAGGTTGCCATCAGCACCAGAAACAGGCCGGCGCACCGCACCGCAAGCACTGTCGGATCCCAGACGATCGTGGCCTCACGCGTGCGAAGCAGCCGCCAGGCGCCATAGCCCAGCATACCTGGCCACCACAGGGCGCCCAGGCCGAAAAGGCTGTACAGCACATCGGACAGCCAGGCCCCGGTGTGCCCCATCCAGTTACTGACCTCCTGCTCGGTACCGCTGTAGGACCAGCCCGGATCCGTCTGCGAGTAGCTGAACAGTGAAAGCAGCATAAAGACGCAGGCAATCAGCAAAATGATGACTACGCCTTCCTTGGTAGCACCGTGCAGATGCGCTGTCAGACGTTCGGCCTGCTGACGTGCGCGGGTTGCCCGGGCGCGATTGTTTGCCGGCTTCTTTTTGCCGGTCGCAGCTTGCTGTCGTTTATTGGCACTCAACCTGGCCATCCCCCTTCACCACGTTGCCATGATTATGTCGTCATCATTAAGTACTGTGGACATGATACCGGCCCCTGCGAAGGTATCACAGGCCCATCAGGTATTGTCGCACAGTGGATTGCATGCTTTATTGCAATAAATACACACTGTTATCTGCCCTTTAAAGACAAATGCACCGAACACTGGCATGCGCCGTGGATGCATTGCCTGTCTGGGCTCGACACCCTACAGAGACTTGTCATGCTCCCATGGCTTCCGCCCTCCCCCGCTGCCTTCCCTCCTGTCAATACGGCTCTGGAAGAACCGGATGGCCTGCTGGCTGCTGGCGGAGATTTGACCCCCGACTGGCTGATCAGTGCCTACAGTAACGGAATTTTTCCATGGTTCAGCGACGACCAGCCGATCCTCTGGTGGTCACCCGACCCACGCATGGTTCTTTTCCCGCAGGAATTCAAACCGAGACGAAGCCTGGCCAAGCGCTTTCGCAATGCCGGCTTTACCTTCACATTCAATCAGTCATTCAAAGACGTCATGACAGCCTGCGCCCAGACCCGGGCCGATCAGGAAGGCACCTGGATCACTGATGACATGATGGCCGCATATCATGAGCTGCATCGGCAGGGATACGCTCACAGCGTAGAGGTGTGGCGCGAAAACACACTGGCAGGCGGACTATACGGTGTCGGACTGGGTGAGTGTTTTTTCGGCGAATCCATGTTTTCACGAGAAGCGGATGCTTCAAAGTGCGCGCTGACCTATCTTGTAGCACAGGGAATGCCTCGAGGACTGACATTGATAGACTGCCAGATGCACAGTAATCACCTGGCTTCCCTGGGCGCTCGTCTTATCGCACGTGACAATTTTTTACGTTACCTTGAACCCTGTCAGGCTACACGCCCCCGAGCAATATGGCTGCCGGACGCTACCGCCGTCCCATAAGGACAACAAAACAGGCTGGAGCAAAATAAGGTGATCCCTTGAGCAATCCGACAACAACCAGAACGCAGGATCTGCGCTTTTTCCTGACGGCACCACACAGCTGCAGCTACCTTGAAAACAAGGAAGCCATTACGCTGTTCATGGATCCGGAACAACCCATCAATCAGGATGTTTACAGTGCACTTTCCCTGATGGGATTTCGCCGAAGTGGTCAGCACCTTTACAGACCACATTGCAACAACTGCAAGGAATGCCTCTCGGTACGTATCCCGGTCGAAGACTTTACACCGAATAAAACACAGCGTCGGCTGTTTAAACGTAACCAGTATTTAACAGTCAATAACCTTCAGGCGTCGTTCGTTGAAGAGCACTATCTCCTTTATGAGCGTTATATCGCCGCACGGCATCAGGACGGTGACATGTATCCGCCGTCCAGGGAGCAGTACGCCAGCTTCCTGACTCATAACAACGAGTTTTCACGGTTGATCGAATTCAGAAACGGCGCCGAGCTGGTGGCCGTGGCTGCCATGGATGAGCTATCGCATGGCCTTTCAGCAATCTACACCTTCTACTCACCGGCTCCTGAACATGCTCCGCTGTCTCTGGGTACGCATGCCGTTCTCTGGCAGATAGAGCAGGCAAAATCACTAGGGCTACCCTATGTCTATCTGGGCTACTGGATAGAGCGAAACCGTAAAATGGCCTACAAGACCCTGTTTCGTCCCATCGAATATCTTGAAGGACGCAGCTGGCAAAGGCTGATTGATTGCAGCTAGCTTTGCCTAACCGGCCGTCATCAGGCAAAATGCAGCACTATTGTTCCAGGGACCTGTTAACGAAGGCTTCCCTGTTACTCTACGTTTTAACGTAACCGGAGGAAATGCCGCATATGGCGCGTGAAGATCATATTGAAATGGAAGGTGTCGTTATAGACATGCTGCCAAACACCATGTTCCGTGTCGAACTGGAAAATGGACATGTTGTAACAGCACATATTTCCGGAAAGATGCGCAAGAACTACATCCGCATCCTTACAGGTGACAAGGTCAAGGTAGAGCTGACACCTTACGACCTGTCCAAGGGGCGTATTGTTTACCGGTCACGCTGAGCCCGCCTCAGGGACGGTCGTGGTACCGTTGCCCTGCTCTTTCCTGAAAAGCGCCCGTGACTGCAGGCTGATCATTTTCATGCCAGCCTGACAAAAAACGCCCCGTCTTTCGACAGGGCGCTTTATTTTGCGTGTGGATTTTTGCTATTCAGGCAAGCTCCACTTCCGACACCAGACTCAGATCGTCTCCGTCGACGGTGACACGCACCGTGCCTCCCTGATCCGCAAGATCCCCAAACAGAATCATCTCTGCCAGCGGTTTCTTCAGCTTGTCCTGAATCAGACGGGACATCGGCCGCGCTCCCATGTCTGGATCATAGCCATGCTCAGCAAGCCAGGACTTGGCCTCATCGGACACATCCAGCTGAACACGTTTCTCGTCCAGTTGCGCCTGAAGCTCGATCAGGAACTTGTCTACCACGTTGCGTACGACAGCCAGATCAAGCGCATGGAACTGAATGATGCCGTCGAGCCGATTCCGGAACTCAGGCGTAAACGTTTTCCGAATGGTTTCCATTGCATCGGTACGATGATCCTGATGCTGGAAACCAATGGAACGTCGAGAAGCTTCCTCTGCGCCGGCATTTGATGTCATGACCAGAATCACATTGCGGAAGTCCGCCTCGCGTCCGTTGTTGTCAGTCAGCTTGCCGTGATCCATGACCTGCAACAGCAGATTGAACACTTCAGGGTGCGCCTTCTCGATCTCATCAAGCAGCAGCACACAGTGCGGCGCCTTGGTGACTGCCTCTGTCAGCAGACCACCCTGGTCGTAACCGACATACCCCGGGGGCGCACCGATCAGACGTGATACAGCGTGCCGCTCCATGTATTCAGACATGTCGAACCTGACCAGCTCGATGCCCATCAGCATGGACAGCTGCCGTGCCACCTCGGTCTTGCCCACCCCGGTCGGGCCGGCAAACAGGAAGTTACCAACCGGCTTGTCCGGTGAACCAAGTCCGGCGCGGGAAAGCTTGATGGCCGAGGTCAGGCTGCCGATGGCTTCATCCTGCCCAAAGACCAGCATTTTAAGATCACGTTCCAGCGTCGACAGGAGTTTGCGATCCGAGCTGGTAACGCTTTTCGGCGGAATACGCGCGATGGAAGCAACGATTGACTCGATCTGCTCGACACCAATGGTATCGATTCGCGCTTCCGGTGGCAGCAGGCGCTGATGAGCACCGGCCTCGTCGATGACATCGATGGCCTTGTCCGGCAGATGCCGGTCATTGATGTATCGAGCAGCCAGCCTGACCGCCGTTTCGACAGCCTCATCGGTGTACTTGAGCTGATGATGCTCTTCAAAGCGGCTGCGCAAGCCCTTGAGGATGCGGATGGTGTCATCAACGGATGGCTCCATTACGTCCACCTTCTGGAAGCGACGCGCCAGCGCACGATCCTTTTCAAAGATTCCGCGGAATTCCTGAAAGGTCGTGGATCCCAGACAGCGTAACTCTCCGGAAGACAGCAACGGTTTGAGCAGGTTGGAAGCATCCATCACACCACCCGAAGCGGCACCAGCCCCGATAACGGTATGAATTTCATCAATGAACAGAATCGAGTTCGGCTCTTTCTTGAGCTCGCCCAGCAGTGCCTTGAGTCGTTTCTCGAAATCACCGCGGTACTTGGTGCCTGCCAGCAGGGCGCCAAGATCAAGTGAATACACGACAGCATCAGCGATCACCTCGGGCACGTCTTCCTCGACGATGCGCTTGGCAAGACCTTCGGCAATGGCGGTTTTACCCACTCCGGCTTCGCCCACCAGCAGAGGGTTGTTCTTGCGACGGCGTGCCAGAATCTGCACGACACGCTCAAGCTCATGATCACGGCCGATCAGCGGGTCAATCTTGCCCAGACGCGCCTGCTCATTGAGGTTGGTGGCATACCCCTTGAGAGGATGTGAGCCACTTTCTGCTCCTCCCTCTTCACCATCATCGCTGCTGTCGGAAGGCCCCGGGTGCGGCTGCTCCTGCCCGGATACCTTGGAAATACCATGCGCCAGATAATTGACGGCATCGACACGTGCCACGCTTTGATGCTTGAGGAAATAAACCGCCTGACTTTCCTGCTCGGAAAAGATCGCCACCAGCACATTGGCACCAGTCACTTCGGTCTTGCCGGATGACTGGACATGAAACACGGCGCGCTGGAGCACACGCTGAAACCCGAGCGTAGGCTGAGTCTCACGATCATCCTGCCCTTCTGGAATCAACGGCGTTGTCGAGTTGATGAAATCCTGCAGATCGGTACGCAGCTTGTCGATGTTGGCACCACAGGCCCGCAATACATCTGACGCAGAGGCATTGTCCAGCAACGCCAGCAGGAGATGCTCAACGGTCATGAACTCATGACGCTTGGAGCGCGCCACGGTAAACGCCGTGTTCAGGGTCAGTTCAAGTTCTTTGCTTAACATGGCAGTCCCCTTCTTGCCGCATTCGGCACTTCAGTCGACCTGTTCGACATCACATAACAGTGGATGTTGACACTCTCGAGCGTATTCATTGACCTGATGACATTTGGTTTCCGCGATATCGCGCGTGAAGATCCCGCAGGTCGCCTGGCCCTGAGTATGGACAGCCAGCATGATCTGCACTGCCCGTTCATTATCCATCGCAAAGAAAGTCTGCAGCACCTCAACGACGAACTCCATGGGAGTATAATCGTCATTGTGCAGCACAACTTTATACAGCGGAGGCTCCTTCAGTTCAGGGTCGCTGAGCTGCTCGGCGACATCGCTGTCCTCGTTTCCCTCCGGAGAGGACGGCGGATTCATACCGGCGAGCCAAACTCCTTTCACCTTGGTGTCGTGCATAGTTGAGTCTTCTTTGAACATAAGAGGCAGGGCATTCGAGCACAAGGGAGATTGCCGAAAAACGTCAATATCGCCATGACTCATCCCTGCATGCCTTGTTGAAAGATGGTGGCGAGAGGCAGAAGATGCAACTCGTAACCACTAAATGAGTGAATACGATTATTCCGCTTTACTCTATACCTGCTGATACAGGGTTGTACCATGGCGCCTGTAGTCTGCTCGGATGAAGCAGGCCACATTTATATCGCCATATCCGGCAATTGCCTTTTACCCCTCTATAGGATCGCCGTGAGTACCATTTATCTTGTGAACAAACCCTTTCATATGCTGCCCCAGTTCACTGATGACCAGGGGCGCAGAACGCTGGCAGATATCATTACAGTGCCAGGCATTTATCCGGTGGGGCGGCTTGATTATGACAGTGAAGGGTTGATGCTCTTGACCGATGACGGCGCGCTGAACCATCGTATCAGCCACCCACGCTACAAATTGACCAAGGTCTACTGGGTTCAGGTCGAGGGCCTGCCGAACGACCAGGCCCTCTGCCAGCTTCGCCAGGGCATCAGACTGAAGGATGGCCCCACCCGGCCGGCGCAGGTACGCCATATCGATGCGCCAGCGCTTCCGGAGCGTGATCCGCCGGTCAGATTCCGTGCCAACCAGCCCACCAGCTGGCTTGAAATCCGTATCAGTGAGGGACGAAACCGTCAGGTACGCCGAATGACAGCAGCCATCGGACACCCCACCCTGCGACTGGTACGTCAGGCCATCGGAAGCTGGCAGCTTGGCCAGCTCGCCCCGGGTGAGTGGCGAAGCGAACAACTGCACGCCCCTCGCCCCGACAGGCCACGGTCTGCACGCAGGCCTATCACCAGGAACCGTCGCTCATGAGGCGCTGGACGCCCCACACAACGGTTGCCACGGTGATTCAGCATGAACATGCCTTTCTACTGGTGGAAGAGCGGCAGGGACCTGGGCCAACCGTCTTCAATCAGCCCGCCGGTCACCTGGAACAGGGGGAGACACTGTTCGACGCTGCCCGCCGTGAAACACGTGAAGAAAGTGGCTGTACCGTCGCACTCGATGGCTATCTGGGCCTTTATGTACATACCAGCTCCGCCGGCGTTACCTATCATAGCCATAGTTTTCTGGCGCACGTTACAGGTCATGTTGATGCGCCCCTCGATACTCCGATTGTTGCCGCGCACTGGCTGACGCCTGATGCCATCAAGGCGCTGTCCATCGATGGTCGACTGAGAAGCCCACTAGTGCTCAGGCGTGTGCAGGATGCACTGGCCGGCCGCCGCTTTCCGCTTGAGCTTGTTGTCGAGGGATAAGCACTGACAGGGGTTAAGCGCGCCTGATGCATCAGGTATACTCGACACAACTACAGTCACTTCTATTTGATCGCCGAGCGTGTCATGACCTCTTCCAACGCTTCGCCCGCCCCTTCGAGCCTCAAGGTCATCGCAGGCATGTCCGGGGGCGTCGATTCTTCCGTATCAGCCTGGCTATTGCTGCAACAGGGTTACCAGGTCGAAGGCCTGTTCATGAAGAACTGGGATGAAGACGACGGTACCGAATACTGTACCGCCAAGGATGACCTGGCAGATGCTCAGGCCGTCTGTGACAGTCTGGGCATCCGATTGCATACGGCCAACTTTGCTGCCGACTACTGGGATAACGTGTTCGAGCATTTCCTGGCCGAGTACAAGTCAGGCAGAACGCCCAACCCCGATATCCTTTGCAACAAGGAAATCAAGTTCAAGGTCTTCCTTGAATACGCTGAACTGCTGGGCGCTGACCTGATCGCCACCGGCCACTATGTCCGCCGCGGAGAGCGCGATGGTCAGGCCGTTCTGCTCAAGGGGCTTGATGCCAACAAGGATCAAAGTTATTTCCTGCATGCCGTGGGCAGTGATGCCATTGGCCGCACCCTGTTCCCGGTCGGCGAACTTGAAAAGCCTGAAGTACGACGGATTGCCGAAGAACAGGGCCTGGCCACGGCCCGAAAGAAGGATTCCACCGGAATATGCTTTATCGGAGAGCGACGCTTCAAGGATTTCCTGAGCCAGTATCTGCCGGCACAACCCGGGCTTGTTGAAACGGAAACAGGCGATGTGATCGGTGAGCACCAGGGGCTGATGTATTACACCCTGGGCCAGCGCCAGGGGCTGGGCATTGGCGGACTGGCCAGATACAGCGAAGACCCCTGGTATGTGGCTGCCAAGGATCTCGAGCGCAACGTACTGGTCGCGGTACAGGGCAAGCATCATGACCTGCTTTACACCCAGATAATTGACAGTGAAGTCGTTGACTGGGTGGCCGGACACGCACCAGCCACGCGCTTTCGGGCTACCGCAAAGGTGCGTTATCGCCAGCAGGATCAGCCCTGCCAGGTTGAATCACACTCGGATGGCACGGTGACGGTCGTATTCGATACGCCTCAGCGCGCTGTTACTCCAGGACAATCCCTGGTTCTGTACAAGGACGATGTTTGCCTGGGCGGAGGCGTTATCCGTACGGCCAGCAAGCGTCAGGACACCGCAGCATGACGACCATTGAAGAACAGGCATTGGCCCTTGCGGGTGTGTTTCAGGCAGCCGCGGTAGCCGATGAACTGGCACGCACGGGCCAGTGCAATGAACGTGACCTGCACACGTTGCTGTCTGCCACCCTTCAGACCGACCCTGATCGCTTCGAGGATATCTACGGAAATCACACGAACAATCTTCGCAAGGGCATGGACACCCTGACAGAGGCCTTTGATCGCACCCAGGCCTCCTCCGATGTGATGCGCTACGCCTTCTCCATGGTGCTGCTGATGAACAAGTTCAGAAAGAACCCCGACATGATGGATCATGTCGGCCAGCGGCTGGAGCGTATCAAGGCACAATCGGAGCACTTCGGGCTTGAACACGAAAACGTGGTGGCAAGCCTGGGAGAGCTTTACAAGGACACCCTGTCAACGCTGAAGTATCGCATTGTCGTTCAGGGTGACCCCAGCCTGCTGCAGAGCCGCATGATGCCCGAACGGATTCGTGCGGTATTGCTGGCAGGCATTCGTTTTGCCCTGTTGTGGCATCAGCGCGGTGGACGCCGCTGGTCGCTGCTGTTTCAACGCGGGAAACTCAAGGAAGCCCTGAAACACATGGATGGTCGCTGAATTGCAGCCTGTGTTTTCAACTCATTGTTACTCACTGCCAGAACACGCCGGAACTCGACATGCAACTTTCTTCACTGACAGCGTTATCCCCCATTGATGGCCGCTACGGCAGCAAGACCAGCGACCTGCGCGAGCATTTCAGCGAATTCGGCCTGATCAAGGCCCGCGTTATCGTCGAAGTCCGCTGGCTTGAGCGGCTGGCTGACCATCCCGGCATCGAGGAACTCGGTGCCCTGTCCGACGATGCCCGTGCGTTTCTGAACCGGCTGATCGCTGACTTCGGTGAACAGGACGCAGCACGCATCAAGGACATCGAGCGAACCACCAATCATGATGTCAAGGCCATTGAATACTACCTGAAGGAAAGGCTTTCACATCATGACGAGCTGAACGCCATCAGCGAGTTTGTCCATTTCGCCTGCACCAGTGAAGACATCAACAACCTCTCTCATGGCCTGATGCTGCGTAGCGGCCTGAACGATGTGCTGCTGCCGGCCATGCGGGATGTTGTCGAACAAGTCGTGGCACTGGCGCATCAGCATGCCGACCAGCCGATGCTGTCCAGAACTCACGGCCAGACCGCCAGCCCCACCACCCTTGGCAAGGAAATGGCCAACGTTGCCGCGCGCCTGCGCCGTCAACTGCGCCAGATCGAGTCCACCGAAATACTGGGCAAGATCAACGGCGCCGTGGGCAATTACAATGCCCACCTGGCCACCTATCCGAACGTTGACTGGGCCGACAATGCCCAGGCATTTGTCGAATCCCTGGGGCTGACCTTCAACCCCTATACCACCCAGATCGAACCGCACGATTATATTGCCGAGCTGTTTGACAGTGTATGTCGCTTCAATACGATCCTGATCGACTTTGATCGGGACGTATGGGGATACATCTCGCTGGGCTACTTCAAGCAGCGCACGGTCGAAGGCGAGATTGGTTCATCGACCATGCCCCACAAGGTCAACCCGATTGACTTTGAAAACTCCGAAGGCAACCTCGGTCTGGCCAATGCCATTCTGGGCCACCTGGCTCAGAAACTGCCGATTTCCCGCTGGCAGCGTGATCTGACCGATTCCACGGTCCTGCGTAACCTTGGTGTCGGGCTGGCTCATGGGTTGATCGCCTATCAGGCATCAATCAAGGGCATCAGCAAGCTTGAAGCCAACCCTACACGCCTGATGGATGATCTGGATAACAGCTGGGAAGTACTGGCAGAGCCGATCCAGACCGTCATGCGCCGCTACGGAATCGAGAAACCGTACGAGAAGCTCAAGGAACTAACCCGCGGCAAGCGTATTGACCAGGTGGGCTTTGCGGCCTTCATCGATACCCTCGCGCTGCCTGATGCAGTCAAGGCCGACCTCAAGGCCATGTCACCGGCCAGCTATATCGGCAATGCCGCTGCTCAGGCTCGCGCCCTGTAACTTTCGTGCCGGGGCCGTGCCCCGGCCCCGCTCCTCTTTGCAAGACCTCCAAACCATGCCCCATGAACCGAATACTCCGCTGTCCCTGCTGGGCGGTCTGTCTACCGCTGACTTCCTGCGCGATTACTGGCAGAAAAAACCCCTGCTGATCCGGGGAGCCTATCCGGATTTTGACAATCCGCTCAGCGCGGAAGAGCTGGCCGGACTGGCCTGTGAGGAAGGTGTCGAGGCGCGCCTCGTTGAGGAACACGGGCCGGACAAGGCGTGGCAGGTATCGCACGGGCCCTTCGATGAGGCGACCTTTGCCAGACTCGGTGAGCAGGACTGGACACTGCTGGTACAGGCCGTTGATCACTATGTGCCTGATGTCGCTGCATTGATGGAGGATTTCAGCTTCATCCCCCGCTGGCGGCTCGATGACATCATGATCAGTTATGCGCCGCCAGGTGGCAACGTGGGGCCCCACGTTGATAACTACGATGTATTCCTGCTTCAGGCCAGCGGACAGCGCCGCTGGCAACTGGGCGGCCTGCAGGACGAAGATGCTCCCCTGATAGAAGGCATAGACCTTCGAATACTCAGTCGCTTTGAAGTAACTCCCGATCAGGACTGGGTACTCGAACCCGGCGACATGCTGTACCTGCCACCCCGGCTCGCTCATCACGGGGTCAGCATAAGCAGCGACTGCATGACCATATCCGTCGGGTTTCGTGCACCGTCTGCCGATGAAATGGTGACCTCGTTTGCCGATTTCCGGGGTGAACAACTTCGGGATGATCAACGCTACAAGGATCCGGACCTGACTCCTCAGCCTCACGAAGGCGAGATCGGGCCGGAAGCCCTGGCGCGCGCCCGAGAGCTGATCCTATCGACGCTGGATAATCCGGCAGCACTGGCCGCCTGGTTTGGCCGCTACATGACCCAGCCTCGCTACCCTGGCCAGCTCGCCGAAGCGGATAACCCCCTCGGCGCTGAAGCGCTGACGGCCTGGCTTGAGGAAGGTGGGGAGCTTGTCAGGGCACTCGGATCACGGTTTGCCTATCACACCGACAGGGGCATCAGCACCCTGTTCATTGATGGTGATGGCCTCTCCTGCACAGAGGAGCTTGCTCGTGCGCTGGCTTCCAGTACACCGATCGATCAAACCCTTCTGACTCTCGATCCTCAGGCAGCAGCGCTGCTGGCCGGTCTTGTCACTCGTGGCTCCCTGCTACTGGAAGATGAATCGGAGGAAGACGATGACTGAGTCTGCCATCACCATTCGTGCAGGTGAGTGGGACACCCTGTCCCAATGGTGCCGCCCCCTGCGTGAACTGGTCTTCATCAATGAGCAGGGCATTACACGCGAAGAAGAGTGGGATGGTCTGGACCGGCGTGCCCTGCACTTTGTACTGTTTGCTGATAATCAGGCCGTCGGCACGGCCAGACTCCTGCCGGATGGCCATGTAGGTCGAGTGGCCATCCATCCCGAATGGCGAGGCAAGGGGCTGGGCCAGGACCTGCTTCGTCAGGTATTGCTGGAGGCCCATCATCAGGGCCATACTCATCTGATGCTTTCTGCCCAGCTGCACGCCCTGTCGTTTTATGAACAACTGGGGTTTACCGCACAGGGTGAACCCTATACGGAAGCGGGTATTCCCCATCGCGACATGAGTTGTGCGCTGGACTGACCGGATCCATCATCCGGAACCTTTTGAAACATTCAAACTCAAAGCTCCAGGTTTTAGAACAGTGTTTCAATCAAATAATGCCGGTTGATGGCATGATGCAGGAGTCACCATGAAACAGATTTCCTATACCGCTCTCGCGCTGGCCGGTGTTCTGTCACTGGCGGGCTGTGCCAACAGTGACATCTATTCGGGCGACGTCTACAGCGGCAATCAGGCCAAGACAGCCCGCAATGTCAGCTACGGCAACGTTACCGGTGTGCGACCGGTAACCATCCAGTCAGGCAACGAAAATGATACCGGCATCGGTGGCATCGGTGGTGCACTGCTCGGTGGTCTGCTGGGCAGCCAGTTCGGAGGTGGCAGCGGCCGTCTTCTAACCTCTGCAGCAGGCGCAGTAGGAGGTGCGGTCGCCGGCTCCAGGGTGGAACAGTCGGTCAACAGGGTCAGCGCCTACGAAATTCAGGTGCAGCGTGATGATGGCCAACAGGTTGTGGTAGTACAAAAGGCCGATCACCCCTATAACGTGGGTGATCGTGTGAGATTGATCGGAGCCGGCAATGATCTTGCCGTGACGCCGGCCAATTAAGCTGTTACACCGGCAGAACGCGGGTGAGACGTAGCGAAGTCCAGAGTATGATCTATAGTTCTGCTTAGCTGGCTAATCAAACACCACTTGCAGATATCAAGGACATCTCATGCGCTTACCCGCACTTGCTCTGGCCCTGACGGCCTTCTCACCCGCAGCCCTTGCGAGCGGCACCGTGAGCCTGAAGCTGGACAACGATATTTTTACTGGTGATGGCGATGGCCACTATACCAATGGCCTGGAAGCACAGTGGACCTTTTCACCGGGCAAGGATCACTGGACCAGAGACCTTTCCAGCGCACTTCCCCTATGGTCCAGAGGCACCCTGGCAGCCGTCAGCTACCATCTGGGCCAGCAGATCTACACACCTGAAAATACGGATGCTCATGATCCGGTCAAAGATGATCGACCCTATGCAGGTTATCTGTATGGCGGAGTGTCACTGTTCCAGGATGCACAGCAGCATAAGCTAAGAATTGCGGATACCCTTTATATCGAGGCCGGCATTGTAGGTCCGGCCGCCGGTGGCAAGACCGTGCAGAACAATTTTCACCACCTGATCGACAGTGACAGGGCAAATGGCTGGCATAACCAGCTTCATAACGAACCCACACTGACCGTTGGCTGGAACCGGGCCTGGTGGGTACAGGATACCCTTGGCAGCCTTGCTCTGGAGTACGGCCCGAATGCCGGTTTCGCGCTGGGCAATCTCCATGATTACGCTGAAACCGGGATGATGGTTCGCATCGGCAAGCACCTGAACGATTTCCACGGCATACCTGCAGTAGCCCCCGGCCGCAGTACTCGCACCCTCTTCACTCCCTCCCGGGCAAATGGATGGTATGTCTTTACGGGCATTACCGGTCGCTACATGGCCCATAATCTACTGCTGGACGGCAATACCTTTGAAAACAGTCCGGAAGTGGATCGACGTCCCTGGGTAGGTGATCTCGTGGCTGGTGTGGCATTCAGCGTCAGTCGCTGGAATCTGGCTTTTACCAGTGTCTGGCGAACACATGAATTCGAACAGCAGCATCGAAGCGACCGCTTTGGTTCTGTCATATTGTCTACCAGTCTTTAATCGCCCTCTTCAACGTATGAAAAGTACAACCATGGCCTGAACAATCAACCACCAGACTGATTACATCAGGTTTCAATAATCGTACTATCGATACCAAATCCTGACTGATTTCTTTACATGAAAAATTTTACTGCGCCTTCATGGGCGCCACTGTTACAACGCCACCACATCAATACCTTCGACGCCCTGTGGAATCTTGATCTCGAGCCCGTTGACGTGCCCAACCTGGAGCGTGGTGGCCATTCTGAAGTCAGCCTGTTGACACTTGAAGATCAACGGTTTTTTGTCAAACGGCAGACCAATCATCTCGGACGTAGCCTGCAACGTCCCTTTGGCGAACCTACCTTTGCGCGTGAATTTCGAAATATTCAACGCTTTGAAGCACTGAATATCCCCGCCCTTGAAGCGGCCTGGTTTGGAGAACGTCGATCACAGGGGACATGGCGCTCGATTCTGGTAACGCCTGCCCTGGAAGGGTACAGCGACCTGATTGCCTGGCATGCCCGCTGGAATCAACTGTCTGAACATGAACAAGTGAGTGTTATCGAAGCCAGTGCACGCCTGCTGGCAACACTTCACGACACTGGCTGGATGCACGGCAGCCTGTATGCCAAGCACGTTTTCCTCAAGTCACAACCAGGCCACTGGGAAGCACGACTGATAGATCTTGAAAAATCACGTCCGCTGCTCCGCAGGACAGCCGAGCGGCTGAGGGACCTGGATGTGTTCACGCGCCGCCTGACCGCCTGGCAGCCCGAAGACTGGACGACCTTTTTTACCGCTTATGCCGGCACCGTAGAGTCAGGCAGATTCTGGCAGGAGAAGCTGAATAAGCGATTGAAGCGAAAAGGAAAGTCATAGCACTTCCGTCTGATAGTCTTTAGCAATCGCCATGATAGTCAAAAGTAAAAAAAAATAGAGTGACAAATCGAACAGTGTTTCTTATAGTGTCTTCATCGTTTAGAAACACCGTTCGCAAATAGACGAACACTGACAGGCTTTCAAGGGAGTACACATCATGAAACTCGCTAAACTGATTTCCGCTACCGTTATTGTCGGCGCTTCTGCAATGGCCGCTCAGTCTGCACTGGCTTATGGCGCAGGTGATGTCTTTGTTCGCGGTGATGTTTCCAAGACCGACTCCGCAGCCAGCGGCAAGTACGATGATGATACCGGCTGGACTGGCGGTATCGGCTACATGGCTACTGACAAGCTGGGTGTCGAGCTGAATACCAGCGATCGCACCAAGTTTGAAAATGAAAATACCGGTGCCAGCTTCAAGGCGCGTCCCTACAGCCTGCTGGCTCAGTACTACCCGCTGGGTGGCACGGATGCCAAGGTACAGCCTTATGTAGGCGGTGGCATGACCTACGTTCGCTTCAATGGCGAAAACAGCAACCAGCAAAGCATCGACAGCTCTGCATGGGGCTGGACTGGCCAGGCCGGTGTTGACCTGAACGTCACCAACAACTGGGCACTCAATGGATTCGCTCAGTACACGGATGTCAGCGCTCAGCAGAGCGGCGACAGCGGTCACCTCGACCTGAACCCGCTGACTGTCGGCGGTGGTGTGACTTACCGCTTCTGATCGTCGATTGCCATGTCGACTCAAGGCCGCCCTCGGGCGGCCTTTTCAATGCCTGTAATTCCTGGTAAAAAACTCAGGTATTTAAATCTAATCTAATTAAGATTAATGTGTGACAACTTGTCTCACGACAGACGTTTATCCCGCCGTTAAGGTGTCGCTACGAACAGTGTTCGCAAAAAAACCAAAGCGATACATCCTACAAGGGACAAACGTCATGAAAACCGGTCATCTCCTCCCGGCACTGATCATTGCAGCTGGCACCCTCCCCCTTTCTCAATCGGCACTGGCGTCCTATGGCCAGGGCGATTTCTTCACCCGAATCGGCGTGGCCAAGGTATCTCCCAAAAGTGACAACGCCAATGTAGGCGGTGCTGACCTCGACGTTGACGACTCCTCCGGTTTCGCCATGACCCTGGGGTATCGTTTTCTGGACAACTGGGGCGTCGAACTGTTGGCCGCACAGCGCTTCAAACACGATATCAACCTGGACGGTGACAAGGCAGGATCAACCAAACATCTCCCGCCGACGCTGACACTGCAATACTATCCGCTGGGTGGCACTGATGCGCGAGTCCAGCCTTACGTAGGTGGCGGCGTCAACTACACTCGCTTCAGCAGCGAAAAGCTGGACAGCGGTGCCAGTCTCGACATGGATGACTCCTGGGGATGGGCGGCCCAGGCCGGGGTAGATCTGCTGATAAACGACCACTGGGCAGTTAACGCAGCAGCCTGGTATCTTGACATTGACTCCGACGCGACAATCGGCGGAGCCACCAAAACGACAGTACATATCGATCCCATTGTCGTCATGGGCGGTATCAGCTACCGCTTCTGAGTCTTTTCTGCAAAATAAAGGGCAGGCACATCGGTGCCTGCTTTTTTGTCAGCGCAGCAGTGATCTGGGATAATCCGCGTCCCCCGTGTTTGACACGCCTTCGCTGATTACCAGTACAGATACTCATGCCTTCTACTCCCCGATTAACCCTGTCCAACGCCCTCGCCCTGGGCCTCATGACCTTTGCGCTGTTTCTGGGCGCCGGCAATCTTGTCTTCCCCCCTCAGGTCGGTCAGCAGGCCGGTACCGATGTCTGGCCGGCTGCCCTGGGCTTTTTAACCACCGGAGTAGGTCTGCCGGTACTCGGCATCGTGGCTGTCGCCGTGTCAGGTGGTGGGCTTGACCGCATTCTTTCACCGCTGCCACGCTGGGCAGCCACGCTGTTCGGACTGGCCATATATCTGAGCATCGGGCCCATGTTTGCTATGCCGCGTACGGCTACCGTGTCATGGAGCATGGGTGCAGAACCCTTTTTCGGTCAGGCATCGTCGCTGGATCAGACCCTGTACATCATCGGCTTTTTCAGTATTGCCGTTACGCTGTCCCTGATGCCCGGCAGGCTGGTCGATGTAGTTGGCAAGTGGATTACACCACTGCTGATCATTCTGCTGGTGATTCTGGCCGGTGCCACCGTTCTCTTTCCTCAGGGCCCTTTGGGTAGCGTATCTCCGCAGTGGCAGGATGCCCCTTTTGCTCAGGGTTTTCAGCACGGCTACATGACCATGGACATGCTGGCGTCAATGGTCTTTGGCATCCTGATTGTCAATGCCATACGCAGCAAGGGCGTGACCGATACGGCCAGCCTGACACGCTACACCCTGCTGGCCGGACTGGTCGCAGGCATCTGCCTGTCGGGCGTATACCTGCCACTGACGTACATGGGAGCAACAAGCCACCTCGTCGCGCCCGGCGCCGGCAGTGGCGAACTGATCCCTGCTTACGTCAATGCCCTGTTCGGCCCGACGGGCAATGTATTACTGGCCGCCGTCATTACACTGGCCTGCCTGACGACGGCCATCGGCCTTCTGACCGCCTGTGGCGAATACTTTCACGGCCTGATGGAGCGTGTGTCCTATCGCACCATCGTCATCATCCTTGGTGTACTGGGTGTGGTGGTAGCATTACAGGGGCTTTCCACGCTGATACAGGTTTCTGTACCCGTTCTGAGTGCCCTTTACCCTCTGGCCATCGTAGTGATCCTGCTCAGTCTCGTGCGTCCGTTCCTGCCCCACCCTGGAAGAATGTTCAATGCAGCCTTGCTACTGACTCTGCCCGCCGGGCTGCTGGACGGACTGGCTGCCGCCCATCTTCTGGATGCCTGGCCAGCCCTGAGCACCTTCAAGGAAGCACTGCCGCTGGCCAGGGAACAGGCCGACTGGCTGATGCCGGCACTGGCAGGCATTGGTCTGGGGGCAATTCTTCAGTTTATTCCGTCCCCCGACCGGCGTACTGAAACGGCCTAGGCATCATTCATGATGCCGTCGATACGCTCCAGAGCCTGAATCAGGGGTAGCCGTTTACCTGTCGGATATTCCTTCAGGTAAAGCTCCGCGGCCGGTGCGATGCTTGAAGGTGACGGGAAAGCCGTACCGGCATCAATCAGAGCCTGTAATCGAGCCAGCAGGACGTAACGAAGCCATTGCGGCAAGGACATGGTATCAACGCAAAAAGGCTCACGGCTCATGAAGGCCTGGGGCTGGGGCACCTCCTGCTTCCAGACATCAGCGGCCTTCATGGCCGCTTCGAGTTCACGCATCGCCTGCTGCATTGCTTCACTTTGCGACATGAATTACCTCACATTGGGATTTGACTGTGCTGCCCCCGATATCATGCACAATTACCCTGAATGAGCATGTGGATAACACGGGGACAACTTCGTGTAGCCTTGAGCGCATGCCGCTCGCGGCAAACTGATTACTTTTTAACCACCTCGATTGAACATCGAATGTACATTCATGATTTCAGGAGCAGGGACACACCATGTCAGCACCGCCCTTGACGCTATCAGGCATTTTCGAACAGGCCAGTATTTCCCCCCGGCTATATCATCTGGGACGAGAAATAGCGCCCTGCTCCCCAGAAACCTTTCAGGCATTTGAAGACCAGCGATTGCCCTGGCCACTGCCCTGGCAGCAGCGAGCACGGGTCGCTATAACCTTCGCGCCTCCTGGCGACAGTACATCAACCCCTCTGGTCTGGTTTCTGGCCTTTCCACTGGATGAACAGGGCCTTCTGGAGCCCGCCATGCGGGACGGTTTTATCCACCGCCTGCTGGCAACACTTGGTCAACAGCCACTGGATGCACTGGCTCCCGTGGAAGGAGTGGATCCACTCATGAAGGACAATCCGCTGGCCTTTGATCCGCCGCCACTGACCATGGCACTGTTTCATGCCCTGGCTGCACGTGATGCAGGTCAACCGGCCAGTCGTTTTTCCGAAATGGCAGAGAGCTATTTTAACGGGTTGTCGACGCGTGAGCACGGATCATCGCTTGGCTGGCAGGGCGTGGCTGACATTGTGGCGAGAAAGGATGAGACCCGTGAACGCCAGTGGGCAATGTGTCTTGATGCACTTGATGATCAGGCACTGCAGGCGCTTTGTGCCTGCCTTGAATTCTTCCCGCCAACAACGCCTGAACTGCTTGAAGCCCTGGCCGAACAAAATAGCGTGCGTACCGGAGAAGTAGCGTATAGTTGCGCACGCGCGGGACTGGCGAGCCGGGAAGGCCGTGCATCCCAATGGGCCGATACCCTGCTTGGTCGTGATGTCCTGGCCGATGAAGACCTCGCGATTCTGGCAGTGCGAGGCTGGCATCATCTGGAACATGAAACCAGACTTGCCTCCTTTCTGGAGCACCTCGCGCGCTCGTCTACACTGGATATGTCCAGATGGCTAAAAGAGCTGGCACTGCTGCCAAGACTTCGACTGCCCCTGATCATGATGCTGCGCGACGCCCCGGAAGATTCGGCGCTGGCCCTACGACTATCACCTGTGACCCGACACTGACTCATGACATCACTGCCCTATGAACCTCGTGCCATTATCGGTCGGCGTGAAATAGTCACGCTGCCCGAACTTGAGCTGACACTGCCATGCAAGGTGGATACCGGTGCACGCACCTCCGCCCTGCATGCCGAGCATATTCATTCCTTTGAGCGTGAAGGCCACTGGTATGTGCGCTTTACCAGCTGGGGCGGTAATGACAACAATATATCGCGCCAGTTCGAGCTGCCGCTGTATGACCGACGCCAGGTCAAAAGCTCGAATGGACACAGCGAAAATCGCTGTGTCATCCGTACCCTGATGAAACTGGGCGAGCTTTCCTATGATATCGAGCTGACACTGGTCAATCGCCAGGAAATGCGTCATCCCATGCTGCTTGGGCGTCGCGCCATGCGCCGGCTACTGGTTGCTCCGGGCGCTTCATTTTTGCACGACACACCCTAGATCACGGACTGGTCGTTACAATTACAAGGACATCTGCCATGCATATCGCTATTTTGTCACGCAACCGTTCACTGTATTCAACACGTCGCCTTGAAGAAGCGGCCAGAGAACGTGGTCACACTGTCAGGGTTATTGATACGCTGCGGTGTTACATGAATATCGCCTCTCACCGCCCCACTATTCATTACAAGGGTGAGGAACTCGAAAAGTTCGATGCCGTTATCCCGCGGATAGGGTCATCGGTCACCTTTTACGGCTGCGCCGTATTGCGCCAGTTTGAAATGATGGGCACCTATGTGCTTAACGACTCCGTATCCATTACCCGCTCGCGCGACAAGCTCCGGTCATTGCAGTTGCTCTCGCGCAAGGGCCTTGGCCTGCCGGTTACCGGGTTTGCACACTCTCCGGATGATATTCCGGACCTGATCAAGATGGTCAAGGGCGCACCGCTGGTTATCAAGTTGCTGGAAGGCACCCAGGGGATTGGCGTGGTACTGGCTGAAACCAATCAGGCAGCAGAAAGCGTCATTCAGGCCTTCATGGGCATGAAAGCCAATATCATGGTTCAGGAATATATCAAGGAAGCCAAGGGCGCGGACCTGCGCTGCTTTGTTGTCGGAGACAAGGTAGTGGCCGCCATGAAACGTCAGGCGGCTGATGGCGAATTTCGTTCCAATCTTCATCGGGGCGGCACGGCAAGCGCCATTCGCATTACCCCCGAGGAGCGCTCGACTGCCATCCGAGCGGCCAAGGCCATGGGCCTGCGTGTAGCCGGTGTGGACCTGCTGCGCGCCAATCATGGCCCGGTCATAATGGAGGTCAACTCGTCACCCGGCCTTCAGGGAATCGAATCCACCACCCAGGCGGATATTGCAGGTTTGATTATTAGCCATATTGAAAAAAACGCGACCGAAAAGCCACGCGTTCCGCCAAAGCCACGTGGCTGAGGTTTGATCCGGGGTCGGGCTCTGGCACACTGACCACAGCATTTCTACTTTAGCGTCACCGGAGGTGACTGCGCATGTTTCTCGATAATCGCCAGGTGGCGATGGACAGCCTGCTCGAAGCGCTGGCTGACAGTCTGGATTACTACCAGGACAATGTTGAACGCCTGCGTGATTCGGTACGCGATGCACTGACGCCCTGGTTCAACCAGCGTACGGCAGACCTCAAGACGCTGCAGACCCAGTGCAAGACTCATCTTGACCTGCTGCCTCGGGATGCCGATGTCGAGCGTGATGATTACATGTGGCTCTGGAGTCGGCTGAAAAGCTTCGTGGGTGATGACAGTCAGGTACTGATCAATGAGCTGCTCGAGCAGGAACGTGTTCTGATGCAGTCCCTGTCCACGGCATTTACCCACGATCTGCCGGAAGATATCGATAAAACACTGGAACGCCTCTGGTCTGACTGCAGGTCCCTGATTCGGGAACTGTACCGTCAGCAGAAAAAGGAGAGGGGCCACCGCCCTCCCAAACAACGTCGCGCCGGTAAACGCCAGCGCACGTCTTCAGGAAAGTAACGCGGCCACGCCCTATCCGGCCGTCAATGGCACCGTGGGCCCGAGAAAATGCGGGCGTCGGTGCCAAAGATAGAGATCCCCTACCGTTGCAGCCCGCGCCAGCCATTCCCTGGCGCGCATCTCGACATCCAACCGTGGGGCGTCGGCATGAGCCACGCAGCCCTGTACATTCATGCCCAGCTGGTCGGCAATGAACAGTGCGCGCGGCAAGTGCCAGCTCTGAGTTACCAGCAGTGCCTGATCGACCTTGAACACCTGCTGCGCACGCACCAGGGTGTCGAAGGTACTGAAACCGGCAAAATCCAGCGTCATGGCACTGTCAGGCACTTTCTGCCGATGCAGGTCACGCCACATGTAACGTGGTTCATTGTAATAGCGAGTACGGTTATCACCGGAAAGCAGTAGATGATCAACCAGCCCCAGCCGGTAGAGCTGAGCGGCAGTATTCATGCGAGCATGAAAGTGCGGGTTCGCTCCTCCCCCACGCAGGCCGTAGGATGTTCCGAATACGATGCCTACAGGCACGGGAGGGCAATCAAGAATGTCGGTATGTATCTGGTCGCGTGTGGACAGGATGACCCATGCATTCAGGGCTGCAAGAATGGCCAGCCCTGTCATTAGAGACCAGGCCGTAGCCCGGATAGCCACTGCGGCCAGTTTTTTCATGCCTGCCCCGTTACCGCGAAAATAGGTCCGCTGCTAGAACATGCCCAGTTCAAGCTGAGCAGTTTCGCTCATCATGTCACGAGACCAGGGCGGATCAAAGACCAGCTCGATATTGACCTTGCTGATCTGAGGCGCCCCCAGAATCTTGTGGCGCGCATCCTCGGCAATCACATCTCCCATGCCGCACCCGGGTGCGGTCAGGGTCATCCGAATATTGACCACACGCTCACCGGAAATCAGCGTATCGAGCCGGCACCCATAGACCAGACCGAGCTCCACGATATCCACCGGTATTTCCGGGTCAAAGCAGGTACGAAGCTGCTCCCATATAAAGGCCTCGATCTCGTCATCGGAAGCGTGTTCATCCAGCGTCGGCCGGGGAACGGAGGACAGTCCAAGCGCATCCAGCTGATGCCCTTCGACAAGATACAGGCGACCTTCAAGAGCCACACTGACCGAGCTGCCCATCGCCTGCATGACCTGAACGACAGCATCTTCATTCAGCGTAACCGATTTGCCGAACGGGATCGAAATGGCCTCTACATCACGCTGAAGGGGCATTTGCTGCCCCTTCGTTACTCCTTGAAGCTTGTTCGCCATCATCGACTCCTCAGCGCACCATGGCCAGAACGCGCTCAAGCGCGTCTACAAAGGCATCGACTTCTTCCAGCGTGTTGTACACCCCGAAAGAGGCGCGGCAGGTAGCGTCCAGCCCAAAGCTTCGTAACAGCGGCTGTGCACAGTGGTGGCCGGTACGAATGGCGACACCGAACTGATCAATCAGAAGACCGATATCCTGAGAGTGGGCACCTTCAACAACAAAGGAAATCACTCCGCATTTTTCAGGCGCCTGGCCAATGATGCTCAGCCCGTCAATGGACTGCATGCGCTCTGTTGCATGCGTGAGCAGACGCTGCTCCCAGTCACTGACCAGGTCAAAGTGCAGACTGGTCAACCAGCGAATGGCCCTGTCCAGTGCCACGGCCTCGGCAATGGCCGGCGTTCCCGCCTCGAACTTGTGAGGCGGCGCCGCAAAGGTCGTACCATCATCGAAGCTTACGCGGGAAATCATTTCTCCACCGCCCTGCCAGGGCGGCATGGCATCAAGCAGCTCGTAACGCCCGTAAAGTGCACCAATACCGGTAGGACCATAAATCTTGTGGCCGGAGAACGCGTAAAAATCAACGTCCATTTCGGTCACGTCAACCCGGGCATGTGCCACGGCCTGCGCACCATCCACCAGAATCAATGCACCGTGATCATGCGCGATGTCGGCCATCTCACGGATCGGATTGATCGTACCCAGTGCGTTGGATACATGAGTAACGGCAACGAGGCGTGTGCGCTCGGTAAACAGGGCCTGATAGGCCTGCATATCGAGTACACCGCGCTGGTCGACGGGAATCACCTTTACCGTAATGCCAAGCGAGGTGGCCAGCATCTGCCAGGGCACGATGTTGGAATGATGCTCCATGGCGGAGATCATCACCTCGTCCCCTTCCCGAAGATTGGCACGCCCCCAGGTATTGGCAACCAGGTTAATGGCCTCGGTGGTTCCTCGGGTGAAGATGATTTCCTCAACCCGAGCGGCATTGAGGAACTCACGCACTGTGTCTCGCGCCTGCTCGAATGCCGCAGTCGCCTCGTCAGCCAGGGTATGCAACCCGCGGTGAATATTGGCGTTGTAACGCCGAAAGTAGTCATTCCATGCCTCAAGCACTGGCTCCGGCGTCTGCGTGGTGGCCGCATTGTCCAGATACACCAGGGGTTTGCCGTCATGGAGTTCACGCCCCAGGATCGGAAACTGGGCACGAATCGCATCTACATCCAGCATCAGTGCTGAGTCCATCATCATGCGTCAGCGGCCTCTACAAGATCCTGAAGATTGAAACGGTCCGGCAACTTCCCGGCAACCGCTCGCTCGATCCGAGTGGCAATGGACGGCAATGTGACACTTTCCATGACCTCGCCGGCAAAGGCCAGCGTCAGCAGACCGCGCGCCATTGCTTCATCAATGCCGCGGGCGCGAAGGGCAAAAATCGCCTTTTCGTCCAGCTGCCCCGTGGTCGTGCCGTGGGAGCACTGCACATCGTCGGCGTAGATCAACAGTTCAGGCTTGGTATCAATCTCGGCCCGGTCGGACAGCAACAGGTTGGCATTGCTTTGATAGCCACGAACCTGCTGTGCATCACGTTTGATATGCACCAGACCATTGAACACACCTCGAGCACGGTCATCCAGGATGCCCTTGTAGTTCTCGTTGGAGAACGTACGCGGGGCGTTATGGTGGACCTTGGTGTGGTTATCCATATGCTGGCGCCCACGGCCGAAAAAGAGGCCGTAATAATCGCATACGGCATTTTCGTCATTCAGCTCGGCAACAATGTCATTACGGGCAATTGCAGCGCCAAGATTGAGGTTGAACGAACGAAAATGGCTGTCACGGGTCTGCTCGATGTGCAGGCTACTGATGTGGAATTCGCTGGTCGCTGCTTCCTGCAGGCGGTAATGCACTACCTGTGCGCCCTTGCCAGTAAAGACTTCACTGACCACATTGGTCAGATTGGCTGCCTCACTGTCACCGGTGTAATGCTCGATCACCGTGACCTGGCTCTGACTGGCAGCATCGATCAGTATTCGGGGGTGGCTCATCACCGGCGTTTCGTGGTGACGCGAGACGAACAGCAGATAAACCGGCTTGTCCAGCACCACCCTTCGGCCGATGCGAATCACTGCCCCTTCGCCCATGAACGCTGTATTCAGTGCGGAGAACGGTGAAAAATCCACGTTATTGAGACGGCCCAGCTGCCCCCCCACGGCTTCGTGATTATCAGCCAGCGCCCGAGACAACGGCTCGACCGTGACATCACTGCCCAACGCATCTACATCAGACAATGACGAGTTGAAGATGCCATCCACGAACACAAGACGATACGCGTCGATGCCTATAGAAAACGCGTCGCACTGCTCGGCACTCAGCTCGTTGCTGTCAGCCAGCGTAAAGCTCTGACGCGCAATGGCGGACACATCCGTATATTTCCACTCTTCATCCTTGCGGCCGGGAAACCCCACGGCCTCGAAACGGGCAGCGCCTGCCTGACGCCGCGCGGCTATCCAGCTTGGTTCGGCATCCAGGGGCTGCCGCGCACCGAGCTGGTCCAGAAAGCCCTGCACTTGACTCATGCCACACTCCCTTCGGTCAGCCAGTCGTAGCCGCGCTCTTCAACATCCAGTGCCAGACTCTTGTCACCGCTTTTCACCACGCGGCCGTCCACGAGAACGTGAACTACATCGGGAACGATATGGTCAAGGAGGCGCTGATAGTGAGTCACCATCAGGATGCCACGGTCGGCACCGCGCAATGAGTTGACCCCCTCCGCCACTACTTTCATGGCATCGACGTCCAGCCCGGAGTCGATCTCGTCCAGCAGTGCCAGACGGGGTTGCAGGACCAGCATCTGAAGAATTTCGTTGCGTTTTTTCTCACCGCCGGAAAAGCCTTCATTGACAGCACGCTGCAGAAAGCTGTTATCCATTTTCATGTAGGCCAGCTTTTCACGGATCAGCTTCATGAACTCGGGCGCAGGAATTTCCTCTTCACCACGTGCTTCACGCTGGGCATTGAGTGCTGCTTTCAGCAGATATACATTCTTGACGCCCGGAATCTCGACCGGATACTGAAAGCCCATCAACAGGCCGGCACGGGCCCGTTCCTCGACTTCCATTTCCAGAAGGTCCTTTCCTTCAAATGTAATGCTGCCCTGCGTCACCTCGTAACCGTCATTACCGGCCAGTACTGCAGACAGTGTGGACTTGCCCGCCCCGTTCGGCCCCATGATCGCGTGCACTTCACCCGGATTGATCGTCAGGTTGATTCCTTTCAGGATTATCTTGCCATCTACGCTGGCGTGCAGGTCTTTAATCTCAAGCATGGTCAAACCTCAAAAAATGTACCGTGGCGCCGCCCCGGGCGACGCCTCGCAATAGGGGTAGCGCGCAATCAGCCTACCGAACCTTCAAGCGTGACGCTCAACAGTGCTTCGGCTTCAACCGCAAACTCCATCGGCAGCTCCTGGAAGACATCCTTGCAGAAGCCATTGACGATCATGCTGACCGCATCTTCTTCATCAATGCCGCGGCTCTTGCAGTAAAACAGCTGGTCTTCACCGATCTTGGAGGTTGTTGCCTCGTGCTCGACCATCGCCTTGCTGTTGCTGATTTCCTGATAAGGGAAGGTATGAGCACCGCACTTGTCCCCGATCAGCAGCGAATCACACTGGGTAAAGTTGCGCGCATTTTCGGCCCGCGGTGAAATCTTGACCAGCCCGCGGTAGGACTGATCACTGCGACCTGCGGCAATACCCTTGGAAACGATGGTGGAGCTGGTGTTCTTGCCGATGTGAATCATCTTGGTGCCGGTATCTGCCTGCTGGCGACCGTTGGTGACCGCTACCGAATAGAACTCACCCTTGCTGCCATCGCCACGCAGCAGACAGGAGGGGTATTTCCAGGTAATGGCAGAACCGGTTTCAACCTGCGTCCAGCTGATGCGCGAGCGATCGCCGCGACAATCACCTCGTTTGGTCACGAAGTTGTAGATACCGCCCTTGCCGTTTTCATCACCCGGATACCAGTTCTGTACCGTGGAGTACTTGATGTAGGCATCTTCCATCGCCACCAGCTCGACAACTGCCGCATGAAGCTGGTTTTCGTCACGCATCGGCGCCGTGCAGCCTTCCAGGTAGGATACCTGCGCCTGTTTTTCGCAAATGATCAGCGTTCGCTCGAACTGACCGGTATTGGCGGCATTGATACGGAAATAGGTGGAAAGCTCCATCGGGCAGGTAACGCCTTCCGGAATGTAAACGAAGGAGCCATCGGTAAAGACCGCAGCATTCAGGGCAGCAAAATAATTATCGCCCCGCGGTACGACCGTACCCAGATATTTCTTGATCAGTTCCGGATGTTCGCGGATGGCTTCGGAGATGGAGCAGAAGATCACGCCGGCATCAGCCAGCTTGTCCTTGAAGGTCGTCGCCACGGAGACGGAATCAAAAACGGCATCTACTGCCACGCCGGCCAGGGCTGCGCGCTCGTGCAGGGGAATACCAAGCTTTTCGTAGGTTTCCAGAAGCTTCGGATCCACCTCGTCCAGGCTCTGAGGACGATCCTCGGGACGCTTGGGCGCACTGAAATAGGAAATGGCCTGATAATCAATCGGCGGGTAATCAAGGTGGGCCCAGCTCGGGCTTTCCATCTTCAGCCACTGATGATAAGCCTCAAGCCGCCACTGAAGCATCCAGTCAGGCTCGTTTTTCTTCTGGGAGATGAAGGCAATGGTGTCTTCAGTCAGTCCCGGAGGCGCTGTATCACTTTCGATGTCCGTCACAAACCCTTGGGTATATTCGCGACGAACGAGCTGTTCCATCTCTTCACTAGCCATGGTGCTCTCCCTGGTCGGGCTCTTTTTTATGTCGGCCCGAAGCATGAATCTGTTGCCTAGGCGTCGCTGATGCTCGCCACGGAAACACTTTGAATAGGCAGCATGAGAGGCAGCTTGATTGGCGCAGTCTGCGCCAGATCTGCCAGTGTCACGCTATCGAGAAACTGCCGTATGGCCATCGAGACACGCTGCCAGTTGTCGGCCACGCCACAGGTTGCTGCCAGTTCACAGACACTGCCGTCCTGACTGCACTCCGTCATGGCCACTGGCCCTTCAATGGCACCGATAATCTCGCTGACCGAAATCTGATGGGGCGAGCGCGCCAGACGATAACCGCCCTGGGCCCCCCGCCGGGACGTCAGAAGCCCCGCCTGCATCAACATTTTCAGTGTTTTGCTGACGGTAGGCCTCGGTACGCCAACGGCGTCAGACAATTCCGCGGCGGCGTGCGCGCTGTCCGGATAGCGCGCTATCTGCGCCATCACGACCGCTGCGTAATCGCTCATCCTGGATAGTCTCAACATGTACCGTGTTACCTCCCGCCGTATTGAGGACCATTCTAGTCCTCATTGGTTTTGATGTGAAGGTTGAGTGCGTTATCAGCCTGATAGGATCACGTTAATGGCGTTTCATGGCTTTTAATGAAAATGACAACCATTACCAAACATTTGCAACCGACCCCTTCCCCTGGCCGAAACATAAAAAAAGCGCCCCCTGTCGGGAGCGCTTTAGCCAATCACGATCACTCAGTCATCGAGGAACGGGTTGCGCAGTACGATCGTTTCATTACGATCCGGACCGGTGGAAATGATATCGATGGGCGTCCCCACCTGCTCTTCCAGGAAGGCGATGTAACGGCGTGCATTCTCCGGCAGCTCATCAAGCTTGATGATACCCACCGTCGACTCACTCCAGCCCGGCAGCTCATGATAGACGGGCTCAATGGCGCTATAGCCCTCACTATCTACCAGGTTGTCGATCAGATCGCCATCCTTGGTGCGGTAACCGGTACAGACACGGATGTTTTCAAGACCATCGAGCACGTCCAGTTTGGTCAGGCAGATCCCGGAGACCGAGTTGATCTGGACGGCATGACGCAGCGCCACGGCATCAAACCACCCACAGCGACGCGCACGGCCGGTCGTTGCGCCGAACTCATGCCCCTTCTCTGCCAGGTGACGACCAAATTCGTCAAACAGCTCGGTCGGGAACGGCCCCGAACCTACTCGCGTGGTATAGGCCTTTGTAATACCCAGCACATAATCAAGGTACAACGGACCGACACCGGACCCTGTCGCAGTACCACCTGCGGTGGTATTGGAGCTGGTTACGTACGGATAGGTACCGTGATCGATATCCAGCAATGATCCCTGGGCTCCCTCGAACATGATATTTTCGCCGGCCTTGCGGAAATCATGCACCAGACTTACGGTATCGCAGACCATCGGGCGAAGTTCATCGGCCATGGCCATGGCATGATCCAGCACCTGCTGGAAGTCTACCGGCTCTTCGCCGTGATAATGCTGAAGCACAAAATTGTGGTAATCCAGCACTTCACCCAGCTTGCTGGCGAACCGTTCGCGGTGAAGCATATCGCCAAGGCGCAGGCCACGACGAGCGACCTTGTCCTCGTAGGCGGGACCAATACCACGCCCTGTTGTACCGATCTTGGCAATGCCACGGGCCTTTTCGCGTGCCTGATCAAGCCGCACATGATACGGCAGAATCAGCGGACAGGCCGGAGACAGGCGCAGGCGCTCACGTACCGGCACGTCATTGTCTTCCAGCTCCTTGATTTCATCGATCAGTGCTTCAGGTGACAGAACGACACCGTTGCCGATGATGCAGGTAACATCCGGACGCAGGATGCCTGAAGGAATCAGGTGAAGGACCGTTTTCTTTCCATCGAGCACCAGGGTATGGCCTGCGTTGTGACCGCCCTGAAAGCGAACCACCGCAGATGCTGATTCGGTCAGCAGATCCACGACCTTGCCCTTGCCTTCGTCACCCCATTGAGTGCCGAGTACTACAACGTTCTTGCCCATGACGTTCATCTCTACCATATCGACTGGTTAAAAAAAAAACGTGCGGCTGACGCCTATCCGTTATTGGCCAGAGGACGGACCTGCCACTGTCCGCCATCCACTACCAGCTCGCGATGACACCGGTGTCCGGTCCAGGCATCCTGACCCGGCAGCGCCTGTACAACGCGCTCCCCTTCTGCACGCAGAGCCTGAACGGCCTGCTGAAGGGTCGGGTCATCAAGCGATGGCGCCAGAATGCCATCCACGGGTGGCTCGGAATTTTCGAGCGAAGCCAGCAGCTTGAGATCCATGGAGCATCCGGTCGCGGGCCGTGGCCGACCAAAGGCACCGCCGGTACCGTCATAGCGCCCCCCCTTGGCCAGTGCCTGGCCGTATCCCTGCACATAGGCGGCAAACACCATGCCGGTGTGGTACTGATACCCACGAAGCTCGGCAAGATCAAAGTAAAGCGCCACATTACCGTGACTGGCGATCAGCCGGGAATGAAGTTGCGCCAGGTAATCAAGCGCAGCCATCACCGGCGCCGGGGCACCGGTAAAGAGCTCGCGCGCCTGATCGATGACTTCCGCCCCACCATGCAGCCGCGGCAACGCCTTGAGCATGCCAGCAAGAGACGCGTCATCAACGCCTGCATCAACAAGGCCATCGATATCCTCAAGCGCCTTGCGCTCGATGGCTTCGAACAGCTGATGACGCAGGGAAGCGTCCAGGCCGGCAGCTTCCATCAGAGCGCGATAAATACCGATATGGCCAATGGCCAGATGTATATTGTTCGCCCCGGCGACACTCAGGCTGGTCAGCACCAGTTGAATGATTTCGACATCGGCATCAATGCCTGCATGGCCGAAAAGCTCAAGTCCTACCTGCACCGGGCTGCGACCGCCCTGATGCTCATCAGCCTGAGCACGCAGCACATGGGCGCAGTAACAAAGCCGTACCGGGCCTTCGCGGCGCAGCGAATGGGCGTCCATCCGGGCGACCTGAGGGGTAACGTCAGCGCTGATCCCCATCATGCGACCGGTCATCTGATCGGTCAGCTTGAAGGTCTGGAGGTCCAGATCGGTACCGGTGCCCGTCAACAGGGAATCAAGAAATTCTACCGGCGGGGGGACAACCATGTCGTAGCCCCAGCGGTAATAGGTATCAAGCAGCGTGCGACGGAGCGATTCCATGCGCAGTGCCTGAGGAGGCAGTACTTCATCCATGCCATCAGGAAGAAGCCAGCGGTCAGAGATGGTCATATACCGTGTCCTGCGTAAATCCAGTGCTGCAGCGAAGGTGGTGGCCGGTGGGCCAGTAGCCTGACCCAACGACATCTCCGGGATGTCATCGACGGGTTGTGCACCATCAGGCGCACAAAAAAACCGGGCTGAAAGCCCGGTTTCGTCAAGAGTCTAACATGTTTTACGTCTGGATAAAGACCCCGATTGGTCCTTTATCACGGCGCTGTCGACTCGCCTGTCGGTGACCTGAAGTACTTGAAAAAGTCACTTTTCGGATCAAGCACCATCATGTTTTTGCTGCTGCTGTCGAAGCTGTCACGATAGGCTTCAAGCGACCGATAGAAGCGGAAGAAATCCTCGTTCTGGCGGTAGGCACCGGCATAGATGGTGGATGCCTTCGCATCCCCCTGGCCACGAATGGTCTCGGAGGTTTCGCGTGCATCGGCCAACAGGGCCTTGCTTTGCTGATCGGCCTTGGCCTTGATTTCCTCGGACTCCTGACGCCCTTCGGCACGATAGCGCTGCGCCTCACGCTGACGCTCACTGCGCATGCGCTCGTAAACGGCCTGAGACACTTCATTGGGCAGATCGATACGCTTCACGCGAATGTCCAGAATAGCCACACCGAGCTCGCTACGCATAGCCGCATCAAGGTCATTGGTGGGCTTGTCCATCGTCTCTTCCTTCAGCGCCTTGCTATCCTGCTTTTCGGGCTCGGGCTTCTCCTTTTGCTGAGCAGCCGCCACGGACCGATCTGCCACGATATCGCTGAGTTCAAGTCGACCAAACTCATTACGCAGACGCTCGTCAACGCGAGGAGCAATCAGGCGCTCTGCCATCTGCTCGTCACCACTGGTGGCTTCGTAGTAGCTTTGCGGATTGATGATCTTCCACTTGACGTAGGAGTCAACAATAACGGCCTTCTTGTCCTTGGTGAGATAGCGACTTGCCGACGCATCCAGTGACATGACACGACCATCAAAGGTCTTGACCGTATTCAGAAGCGGCCATTTGAAATGAAGGCCGGGCTGAATATCCTTTTCGACGATCTCGCCAAAGCGCAGCTTGATGGCTCGCTGAGTCTCATTGACGATGTACATGCTGCTGTTGCCGATCCAGGCCACAACGGCCAGCACCGCGATGATGGCCAGGGCGCGATTATTAAGCATTAGCGACCCTCCCGGGTAGTGGAATACTGCTGACGGACAGGCTCAACGACCTTGCGGGAGATATCCCGGAGTTCATCAAGATTGACGCCCTTCGAGGAGGAAGCCTGGCTCGAGGATGCACTACCTGTTCCGCTTTCAAGGCCATCCAGCGGCAGAATCAGCGCGTTACCCTGCGTCAGATCCACCAGTGCCTTGCCGGTATGCGAGAAAATATCGCTCATGGTATCCAGGTAGAGCCGGTCACGTGTGATATCCGGAGCCTGAACATAGGCGGAATTAAGACTCAGGAAGCGGTTGGCCTCACCCTGGGCACGGGATACGGCATTCTTGCTGTAAATGTCCGCTTCACGTTCGATCCGGTAAGCCTGACCACGTGCCTGTGGAAGAACCGAGTTGGCATAGCCGCGGGCATCGTTGATGGCACGCTCACGATCTTCACGAGCACGGATGACATCATCAAAGGCATCCTGTACCTGATCAGGTGCAGATGTACTTTCGACGTTGACCGCCTTGAGCTGAAGACCCACGCCATAGGCGTTGAGGTAGGACTGAAGACGCGTGGTGACGTTGGATGCCAGCAGTTCACGACCGGATGTCAGAATATCATTCATCACGGTCTGGCCAGCGACATAACGCAGCGCGGAGTCCGTGGCATTTTCAAGACTGAGTTCCGGTGCACGAACGTTCAGGATGTAGTCACGCGGGTTGGATACCACGTACTGAACCGACATCTTGACCTTAACGATGTTCTCGTCCTGGGTCAGCATCGAAGCCGTCTGGGACAGCGAGCGTACCTTGGTCACGTTGACTTCACGCACTTCGTCCACGAAGGGCGCGTTCCAGTGAAGGCCAGGGCCCACGGTTTCGGTGTACTTGCCAAATCGCAGTACCACTCCGCGCTCGGACTGATCCACCAGGTAGAAGCCGGAGGCAAACCAGACACCAGCCAGCACGACCACGATCAGGGCCGGCAGCGCAAAGGCATTACGCTTGTGCCCGTTATCGTCAGGTGAACTGCCGTTGCCGCCATTACCGCCCTTGCCACCACGCTTGCCGAACAGGCCACCGAGCTTGTTCTGAATGTCCTTCAGCGCCTCATCAAGGTCCGGGGGGCCGCCTCCGTTTCTGGAAGGCCGGTCCGGCTTTTTATCGTCATCACGGCGACCACCACCACTCCAGGGGTCATGTGAATTATTGTTTCCACCACCACCCGGCTCGTTCCAGGCCATAGATCAGTCTCCACTCAACAAGTTGCAAAGGGCGCCAAAGGGTCTCAGTAAGCGTCTTCAAAATACGATTCAGGCAGATAATCTTCCGGACGTTCATCACCTCGGGACAACAACTGAAGAAAGTCCCGTTCAGGCAGACGAATGGCCAGCCGAGTATTGCCCTGCTCGTCGAACGCTTCGTCACGAACGGCATTCAGTTCGTGCAATTGTGCACGTAACCAGCCCTTTTGGGGCGGCAACGTAAGTTCGAGATCAACCATGTCGACAGCAAGACGTGCCGTCAGGGCTTCTCGCAGCAGATCGAGGCCCGTGCCTTCCTGTGCCGAAACCCATACTGCCGTCGGAGCATGGTAGTCATCCTGCTCGATACGTGGCGAGGAACCCAGCAGATCAATCTTGTTCATGACAAGAAGCTGCGGCACCTGATCAGCACCGATTTCCACCAGCACCTTGTTGACTTCAGCGATATTGGACTCTCGCTCGGGGTCGGCAGCATCAATGACATGAATCAGAAGATCCGCCTGAGCAGCTTCCTCAAGTGTCGCCTTGAAGGCTTCAACCAGCTTGTGAGGCAGATGGCGGATAAACCCTACGGTATCGGCCATGACGATCGGGCCAACATCGTGAATTTCCACTCGTCGCAGGGTAGGGTCCAGGGTTGCAAACAATTGATCAGCCGCGTAGACATCGGCCGAGGTCAGCGTATTGAACAGCGTGGACTTGCCGGCGTTGGTATATCCGACCAGTGATACGGTCGGAATTTCACCGCGATCACGCGCTCGGCGATTCTGTTCACGCTGACGACGTACCTTGTCCAGCCGCTTGTGAATGGCCTTGATGCGGGCGCGCAGCAGACGTCGGTCGGTTTCAAGCTGGGTTTCACCCGGACCACGAAGACCGATCCCCCCCTTCTGACGCTCAAGGTGAGTCCAGCCCCTGACCAGCCGCGTCGACATGTATTCAAGCTGGGCCAGTTCGACCTGCAGCTTGCCCTCATGCGTTCGCGCCCGCTGGGCAAAAATATCGAGAATAAGCCCGGTACGGTCAAGTACACGGCATTTCAGCTCGCGTTCGAGATTACGTTCCTGGGAAGGAGAAAGGGCATGGTTGAACAGCACCACTTCCGCTTCATGCGCAGCAATGATGGCACGAAGTTCATCAAGCTTGCCCTCACCCAGAAAGGTTCTGGGATCCGGGTTTCTGCGGCTGCCTTCCAGCAGCGCGGCAGGAACCGCACCCGCAGAGCGGGCCAGTTCCATGAATTCTCCAGCGTCTTCACGCTGGTCCGCCGCCTGAAAATCAATATGCACCAGGACGGCGGTTTCACCTGAGCCGGGACGTTCAAAGAACAAATAGCGCCTCTCTCATCAACTTTCCTGACCGGGTTGCGCAGGATCCTGCGCCGGCAGGCGAACATTACGGGACGGAACAACCGTGGAAATAGCGTGCTTGTATACCATCTGGCTTACGGTATTGCGCAAAAGGATCACGAACTGATCGAAGGATTCGATCTGACCCTGCAGCTTGATACCGTTGACCAGAAAGATCGAAACCGGAATACGCTCTTTGCGCAGGATGTTCAGGTAAGGGTCTTGAAGGGATTGTCCTTTGGACATGTTGCTCTCCCGAATCTAATAAGAGTTATGTGTTGGTATTCGTTGTCGTTAAATGCGCGCAAGGCAATCCACGTCCAGAGCAGCACGACACCATGAACGTGACCGCTCATGTTACGCTAAGTGCAGTCACCACGCACGATTTTCAAGGTGACTTCAAGTGCATCTTCAGTCAGGGGATCAACCCAGCGGGCATCATCCCAGCGTCTGAGCCAGGTCAGCTGCCGCTTGGCAAGCTGTCGGGTAGCAATAATCCCTCGCTCACGAAGGGCATCAAGATCATGATCCCCACGCAAATACTCAAGCACCTGACGATACCCAACGCTTTTCATGGCAGGCAGTTCAGCAGACAGGGCCATCTTGTGGCAAAGGGCCCGAACCTCCTCCACCAGGCCCTGTTCCAGCATGAGATCAAACCGGATGGCTATCCGCTTGTGCAGTATCCTGCGATCTGACGGACACAGGACAATGGGCCGGGGAATAAAGGGAAGCGACTGGCTCTGCTGCGCCTCCCAGTGCGCCGTCAGCGTGCGCCCGCTGATGCGATAGACTTCCAGCGCACGCATCAGTCGCTGCGGATCATTGGGATGAATGCGGGCCGCAGATACCGGGTCTACCGAGGCCAGCTCTGCATGGAGGGCCGCAAGCCCCTCCTGCTCTGCCTGTCGAACCAGTACCTTTCGCACATCGGCATCCGCAGAGGGCATGCTGGCCGCACCATCCACCAGCACCTTGAAATACAGCATGGTGCCGCCCACCAGTACCGGCATCCGTCCTGCGGCATGAATATCCTGAATATGCGCCAGCGCATCCTGCCGGAACTCGGCCGCACTGTATGGTTCATCAGGCTCTCGAATGTCGATCAGCCGGTGTGGCGCCCGGGCAAGCTCTTCCGGGGACGGCTTGGCCGAACCGATATCCATGCCACGATAGACCATGGCAGAATCGACACTGATGAGTTCCGCCCCCAGCCGTTCATGAAGCGCCATGGCCAAGTCGGTTTTTCCTGACGCGGTCGGCCCCATTATAAAAGGAACCACCGGCAGTGATGAAGATGCCGTCATGCCGCTTATTGTCCCCTCAAAAACAGTTTATCGAGCTGGGTCATCGAAAGCTCCGTCCAGGTGGGACGGCCATGATTGCACTGACCGCTGCGCTCGGTGTGTTCCATATCCCGTAGCAGGGCGTTCATTTCCGGCAGGGTCAGACGCCGATTGGCCCGAATACTGCCGTGGCAGGCCATGGTGGACAGAATTTCGTTCAAATGTGCTTCGATACGGTCAGAGCGGCCAAAGCGCTCAAGCTCGACCAGCATGTCACGCACCAGGGACTCTACATCTGCCTTGCCCAGCAAAGCCGGCACCTGACGTACAAGCAGTGTTTCGGGGCCGCCCGGCTCCAGTACAACGCCGAGCCGCTCGAAGGCCTCAGCCTCCTGTTCAGCCACTTCAAGCTGCGGTGCAGCGGCCGCCATGGATACGGGAACGAGCAGCGGCTGCGCCTGGAGCTGACCGGACAGCCACTGCTGCTTCATTCGTTCGTAGGTAATACGCTCATGGGCAGCATGCATGTCCACCACGACCATTCCACGCTCGGTCTGGGACAGAATGTAGACGCCATGAAGCTGGGCCACCGCATACCCCAATGGCGGAGTCTCGGTACCAGTGTCCTCAGGCATGGAAGGGGAAGATGCCGTCCGTGATGAAGAGGAATCCTCAGGTGCCGGTACCCCGCCCCCTGGCGTCAACAGGCTGGCTTCATGCTCGGGGTGCAGGGCTCGATAACCGGCCATGAACTCCCGCACCCGATGCTCCCCCGCCGGCTGCGACGATGCAGAAGCGGGCCAGTCACGGCTGCCACTCTGCTCAGGGCGCAGTGACATGGCCTGCTGCTGCCAGTCCGGGGCGGTGTCAACGTCAGAGGTTCGAGCGTCTGCTTCCTGATCCTGACTGTCGCGCTCGGCCGGCCTTACATCCGCCAGCGCCTTGTGTAGGCTTGAAAACAGAAAGTCATGTACCAGTCGGCCATCCCGAAAACGCACTTCATGCTTGGTCGGGTGGACATTGACGTCCACTACCGCCGGGTCCAGTTCAAGATACAGGACAAAAACCGGATGGCGGCCATGAAACAGCACGTCACGGTAGGCCTGGCGGACCGCGTGTGCGACCAGCCGATCGCGAATGACCCGACCATTGACGAAGAAATACTGCTGATCGGCCTGAGCACGGGTATGAGTGGGAAGCCCCACCCAGCCCGACAGGCGAAGCCCGGTAGCTTCAATATCGATATGCAGGGCATTTTTCAGAAACTCCCGACCCAACAGGGTCGCAATGCGCTGCTCGCCCGCCAGCTCACTGTCGCACGGCCCCAGTTGATGCACCGGCTTCTGGTTGTGTCGCAGTGACCAGCCAATATCAAACCGTGACAGAGCGAGGCGACGAAAGACCTCCTCAACATGATTGAGCTCGGTCTTTTCAGTACGAAGAAACTTGCGGCGAGCTGGCGTATTGAAGAAAAGGTCACGCACCGTCACGCTCGTGCCCCGCGGATGAGGCGCCGGCGTGACGCTTGACTGCATGTCACGCCCTTCAGCCGTCACCCGCCAGGCCTGGCTGGTATCATCGTAAGTATTGGAAAAAAGCTCCAGCCGGGATACCGAACTGATTGCGGCCAGGGCCTCGCCTCGAAAGCCGAGGCTTTGTACCCCTTCCAGATCGCTCAGGCTTTCAATCTTGCTGGTGGCATGACGCGACAGGGCCAGTGGCAAATCATCGTGACCGATGCCGCGGCCGTTATCACGCACACGAATCAACCGGGCGCCTCCGGCCTCCAGTTCGATATCGATCCGGCGCGCACCGGCATCGATGGCATTTTCCACCAGCTCCTTGATGACGGACGAGGGGCGCTCGACCACCTCACCGGCAGCAATCTGGTTGGCCAGCCGGGGTGGCAGCACCTGAATACGGCGCTGCTGATCTACACTCACGGTACTCATGATGACCTCAGGGAATATTCAGTACCTGTCCGACCCGCAATACGCTGGACGACAGCTGGTTGGCCTGGCGCAGGGCAACCAGAGAGACATTGTAACGCGAGGCGATCGAGGACAGGGTGTCACCGGAGCGGACACGGTATTCATCACGTGCCCCGCCACGGCTCTGGTCACGCTGCCAGGCTATCAGGCTATCAGGGGGCGGCTGGCGCTCGAAATGGGCTTTGATGCCGCTGTAGACGGCATTCATCAACTGCGTCTGATGAGACGGACTTTGCAGCAGCCGCTCTTCGGTCTGGTTGGTAATGAATCCGGTTTCAATCAGCAGTGACGGAATGTCCGGAGACTTCAACACCACAAAGCCTGCCTGCTCGACACGGCCGTGCCTGATCTTGTTGACGCGTTTGATCTGGCGCAGCACATCGCTGCCCGCCCCCAGCGAATCATTGATGGTGGCCGTCATGCTCAGGTCCAGCAATACTCCCCGAAGCATTCGGTCCTTGTCACCCAGGCTAAGATCACCGCCCACACCACCAATCAGATCGGAGTCGTTTTCGCTTTTGGCCAGCCAGCGAGCCGATTCCGAGGTCGCGCCGTGCTGGGACAGCGCAAATACGGAGCTGCCGCGAGGCGAACTGGAACGCGCGGCGTCCGCATGAATAGAGACAAAGAAGTCGGCATGGTGATTACGCGCAATATCCGTCCGGCCACGCAGGGGGATGAACACATCACTGTTGCGTGTCAGGTAGGCCTTGAAACCAGGCGTCGCATTGAAGCGGGCGGCCAGGCGGCGGGCCATCTGCAGAACCACATTCTTTTCATATACGCGGTGCGGGCCAACCGCGCCCGGATCCTTGCCACCATGCCCCGGGTCCACCACCACGACAATGTCACGACGTGGGTGTGACGTCGCAGGCTGGCGTGCCGGAACAGCAGCCTGCTCGGCGGCGTCTTCCTGAGCATCCTCCTGCACCTTGCGCCGGGCCAGCGCTTCCGTGGCTGCGTTTTCACGCTGGCGGATAATCGCCTCAATGGGGTCGCCACCGGTAGACGGCGCGGCGCCGCTGCCCGAGCCACGCAAATCAATCACCAGATCCCGCCCGCCCGAGCCGGCGCGCCATTGCTGCGTGAAGGATACCGGCGCCGTCAGATCCAGCACGATTCGCAGATTGCGCCCCTGGCGAACACCGGAGCGCACCGACTTCACCAGCGCACTGTCAGCATTACCGGTCGTCAGCGGACCGGACCGTTGCGTTTCATCCAGATCCACTACCAACCGGGCCGGATTATCAAGGGTAAACACCTTGCTGGTCGTTTCACTGTCCAGTGAAAACACCAGGCGCGTTGCACCTTCCGACGATGAAACATCAAGCCCTTCAAGCGAGGCGCCACGCGCCGAAAAGGACACGGCTACGCCCGCCATCACGATAAACAGCAGGATGTAATGTACCAGGACACGCAAGGGCATAAACCTTCCTTAAATCACATGACGCAGAAACACGGTAGTCATGTTCCTGCCGACAGGGCCTTGATCACCATTGCCCCGTACGTTGTACGCGCATCAATTACAACATGCCGCCCTTCCGGCAACACCTCCAGCTGCAGCAGAAGATCAGGCTCGGAAAGCCAGCCTTCGCCGCGTACCGGCCATTCCACCACCACAATGGCATCGTCGCGGCCCAGTACATCACGCGCACCCACAAACTCGAGTTCTTCCGGATCCCCCAGGCGGTACAGGTCAAAATGATAGAGCTGCACCGTGGCCAGTTCGTAGGGTTCCATCAAGGTATAGGTCGGGCTTTTGACGGCGCCTTCGTAACCATAAGCGCGAAGCAGCCCCCGGGTCAGCGTGGTCTTGCCCGCCCCCAGTTCGCCGTCAAGAAACAGCGTGCCACGTCCCTTCAATGCTTCGCCCAGCTGTTTGCCAAAGGCAACCTGGGCGGCTTCGTCCTGCAAGGTGATTTTCATGATGTCATTACTGCGGGTTGGCCATTCGTCGCGCAAAGGATGCCAGATCAGTCGCCAGCAAGCCACGCTCCCCCGCATCGGCAGCCGCCCTGTCTGCCGCACAACCGTGCAGCAACGTACCGGTCAGGGTCGCCTCCAGCAGTGACAGGCCCTGCGCCAGCATGGCGGTAATGAAGCCTGTCAGGGTATCGCCCATTCCCCCGGTCGCCATACCGGGGTTACCGTAGGGGTTCAAATACACCTTCACCTCCCCGTCACCGTCTTCACCGGCCACCAGCGTACCGGCTCCCTTGAGCAGCACCACGCCACCGTAGCGGGATTGAAGCTCTCGGACTGCCGCACAGCGGTCTGCCTGCACCTCAGCTACCGAACAGGACAGCATCGCAGCAGCTTCCCCAGGATGGGGCGTGAGCACCTGATGGTCATTGTGTGGCGCACCGAGATGCCGTAACAGGTGCAGCCCATCGGCATCGATGACCTTGATGGCCGGACGCTGAACGGCGGCAGCCATCAACCCCTGCCCCCAGGCCCCCTGGCCGAGTCCAGGGCCTATCGCAATAACATCGGCCGCATCGAGCAGATCCTTGATGTCATGCGCGTTACGAGTGGCACGCACCATCAATTCAGGCCGGCGCGTCAGGGCCGGTGCAATGTGAATTTCATCGGTGGCCAGGCTGACGAGGCCGGCGCCAAGCCGGGCACAGGCCTCGGCAACCATGATCGTGGCTCCGCCATACCCTGGCCGGCCTCCAATGACCAGCGCATGGCCACACTGCCCCTTGTGGGTGCTGGGCCGGCGGCGCGGCAGGCTGTGTGCAATGCGGTCGCGATTCAGCAATGTCGCCTGCCAGGGTACCTGCGCGATCTGCCGCATCGAGGCATCAAGCGAGGCAAAGACGCACTCCCCGACATGATCCACTGCTGAGCCGGTATAAAGCCCCACCTTGCGCCCAATAAAGGTCATGGTGATATCTGCACAGACGGCGGCTTCCTCGACCTGGCCGGTATCGGCATTGACGCCGGAGGGAACATCCAGTGCAAGTACTGGCAGATTCGACCGGTTGATGCAGTCAATGGCAGCATCATAAGGTGCCCGAAGCGGTCCCTGAACGCCGATACCCAGCAATGCATCCACTACCAGTGCCCCGTCAAGCCGGAGCTGTGGATGCCAGGGCGTCACGTGGACTCCGGCATCACGCGCCATGTGCCAGGCACCCTGCGCCTCACCGGTCAGATGCTGTGGCGCCTTCAATGCCACCACCTGCACCCGAAGACCGGCCTGACGAGCGAGCGCTGCCACCACGTAGCCATCACCGGCATTATTGCCGCCGCCACACAACACGCTCAACGAAGCTACATCAGGCCAGCGCTGGCGCAGCAAACGCCAGGCGGCCATACCTGCCCGGCGCATCAGTTCAAGCCCGGTCAGGCCGTGGTCGGTTATCTGTCGATCCAGCTCTCGGGCCTGATCGGCAGTGTATAAACGAATAGAACGATCAAACGACACGCCGCGCCTCCTTTGAACATCAAACCCCCGGTGGTCGAAAGCCAGGGGGCGAACAGGATACACTAGCACTTCATACGCTTCTGTTCCGACCTCCTGTGCCCCCATGCCCGATACCCGCTCGACCTCTTCATCGTCACTTGACTACGACGCGCTTGCCACCGACATCAAGTACTGGGCGCGGGAGCTCGGCTTCAGTGACGCTGGCATCACGGATGTGGATCTGGGCGAGCATGAAGCCTACCTGGCATCGTGGCTGGCTGCCGGCCATCACGGCACCATGGATTACATGGAAAAGCATGGCACAAAACGTACCCGCCCGGCAGAGCTGATCCCGGGAACACTGCGCATCATCAGCGTGCGAATGGACTACCTGCCCCCGGAAGTGGAAACCGCAAGACTGTTGGGGCAGCCCGACAAGGCGTATGTCTCGCGCTACGCGCTGGGTCGTGACTATCACAAGCTGATCCGTAAGCGCCTGGATCAGCTGGCACGCAAACTGCAGCAGGCAATCGGGCCGTTCGGCTTTCGCGCCTTTGTGGATTCAGCCCCGGTAATGGAGCGTGCTCTGGCGATGAAGGCCGGTCATGGCTGGTTCGGCAAGAATGCCATGCTGCTCAACCCGAAGGCAGGTTCACTGTTTTTCCTTGGCGAGCTGTATACCGACCTGCCGCTACCGGTCGACAGGCCCTTTGCCACGGAACACTGCGGTTCCTGCAACCAGTGCCGGGTGGCCTGCCCGACCGGCGCTATTGTGGATGACAAGGTGGTCGACGCCAGAAAGTGCATTTCCTACCTGACCATTGAACTGCACGGAGCGATTCCAGAGCATTTTCGCGCAGCCATGGGCAACCGGGTATTCGGCTGTGATGACTGCCAGCTAGTATGCCCCTTCACCCGCTTTACCCGTCGCAGCAATGAAACGGATTTCACCCCACGACATGCACTGGATCGCGCCTCGCTGGTTGAGCTGTTCAACTGGGGAGAGGAAGAATTTCTGGAAAAAACCGCCGGCAGTCCGATTCGCCGGATCGGCTACGAGCGCTGGCTCAGGAATCTGGCGGTGGGCCTTGGCAATGCGCCCTGCTCACCACAGGTCATCAGCGCCCTCAAGGCACGTCAGGCCTACCCTTCAGCCCTGGTGCGCGAGCATGTCGCTTGGGCACTGAACCGGCACCGCCGAACGGACATGCCGGTTGTTTTCAAGTCGCCCATGGCAGCTGCACAGGCGACATTGCCCTGAACAGCGTTACTTCAGATCAAGGAAGTGGGTGCGGTAATACTGCATTTCCTCGATCGACTCCCGAATATCATCCAGTGCCTGATGGCTGCCCTTTTTGACAAGCCCCTTGAGGATATCGGGCTTCCAGCGTCGGGCCAGCTCCTTGAGTGTGGATACATCGATGTTGCGATAGTGGAAAAAGCGTTCCAGTGTCGGCATTTCATACTGCAGGAAACGCCTGTCCTGATGGACGCTGTTACCGCACATCGGGGATACCCCCTCACCGACATGCTCAGCCAGAAAGGCGATGGTCTGACGCTCTGCATCTGCCGTCATCACGCGACTTTCCTGTACCCGCCTGACCAGCCCGCTCTCACCGTGCGTACGCGTATTCCATTCATCCATGGCGTCCAGCAGCCTGTCAGGCTGGTGGATGGCCAGCACGGGCCCCTCGGCAATCAGGTTCAGATCGCCATCGGTGACAATGGTGGCAATCTCGATGATACGCTCACTGGCCGGCTCAAGGCCGGTCATCTCCAGATCGATCCAGATCAGCCGGTCATCGCTCAACTTGCTCATTCAAAAACGCTCCCCTGCAGGGTTTCAGCGAGACCATGGTACGGCCTCGACAGTGAACACATGGTCATTACCGTCATTAAAAGCGTACAATCTGGCTGACCATTACACCAGCGAAGGGCGCATGAGCCGACGAAAACTGAGCCGCCAGCAACAATGGCGCATCGACAAGATTCAGGCCGAGAAAACCAAACGCGCCGAGCGCAAGGAAACCCACAGTGCCGAGAAGGAAGCCAGAGGCGAGTACGGCCCGGAACAGACCGGCCGAGTCATTGCCCACTTCGGCCGTACACTGGATATTGCCGACGATGCGCATCGACTGTTTCACTGCCACCAGCGCGCCAATCTGGACTCACTGGTAACAGGAGACCGGGTTATTTTTCGTGCCGGCGATGATGCCACCGGTGTCATCGAAGCACGCCTTGAGCGCGACTCCACTCTGGAGCGTCCCGATGCCCGAGGCAATCTACGCCCGGTGGCCGCCAACGTGGACCGCATCCTGATCGTGTTCGCCGTGGAACCTGCCCCGCATCCCAATCTGATTGACCGTTATCTGGTCGCATGCGAGGCCACAGGTATTACACCGGTACTGCTGCTGAACAAGACCGATCTATTGCCCGAGGATGGCGGGGAACTGCGACGCTGGCTGGCCGAATACGAACAGCTTGGCTACGACGTGGTGCCCGCCTCCATCAAGGAGGAGCACGGCCTTGATGTGCTCACCCGCCAGGTTCATGAATTCACCACGGTCTTTGTCGGCCAGTCGGGAGTGGGGAAATCCTCACTGATCGGTGCCCTGCTGCCCGAAGAGGACCTGCGGGTCGGCGCGCTCTCCGAACAGCAGCGCAAGGGAACGCACACCACCACTACGGCGCGACTTTATCGATTTCCTGCAGGAGGCGAATTGATCGATTCTCCCGGGATTCGCGAGTTTGGCCTGATGCACCTGACAGAGCGTCAGGTAGCCGACGGGTTCATAGAGTTCAGACCCTTTCTCGGCACCTGCCGCTTCCGGGACTGCCGCCACCGCAGCGAGCCTGGCTGTGCATTGCTTGACGCCGTGGAGCAGGGGCATATCAGTGCCTCCCGCTTTGCAAGCTACCGTCATATCATTGCAAGCCTTGAAGCCTGAAGACGCCCTGCCCCTGCATGAAAAAACGGCGCCTTTCGGCGCCGTTTCCTGTTAGTACCCGCGTGATCAATCAGCCTTCCATCAGCAGCAGGATCGACAGCACAAACAGTACCCACATGGCAGGCTTGACTTCACGCGCCTTGCCCACACCAACCTTGACGACCACGAACGACAGAAAGCCGAAGACCACACCGTGGGTAATCGAGTAGGTCAGCGGAATAAGGATCATCGCGATAAAGGCCGGAATGGCATCGTCCATCTCGTACCAGTTGATCATCCGGATCGGGTCCAGCATGAATACCCCGACCATGATCAAGGCCGGCGCGGTGGCAATGGCCGGCACCAGCGACAGCAGCGGTGAGAGGAACAGAAACGGCAGGAACAACAGTGCCGCAACTACCGCCACCAGCCCGGTCCGTCCGCCCTGGCTGATACCCGCAGCCGATTCAACATAGGCGTTGGCCGGGCTGGTTCCGAGCGGAGCCGAGATCAAGGCAGACAGTGCATCGATGACCATTGACTGGCGAATATTGCGAGGCTCGCCATTCTTGTCCAGCAGCTTGCCGGCCTGACACACGCCCATGAAGGTAGACAGGGCATCAAAGAAGATGGTGAAAAGAATCACGAAAATGAATGGCGCATAGGCCACGTCCAGCGCCCCCATGATATCCACCTGCATCAGGCCACTGAAATCAGGCCAGGCAAAGATACCACTGAAATTGACAAGGGTCGGTGTGCCCAGGTACGCGCTGCCATCACCCCACCAGCGGCCGATCGGCCAGGCCAGCAGGGTGGTGAAGATGATTCCAAGAATCAACGCACCCTGAACTCGCCGGGCGACCAGAACCGCAGTCAGGGCCATGCCGATCAGAAAGGTGACCAGCGGTGCATCCATGGGAGCCATGGTAACGACCGTGGCCGGGCTGGTGGTCAGAAACCCTGCATTGACCAGTCCGATGGTCGTAATGAAAAGGCCGATACCGCAGGCAATGGCATAGCGCAGCTGCGACGGGATCGCATCAATCACGTACTGGCGCACATTGAACAGGGCAAGAACGGCAAACAGCACGCCTGCCCAGAACACACATCCCAGTGCCGTTGCCCAGGGGATCCCTGCACCAAGCACCATGGTGTAGGTAAACAGCGCATTGATGCCCATGCCTGGTGCCACCAGGATCGGGTTGCGCGCATACAGGCCCATCATCAGGCTGCCGAAGAAGCTGATGATGACAGTGGCCGTCAGGGCGCTGCTGAAGGGAATGCCTGCGTCACTCAGGATGGAGGGGTTGACGACGATGATGTACATCGCCGCCAGAAAGGTGGCTACCCCTGCCAGTATTTCCTGTCTGGGCGTACTGCCCTGCGCTCTTATTGTAAATAGTTTTTCCAGCACGTTGTTACTCTCCAGCGATGGGTATAAAGCAGACTCATTATATAGATACCAGCCCTTCTGACCATGACGAGTTGTCTCAAACCCGGCCTATCCGCTAGCCTGAGACTTTCTGCCTGGCCATTGTTTACCTGAAAGGACCGCCCATGAGCACCGAAGACAACCTGCTTGGCCTGATTATTGAACCTGATCAGCTGGCGCCACTGCTTGGCGATGAGCGCCTGCTGATCATCGACGTGCCTGCCAGAGCCGACAGCTACCGGGAAGGCCATGTCCCCGGCGCCGTCTTCCTGGACCACACCCGCCTGATGGCCGGCAGCAATGGCCTCGTAGCCAATGACGTACCGGATGAAGAAGCGCTGTCGGCACTTTTTTCATCGCTGGGGCTGACCCGCGACACCCATGTGGTGGCCTATGACGATGAAGGGGGCGGCTGGGCCGGACGGCTGCTGTGGACCCTGGAGTTGATGGGACACACCCGGTACTCCTACCTCAATGGCGGCATCCACGCCTGGCGAGGTGATGATCACCCGGTAGAAACGAAAGACACCCTGCCGACTGCCAGCGATTATCAGGCGGAGATCAGAAATGCCGCGCTGGCCATGGATGCCGATGCCATCAGGGAGCGCATTGAAGACACCGACTTTGCCATCTGGGACGCACGCTCACCCGATGAATATAACGGCGTCAAGGGCAAGAACCGCCACCTGGGCCACATCCCCGGCGCCATCAACATCGAGTGGACCGAGGCCATGGACCCGGCACGCCAGTATCGCCTGCGGGATTACGCCGAGCTTGTCACGCTGCTGGGTGCCCGCGGCCTGTCTCCCGAGATGGACATTGTGACGCACTGTCAGAGCCACCACCGCAGCGGCTTTACCTGGCTGGTCGGGCGCGCGCTGGGGTATGAACATATCAGCGCATACCCGGGCTCCTGGGCCGACTGGGGCAATCGTGACGATACGCCGATCGAATCCTGACAGGCAGACGTTGAATCCACAGGGATGGCATAATGCCCTCCCTCTTTTTCAGACCGGATGTGCATTGTGAATCGCGATCAGCTCTTTGCCTGGCTGCAGTACCCGCTTCCTCATCACCTGATTTCGCGGCTGGCCGGCCATCTGGCCGACTGCTCGACGCCCTGGCTGAAAAATGCCTTGATCAGACAGTTCATCAAGACCTTTGATGTCGACATGCGTGAAGCGGCCCATGAAGACCCCGAGGCGTATCGCACCTTCAACGAGTTCTTTACCCGGCCGTTGAAACACGATGCACGCCCTATAGGCGCTGGCGTGGTCTCGCCTGCCGATGGCCTGCTGTCCCAGTACGGCGCCATCGACAATGGTGATCTGATCCAGGCCAAGGGGCATACCTACAGCGTTCAATCGCTGCTGGGCGGCAATCGGAATGAAGCCGCAACATACGCCCGGGGGCAGTTTGCCACGATTTATCTCTCACCCCGGGACTATCACCGGGTCCACATGCCGTTTGCCGGACGGCTGGTATCAACCCGCTACGTCCCGGGACGCATTTTCTCGGTAAATCAGGCCACGGCACGTGAAGTACCCGGCCTTTTTGCGCGCAATGAGCGCCTTGTGTGCCATTTCGAAACAGAGGCCGGGCCCATGGCCGTGGTCCTGATTGGCGCCATGATCGTGGCCGGTATCGAAACCGTCTGGTCCGGACAGGTCACGCCAGGTGCCAAATCACCTCAGACAACCCGGTTCGACGATACCATTACCCTGGAGGCCGGTGACGAGCTGGGCCGATTCAAGCTGGGCTCCTCCGTGGTGATCTGCCTGCCGGAAGGCGTGGCGTTTCATTCGGATGTGGACACCGGTCAAATGCTGCGCATGGGTCAGTCACTCGCCGTTACCTCCTGACCCCGGTTCAGCCCTCATGAAAAACGCCGTTGCGAATCATATCGCAACGGCGTTTTTACAGGTGCAGATCTTGCCCGCCCGGAAGCGGGCGGGCACTCACTGTCAGTCCTTCGAGCGCAGCTTGCCGACAGCCTCTGCTGTCGTTGTGGCCTCCGGATTACCGAAGGTGCTGGTCAGGAAGTTGACCAGTGTCGCGACCTGTTCGTCCGTCAGGGATTCCCCGAAGGCAGGCATGAACAGTTCACCGTGATTGTTTTCACGATGCACTCCTTCAAGGATGACACGAGTCAGGTTATCCAGATGCGTCGTACCGACCACACTGTTGTGATAAAGCGACGGGTAGTAACCATCGGGTGACCCACTGCCATCAGCCGCGTGACAGGTAGCACAGTTACCCATGAAAAGTTCTGCACCGGGCGAACTGTCCATGGCCTTTTCGGGGTCCTGACCGCGAACAACCATGTCAACGGCCACAGGCTCACCCTGAGTGAAACGTGAGGTTTCCATTGTCTTGCCATCATCCACGGCCGGCACCGAGCGCAGATACGTGGCGATGGCGTGCAGATCACTATCGCTCATGAAACGGAAACTGTGTTCCACGGCTTCACCCATCGGGCCTGCCGCCTGAGCCTTGCCCTTCACCGAGCCGGTTTTCAGGTACTGAACGATGTCCTCATCACTCCAGCTGCCAAGGCCTGCGGCCTTGTCATTGGTAATGTTGAAGGCATGCCAGCCACCAAGGTCAGCGCCGGACAAAAAGCCCTTCTCGGTCTCGTCGGTGCTCTTTTCCTGCATGGCAAGGCCGCGCGGGGTATGGCAGGTACTGCAGTGAGTAGCGCCCTGTACCAGGTACGCGCCCCGGTTCCAGGCATCACTTTTCTGCTCATCTGCCTGGTAGACCCCCTTGTCCAGAAACATCCAGTTCCAGGCCATCAATGGCCAGCGCATGCTGAGCGGCCAGGGAATATCACTCTCCCGGTTCGGCGCATTGACCGGTTTGACCTCGTTCATGAAGTAGTCGTACAGCGCCTTGATGTCACTGTCTGACATTTTGGTGTACGCGGTATAAGGCATGGCGGGGTACAAGTGATCCCCGCCCTTGTCGACGCCTTCACGCAGCACCCGCGTAAAGTCTTCCAGTGAATAGTTGCCGATCCCGGTGCTCTTGTCCGGCGTGATGTTGGTGGAGTAGATATCTCCCATCGGCGTCGGCATGGCCAGACCACCGGCAAACGGCTTGCTCTCATCAGTGGTATGACAGGCGGTACAGTCTGCGGTACGCGCAATATAGGCACCACGACTCATGCTGTTCGAGTCAGCAGACTCGGCAGCCAGGGCCGACTGGGTGGCCAGAAGACCAAGGCTTGAGGCTATCGCGAATACAAGTGATGTGCGCATCAGACTTCCCTCTTCAACGTATCGGCAATACGAAGCGACAGCGCTGCAATGGTCAGCGTGCAGTTAACGGTACCCACGGTCGGCATGGTGCCCGAACTGGCGATGAACATGTTGTCATGATCGTGAGTTCGGCAATCGCCATCAACAACACTGTTGGACGGGTTATCGCCCATGAGCACGGTGCCGCAGATATGCTGGTTATTGGCGAAATTGTCGTGATATTCCACCTCGGTGCCACCCATCAGCTGAGCAATGCGGCCATAGGCTTCACGGGTATGTACCGCACTGCGCTTCACATAGTCGTCAATCGCGTAGTGAAACTCGGGTTTGGGCAGCCCGAGGGCATCCTTTTCCGTCGCACTGGGGCGAATGAAGTTTTCAGGATGCGGCAGCAGCTCATGGAAGCTGTCGACCTGAACATACCGGGCCGCCTTATCACGAATATCCGCGTCCAGCGCGTTGCCCAGAATCAGACGGTCGTCCTGCTTGAGAATGCGGCTGGTCATCTGATCCGTGCGTGACAGGTTCGAATGGTGCAGTTTCTTGCCGGCGTACTCGGAGCGGAAATCACCATCACGCCACCCCACGATGGATGTCATTTCCTGAGGGCCACGGCCCGGCCAGAGATTTTCACTGGCAAAGAAGCTGACGCCCGTACCCGGATGGTCCATCAGGTTACGACCGACCATACCGGAGCTGTTGCCCACATCGGACATCAGCATCAGTTTGGGTGTTTCGATGCCGTTGGCTGCAATCACGAAATACTTGCCTTCAACCCGCACGGAAGTACCATCCGGGGTCTTGTAATGCACTGCCTTGATCCTGCGGTCCTCACCGGCTTCGATCCTGTAGACCACAGCCTTGTCGATTACCTTCGCACCGGCACGCTCGGCCTTTTCAACATGGAAAATGCCGTTATACATCGCACCGATCGGACAAATCGGCATGCAGTTGTTATTGCCACAGCAGGTGGGCCGCTCATCGTACGGACGACTATTGCGCGCCACCGGTTCGGTCACGACATAAAAGCCGTTCTCGTTCAAACGAGTCTTGACCGTGTGTTCGTTATAAGACAGCGGCAGGGGCGACATCGGGTAAGGCTTGCTGCGGGGTGAGCCCAGCTCTTCATCGCTCGGCCCCCAGACCCCCAGCTCCTCTTCGGCACGCTGGTAATAGGGTTCAAGCTCGTCGTACCCAATGGGCCAGTCGCGCCCTACGCCATACAGGGCTTTCAGCTTGAAATCATTGGGCAGGAAACGCCAGGAGGACGCCGCCCAGTGCCAGGTGGTGCCGCCTACCGCTCGAATGTACTGGGCATCATAGGGATGCTCACCCTTCTGAATCAGATAGTCACCTGATGACGGTTCGGGATGCGGAGCATAAGGCGTCGATGGATATGGCTTCATGAAATCCATCTTGTCGGTCTGATTGCGGAACCGCTCGACGATGTCGCCACGCGGGTAGCGCGGGCCGGCCTCGAGAATCAGTACCGACTTGCCGGCCATCGCCATTTGATGTGCCACCAATCCACCGGCAACGCCGGAGCCGACAATGACAACGTCTGCCTTGTGTTGAGTTGCCATGATTACGCTCTCTTGCCGGAAGGTTTGACTGCCCAGAAACCGGGCTCATTGGGGCAGTAACTACGAATGACCAGAATGTCATCCACTGCCTTGAACTGCAGGGCGTGACGGTATGTCACCACCCGGGCCTGATCGCCTTCACCCACAATACCGGTATACCAGGCCGACAGGATCCGTTTGGCAGTGCGACGTTGTTCGGCATTGAGCCCGTCCACCGGCACGGCCTGTCCCTCCGGTACGGCATCAGCCAGTGACCGAAGCCTGTCGCCAAAGCCGTCATGCGCATTCAGAAGTGCCTTCAAAAGTGGCTGACCTACGGCAGGATTCAGCGCTGTCTTTTCGCACAGGGCCTGAGAAAGGCGCATGAAAACACCCAGCGAAGGTACACCGGCCTGTGCTGCAAAGGCCTTGAACGGCGACAGCATCATGGCGGAACCCGCTGCACCAGCAAGGGTTGCCCCCAGCAGCTGGCGTCGGGTCACCGCAAAGGCGCGCGATGATATGGTTTTGCGTGTCATGGTCTTGGTATCTCTTGAAAACCCACAAGGAACACAGGCGTGAAAACGGCCTGCTTGCATCAGTCAGGCTCCTTGAGGAGCTCTTGATATGAAAAAAGGGCTCTAACGGCCCTTTGGGTGCCAGCATCAGGGCGTGCCTTCAAGGCACAAGTTTTGATTAAGTATTCGTTAGTGTACTAACTTTGGTTGAATTACGAAACAAGCTGTCCTTTCAGAGCCACGACAAGGGCTCATTTTAATAAACCTACCTACATTCAGCACACATGGCTGTCGAAGGCCATAATCTCTGAAAGGGTATCGGCCTGTTCCGCCAGCATGACAAGCCGGTCCACGCCCAGTGCGACGCCACAGGAAGGTGGCAGACCCGCCTGTAACGCCAACAGCAACCGCTCGTCCGGGGCCACCCTGGGCAGCCCGGCCTCACGGCGAGCCTCGGCATCGGCGTTAAAGCGCTGGCGCTGCTGAACGGCATCCGTCAGTTCATCATAGCCATTGGCCAGCTCCATTCCTTCATGGTAGACCTCAAATCGCGACGCTACCTCTTCCCCATCGTCATCCCTGTGACATCGGGCCAGCGCGGCCTGGGAGGCAGGAAAGTCCTGCACCACACTCAGGCAGCCACGCCCCAGCGCCGGTTCGACCTGGTAGCTCATCAAAAGATCAAGACAGACATCCCGAGACCAGTCATGCGCTGCCACGCCGGCTGCCTCTTCCGTGCGCAGGCGCAGCACATCGAGTGATGCCGTCAGCGGATCCAGACCGACGTGGGCCTTGAAGACCTCCCGATAACGCAACCTTGTTACCGCCAGTGGCTTGCCCAGCACCCGGCTGATCAGGGCGCAGGTTTCATCGATCAACGCGTCAAACCGCATTCCGGGCCGATACCACTCAAGCATCGTGAATTCAATATTGTGCCTGCGACCGGTCTCCCCATCCCGGAAAACCCGCGCAAGCTGAAAGATGGGCCCGCTGCCGGCGGCAAGCAGTCGTTTCATGTGCCCTTCAGGCGAAGTTTGCAGCCACAACTGCCGGCGACCCTCAGGGGTACTGGCTTCCAGTGACAATGAAGCAAGATACGGGTCGGTGCTGCCGCCCTGCCCCAGTACGGGCGTTTCGACTTCAAGCACGTCACGTTCGGCAAAAAAACAACGGATGGTGGCCAGATGGCGGGCACGGGCGCGAAGCCGGGCCAGGCTGGCTGTCGGCGCCCAGAAGGGAGGCATCGTCATGCGGGGATAATCCATGATTACATTGAAAACGCCGGGCACATGGCCCGGCGTCATGCGTAGGGTATGTCGCGGTTCAGGCGCGGCCTACGTACTCGGCACTACGGGTATCAATCTTCAGGACTTCACCTTCATTGATGAACAATGGCACGCGCACCACGGCGCCCGTTGACAGCGTCGCCGGCTTGGAGCCGCCATTGGCGGTATCGCCCTTGAGGCCCGGGTCAGTTTCGGTGACTTCAAGCTCGATGAAGTTCGGGGCAGAAATGGCAATGGGATTGTCATCCCAGAGAGTGACCGTGTACGCCACCTGCTCCTTCAGCCATTTTGCAGTATCGCCTACGGCCTTGCGATCGGCAGCATACTGCTCGAAGGAACCGTCGGTCTTCATGAAATGCCACATTTCGCCATCGTTGTAGAGGTATTCCATGTCCAGTTCAAGAACATCAGCCCCTTCCAGCGATTCGCCGGACTTGAAGGTCCGCTCCCAGGTACGCCCTGTCATCAGGTTGCGCAGCTTGACGCGGTTGAAGGCCTGGCCCTTGCCGGGCTTGACGAATTCATTGTCGACGATGCTGCAGGGATCGCCATCCAGCATCACTTTCAAACCGCCCTTGAATTCGTTGGTAGAATAGTTCGCCATAATATCTCACTCATGACCGGCATCTGCCGGTAACCTTGAAATGGTGGACGCAAAACGTCCGTCGTTGAAATTCTGATCCAAAAGTGTGCCGATGATAACCCGAACCGTGCCATTCGTGCAGGCCCCTGCCACGACAGACTGGCGAGTCCAGTTAAAGCAGGCCATTCGTGACCCGAACGCGTTGCTGCACGCGCTGGCTCTGGACCCCGCCCTGCTGCCGGGGGCCGAGGCAGGTCATCACCTGTTTGATGTTCGCGTGCCCCAGGCCTATCTGGCACGCATAACACCGGGGGATGCCAGCGACCCGCTGCTGCGCCAGGTCCTGCCAATGCAGGAGGAAACCAGGCAAGTGGCCGGATTCACTGCCGACCCGCTTGAGGAAGCAGAGCATATGGCCGCTCCCGGCATCATCCACAAGTACCAGGGCCGCGTTCTGTTCATTGTCACCGGCGCGTGCGCCATCAATTGCCGATACTGCTTTCGACGGCATTTCCCCTATGCCGACAACACCCTGTCCCGACGCCAGTGGGATACCTCACTTGAGTACCTGCGCGGCAATGACAGCATCAGGGAGGTCATCCTGTCCGGTGGCGATCCGCTGTCGGCACCGGATCGGTACCTCGGCCATCTGGTTCAGCAGATCGAAGCCATTCCCCATATCACCCGTCTCAGGCTGCATACCCGTCTGCCGGTTGTTATTCCGGACCGCATCAATGATGAACTGCTCGACTGGCTGGGCTCTACGCGGCTTAACAAGGTGATGGTATTGCACATCAATCACCCCAATGAAATAGACGAAGCCGTTCAGGCTGCCTGTACCCGCCTGCGTGATGCCGGGGTTACGCTGCTGAACCAGAGTGTATTGCTTGAGGGGGTCAACGATGACGAAGACGTGCTGGAAGCCTTGTCCGAACGACTGTTTTCAGCCGGGATTCTGCCTTACTACTTACATGTGCTGGACCCAGTGGCAGGCGCCGCCCACTTCATGGTCGACGACGCCCGGGCAAAACAGTTGATGGACGCGCTCAAGGCACGCCTGCCGGGTTTTCTGGTACCGCATCTGGCCCGGGAAGAACCGGGAGAGGCCTCAAAAACCCGGTTATGACGGGTCATCTATTCGTCCGTCACGCCACAACTGAACCAGCGCATCGGGCGCCAGGGACTCGGGCACCCGCAACTCATCATCAGGCTGAGCCTCCTGCCGGGAAAGCGTGAACAGACAAATCCTGAAGTAGCGCTGGTCACCGGCACCGCAGGCCTGACCGCCGCCGGCGGCTTCACCCGCTGCCAGTACCTTGCAGAGCTGTTGCTGCTCGGGAGGCGAACAACGAGACAGCTCTATATCACGCGGTCTGGCAAGCCCGGGGGCCGCCACGATACCGCCTTCACGAGTAATGCGTAACCGGGCGATATGGTTCAGGTCATCGAAACGAGACATGCGATTTCCTCCCGGCTCAAGGGCCAATCCCTACCTGCTGCCAGCCCTTTTGAACGATATCAGCCACCTTGCTCCCGAACCGCTGGGTCGCATGCGCCATGGTCAGGCCGGCAAAGTCCACGAACTGGGCGTCGTTGGCCAATCGCTCATCAGTAAGCGCCGCATACCAGATTGCCCCGGCCGTCTCCCAGCTATAGCCACCAAGCTCGGTGGCAATCAGGTAAAATGCATGGTTGGGGATGCCTGAGTTGATATGCACACCACCATTGTCATCCGTGGTATCGACAAACTGATCCATGTGACCGGGCTGGGGATCCTTGCCCAGCACAGGATCATCATAAGCCGTACCCGGGGCGGCCATCGAGCGCAGGGCCTTGCCCTGGACCTCGGGCCCCAACAGTGCCGCACCGATCAACCAGTCCGCTTCGTCAACGGTTTGTCCGGCCTGATACTGCTTGACCATGACCCCGAACACATCGGAAATCGACTCATTCAGCGCACCAGACTGGTTGTAGTACACAAGCCCGGCCGTTAATTCGGTCACGCCATGCGTCAGTTCATGAGCTACCACATCAATGGCCCGGGTAAACGGCAGAAAGATTTCACCATCCCCGTCACCAAACACCATCTGTCGGCCGTCCCAGAAGGCATTCTGGTACGCCTCGCCGTAATGCACACTCCCCAGCAGGGCCATGCCCTCCCCGTCGATCGAGTGGCGTTCAAAAACGTCGTAAAAGAACCGATAGGTCGCTCCCAGGTCGGTATACGCCTCATGAGCGGTATCATCCGCCGTGGCAGGCTCGCCCTCACTCAACACCAGCTCACCGGGAAGCTCGGTTTTATGTCCGGCATCGAATATATAACGTGAGGGCGTTCCACGCGGGCTGTTGCTGTACTCCGCATGTAATGCCGCTGCCATTTCACGGGCCGCCATGGGCTGCCGGAAGTGTCGATCGGTGGAAAGCGTACTGGATGCCCAACGGCGCTGACTTTCGGAGCCATGCTCCGAAAGTCGCTTCAACATATGAGGGGGGATGACGCCCGGATACCGAGTAGCCATGTAGTGCCTCCTTGACCGGCAAATGAGTACGTTGCGTAATCGCCTGCATCACGCTTTACCCACAAGCCTAGTTCAGGATGGCCTATTGTGGTGTCAAACCGTAGTCGGAAGGATTGATCTGCCCCTCCAGCTCACCCAGCTGAGGAAAGTCGGGCTTTTTGATGATGTCATCCATTTTCATTTTGCGGCGCGTGTTGTAGACCACCTTGACCTGGGAAGGCTGCCCCTGGTCATCGTGACGCAGAATCCAGGCCAGATAGCCATTTGAAAACCGCACCAAGCTACCGATCGGATGAAAGCCGAACCGCTTGATATAACGGTTGACCCACTGATTATCAAACTGCTCGTTCTGCTGAAAGATATAGCGATACACATCGATGACCTGCCATGCGGGCCGGTCTGCACGGGTCCGGGTCATCGCATCGACAACATCCACTACCGCCGCCATTCGAGCCTCTTCAGACAGGGCATCGGCCGTGAGGCCCGCAGGATATCCCTTGCCATCAAGACGTTCGTTGATTCGGCATACGATATCGCGATAGACCCCTTCGGCACCTTCCTCATGATCGCCCAGACGTTGTCTGATCAGACCCACATGCTGATGGAGCGCTTCACGCTGTGCACTGGTCAGCTTGCCCTTTGCCATCTGTACTTCCCGCGGCAGCATGGTCTTGCCCAGATCATGTACCAGCGCGCTCGAGATCATCCCACGCACATTCTGATGCTCGATACCACTGTAAAGGGCCAAATCGCCCAATCGGACAGCAACGGTAATCGAGTGCATGACCAGCGGCGACTGGCCACGCAGGCAACCGACCTTGTACAGCGTATCCTGGCGGTCTTCCAGCAGCAGTGTAAGCAGCTTGTCAGCACACTGCCCCAGGTGGTTGTAATCCAGCATCCCGCCATTGGAGAGATCCACCATCTGAATATTGAGGTAGTCCGTTACCTGCTTGAGTACCATGCTGGTATTGCAGCTTGCCTTGCTGACTCGCGCGCCAAGCTCGGGAGGCGCCTCCGTCTCACCCGAGCGGCTCTGAAACAGGGGCGATGGCCAGAGGGTGGAAGAGGTGTCGTCGCTGTCCAGATTACGACGGGCCGATTCACGCTCGATTTCCCGGACGTACTGCCACAGGCTCCGCTCAAAGTCCTGAATGCACACCGTATACTGCAATCCGAGCAGCGCCGTCATGTGCTCGGTATCACTGCGCATGTGCCGAATGACGCATGGCGCATCAAAGGAATCCCCGTTCGGGAAAATGGCGCGAACCTGAGGCAGCTGCTGCCCCACTTCAAGCGTGACGGCGTCCTTGAGCGCCATCTCGACCAGACAGCCACCGATCGACAGGTTCTTGAGCATGCCGATCAACCGGTCTGCCTCCTCCTCTTCTACGTCGTTCTCTATCTCATGCGTCTTCATTTCAATCTTGACGTGCATGCCGGCACTGAGCTGAGCGCGAAAGAAACTGCGCTCCCGCACGATATTGATCTGATCCGGCATATCGCACATCACACCAATGTGATTGCCCTTTCTTACTTCACGCTGCACCACCACGTTATAGATCGACACGGTCTCATGAGCACGACGTGCCGTCACCGTGAACCCGATCCTTTTTTCGACCACATGCGCTGCGCGAGCGCCCAGCGAGGTTATATCCAGTGCAAAAAAGCGGTGCTCGGGATCAATGAAAACGACCTTGACCGGAAAATGATCGGTTTCATCGTTCAACTCGAGCACGACATCATAAGCCGTATTGCTCAGCAAGCTCAGGGTCTCGGCAATCCGGGACGGTGCCACGATATCCAGTGATCTCTGATCTGGGGAGGCCATACGCACTACTCATTTGGGTGATGCACCTGGGGTGCTTTTGAATGAGAGTGATATCGACGGTCGCAGGGGAAGCTTAAGGATGGAAGGGAACGTGGGGGCTGTCGGGTGACGAGCCCCCTGACAGGTCAGTCCTGCGGTGCCAGATCCTGCTGCCGATAGCCGATCAGGTACAGCACGGCGTCCAGTCCCAGTGTCGAAATCGACTGGCGTGCCTGCTGCCGAACCAGAGGCTTGGCACGAAAGGCAATGCCAAGCCCGGCAGCGGCCAGCATCTTGAGATCATTGGCACCATCGCCCACGGCGATGGTCTGCTCCATGTGCAGCCCTTCTCGCGCAGCAATATCGCGCAGCAGAACGGCCTTGCGATCGGCATCGAGAATCGGCTCCTGCACCTCGCCTGTCACCTTGCCGTTCTCGATCACCAGTTCATTGGCATGAATCTCGTCAAAGCCCAGCCGCTGTTGCAGGTAACGCGCAAAGTAGGTAAAGCCGCCGGACAGGATCGCAGTGCGATAGCCCAGCCGCTTGAGCTGACACATCAGCTCCTCGACCCCTTCCATCAGGGGCAGGTTATCGGCGATATCGGCCAGTACCGACTCATCCAGCCCCTTGAGCCTGCTCATCCGCTCACGGAAGCTTTGCTGAAAATCCAGCTCGCCACGCATGGCCCGTTCGGTAATGGCCGCCACTTCGTCACCGACACCATGCCGGCGAGCCAGCTCATCAATGACCTCGGTCTTGATCAGGGTGGAATCCATGTCGAAGCACACCAGCCGTCGATGGCGGCGCCAGATGCTGTCTTCCTGCAGCGCAATATCCACGCCCAGGGAGTTGCCCAGTGCCAGCGCGTCCTGCCGCAGGGCTTCGACATCAACATCGCCACGCAGCCAGACCTCGACACAGGCTCCGCCATGCGGGGAATCGCCGTCCAGCGCCTCGCGCCCGGATAACCGATGAATCAACTCGATGGTCAAACCATACTGCGCTGTCAGCCGGCCGGTGTCCGCCAGCAGGCGGGCAGGTAATCGGGGCGCCAGCAGGGTCATGATCAGCCGCGGCTGGCCGGCATCCTCGCTCCAGCGGGCATAGGCATCATCGCTCACATCGATCGCCTCGACCGACAGGCCCGACCGTTCTACCGCCTGATTGATCACATGGTCCAGCGCCGAGGCCAGATCCTGCGCATCGTCATCCAGGGCCACCAGTGCATCAAGCGATACCCGATCAAACGTCACGCTCTGATTGATGTCCAGAAGCCGTGTACCGGCAAGGGACAGGGCCTCGCCCAGGGCAGCAAGCTGACCGGGCCGAGCGGTGCCGGTCGCACGAAAAAGTATCCGACGTGTCATTGAAGGTTCCTGTTGGCTCGATATCGTCATGCGCGGCTCTCGCTTTCCTCAAGGCCCAGTCGCTCGACCTTCTGGAAGCCTTTTGGCAACATGCTGCCGCGCCGCCCGCATACACTCTGATAGTAATCCAGATCCGTCGATTTAAGCGTCATTTTACGCTTGCCGGCATGAACCACCAGCGCCGCACCGGCCGGCAGGATAATCAGATCTCGCACCAGCTCCTCGCGGTTGGCCGCGCGCGCAGCATTGATATCGATCATCTTGTTGCCCTTGCCCCGCGCCATCTGCGGCAGGGCCTGGGGGCTGAATACCAGCAGCCGGCCTTCGTTGGTCACAATGGCCACGCGCGCCGTCTCAAGGTCATCAATTCTGGCCGGCGGCAGCACTCCACACCCCTTCGGCAGTGACAGAACCGCCTTGCCGGCCTTGCTGCGCCCGACCATGTCTCCGAGGGTGGTGACGAAGCCATACCCCCCGTCACTGGCCAGCAGCCATTGGGAGGCCGGTTCATCCAACAGCATCCCCAGCATGCGCGCGCCGGAAGGCGGTGTTATGCGGCCGGTGATCGGCTCGCCCTGGCTCCGGGCCGACGGCAACTGATGCGCGGCCAGGGTATAGGCCCGCCCACTGTCATCCAGAAGCACCAGCGGCTGATTGGTCTTGCCTCGCGCCGCAAGATGAAACCGGTCACCGGACTTGAACGACAGACTGGCCGGGTCGATATCGTGCCCGCGGGCCCCGCGAATCCAGCCCTTTTCAGACAGGACCGCCGTGATCGGGTCTGCCCCCAGTAGCTCAACCTCGGACAATGCCCTGGCTTCCTGACGCTCGACCAGCGGTGAACGTCGCTCATCGCCGTACGTCCGCGCATCGGCCTTCAGCTCCCGCTCGATCATGTCCGTCATGGCCTCCGGATCGCCCAGCAGGGTTTCAAGCTGCTGACGCTCGGCCTCGAGTTCATCCTGCTCGGCACGCAGCTTCACCTCTTCAAGCTTCGCCAGATGGCGCAGGCGCAGTTCGAGAATGGCCTCTGCCTGGCGCTCAGAGAGATCAAATGCCGCCATCAGGGCCGGGCGAGGCTTGTCCTCCTCGCGGATGATGCGAATCACTTCATCAATATTTAGGTGCGCTACCAGCAGCCCTTCAAGCAGGTGTAGCCGATCCATCACCTTGCTCAGGCGGTATTCAAGCCGTCGCGTCACGGTCTGGCGTCGGAAGGTCAGCCATTCGTCGATCAGTTCGGTCAGAGGCATGACCCGTGGGCGGCCGTCCAGACCGATCAGGTTCATGTTGACCCGCGTGCTCTTTTCAAGGTCCGTGGTGGCAAAGAGATGAGCCATCAGGGCCTCGATATCGACCCGGTTCGAGCGAGGCACCACCACCAGACGGGTAGGATCCTCATGATTGGACTCATCGCGCAGGTCCGCCACCATCGGCAGCTTTTTGGCCTGCATCTGCGAGGCAATCTGCTCCAGCACCCGAGCACCGGAGACCTGATACGGCAAGGCTGTAATCACGATATCCGTGTCGTCGCGTTCATAGCGCGCCCGCATCCGTACCGACCCGCGGCCGGTCGAGTAAAGCTTCAGCAGGTCATCACGCGAAGTAATGATCTCGGCACGGGTGGGAAAGTCGGGCGCCGGCAGGTGCCGGCAAAGGGTTTCCAGCGCGCACTGAGGATTGCGCAGGCGATGCACTACGGCCTTGACCACTTCACGCACATTGTGCGGCGGAATATCCGTGGCCATCCCGACCGCAATGCCCGAGCCACCGTTCAACAGCACATGAGGCAGTCGTGCGGGCAATACTTCCGGCTCGTTCATGCTGCCATCAAAGTTGGGCACCCAGTCCACGGTGCCCTGCCCCAGCTCACTCAGCAGCAACTCTGAAAACTTCGACAGCCTGGATTCGGTGTAACGCATTGCCGCAAAGGACTTGGGATCGTCCGGGCTGCCCCAGTTTCCCTGTCCATCCACCAGCGGATAGCGATAACTGAAGGGCTGCGCCATCAACACCATGGCTTCGTAACAGGCACTGTCACCATGCGGATGGAACTTGCCCAGCACGTCCCCCACGGTACGCGCCGACTTCTTGTACTTTGCCGTGGCGTGCAGGGCCAGTTCACTCATGGCGTAAACAATGCGCCGCTGCACCGGCTTCAGGCCATCGCCGATATTGGGCAGGGCGCGATCGAGAATGACGTACATGGAATAGTCCAGATACGCCTTTTCGGTATAACGGCTGAGAGGAAGACGTTCAACATCTCCCTCCTGCACATGAATGTCCATGCTCATTTACATCATGCCTTGTCTTCGGGCCGAGCCATCGCTGCCACCCCGTCGGTTTCTGCAAGGCCTATCGGCAGACAGACAGGGTGATGATCGACAGCCTTCGGCAGTACATCATGGTTGGCGTAACACGCCTGGGGCCGGCCTGAGCACGGGCACCGGCGTGTTCGACGTGGTGTATCCTGCTGCCTGATACCTGCGGGTACGGGCAGCGAATCTAGAGTTCGATGTCGGCCATGTTGCCGCAGCTTTCAAGCCAGATGCGACGATCACCTGCCCGCTTCTTGGCCAGCAGCCTGTCGAGTACGGCATTCGTGTCGTCCCCTTCCTCGCGGGTCAGCTGTACCAGTCGCCGGGTATCTGCTGCCATGGTCGTCTCACGCAACTGAAGCGGGCTCATTTCCCCCAGCCCCTTGAAGCGCTGCACGTTCGGCGTACCCCGCTTGCCCTTCAGGCGCGTCAGAATGGCGTTCTTTTCACTTTCATCCAGGGCGTAATGCACTTCCTTGCCCAGATCGATCCGGTAAAGCGGCGGCATGGCAACATGAACATGGCCCGCATCCACCAGCACCGGGAAGTGACGAACAAACAACGCACACAACAGCGTGGCAATATGCAATCCGTCGGAATCGGCATCTGCCAGAATACAGATGCGGTGATACCTGAGCTTTGACAGGTCATTGCTGGCCGGGTCCATGCCCAGCGCTACCGCAATATCGTGAATTTCCTGAGAGCCGAGCACATCGTGAGAGTCGACCTCCCAGGTATTCATGATTTTACCCTTGAGCGGCAGAATGGCCTGGGTTTCACGATCACGGGCCTGCTTGGCGCTTCCTCCGGCACTGTCCCCCTCGACCAGAAACAGCTCACTGCGGGCCGGATCCTGCCCGCTGCAGTCCGCCAGCTTGCCGGGCAGCGCCGGCCCCTGGGTGACCTTCTTGCGAGCGACCTTCCTGGACGAGCGCATACGGCGCTGTGCGGCGCTGATCACCATCTCGGCAATCGCTTCGGCTTCAGCAGTATGCTCATTGAGCCATAGAGAGAAGGCGTCCTTGACCACGGCAGAGACAAAGGCGGCCACACTTCGTGAAGACAATCGCTCCTTGGTCTGCCCTGCAAACTGCGGGTCATGCATCTTGACCGACAGCACAAAGGCGCAACGCTCCCAGATATCATCGCCGGTCAGCTTGACGTTTTTCGGCAACAGCCCGCGGTAATCACAGAACTCCCGCAGGGCATCCACCAGCCCGCTGCGAAAACCGTTGACATGCGTCCCGCCCAGTGGCGTGGGAATGAGGTTGACGTAGGATTCCATCAGCGCCTCGCCGCCTTCGGGCAGCCACTGAATCGCCCAGTCCACCGCATGGGCCTCATCCTCAAAGGCCCCCATGAAAGGCGAGCTCGGCACCACCTCGAATCCGTCGGTAGCCTGGCTCAGGTAATCCCGCAGGCCATCCTCGAACTGCCAGACCGTCTCGGTACCGGCGCTGTCAATCAGCGTGACCTTGAGCCCCGGGCACAGTACCGCCTTGGCCCGCAGCAGATGCGAGAGCCTAGAGACCGAGACCCTGGGCGTATCAAAATACGCAGCCTCCGGCCAGAACCGCACCACCGTGCCTGTTACCCGTTTGGCACAGGTACCAATGGTGTGCAGGTCCTCGACCTTCTCGCCCTTTTCAAAGGCAATGGCCTGGCGCTGACCGCCTCGGGCGACTTCGACTTCAAGCCGGGTGGAGAGCGCATTGACTACCGACACCCCCACCCCATGGAGGCCACCGGAAAAGCGGTAGCTGGCATCGGAGAACTTGCCACCGGCATGAAGGCGCGTCAGGATCAGCTCGATGCCGCTGACGCCATGTTCCGGGTGGATATCGGTCGGCATGCCGCGACCGTCGTCAGAGACTTCTACACAGCCGTCTTCATGCAGGCGGATGATGATGCTGTGAGCATGGCCGGCCAGTGCTTCATCCACACTGTTATCGACCACCTCCTGCACCAGGTGATTGGGTCGGGACGTCTCGGTGTACATCCCGGGACGCTTTCGAACCGGCTCCAGGCCGGAAAGCACCTCAATGGCGCTGGCACTATATTCGCTCATGGATTCCAGACGTTATGACAGACATTCAACGAGGTCGGCACGGTTCAGGGTCAAACCACCCTGGGCCAGTACCGTCGGCAGGAAATCGGCGTAGCGATCAAGTCCGTGGGTATCACCCTCACTCAACAGCGTGCGGCTTCCCTTGAGCAATTGCTCTGCCTCACGGTAATCAAGGGTGTCATCGGCGGTGCCATAAATGGCAAGGCACCGTTCCATCCGGCGTGGAGAGGTTACCTCCAGCGCCTTGAGTTCATCGACGAACGCAGGCTCGATAAAGCAGGCATCGCCCGTATAGGGGTTTTCATGTGTGGTACCCACCCATTGGCTCGCCAGCATCGACGGGCGCACGGCGGGATTGATCAATACCAGCGCCTCGACATCAAATCGTTCGGCAAGCCCCAGTCCCACGAAACCGCCCAGCGAACTGCCAATGACCAGCGTACGGCCCGGCAACGCCCTGAAGGCCGCTTCAGCGATGGCAAACGCCTCACCCGGGCGCGGGATCAGATGGGGAGCATGAAAATCCGGCCGCGGAGTGGCCAGAGCACAGGCCTTGCGAGTCATCTCGCTTTTCCAGGCAGAAGGATGGCTGTTGAACCCGTGCAGGTACAAAACATGATCGACGGTGGCCATGGTTATCCTCTCGCGCTGATGGCGCAACTACTGTACATATAAACAGCCACCGTGAAAAGTACGCCGCATCCCGTATCCGGAATGCGGCGCCGGGCAACCCGGGCTTAGTGTTCGCGTGTCTGCTGCCAGACGGTTTCGATCAGATGACGGCTGGAGGTGTCGAGGGACTCGACGCCCTTGCCGGTGCGAATGATTTCCTCAGTAGCATTGGCAATTTCCTTGCCAAGCTCAACGCCCCACTGATCGAAGGAATCAACGTCCCAGATCGTGCCCTGGACAAACACCTTGTGTTCGTACAGTGCAATCAGTGCGCCCAGGGTCTCAGGCGTCAGCTGTTCAATCAGAAGCGTCGAGGACGGCTGGTTGCCGCGGTAGCGCTTGTAGGGCGGTGCATCGGCATTGCCGCCTTCGACCGCATCATCACCCAGCATCAGCACACGGGACTGGGCAAAGCAGTTCGACAGGGATAGACGATGCTGTGCCTTGAGGTCACGACGCAGTCCTTCATCCTCGATGTAATCGTAACGCTCGATCGGAACAATAAAGTCGCAGGCTACCGGCTGGGTGCCCTGATGCAGCAACTGGTAAAAGGCGTGCTGACCGTTCGGCCCGATTTCACCCCAGATCACCGGGCAGGTCGAGTAATCAACCGGCTGGTTATCGCTGGTAACGGACTTGCCGTTGGATTCCATCTCGAGCTGCTGGAAATAGCCCGGCATGTGCTTGAGACGTCCGTCGTACGGCAGTACCGCCAGCGAACGAATATTCAGAAAGTTCACGTTCCAGATACCGGCCAGGCCGAACAGCACCGGCAGGTTCTCCTTCAGGGGTGCTGTACGGAAGTGCTCGTCCATTTCGTGGGCGCCGGCCAGCAGGCGACGGAAGTTGTCCATGCCGATGTGCAGGGCGATCGGCAGGCCAATGCCGCTCCACAATGAATAACGGCCACCGACCCAGTCCCAGAACAGCAGCTGGTTGTCGGCATGAATGCCCCACTCGCTCATTTTCTCGGGCTTGGTCGATACTCCGATGAAATGCTGGTGCTTGATGAAGCCTTCGCTGCAGCCCTTCAGCCAGAACTTCAGCCACTCCATCGCAGTCTCGGCGTTCGACAGGGTGTCGATGGTGCCGAAGGATTTCGAGGACAGGATAAACAGGGTGGTTTCAGGATTGACGTCCGGCAGGAGGTCGGCAAGCTGCGAGCCATCGATGGTTGACGCAAAGTGTACGTTCACGTGATGGACATCGTCGGGTGCAAAGGCATCCAGCGACTGACTGACCATCAACGGCCCCAGATCGGACCCACCGACCCCGAGGTTGATCACGTCCGTGATCGGCTTGCCGGTCGCGCCGCGCCACTGGCCGGCATGAACCCGCGATACCAGCACCTCCATGCGGCCCAGGGTAGCATGCACGTCACTGACGACATCCTGTTCATTGACATGCAGCTCGCTGGACTCCGGCAGGCGCAGGGCCGTATGCAAGGCCGGACGCCCCTCGGTGACATTGACCTGGCCGCCACTGAACAACTGCTCGATGGCCCCGGACATGTTCCGCTCCTCGGCCAGCGCCATGAGACCGTCCAGGGTCGATGGCCGCATGCGCTGCTTGGACATGTCCAGCATGATGCCGGCGGCACGCTGGGCAAAGATATCGAAACGCCCTTCCTCATTGATCAGTTCACGCAGGTGGACGTCCTTCATTTCCTGGTGATAATGCGTTTCCAGTGCCTGCCAGGCACGTGTTTCGCGAATCGACATGCTCAAAATGCTCCTTCCTGGACGTGCAGCGGAAATCGTCACAGCGTAAACTAGCGACCATTACGTCGCCATGACGCGGTAGATGCTACCGTCGATTCCCGATGCTTCACTCCATATGTTGACTGTTTGATCCTATGACCGAGCCATCTTACCGCGACGCGCTCTTTACGACACCCCTGGACGACGTCGCCAGTTTTTCCTTCGACGAGCAGGTTGTCCAATGCTTTCCGGACATGATCCGCCGCTCCGTGCCGGGCTATGGCCAGATTATCGGCATGATCGGCGTGCTCGCCAGACGCTACCTGCCTCCTGAAGGCCATATCTACGATCTGGGCTGTTCCCTGGGAGCCTCGACCTTTTCGATCTGTCGACAACTGCCCCCTGATGCCTTCACGCTCGATGCCGTTGACCTGTCTCCGCCCATGATCGCCCGGGCCCGCGAAGTGCTGGCCGACAGCTACCCCACACACCGCATCAGGCTGTATGAAGGGGATATACGCACCCTTGAGTATCGACCGGCGGACATGATCGTGCTCAATTTTACCCTGCAGTTTCTGGCCCCCGAGGAGCGTGATCAGGTGATCCAGTCACTGGCCGACGCCCTGAACCCCGGTGGTCTGCTGGTGCTGTCCGAAAAAATTGTCGACGACAACCCTGCCAGTGAGCAACTGCTCTTTGAACTTCATCACGACTTCAAGCGTGCCAATGGCTACAGCGACCTTGAAATCAGCCAGAAGCGCAGCGCCCTGGAAGATGTAATGATCACTGACAGCCTGACGACCCATCATGAGCGCCTGGCACGTGCCGGTCTGACACGCAGTGTCACCTGGTTTCGCCAGTTGAACTTTGCCTCCATGATTGCCTTCAAGCCCGGAACCGCTGACTGACATGCCGATAGATCCGCGCCATTTACCGCTTTATCACGCCTTTATCGAACACGATCTGGCCCCCTGGCTCGCCTGTCTGCCTGCCCAGCTGGCAGAGGGGCTGGATACACGCCGCCATGGTGACCTTTCCGGGTGGCTCCGGGTACTCGACAAGCTGGGTAACGTCAAGGAACCGCGCGTCAGCCTCACCACCCCCCATGTCAGCGTTGATGCCGACCTGTCCGAGGGTGATCAGCAGCGCTGCGCCAATCTGCTCAAGGCCCTCGCCCCCTGGCGCAAGGGCCCATGGCGAGTAGGCACCACCGTCATCGATACCGAATGGCACTCGGACTGGAAGTGGGAGCGGCTGGCGCCTCATATCAGCGACCTGACCGAGCGTCGGGTGCTGGATGTGGGCGGCGGCAATGGCTATCACGGCTTTCGAATGGCCGGCGCCGGTGCGCGGCTGGTAATTGTGATAGACCCCTCTCCACGCTTTTACTGTCAGTTTCATGCCATCAGGCAACTGATGGGGCCACAGGCACCGGACGTGCATTTTCTGCCGGTAGGCATCGAGGATGTACCCGCCCGGCTTGAAACCTTTGACACGACCTTCTCGATGGGCGTGCTTTATCACCGTCGCTCGCCCATCGATCACCTGCTGGCCCTGCGTGATACGTTGCGCCCAGGCGGTGAGCTGGTACTTGAAACCCTGGTAGTGGAAGGTGATGAGCACACGGTACTGGTGCCCGGCGAGCGCTACGCGCAAATGCCCAACGTCTACTTCCTGCCCTCCTCCCTCGCACTGGCGCAATGGCTGACACGCGCCGGCTTTACCAACGTGCGCATCGTGGATGAAGCCGTCACGACACGGGATGAGCAGCGCCGCACGGACTGGATGACCTACCAGTCCCTGGCCGACTTTCTCGACCCGAACGATCCGACCCGCACCATTGAAGGTTACCCGGCCCCCAGGCGAGCGGTACTGATCGCCGAACGCACCTGATCTGCTGGCCGCCGCGGCCAGGGGGTATCCTGGATCCCCCTGAGCCCCACGGCCTTTTTGCCAGGGCCGACCCACCCGCTGATAAAGATGAATAGCCCCGTGCGGCCCGGTCACCCGTGCCTTCATGACACCGCCATACCTCATGCGCCAGCACCTCAGACCGATACGGTCAGGCGAGGCAGTGACGCAATCCCATGGGTCATGACCCCGTGATGGCAATAAATGACCGACACATGTCAGCCGACGTCCGGCCATGAGCAGGCCAGCCCGTCACACTGAGCACTCATTCACTCACGGGAACCTCCTCATGACATCGGCGCTACTGGTTATTGATGCCCAGCAATCCTTTATCTCACGCCCCTTTTGGGACACATCACTGGTAGATCAATGGGTGCCCGCCCAACGCGCTCTGATCGAGGCCGCCGAACAGGCAGGCATTGCCATCGTGCGGATTCTGCATGCGGCACCCGAAAGCCACGGGCCCTTTGATCCCGAGTCAGGGCAGGTATACCCACTGGATGACGTGGCATTCACGCCCGCGGTCACTTTCATCAAGACCGCCCACAATGCGTTCAGCGACACCGGACTTGATCGCTGGCTACGCACCAGACAGATTACCCGGCTGGCCATCAGCGGCATTCGCACCGAACAATGCTGTGAAACGACAGCTCGAGTAGCCAGCGATCTGGGCTATCAGGTCGACTTTGTCAGCGACGCCACCCTGACCTTTCCGATGACGCGAAATGACCGCACCTGGTCTGCACAGGATATCCGCAGTCGTACCGAACTGGTTCTGGAGGGACGGTTTGCGCGTATCATTGATGCCGCATCGCTTTGCCGCACATGGACCGCCAATGACACCCCCACCCCTTGATGTCACTATTCTCATGCTGCCCGGCCAGGTCCCGCTGGACCTCGCCGGGCCTGTACAGGTATTTACATGTGCCAGGCATCATGCTCCCGATCTGGCACTTCGATTCATTGGCCCACAGGAAAGCATCGAATGGCTGGATAGCCTGACGCTGAGTGGCATCACGCCGATGCCGGACGTACTCGAAACCGATCTGCTGGTCGTTCCCGGTCAGTACACCTGCCAGATCAGCCATCTTCATCAGCAGGATTGTGTGGCCTGGCTTTCGCGACAGAGGCATGTCAAAACCATCATGGCCATCTGTTCCGGCGCACTGCTCCTGGGCCGCGCCGGCTTGTTGAATGGACGACGCTGCACCACTCACCATCGGCTCCGACAGACCCTGCGCCAACTGACGCCGGATGCGCTGGTTCAGGAAGACTGCATCTTTATCGAGGATGGTCCTGTACTTACCAGTGCCGGTATTTCAACCGGTATCGACACGGCGCTTTACTGGGTACAGGCACATCTGGGAGCCAGTGTAGCGCTCGCGGTCGCACGCGAGATGGTGCTGTACGCCAGACGAAGCGGACAGGAACCACAGCTCGGAGTGCGGCTTGAAGGGCGCAACCATGTCAGCGAACGACTTCATCGCCTGCAGGATGATATCTGCAATGCCATCAGCGCCGTCTGGACATTGCCCGTCATGGCCGACAAGGCTGCCATCAGCTCTCGCCAGCTTCATCGACTGTTCATCGATCATATCGGCTGTACTCCCCATGCCTGGCTGACACATTTGAGGCTGGGGGAAGCTCGCCAGCTACTGCTCGAAACGCGCCATGGCATCGACACCATTGCCGAGCAGGTCGGTATGGAAACTCGCCAGTTTCGCCGCCAATGGACACATGTTCACGGTCTTTCGCCTTCGCAATGGCGGCGCAGGGCAACAGCCACGCATACGGGCCATTGATGCCATCAGTCGTGGCATTTGACGCCCTCCTGATGTATAACAATAATTCTCATTATCAGTGACACGATCATCCAGGGCTTCGGCCGTCGACATTCAACAAGGGGGGAAGGAAGATGACGGATATCAATGCCTTGCGGGCGGCCTATCAGGAAGCCAGACTACGTGCTCCCCACTGGAACAGCTACCGGCTTGCAACGACACTCGGCGTCAGCGAGGGTGAGCTGATGGCGGCCCGACTGGATGACACCGACACCCTGGGCGAAGAAGTACATGGCCTGGCACTGACGCCCTGCGATCTGGCACTCGCCCTGCCACGGCTGGGCGAGTTGCGTATCGCCACCCGCTCACGCCATGGTGAGCTGACAAGCCTCATCCAGCGGATGACCGTCCGCGGCAATGATTACAGCGCCGCCCTCAAGGCACAGAATGGCCTGAGCATGCAGTGGCTGCTGCCCCACTGGCACTGGGCCTGCCTGCGGCGCAGTTTCTCCAAAAGCCATACGCTGGGCTGGACGTTGCAGGTCTTTGACCGCTTCGGACAGGCCCTGCATACCCTGGAGGCCTGCGAACCCCGTGCCGGCGGCTGGTCCTGGCTGCTGGACAAGGCGCTCGATGAAGTGCCGCGCTTTACAAGACGCATTGCCACCCCGACGCCTGCCATTGACCGGCAGGCGCTGCTGACAACCTGGCAGCACCTGCGTCACCACGACGATTATCGCCGCCTGTTAAGCGACCACGGCCTGTCCCCTCTTGACCTGAATCGCGCCCTTGAAGGCCGATTCAGCCGGCAGTGTGCACCGGCGCGCTTCTCCACCGCGCTGGAGGAAGCACTGGAATCACAAGCATCCATCGTGCTGTCAATGCCCTCACGGGCAGGCCTGCACCGACATGCCACCACGCTTCAGCAGATCGAACGACACCCATCGCACCTTGCCATTCAGGGACGAGAAGTCACGCTGGGGCTGGATACGGATGCACTGACCAGTGTCTGGCAGGTAGAACGGTGCAGTGAATCATGCCTGGAACACTGGCTGGAGGCCTTTGATAGCGACGGTGAACTGATGGCGTCGGTACGCCTGGCCGCCTGATTCGGATATGAAAACGCCCGGATTATCCGGGCGTTGTGTCAACCAGTGCCAGCACCTTCAGCGATTAAGCAGTTCGCGAACGTCCCTGGCTTCCCAGTGCGGGAAATACTTGCGCACCAGCGCATTCAGCTCGATCTCGAACCCCTGCCAGTCCACATCGGTCCCGGTGGACGTGCCACTCAGTGCATCACGCACCATGCCGGCCCCCACGGTCACGTTGGTCAGCCGATCGATCACGATGAAGCTGCCCGTGCCCGGACTCCTGCGGTAGTTGTCGATCGGCACCGGAGAGGTCAGCTCCACCTGGCACCGCCCGATGGCATTGAGCACCAGCTCGTCGGCGGCGTGGTGATCCAGGGTGTTGACGTCAATCTGGTAGTCGATGTGCCGGATCTGGCCGCTGACTTCCCGTGTACCGATCTTGATGTCGTACGCCCTGCCCGGCTGCATCGCCTGTTCGTGCATCCAGACAATGTCCGCCGTGAAGGCGTTGGATTCCGCAATTTCTGCATCCGCGGCGACCAGCCAGTCCCCCCGGGAGATATCGATCTCGTCGTCCAGGGTCACGGTGATGGCCTGGCCCGGGTATGCCGCATCCAGATCACCATCAAAGGTGACGATCCGTTCCACGGTCGAGGTCTTGCCGGAGGGCAGTGCCCTGACCGATTGACCCGGCCGCAGGATGCCGGCCGCCAGAGTGCCGCAGTAGCCGCGGAAGTCGAGGTTGGGCCGATTGACGTACTGCACCGGCAGGCGCAGGTCGGTCAGGTTCTGGTCACGACTCAGTTCGATGCCTTCAAGCAGGGCCAGCAGCGGCTGGCCGGTGTACCAGTCCATGTGCTCGCTGGCGTTGACGACGTTATCGCCTTCCAGCGCGGACATGGGCACAAAGTACAGGTTAGGTGCGTCGAGCTTGTCGGCAAACTGCTTGTACTGCTCGACAATTTCGTTGAAGCGGGCTTCACCGTATTCGACCAGATCCATCTTGTTGACCGCGATCACCAGATGCTGAATGCCCAGCAGGTCGGCGATGAAGCTGTGCCGACGGGTCTGGGTCTGCACGCCGTAACGCGCATCGATCAGGATGACCGCCAGGCTTGCCGTCGAGGCGCCGGTAGCCATGTTGCGGGTGTACTGCTCGTGCCCCGGGGTATCGGCGATGATGAACTTGCGCTTGTCGGTCGAGAAGAAGCGGTAGGCGACATCGATGGTGATGCCCTGCTCCCGCTCGGACTGCAGCCCGTCGACCAGTAACGCCAGGTCCACCTTGTCACCGGTGGTACCGCTTTTTTTCGAATCGCGAGTGATCGCGGCCAGTTGATCCTCGTAGATCATCTTGGAGTCGTGCAGCAGGCGCCCGATCAGGGTGGACTTGCCATCATCGACGCTGCCGCAGGTGATGAAGCGCAGCAGGTCCTTGTTCTCGTGTTCCTTCAGGTATTGCTCGATGTTCTCGGCAATCAGATCGGATTGGTGTGCCATTAGAAGTACCCTTCCCGTTTCTTTTTCTCCATCGATCCGGCCTGGTCATGGTCGATGGCCCGGCCCGAACGCTCTGACGTGCGGGTCAGCAGCATTTCCTGGATGATATCCGGCAGGGTCGCGGCATGGGATTCCACCGCGCCGGTCAGCGGGTAGCAGCCCAGGGTCCGGAAACGCACCCACTTCTCTTCGGGCACTTCTCCCTCGTTCAGCGGCAGGCGCTCGTCATCCACCATGATCTGCATGCCATCACGCTCGACGACCGGGCGGGGCGCGGCGTAATACAACGGGACGATGGGGATCGATTCGAGGTAGATGTACTGCCAGATATCGAGCTCGGTCCAGTTCGACAGCGGGAACACGCGAATCGATTCGCCCTTGTTCACCTTGCCGTTGTAGACGTTCCAGAGCTCCGGGCGCTGGCTTTTCGGATCCCAGCGGTGGTACTTGTCACGGAAGGAGTAGACGCGCTCCTTGGCCCGCGAGGCTTCCTCGTCACGCCGGGCACCACCGAAGGCGGCATCGAACCCGTACTTGTCCAGTGCCTGCTTGAGGGACTGGGTCTTCATGATGTCGGTGTACTTGGAACTGCCGTGATCGAAGGGGTTGATGCCCGCTGCGCGGCCTTCCTCGTTGATGTGCTCGATCAGTTCCATGCCGGCATCCGCGGCCATCCGGTCGCGAAACTCGATCATCTCGCGGAACTTCCAGGTGGTGTTGACGTGCATCAGCGGGAACGGCGGCGTACCGGGATAGAAGGCCTTGCGCGCCAGGTGCAGCATGACGGAGGAATCCTTGCCGATGGAATACAGCATGACAGGATTGCGAAATTCCGCGGCTACTTCGCGGATGATATGTATCGACTCGGCTTCGAGCTGCTTTAAATGCGTCTGGCGCTCAGGTGAAAGCATCGCGTTCGACCACCTCTTTGATAAGCGTGAAACGGCAGGCTGTCCGGCGCGATTCGGATGCCCTGCCGACAGGAAAACTTCGGTAACGGTATACGTGTCGGCCTGTAGCGCGCCGAGGGTTGGCGTACCTGTAGATGATGGTACGTTACCCTCGGCCTCTCATAACGTCAAAGAATTAAATTTCATCCTTTTAGGCCATTACGCTATATGTCATGGGTCGACACGCTCAACCCAGGTGGTGACATTGTCGCCCCTGGCATCCACGACGCGAAAGCCGGGACGCGAGGCGCTATCAAGCTGAAAGGTATCACTGCCAGGCAGAAACTGATCCGACGTCGCCGGCGTAGCGCAGACCCGAATGTTCTGACACCAGGTACTGAAGGCATGATGCACATGGCCACACAGGATCATTTCTACATGAGGATGCATCGACAGGATGTGCCATAACGCTGCTTCATCCTCAAGCGACAGGGCATCCATCCAGGATGAACCAACCGGCACAGGCGGATGATGCATGGCAATGAAGGTGGGCTGATCGCTGGACTGCAACTCACGTTCAAGCTCATCAAGCTGCGTTTCACCCACGCGGCCGGCCACGTCACCAGGCAGTTGGGTATTCAGCATCAATAGCCGGCGCTCCCCCAGATCCAGGGCCGGGATCATCGGCCGGATATCATTCATGATCTGCACATTGTCATGATTGCCCGGCAGCCAGAACCAGGGGCACTGAAAGCGGTCCAGGCGGGCTACCGCCTGATGATAGGACGCAGGCGAATCATCATTGCTGATGTCCCCGGTCACGATCACCATGTCCGGCCGCCGTGCCATGGCCGCATCGATGACCCGCTCGAGCTGAGGAGTAGCGTATCCCTGTCGGTACAGTGCGGCGGGGTCGGCACTGAGGTGACAGTCCGTCAATTGAACCAGGCGCATTGGCAAGCCGTTAGTGTGCTGGGTTAGCCGGGAAGGTCGGCAGTATGTCCATGGGCCATGGCGTGTTCCAGCCATTCACCCAGAAACCGGTTGAGCTGGAGTTTTTCATCCGGCTGATGCATGCGGGCATTCGGATAGCGGTAGCGCCCTTCAAAATGACGCTGACGCTGGAAGTCGGTCACCTCGGCCATGCGTACATCATGGTACAGGTGCACCGTCATGCACGGCGTATCGATCACATGATCGAGCACCCCCTGCTGCCTGACCCGCAAGATGGTGGTATAGGGGGCCTGCTCCCGCACGTCAAGGCACAGCGTGCCGAAGCGCGCCTCCTGACCTGACAGGGCTATTTCGCGCACATCCCCGGCACGTACATCACGCACCAGCCTGGAAAGCCGCGCATAATTGGCAGAACACTCGCCCTGCAGGGTTCGAAGGTCTGTTACGTAGGCCATTCGAGACAAGATTCAGCTCCTTGCACGCAAACTTGCGCGCTCCCTGGACAACCACTGCATACCGATAATGGCCATCGCATTATTCAATCGGCCCGCCATCATCATCTCCCAGGCAGCCGGGAAGGCGATGACGTGAACCTGAATATCCTCTCCCTCGTCAGCAAGGCCGTGTACACCGCCGATCGGAGCGCTATCGATCAATGCACAGAACAGCGTGACCCTTTCAGTGCAGGCTCCCGGACTCGGGTAATAGCTGTACAGCCGAATCACTTCACTGACGCTACAGCCGGCTTCTTCCTCGGCCTCGCGACGGGCGACATCCTCGAGTGACTCGTCCTTGTCGACAAGTCCTGCCACCGGCTCGATCAGCCAGGGCGTCACGGGATCATTCAGCGCACCTGCACGGCACTGCTCTACCAGTACTACGGCATCGCGGGCCGGATCATAGAGGATAATGCCGACAGCATCATGACGCACGTGCACTTCACGGGTCAGTACCGGGCTGGTGCTTCCGTCAAACCGTCGGTGCTTGAAATGGCGGCATTCCAGCGAAAAAAAACCGTCCTGCAACACTTCTGTCTCGACGGTTTCCACATCAGCCCCGGTAAACCGGGGCGTATCGGGGACAGTCTCGCTCATCGGTCAGGGCCTTTGCGGTCAGGGTCATCAGCGATATGCCGATAACGGAAGCACCCAGTATCGCTGTAACCGCGCCATGATGCCAATCAGCCGAGTCTGAGCCTGTTTTCAGGCGGGATGGGTAAAGCGGCGAATGATCGGCAGTTGCTTGATGAGACTGCCCCGCACCAGATCCGGCAGAAAGCTGTTGAGCCGGGCGAAGAAGCCTTCCGGCTGCCCGATGAAACGCTCGGTACAAGGCCGTTTCAGATGTGTCATCAGCGCCTGGGCCACCACATCCGGGGCATCGACCCGCGTGCCCAGCGCCTTCTGCATTGCCTGGGCGGCCTCGTTGTTCATGGTGGTATGCGTGGCACGTGGGGCCAGCCAGCCAACGCGAATATTGTCATCGCCCAGCTCGCGATCAAGTGCCTGGGAGAACAGCCGCATACCGGCCTTGCTGGCGCCATAAATGCTGTAACCGGGATGGCCGATGGCTCCCAGCGCCGAGCCGATGTTGACGATCTGCCCCGGTCGGGCCATCAGCGGCAAAAGGGCCCGCGTCAGCAGGATCGGCGCAATCAGGTTGGTGGTCAGCTGCGCCTCGATCTCCGCCTCGTCGCAATCACCAAGAAAGCTCAACTGATTGACGCCGGCATTGTTGATCAGCAGGGACGGCGCCCAGTCAAGCGCCGTGAGGCGCTCAACGATGGCGGTGCGGGTAGAGGCTTCATTCAGGTTGCCGGCGACCACCTCATGATGACCAGGCAGTCGAGACGCCAGCTCCGCCAGCGGCGTGGTACGCCGACCAACCAGCATCAGCTGCCAGCCGTCGTCCGCCAGCCGGGTGGCGCAGGCACGGCCGATGCCACCACTGGCACCGGTCAGGATGGCGATCTTCATGCGCGCGCCTCCGGTTCGTTGGCGGTCACGGCGTAGAACATGCCGCCCCACAGGCGATACATCATCCGGGCCATGTGAATGATGTCGTCCTGCTGCTTCCTGTCCGTAATACGGTTGACCAGTTTTTCAAAGAAATCGAGGTGCTCGAGATCCAGGCTGCCATGCGAGTAAAGGTAACTGAAGGCAGATTTTGGCAGGGCCAGCTCGCTTTGAATGATCTCACCCAGCGGGGTTGCCAGCGACACGCTGGTGCTTTCCAGCACATACACCATGCCAAAGAAGCTGACCGGGTTTTTCCGCATGACGCTGTCGTAGGCATAGCTGACCATCATCTCGGTTTCGGGCCAGGGCCTGGCGTGGCGAACCGTATCCTTGTCGATACCGCATACGGCCAGATCATTCAGGATCCACTCCTGATGCCCGACTTCTTCCTCAATGTATTCACACAGCGCCTCGCGCAGCCATTCCTGCTCATCGGTCAGGCGGGCACCGGTCGCCATCATCAGCGGTACCGTGTGCTTGACGTGCTGATAGGCCTGGCTCAGATAGCGGGTATAGCGCTCCAGCGTGATATAGCCTTCGCGGCAATCGGCGATCAGCGGCGCGGCCAGCAGCCAGTTCAGATCTTCTGCGGTTTCTTCCTTCAGGCGTTCAAAAAGCAGTGCGGTCATGGTCATTCTCCATACGAGGTCATATCAGGAGCCAGTGCATCAGGCACGGCGGTTGTCAATGCAGCAGGACGAGACAGCACCAGCGCACGCCGAAGCCGTCCATTGGCGGTCAGTTCACCGCCTTCCCGCGTAAAGGGCGCATGGCGCACCCAGCCATTCAGGCGGGCGTAGGCAGGCAGTCGGGCGTGTACCCGGGCCAGCGCCCCGTCAATCTCATCATCCGTGGCCGAGCTCACCAGCAGGGCTCGCAGCCCCACCTGCTCATCGCCGTAGACCATCGCCTGATCAATGAGCGGCTCGGCGGTCAGCTCGGCTTCAATCCACTCCGGCGACACATTGCGGCCCAGCCCGGTCACGATCACATGCTTGCGCCGCCCCTCGATCCACAGCCGCCCCTCGTCATCCAGCCGTCCCAGATCCCCGGTCGCCAGCCATTCGGCGCGCGGCGTATCATCATGCAGATACCCCAGCAGGCTATTGCCCCGGACCTGCACCTCCCCATGCCGGATACGTACCTCCACATGGCTCAGCGGATGCCCCACCGAGCCGGCCACCGCCTGGCCCGGGCGATTAAGCGCCACCACGGAGGCACATTCGGACAGGCCGTAGCCTTCCAGTACCGGCAGCCCCAGCGCCATCGCGTCGGCAACCCGCGCCGGCGGTGTATGCCCGCCTCCCAGCGCCAGCAGGCGCATGTCCGTCAAGGGAGCAAGCTGCTGCTGCGCCATCAGCCCGGCCAGCATATCCGGCACGATGACCGCACTGTGGATGGCCAGCGCTCGCAACCGATCTGCCAGCCGTTCGGTATCGATGCCCGCCATGCCCACCCAGCCCAACCGGGCCAGCGGTGACAGCACCAGCGTTCCGCCACCGCGCAGTACGGCCTCACCGGCAACCTGCTCAAGCAGTACCGACAGCGGCAACACCTGCAAATGACGCTGAACACCGCACTCGATCACCACCTCTGCCAGCGCCGCAGCTACCTGGTCCAACTGGCGAGCTTCCAGGCATACACCGCGAGGTGAGCCTGTCGTGCCGGAGGTATAAGTCACCAGCGCGCACCCCTCGGGGGGCTGCTGCCGACACCGATAACGCTCCAGCCGATACCCGGGCATCAGCTCCCCCTGCTGATCGGCATGGGCCGGTGTCAGCAGGGCATCCACCCCGGCATCACGCAGGACGTGCTGCTGCTGCGCCGGAGTAAAGAACGACGGCACCGGTACCAGCGTCAGCCCACCCGCTCGCGCAGCGATGGCAGCGACCCACCACAACAGGCCGTTATCCGCCTGAAGCCCCAGCGTCTGAACGCTTTCTTCGGCCAGCCGCCGAGCCAGCCCCTCGGCCTGGTGAAAAACATCCTTCACCGTGACCGGGCGGCCATCCAGATCAAACAGGACCGAGGTCGCACCTCTCTCCCTCAGTACCGATACCAGCGAAGACACCGGGCATGCATCAACGGCCATTAATGATCTCCTGCAGGGTGGTGCGAGGAAGCGGGCATGAGCGCCACAGGGCCTGACTGCCCCCTCGATCAAGTGAAGCGAGGCTGGCAGCCACCGGCGCCGCCACGACAACCGGACGGTGGGCGTAATACCGCCCCCACTGAGTGGTCATGTCGCTCAGGCGTTCAGGCAGTGCCGCCCCCAGTGAAATCAGCGCAATGCGTAACCGATAGAAGGCGGCCAGCAGCAGCGGCGTGCCGGTAAATACCACCACATCGGCATTCACGGACGAGAAAAAGCGGGTCAGTACGGCAATCAGCGGGCGGGAATAGCCGGAAGCAGCCACCAGATTACCGACTTCGATAATGCCGTCGCGGGCAACGGGCCGCCCCAGATGATCACTGACCAGCGCCTCGATGGGATCATCAAGGTACTGCTCCAGATACAGGGGGGCAGTACGTGCGCTGCTGAACCCGGCGCTGCCCCGCCATTGCCCGCCCTGGTCCAGTACAAACTGGTGTGGATGAAAGTACGTCAGCCGGGCATCATGCACCTGCTGATACCGCGTCTTGATTCGTGTACACAGCGCTGGATAATCGGCATCGCCGGGACCACTCAGATAACTTCCCAGTGGCAAGGCAGTGCTATCGGGCGACAACATGGGACGAGGCATGAAGACTCCTCCTGAAAGGATATGCCCGCACAGTGCGCTCGCGGTCTTAAGGCATTATTAACCGTTTGATTACATTTCAGGGTGCGTGCAACGACGCGGAGACATACGAATGAAAGGACGCAACATGAGCCGCTGGCGCGACCCGGCCACCGACCCGCGCCAGGAAAAAAAGACCAACCTGATCACCCCCCAGGGCTATGCCCGCATGGAAGGGCTGCTGAACCATCTGGCACGGGAGCGCCGACCGGAACTGTCCCGCAAGACCGGTGAAGCCGCCGCCCAGGGCGACCGCAGTGAAAACGCCGATTACACCTACAACAAGCGGGAACTCAACAAGACCATCTCCCGCATTGCCTACCTGCAAAAGCGCCTCGACGCCCTGACGGTAGTCAGCCGGCGCCCGGATGACACCTCACGGGTCTTCTTCAGTGCCTGGGTGACGCTGGAAGATGATGAAGGAGAGGAAATGACCGTGCGAATTGTCGGCCCCGACGAGACCGACACACGCAAGCACTGGATCAGCATCGATGCACCGCTGGCGCGTGCCCTGCTGGGAAAGGAACTCGATGCCGACATCAACGTGGACGCCCCGGGCGGGTCGACCCACTACATCATTACCGATATCGACTACGACGGCCCCGATGCCTGACATCGGCGCCTGACGGCCTCAGCGCCGCTTCGGGTAGCGGCACTCATATACCTTGAAGCGGCGATTATCCGCGATCACCTCAACCGAGTTGAACGTGCGCGACAGGGCCTCCTGATACGGCAGAAAACTGTTGGCCACCAGATAAAACGCACTTTTCATCTTCAGCATGCCCGCGGCCTGCTCGATCAGCCGCCGGGTCGGCATCAGCGTCACATCGCGCTCTTCATGAAACGGCGGGTTGGTGATAATGGCGTGAAAGCGCCCTTCCACACTTTCCAGCATGTCACTGGCCACCACCCGGCCTTCCACCTCATTGGCTGCCAGCGTCTGTTTCGTGGCCTCCACGGCAAAGTGGCTGACATCACAGGCGGTCACGTTCACGCCCTGCTTCGCGGCAAAGGCAGCAATAATGCCATCGCCACAGCCCACATCCAGCACCTCCCCCTTCAGCTCCGGCAGGTTCTCCAGCAGCAGCGCCGTGCCATCGTCGAGCTTGCCATGGCCGAACACGCCCGGATGGCTCACCAGCGTCAGCCCCAGCGCCTCGAAGCGCGAAAAGGAATCCGGTGCCGGCACCGGCGCTACCGCCATGCTGAAGATGGAACAGCGCCGGGCGTTATCCACTCGCTCACCGACCAGTCCCAGCTCCTCCATCAGTTTCGGCATCCGCTTGATGCCGACCTGATGCTCCCCCACCACATCAAGGGTGGCACCGTCCTTCAGCACCGTGCACAGCGTCTGCAGCCACCAGCGCCCCAGCGCCTGCGCCTTGGGCCAGAACAGCAATGCCCGGTCAAAACCGTACTCCGGCGCCTCAAGCCCTTCAAACACCATCACCCCGCGCTCCCGGTAATGAGTGGCAATGGCATGATCTGCCGTCCAGACGGCCGCCCCGGGGGCCACATCACCGCCTTCCGGCGGCGCCACCCACAGGGCAGCGGCATAGACGGCGCTATCCTGGCGGTCGAGGATCTGAAAAACAGGACGTTCTGCGCTCATGAAGACTCCGGACGGTATAAACAATAATGAAGGTAGCGGCCCAGCCGCCAGTAGGGTTCCTGATCGCCGAACCGGGCCTCCAGCTCGGCCAGCTGCGAAAGCTGCACCTCGCTGGGCGTACGTTCGCGCAGGTAATCATGGAAGACGCGAATGCCCGACACCGCCCGGCACTCAAACCCGGCCGCCTCGGCCCAGCCCAGCACCTGGGCATGGGTCATCGGGGAGATCGGCGTCAGCCGCTTTCTATCCCCTCGGCCTGCCAGGCTGCGCCCATCCACCACGCGTTCAAGGTTGCCCTTGACGATATTGGAAAACCGCAGCGCATCGTGATTGAACACCATCAGCGACAGCCAGCCACCGGGCGCGGTAAGCCCATACAACAACGGCAGCGCCTCCTCCGGGTGGGCCATCCACTCGAGCATGGCATGACACACCACCCGCGGCCAGGGCGCGGCGCTTTCCCGGGCGAAGGTTTGCAGATCCGCCTGCACACACGGCACCGACGCCCCCAGCACCTCGCGGGCGCGGACCAGCATCTCGGCAGACGGTTCCACCAGCGTCGGGCACAGCCCCTCATGGCGCGCCCACTCGCTCATCTGCCCCAGCCCGCCCCCGATATCCAGCAGCGCCGTGCCCACCGGCAGCGGAATGTGCGCCCGGATATGGCGCTGCACCAGCGAGAGCCGAAGCTGCCCGCGAGACGCGCCATACATGCTGTTGGCAAATTTCTCGGCCAGACCATCGAAATGACGATCATTGCCCGGTGTGTACGCCTCAGCACCCATGGTTACTCACCGCGATTGGAAAAAGAGGCCGCATTGTAGGCCCGGCGAACAACGAACTCCACCCTGCGGGTTTTACATCCCCGCTCAAGTGCTTATAATGACGCCCGCTTCGCCCCCATAGCTCAGCTGGATAGAGCGTCCCCCTCCTAAGGGGAAGGTCTCAGGTTCGAATCCTGATGGGGGCGCCAGCACATCCTTGAAGCCCTCGTTTCTCCTGCGGGTTCGGCGCCTCCTCATCGGTCAGCTCGACATAACGCGAAATCCCCCCACCGCTTGCGCCGGGTAACCAGCCCCAGTCAAACGTCAACGTCGTTCGCCAGGCCAGATCAACGCCCGCAACTCCCCGAGACCAGCCCGAAAGAAGCTCACCCTCGGTGGTGACGCAGTGATAAAGAAGCTCAAATGTATCAACACCGGTTACCCGACCGACAAGATGGCCTGTTTGAATTGGCCCACCCTGATACGTGCCCGTAATGCGCCCCTCTACGACGTGATAATCAAAAACGGTATCCCGGCTTGATCGCCCGTGCGCGTTAGTCATGGCCACAAACCGGCGATCTTCAAGAAGATCTCGCACCCTGCAAACATCGTGTTTCACAGGATTAACCTCCCCATGTGATGGCCAGGCTGGCTTCGGCATCAATAAAGCATAAACACACCCCAACTTCGTAAAAGAAAACGACCACATGCCGCGCCTTGAACGCGATTTTTTCATGATCGCCCCCCTACCCACCTCATATTCAGCCACCCACGCGCCCCACCGGCGATACCTCATCACAGCCGACAGACCACCCTGGCGTCTTATGAATGATTGAGGACAACCTTATTTTAGATATAACTTAAAGATGAGCACCGAATGGCCGATGGAGGGCAGAAGCGCGTGTGATACGGGCGCAAGTTTGCAAGGAATCGCAAGCGAATCGGCACCCCAAAACTGCCCCGCGCCCCAGCAGTGGCGAGGCTCGGGGCCGGGTGCATAGGCGCAAGGAAACCGACCCATTTAGCGCGCAGGCAGGGCGGGGAGTCGACAGCGCATCTAGTAGTTAAGCATACTGCTCATAGATAGGGTCGATAAATTAAAAATGGAGCAAACATGAAACAGGCCCCTTTGTTCGATCAAAGATTTCTTAGCAGCTATGCAGGGACTATAGTTTCTGACCCTATGACAGCTATCGTTGAATTAGTAGCAAACTGCTGGGATGCATACGCTACTGATGTAGATATAACCCTTCCCGACAAAAAGAATAATCAACATTTTAAAATAGCCGATAATGGCAAAGGAATGACTAAAGAGGAATTTGAGAAAATCTGGAGGACTTGGTCATATAACCGCATTATAGCTCAGGGTAAAACAACATCACCTCCGGAGAGCTTTGAAGGCTCGCCTAGGAAAGTTTTTGGAAAAAATGGCAAAGGTCGTTTCGCCTCTTTTTGCTTTGCTCACGAATATCTGATCACCTCAAGAAAAAATGGGCAAGAGTTCGTTTGCAAGGTTAGCCAAACTTCGGACAACCCTTTAGTTTTAACAGAGTTATCCTTTAAAGACTCAGGGGTGACCGGACATGGTACTGAAATAGAAAGTTGTGGCGAGATACTTTCTTCAAATCTTCCAGAAATTAAAGCCAGAGAAATCATTGGCAGTCGCTTTCTTGCCAATCCGGATTTCAAGGTGAAATTAGGAGATAAACAGGTTAGTTTTAACGATATACCTGAATATTTATCTAAACATGAGATTGAGATCGATGAGCTGGGAAAAGCTAGCATCTTGCACATCGATCTGCAAAAAGCGGATAGAACGATTAAACATCATGGTATTGCTTGGTGGGTACAGGATAGAGCTGTAGGGCAATGCAGTTGGAGTCCTAGCGATTACGATAGAGTTTTAGACGGCAGGACTTCAGAAGCAAAGAGATACACCTTTATTGTTCAAGCTGATTTTCTTAACGATTACAATGCCGTACAAGAGGATTGGAGCGGTTTCAAGGAAAAAAACGATGCTTGGGAAAAAACCAGAAGGGTCGTTCAAGATAAAATACGTAATATCATTTACGATGCCGGCGAAAACAAAAGAGAAAATACTAGGAAAGCTGTTGCTGAAAGAGTAGGAAATAGAATAAATAGCTTGTCCTACCTTAGCAAAGAACGTGTTTCAGATTTTGTAAATGAAATAGTTGAAACTTGCCCGAACTTCGGCGAAAACGAGATTGTTCAACTAGCAACAATTTTAGTCAAGCTGGAAAAATCAAAATCAAAATATGGTCTTTTGGAAGTGCTACATAACTGCGACCCTGCTGACTATGATGCATTGAATGATATTCTGACTCAATGGAGTGTAGGCACGGCTAAAATTGTTTTAGATGAAATTCAGGGTAGATTAAAGTTAATCGATGAGCTTCGAAAAAAACTTGAGCTGGTTAAGGTCGATGAAGTCCATGAACTTCAGCCTCTATTTGAACGTGGCTTATGGATGTTCGGAGCACAATTTGAGTCCATCGATTTCACTTCTAACGTAGGCATGACCAAAGTTATAAAGAAGATATTTAAGGACGCTTCTGGGGTAGGTAGTAGAAAAAGGCCAGATTTTGTTGCGCTTATTGACGCTAGTATAGGTTTTTACGGCAGGCCGTCTTATGATGAAAATCATGATGAAGATGGTGTTGACCACCTAGTTATAATTGACTTGAAAACAACAGGCTTGCAATTAGGTAGTAAAGAAAAAGATCAAGTTTGGAAATACATAAAAGAGCTTCGCGGGCAAGGTTATATAAAAAAACATACTAAAGTCGATGGATTTGTATTAGGTGATAAGATTGAAGATGGGGAGAATGAAGTCACGAGGCATGGTGAAGAAGTCAAAATCTACCCTATGTTATATAACACCATTTTAAACCGAGCAGAAAAACGTCTTTTAAATCTTCACAACCGTGTAAAAGAAGCACCTTTCCTTATGGAAGGACAAGAGGACTTTCAAAAATTCCTAGTTCCTCTGGATGTAAAGCAAACAGAATTACAAACACAATAATTTTATATGAAAAAACTATCACTACGATTTTAACCCCCACTAAATGTAGTGGGGATTAAATAACCTTTACCTCCACCAAAACTAAAAAAGATTTTTTTGCCTATTTTCAAGCTTGTGACTTTTAATTATTCCGATGGGCTGATCTAACAATGAAAAATCAGGGATATTAAGTGGGCGAACCGTATAAAGCATATTTTCTGTATCCTTTTTTATTTTTTCACGCAATTCCATTAGAAGCCTACCTAAAACATTTTGCCCAACCAGTACGTTGCCAACATCATCAACTAACTTGGCGCCCCAGTAATCATCCTTACGTGACTGCTCAACTATTGGACGATTACCAGTTGCAAGCAATAGCCCCCCAAACTCTTCATAATTTTGTGCAAGTTTTACGCGAAGACACCAACGCATAACCTTAAATCGAACAGAGTTCCAGTCTGGCCTTGAAAAGGCTTGGTACGGCTTACTTATTTTTTTAGAAATCATAGGGTTATATTGGCCAATAATTTCTTGCTGAATTTTGGGCATATGGGGAAAACGGCAAGCTTGATAAAGAGCTTCTGTAGTCAAAACACAAATATCATTGATATTTAAAGGGTATCCTGAAGCCATATTTGACAAGCCACCAAATGCCTCTTTGGTCTTGTAAACAACGACAACCTCATTACGCACATATTTGCGCATCAGACCGTTTTTAAGTAAATTCAGATCAGAGTTCAAAGTCATTAAAAATGTTCCTCGCAGAGGAATATCCTTCTCGCATTAAAAGCGGATACCAGTGCAAAGCGCCCATTGTTACTTCCGGATCCCCCCACCACATTGCAAGCGGACAGTTATTTGGACAATTACGATATGTAAAAATCATCGAACCGAACCCTAGACCAAAGTTGCTAAAACCTAGAGGGCGCATGAAAGAATTTCGATTTTCTATTTTCGCTATAATTTTAGCACCAGCGATAAAAAACTCGCTTTCTAAAACTTGACGACCTGCTTCTGACGAAAAAGGGAAAACGGTATTTTTGATAGGGTTTCTAGGTTCAAAGGGGAATCTCGACGGAATATCCATGTACTCTTGGACTTCGGCCACATCTGGCACCATTATCGGCCAAAGTACTTCTGAAGTATTTTTTTTCCATTTCCGATTTTCAATCGATAAAGCACGCCAATAAGAGATATCGATTTTTTTCCTGACTTAACAATTGCTTTTTTAAGCCTTTTATTTGATAAGAACCATCCGCCAGAGGAGTGTATAGCTGCTACGATGACATGGATTTTAGCTGATTGAGGCGCATTATGAATGATCCATGCATTAAGATCTTGACCTACACGACCACCACTGAATATCACATCATCAAGATAAATGAAGTCACCTCCCTGGGTACCACAGGTATCCATATTGAGACCGCATTCATCCTCAAGGCATTTCGCAAAGAGCTTGAGCATTTCCTTTTGACTCTGCCCTTTTTGCTGAATTTTTAAGAAATTCGCTGACGCCCAATATTCCCTAGGATTTCCTCCAGCTAAGTTTTTGTTACCAACAAGATTCCGCAAGAATTCTTGAACATTTTCCTTAGTGAAAAATGTCTGCTTAATGACGTGATTAAACTCACGCAAGAATGGTAGCTGATTAGCAGGAGTGAATTGATTAAGCCAACACTCTACATGCTCTGGCGTTGGTTCTACAAGGTCTTCTTCTCGGTATGTTTTGATTTCATTTGCAACAGAGACAAGTAGATTTTCGCGTTCATCCATCTATTACTCTCCTATCCAAAAACAGACAATCAGCAAAAATGTTACTTATAATTTATTAATGTAACATTTAAAGCCTGCATAAATACAACCTGATTGTGCGTTTGGAAGGCATATGGTTCAGTCAATTGTAAGCTAATGAGTGATCACCCTCACCGCTATCGCATGACTGAGAATGCTCAATTTCAAATGAGAATGGCATAACGTATGGTATATTTTTAAATGAAAAAAACTTTTTATTCAAAAAAATCAATACTATAATTCTTATATAGAATCCTGATGGATACCGACCTTTTCACCCCCTCCATCGATACCCATTCCCCGTCGTCCCCTGATATCAAAGCCCCCCTGAATCACCGCGCCCTCTGCCAGCCCACCGGTTCAGGGAGGCCATACGTCGGCCTGGTACCCGCATCGCTCCTCGACGTTTTACATGGCAAAAACCTGCCAACCGGGCCGAAGCGTGCCACCATGAACCTCTCTACTTTCACCATCGGTGTCTCATGACCATCGCATCACTGACGCAGTGTCGGCATTGGGTATTTGATATGGACGGTACGCTCACCGTGGGCGTGCATGATTTTCAGTTCATTCGGCGCGCACTGGATATTCCCCCGGACAGCGATATTCTCGATCACCTGGAGGCACTGCCCGATGAGCAGCGCCGGGCCAGCCATGCCTGGTTGATGGCGCATGAACGCGAGCTGGCCAGGCGTGCCTCGCTGGCCCCCGGTGCCGAGGCACTGATCCGGGAGCTTCATGGCCGAGGGGACAGGCTGGGCATTCTGACCCGCAATGCCCGGGAGCTGGCCCATATCACCCTTGAGGTCATTGGTCTGGCAGACTGTTTTGCCCGTGAAGAGGTGCTGGGGCGGGAGGATGCTTCGCCCAAGCCCCACCCCGGGGGGCTTGAGCACTTCATCACACGCTGGAACGTGACGCCCTCGAGCGTGGTCATGGTGGGCGACAGCCCGCTGGATATGCAGTGCGGACGCGCCGCCGGTGCCCGAACGGTACTGGTCAATGCACCGGATACCCCCTGCCCCGAGGCCACGGATCATCACCTTGAGGATTGTCATGCGCTGAAGGCGGCGCTGGCGGTGGGATAGGCGATAGCGCCCCGCTTCTGTGCTCACCCTGTGGGTGCTGCACCCGCAAAGGCTCATGCGGAAATGAGCGAATGCGCCTGGGGCTCTTTACAAGGCCACTGAATCAACGTGAATACCGGAGGCATCATGAAGGTGTGCAAGGAAAGGACTGTACTGATGGCGGCGCTGACCCTGGCGTGCTGCGCTCAGGCATCCGCCAGCGATCATCTACCCGCGCAGGTACGCGCCGAGGTGGACGCGCAGTGCGTGGTAAGCGATGCCAGCCGCGGTCAGGCGCCTGAGCAGTTTCCGGCCGGCCAGGACGGGACACTCTGGCTGGTGCCCTGTCATATCGGGGCGTATCAAACCGGGTACCAGGCGGTTTATCAGTCAGACGATGGTGCGTCCCGCAAGCTGCTTTTTGCCAAATGGGAAGACCGGAGCTGGACAGGGAGCGACGCCCTGTTCGATCCGAACTTCGACCCGGACACGGGCATACTGTCGGATCAGTACAAGGACCGAGGTGCCGGGGGCTGTGGCGGCGAACGCACCTGGCGGTGGGAATCACACACGTTCAAGCTGATCACCTACCGCGCCCGCAGTTGCAGTGATGATCCATCCCGTTATCCGCTGGTGTTCGAGGCCAGGCAGGATGACGCCCATACCGCGGGGCACTGAATGCTTCTCCCGAACGGGCGGCAGGCCGGATAGCCTCGTCTGCCATGGCATAAAAAAAGCCACGGAAAACGTGGCTTTTGTCATTGCGGTACGGCGATCAGGCCCCGGAGTCCAGCGTCATGGGGGATTTATGCACTTCGTTGCTGGAGGGCTGACCGATCATCTCGTCATAGGCGGTGCGCTGCACCAGGTAAAACGGCAGTGATTCAAGGCCGCCGGCATCACGCAGCAGTTGCTTGGCCTCACTGACCGAGGCAGGGTTCAGTGCGCCGCCGGAGGCCTTCTCGAGTACAACTTCTTCGCCACCATGCACTGCCTTGAACAGGAAGATATCGCCTTCCATTGATTCCAGCTGCAGCTCGTCAATATCGCCATTACGTGCCCGCCGTACAAAATCATCAAATGTCATATCAAGCATCCATGGTCAGGGATCATCTGCTCGCAGATCCATCTGCGAGCCTGCCTGACAAGGATAGCCAATCCGCCTGATACTTGCCTGTTGTCGGGTATCGCCCCCCGCCCTGTTCGGTTTCAGAGGGGGCAAGCGCCCGGTTTCCGCGCGGCGCATTGCGCGAAACATGCCGTCAGCAGGGCATCAGGTCGTAATCCTTCGGGCGCACCGTGCCGGTAATTTCCCCCATCTGATCAAAATCCACGCGGGAAAGAATCATGCTGAGGTTGCCTTCCGAGTCATTGAGATTTCGCACGACGCGCACCCGGACAGGATCCCCCCGGGCATCGACACTCATGACCCAGCCCAGATACCCCCGCGAGAAATACACCAGACTGCCAATCGGGGTCACTCCGTGGCGCTGCACGTACTGTACGATCCAGTCGCGGTCGTATTCCTCCGGCAGGCTGTACATGTCGCGGTAGGCTTCAAGAGGCAGCATGCCCGTCTTGCCGGGATTGCTGGGCCACATGGCGCCGTTGAGGCGGCGAATCACCGAAAACATCTGGGCAATACGGGCAATCTGATCCATGCCCCAGGGCGGCGCGCCGATCGTCATGAACGGGTCCGTGCGGCTTTCCCGCATGAAGCGGTGAATCATGTGCCCTTCCAGCCATTCTTCCCTCGCCAGCCGCGCCAGCAGCACTTCCCGATGGCGTGACAGATGCCGCTTCTGACTCGGGGTCAGCTGTACCGACAGGGAAGGCATGGATTCGTTGACCATCATCGGCTTGCCGATGTTGTGCAACAGCGCACAGAAGATGGCATCACGCACATAAGGCAGGAAGGAGGGTATCGAGAGCAGCATGTCACCCAGCTGAATGGCGGAACGCAGCGCCAGTTGCAGCAGCGGGGGTTCATCCGTCAAACAGCCGGACGCATACAGGCACTGCTGACGCTTGCGCTGCAGCATGTGAATGATGGTTTCCACGCAGTCGTACAGGATAACGCGCGGCAGCTCCTCATCGTTGCGCAGGGCAATCAGGGTGCCATGAAGGCGCCGGGCAATTTCGCGCATGGCCCGAATCAGCGGTACGGATTCCGGCTCATCGACCGTGACCTCCTCCTGGGGAGCTACCGCGCCCGAGGGGCGTGTAAATATCGGCGAATGGTGCGCGGCCCGGGTTTCCAGGCCAATCCGGCAGGCCAGCTCGCTTTCCATTTCATTCAGGAAGTAGCGTATCCGGCGTACGGTATCGTTATCCGGCGTCGTGAACTCAAGGCCCACGGTGGCAAAGTGCGTACGCCCGGCCGGGCGCAGGTGGCTGACGCGCGCGCCCACGGTAAAGCCCTCCCCGTTGGGGAAGACGATATTCACCTGATGCATCAGCCGGTCGGTCTCGAAAAGGCCCGAATGCTGCAGGGGTACCTCGATCATGCAGCCCCCGCGGGAGAGATTGCACAGGCTGGCCCTGAACGGTTCGGAATTTTTATAAATCGTCATCCAGGCATGGGCATACAGCCCCTGGATAAAGGGAATACGGATCTCGCCACGCCGGGTGGCGCTGAAAAAGGAGTGCGGCATCGTACACAGGATGCCGGTCCGGCCATTGACGTGGCGCAGCTCAAGCGGCTGGATTTCGTCAAAGTCCAGGTATTCTGCAGCCGGCAGGCCGGAGACGGTCTGCTTGACCTCAAGCGAGAGGCAGCCCTTGAGCAACCGGCTTTTACTCATGACCAGCTCTTCGGCCAGCTCGATCAGAAAGGCATGCTGCTGCCGATCCACCCGAGTAATCCGCCCGACCAGAGGTGTCTTGAGGGCATCGAGCACCACGGATACCTCGCGCCCCTTCCTTGCCAGAAGGTCCAGCTTGTCCGCGACGTGATCCAGGTTCTTTTCCGCAGCAGGTGGGCTGGAGGCGGTTGTATCGCCATCGCCTGAAAGGAATTTATGCATTGCGTCACGTCCCATGCCGTGTCTTTGCGTGCGCTATCTCAAGCCGTCCGAACGGGCTGTCTGTCGTTCACCACGCTTCTGACCACAAGGAGTGCAGGCCGTTTTTATCGATATACCTTCTGTTTTTTTCGGACAGACGAAGAATTTCTTTAACGGAAGGCGGCATGCATCACCGCCTCCCGGCCCGGCTCTAAAGCGTCAGACCCAGCCCCAGATACACCACCAGCGTGACGCTTGCGACGCCCAGCGCAAAGGGAATCTGCGTCTTGACGTGATCGATGTGATCGCATGCAGAACCGGTCGAGGCCAGCACCGTGGTGTCCGATAACGGCGAGCAATGATCCCCGAACACTCCCCCACCGGCCACGGCAGCTACAGTGGCATACACCAGCGGTGTCAGGGTATCGCCGGTCAGGGTGAAGGCCACCGGCACCGACAGCGGCATCATGATGGCAAACGTGCCCCAGGAAGAGCCTGTGGAAAAGGAGATCAGCGCCGCGACCAGAAAGGTAATGGCGGGCAGTAGCTGCGGCGTCAGCCAGCCACGGGTGATGTCGATGATATAACCGGCCGTGCCCATGTCCTTCGAAAGCTGATTCAGGGAATAGGCCAGCGCCAGAATCACGATGGCCGGCATGACGCCCTTCATGCCCGAAAGCGCCGTCGAAATGATGTCATTCAGCGCAATGCCCTGCAGACGCATGATAACGCCAAGCACCACGGCCGCAGCCAGAAAGGCTTCCATGGTTTTGGCCGACCCCATCACGATGAAGGTACCGATCGCGACACTGATGACAATCAGTACCGGCAGAACGAAGTTGAGCCACAGACTGGTTTTGATGCCCTCGAAGGGCTGAAGGTCTGTCAGCTCCGCGCCCAGCAGGGGCTGCGCCCCATCGCGGGAAACCTTGCCCTCGGTTCTGGCGCGGTGCTCGGCCCGCCCCATGGCGCCGATGCTGGGCACCCAGCCGATGATCACCAGCCCCACGGTCAGCACCGACAGCCAGGCATAGATATTGAAGGGAATGGCCTGCACGAACACGCTGATCGCTTCCGGGGCAGTCTCGATCGGCCCCATGCCGATCAGCAACCCGGAAATGAAGACGGCCCAGCCGGTAATCGGCACCAGCACACTCACCGGTGCCGAGGTAGAGTCGGCGATATAGGCCAGCCGCTCGCGGGATACCTTGTAGCGGTCGGTCAGTCCACGCACGGTCGACCCCACAAACAGCGGGCTGAAGTAGTCACTGAAGAACACGAACATCCCCATGACCCAGGCCACCAGTTGCACCTTGACCCGGCTGAGGGCGCGCTGCTCGACGAAGCGGGTGAAGTTGGCAATCGCCCCGGTCCGCTGGAAAAAGGCAATGACCGTACCGATGAACAGCTCAAGCAGCAGTATCCAGGAAAATTCCGTGGTGCCCAGCGTGGTTTTAAGCAGCGTGGGAAAGCCCATCAGCCCCTGCCCCATCGACAGCACCCCGACGAAACAGGCAATGGCGAGGGCAAATATCGTATTGCGCGTTATAAAGGCAAGCACGATGGCCAGGGTGGCCGGCAGAAGGGACAGCAGCCCGTAGTGTGTTTGAGGGTCCATGAAGCGTCCTTGTGGTTGTTGTAAGCCTCGGGATGAGTGGTGTGCGTGGCCAGGCCACGCGGGGTAAATCGCGGATCAGGCCTCGTGGCGCCCTTTGTAGCGCTCCTTCAGGCTGATGGCTTCAAAGCCAAGCCGGCGAAGCGGTGCCGGCGGCATCCATGACGGTGTGCCGAACAGACCATGAATATCCGCACACGGAACATCCAGCGCCTGGTGGGCCAGTGCCTCACCCAGCAGGGTGCCCTTCACGATGCCCCCGCCATTGCAGCCGGCAGAGACATGAAGCCCGGGGGCAATCGCTCCCCACAGCGGTGCGCCGTTGTAGGTCAGGCCGGTGGTACCGCCCCAGACCGTATCAAACGGGGTATCCCCCAGTGCTGGAAAGCGGGCGGTCAGCCGAGCGTGCAGTTGCGCGGCGATGCGGGCGTTGTCCTGCTCGCGCTCCAGACTGTAGAAAGAACGAATCATCATCCGGTGGTCTGCCGTCGTACGCAGGGTGCAGCCCAGCCGGTGGGCCGGCAGCAGCCCCCACTCATGGCCGCCGGTTTGGTCACGCAGCGCGTCGGCCAGCGGTGGCGTCAACGCTGCATAGGTATAGATGGTGGCCAGCCGGGAGCCATCTGCGCCCAGCGCACGGGAAAAGGCGTTATTGGCCAGCACCACATGTGGGGACGTGAGCTCGCCCTCGGGCGTCTGTACGCGCCAGTGCCCCCCATCCCGCTCGACGGTGCGCGCGGGCGTATGCTCGAAACAGGTAATGCCCGCCGGCAGGGCATCCACCAGCCCACGAATCAGGGCCGCCGGCTGAACGAGCCAGCAGTCCGGGGAATACAGGCCTTTTGCGTAATACGTCGTGCCGAGGCGCTCCGTCAGCGCCCCCTGTTCCAGGGATTCAAAGGCAAGGCCGGAGGCCGTCAGAAACCGGCGATAGGCCTCGATCGAGGCCAGTCCTTTCGGCCCCCGGGCGGCGCGATAGGTGCCGGTACGGGCCAGTCCGCACTCGATACCGTGATCCGCGACGGCCTGGCGCAGGCTGTCCATCGCCTGACGGCTCAGATCGTTCATGCGGCGCATGCCGGCCAGTGCCGAATCGTTCACATCGTTGGCCAGCGCGATCTCCAGCATGAATCCGGAATTCCGGCCCGGGCTGCCGTCTCCCACCGCCTCGGCATCCAGCATCACTACCCGCGCATCCGGCCGGAGTGCCTGCCAGGCACGGGCACACGCCACACCGGTATAGCCTGCACCAATGATCACCACCTCGGCACGGTGGCTGCCCTTCAGGGGAGGATGCGGCGTGCGTTCAGGCAACTGGCTCTGCCAGCCGCTCGGGCGCTGGTGCAATGGAAAGGGCCTCATGACACTGGCTCCAGCAGGCCGTGAATCTGCTGCGCCATTCGGCCTGCAGCGTCCTGCAATGCCAGGATGACCTCTGCTTCGCGAGCCTCACTCAGCTGTGACTTGAGCATGGAGCAACTCAGCGCGGTCGGACTGCGCCCGGAAGGGTCCGCGATGGTGACGGCAACGCCTGCAAACTCCGGCAGACTGGCGCCTTCAACGCCCCGGGTGAACCCGGCATGATGAACGTCGGCCACTGCCTGCTCGATACGCGAGATGTCGATGTGATATTCGCCGCAAAGACGGGCCTGATGCTGTTTGAGCACCAGCGCCCGTGCGGCAGGGTCCAGGGTGCTCAACAGGGCCACGGAGGCCTGCCCCGCCCCCAGTGGTACCCGTCCACCCATGGTGCCTGCAAAACTGCCCACGGCGCAGGCGCCGTTTTGCACATCGAGGCAGACCGCATGGGCCCCATCCAGGGCGAAAAGATAAAAGCTGCCACCAAACTGCTGTGCCAGTGAGAAGAGATGTGGCCGGGCCAGCTCACGAAGGTTGCCGCCATTGCCGGCTTCAGCCCCCAGCGCGAGCAGCTCGTAGCCCAGCAGGTAACGATGGCGCACCGGCGAATGCCTCAGAAAGCCCTCTTCGCGCAACCCCTTGAGCAGCCGGTACACGGTTGGCCGGCTCAGCTCCGTGCCTTCGAGGTAATCCTCGATACCGGCACCACGGACGCCGCAACGGGAGGTCACCCGCAACAGGGCAATGACATGGCGCAGGGTCGAGGGCAGCGCACTATCGGCGCGAATGGCAGAGGTTGGCACGGTCATGGCTCCCACCGGATCGAATCAGCGATTTCAAATCCAGTATAAGGAGACACTTGCCGCAATGCGTCTCGCAGGGCGAGACAATGAAGATCAATCGCCTGTCACCCGGCCCGGCAACAGGACTCGGCTCCGACCCGCGCCGGGATACGTCACGGCGTGTCTTGCCAGTACGGAAGGCCGAGCGGTACATTTCAATTCACGTTCGCCCTGCCGTGGAGTGCCCTTGAACACTATTGTCTGGTTTCTGGTAGTCACACTCAGTGCCGTACTGCCGGTGCTGATGCCCGCAACGGCTCAGGCTCACCCGCATGGCTGGGTGGATTATCAGGTCACGGTGGAGTTTGACGACCACCAGCGTGCCACCGCGCTGAAACAGGTCTGGGTACTGGACCCGATGTACAGCCTGACACTGCTGGAAGAGCTGTCCCGCGAGGAGCACATCACCATGGGCCAGGCCATGGACAAGCTGGGGAGCGACATTACCGCCAACCTTGAGCGGCAGCATTATCTTACTCATGTCTACCAGGGCGGCAGGGAGCTGGCCGTGGGGCCCATCACTGCCTACGCAACGACCCTTCGCGGCAAGCGCGTTCAATACACCTTCACACTGCCGCTGAAAACACCAGTGAAGGCGGATCATCAGCCCCTTCGATGGAAGGTCTACGACGATACCTACTACATCGAATTTCTTTATGACAAAAAAGCCAAGGCGCCCATCACGCTGACCAATCCGCCTGAAGGCTGCAGCACAACCATTGCCCATGCCACCGCCGCGCCCGGGCTGGTGGAAGAACTGTCCGCGATCGACATCAACGGCGAGGCGCCCGCGGGGATCGGCGAGCGTCTGGCGGATACGGGGATACTTGAATGTCCAGGCGCCTGATCCCGATCGCGGTTACCGTACTCGCCGTATTACTGGCAGTGGGACTCTCCCTGTATTCCGGTACGGATTCAGCCCTTGCCGATCTGACACAACAGGTACGGGAATGGCAGCACCACTTTCAGCGCAACCTGTCACTGGGCATGGTGAATTACGATCAACAGGAAGGCCCGCAAACAGCAGCGCTACTGATGCTTCTGGGGTTCGGATATGGCGTATTTCACGCCCTGGGCCCGGGCCATGGCAAGGCGGTCATTACCACGTACCTGCTCACTCACCCCACCGCGCTGCGCCGAGGACTTTGGCTTTCCAGTGCCGCTGCCCTGCTACAGGGCGTGGTAGCCATTGCGCTCACCGGCCTGCTCGTGGGCGTGCTGGGCTGGCTGACCCGCGACAGCATGGCCGGCACGGTCTATCTGGAACAGGCCAGTTTCGGGCTGGTTGCCCTGCTCGGGGGCTGGCTGGTGTATAACGCTGCCCACAAGATACGCGCAGCATGGCCCGCCGCACCATCCCGGGCGCCATTGATGCAGTATCAGCCGACTGCGCGCCCCCTCATATCAAGAGGGCCGGCAGCGTCTCCAACGGATTGCGGGTGCGGGAAGACACATCACATTGACCCGGTGGCTGCCGGTACTGGCTGGCGAAGTCAGCTTGTGGCGGTATTCGCCATCGGGCTGCGCCCATGCAGTGGTGCCATCATGCTGCTGGGGGTTTCAGCCATGCTGGGGCACTGGTGGCCCGGCGTGCTCGCCGTACTGGCCATGTCGGCAGGAACAGCCCTGACCACTGCCAGCCTGGCGAGCCTTGCCGTCATGGCCCGTGGTCATGTTCAACGCCTGTTCAAGGCGGTGTCCTCCCCCTGGCCGGGTCTGGCCGGTCACACGGCAGCACTCGCCGGCGGCCTTGTTATCCTGATGCTGGGCATTGCATTGATGATCTCCGGGGTGGACGGTGCGCCGTCATCGCGCGGCCCTCTGTAATGTCTTCCACTACCGGGCAAGCCGTCTGCAGGCCGTCGAAGTAGCCGATCCCTGCCCCACCCTGTTGTATCGACATTGTTGTACCGACATGAAAAAAGCCGGCGCAAGCGCCGGCTTTCATTACTGCTGACCAATATCAGGCCTTGGCCTTCTTGCTGGGTCGAGGCTCTGACATAAGCCCCTTCACGAGCGCGTAACACCCGACCAGCAGCACGATGGTAAAGGGCAGTCCCGTCGATACGGCAGCGGCCTGAAGCGCGCCAAGCCCTCCCCCCAGCAACAGTGCTATGGCAATGGCCCCCTCGATCAGACACCAGAACACACGCTGCGTGGTCGGTGCATCGACCTTGCCACCGGCAGTGATGGAGTCGATTACCAGTGACCCGGAGTCCGAGGAAGTAACAAAGAACACGATGACCAGAATGATGCCCAGAACCGAAGTAATGGTGGCCAGCGGCATCTGTCCCAGCATGGCAAAGAGCTTCAGCTCCAGTGCAGCGTCCTGGACGCCCTGGAAGCCTGACGCGATCTGCTGATGAATGGCGGTTTCACCAAAGGCCGTCATCCACAGTACAGAGACCAGTGTCGGCACCAGCAGGACGGACAGCAGGAACTCGCGAACCGTACGACCGCGGCTGACCCGCGCGATGAACATGCCCACGAACGGAGACCAGGAAATCCACCATGCCCAGTAGAACGCAGTCCAGCCCTGGCTGAAGTTGGCGTCTTCACGGCCGAACGGCATCGACAGCGCCGGCAGGTAGTGCAGATAGGAGCCAATATTGGTAAAGAAGTCGGTGGCGATCATCATCGTCGGGCCAACCACAATGATGAAGCCCAGCAACAGGAACGCCATTACCATGTTGATCATCGACAGCCGTTGAACACCCTTGTCCAGACCGGACAGTACGGAAACCAGAGCCACGATGGTGATGGCAACGATCAACAGCGTCATGGTGACGTTGGTGTTGGGAATACCGAACAGGTAGTGCAGTCCGGCCGAAGCCTGAGAAGCACCTAGCCCCAGAGAGGTAGCCAGACCAAAGAGCGTCGAAAAGACCGCCAGAATATCGATGCAGTGACCCGGCCAGCCCCAGACGCGCTCGCCCAGAATCGGATAGAACACGGAACGGATGGTCAGCGGAAGGCCCTTGTTGTAGGCAAAGATGGCCAGCGCCAGACCGACGAGGCTGTAGGCAGCCCACGGGTGAAGACCCCAGTGAAAGATGGTAGCCGCCATCCCCAGTGACATTGCACCGGCTTCATTACCGGCAGCGCCATTCAGGGGCGCCCAGTCGGTACGCACACCGTCCGGCCCGGTAGTGGTGCCTGCCAGCGAGGTGCCGAAGTGCGTCATCGGCTCGGCAACGCCGTAGAACACAAGACCGATCCCCATGCCGGCAGCAAACAGCATCGCGAACCAGCCGAAATACGTGTAATCCGGCTTGGCACCCGGCCCGCCGATACGTACCCGGCCCAGCGGAGAAAAGATAAGCCCCAGACAGACCAGCACGAAAATGTTGGCGCCACTCAGAAAGACCCAGGTGAGATTGCCGGTCAGCCAGTCACGCACGCCATTGAAGATCGGTTCAACCTGGTTCTGCAGGGCGAGGGTGAGGAAAACAAAGACCAGTATCACCAGCGCCGAGATGGTAAACACCTTGCCGTGAAGGTCCAGATCAAGGCCCATGGCGCGGGTCGAAATATTGTCCTGACCGATCACGTAATCCGTGTCAATCAGAGCCGTGGGGCCGTCGGGTCGACGGATTCCCTCGCCTGCCGGCTTATCGCCGTCAGAAGGGTTTTTCGGTTCCTGTGGTTTTGTCATACAGTTTTAGCCTTTGTTGTAAATTTTATGACATCGACACTCTATCGCTTCTTTAAACACATTCGGCGGCATACGAAGGCTGATACACCCACCTGATGTGCAGACCGGAACCTGTCCGTTACCCCGGCTCCGCGTCGAAATGATCAGGACTCCTCCTTGTTGTGATAAATGGCACAGCATCGCTGCTCGATGGCTCCACCGGCACGGGGTCACTATCACTGATTATCGTATTCATTTCGAAAACATTGATACTGATGTACCGGGACGATGGCCGGGCCAGCGATTGCCGGCGGCATGAACACACCATGATGCATGACACAGGCAATTGCATCGAACGGTGATGGCGCCGGCATCACGCGTTGTCGTCACGGGCTTCGTCGACGTTGGACCACAGCGTGATAATAACGTCAAGTTTCGAGAGTAACACCTTGTTATTTCAGATCATCCTCAGGCAAAGCGCCTGATGACACCCCCGGTATTGCGCCGTATGCGCCCTTCTCTTGCCATGAAACACGCCGCCGGTCCTTTTCTCGAATTGAATGATGCTTTAAATACAGTGACTTGAATTGAGGCCGGAGGGTCGGTCAACGCTACTGGAGCAGACCTTGTTCACGTGTCAGGACAGTAATATACCTTGGTCATACCCGTCGCAAACCGATATGTGACCGCCGCAGGCAATGCACGAGGGAGAGTACGCCAGGCCGTGTAACGAACGCCTGCAAGGTTCGAGGCCGGGTCAACCACTTCACCGCGGCGTGCCTGAAAGGGAGAGAGGCGACGCCGCAGCAGTCTTTCAGGGCCGGGAGGGCTTGCGCCGGGTCAGGCACCAGCCGAGCACCATGAACGCCAGCATCAGCCAGACAGACATGTACCCCCCGCCCATGGAAGCCATCGCAGAGCCCGGCACATACCCCACCATTCCGCAGCCCACGCCGAACAGGGCAGCGCCGCCGATCAGACGACGATCGATCCCCGTCAACGCAGGCAACTGGAACCGGGAGGTCAGCAGCGGGCCATCCTGTCGCCAGACCAGCCGATACCCGATGAAGGTAGTCAGTACTGCACTGCCGAACACCACCAGCAACGTCGGATCCCAGCGGCCGGCCACATCCAGAAAGGCCAGCACGCGGCGCGGGTCAGTCATGCCGCTGAGGGCCAGCCCCATGCTGAACAGCAACCCGGCAATCAGGCCCGCCAGCGGTTTCATGATCAGTTTGTTGAACATGGATACCTCACAAGTGATAGATGGCGAGCACGGTCAGCATGGCCGCGGCAAGAAACACGGCCATCGCCACCAGCGAGCGCAAGGACAGCCGTGCCAGCCCGCAGACACCGTGTCCGCTGGTACAGCCACTGCCAATACCGGTGCCCAGCCCGATCAGCAGACCGCCAATGGCCATGGTGGAAGGCCCGGTTACCGGGCTGCCCAGCAGCCCGCGTGCACCGCTGACCAGATTACCGTTGACGCCCAGCACGGCGAGAATCACCGGACCGCCGATCAGGCCCAGAACAAAGGCCATGCGCCAGTAAACATCCCGACTGCCCGAGTCCAGAAACAGACCGGCGACGATGTCACTGATTCCGGCAATGCGGCCCAGCGATGACATCAGCCAGACCGCCGCAAGGCCGATCAGCACGCCGCCGACCAGGCCCGGAAAAAGAGAGGAGATCATGAAAGGGTTCCTTGCATTTCAAACCTGATGCTTTTGTGTGATAACAGCATAAAGTGTCGGGGCAGGCAGTGATATGCCATCCCGGCGGTTATACAGGCTGGTGGAGCACCTCATGTTTGATTTTTTAACGGCATTATGGCCGCTGTTTGCGCTGATTGTGGCCGGGGCCGTCATGAAGGCTTGCCGGTTTCCCGATGATGGCTTCTGGGCCGGTGCAGACAGCCTGAACTATCGCGTTCTGTTTCCCGCCCTGTTGTTTGCCAATCTATCGACCGCCCCGTTTGGCGATCCCGCCCTGCCTCGCCTGCTCGCGGCTGTAGTGCTGACGCTGGGGGTCGGCACGGCCGGGCTTTGGATCGCACGCCGCCAGCAGGGCTGGAAGGCAGCGCGCTTTGGTGTCTGGGTGCAGGGCTGTCTGCGGTTCAATACCTATCTGGGCCTGGCTACCGTAGGCAGCCTGTACGGTCAGGAAGGGCTCCGGCTGGCGGCCGTGGTCCTCGGCGTACTGGTGCCGTTGGTCAATATTCTGTCGGTCGTGGCCCTGTCCATGGACAACTCGCTGAGCCTTCGCCGCCTGATGCGCCCGCTGCTGACCAACCCGTTGATTCTGGCCTGCCTGGCTGGCGCACTGGTCAACTTTTCAGGGATCGAACTGCGCTTCGGGGCGGACAGGCTGGTATCGCTGACAGCCGCAGCCAGCCTGCCACTGGGGCTATTATGCGTCGGCGCGGCGCTCAGACCCCGGGAACTGACCCATGAACTGGCCCCCCTGTGCGCCAACAGTGCACTGCGCCTTCTGCTGTTTCCCACATTAGCGTTTCTGGCTGCCTGGCTTGTCCATCTTCCGCTGATGGAATGCACTATTGTCGTGCTCTTTTTCGCCCTGCCCACCGCCGCCACGGCCTACGCCCTGACCCGCACCATGAACGGGGACAGTCAGCTGATGGCTGGCCTGATCACCCTGCAGACCCTGCTGAGCGCCGCCAGTCTGCCGCTGGTGCTGTCGCTGGTGGGCCTATTGTCAACCTGATCGAGACAGTATGACCGCTTACACCCTGTTTATCCCGTCGAGGCCAGCGCGCAGAATGGTGTCTTCCTTACCTGTCATTCAGGGAGTACCTCATGCTGACCCATCGCAAGGCCGATGAGCGCGGTCACGCCGACCATGGCTGGCTGAACTCGTATCACACCTTCTCCTTTGCCGGTTACGTTGACCCGAACGAGCGTGGCTTCTCCGACCTGCTGGTCATCAATGATGATCGTGTAGAGGCCGGCAAGGGGTTTGGCACCCACCCTCACCGGGACATGGAAATCTTTTCATGGGTGCTGAACGGCGAACTGGAGCACCAGGATACCCTGGGCAATGGTGCGGTCATTCGACCGGGAGACCTGCAGCTGATGAGTGCGGGCACCGGCGTGGCCCACAGTGAGTACAATCCGTCCTCTCGAAACGGCGTGCATTTCCTGCAGGTCTGGATCACGCCGAACCGCATCGGCCAGCCCCCTCGCTATCAGCAGGAATACTTCAGCCCTGAGAAGCGTCGCGGCCGGTTGCAGTTGATTCTCTCGCCGGAAGGCGAGGCCCCTGCCCTGGCCATTCGCCAGGACGTGCGGGTGTATGCCGGGCTGTTTGATGGCAGTGAACAGGCCACGTTGACCCTGGCACCCCACCGTTATGCCTATGTCCATGTCGCCCGTGGACGCATCACCCTGAATGGACTGGCGCTCGGGGAAGGTGACGGGGTACGCGTTCGCGAGGAGCAGGTTCTTTCACTGGAAAACGGCCATAATGCTGAAGTGCTGGTCTTTGACCTGCGTCCCAACGAGCTGCCCGGCATGTGATCGTGCGTGTCATTGCCGCTCCGGTGCAGCACTCACCCGGTTGAGCCACTCGGGAGCCTGCATGACACTGGATGACCTTCGCCTGTTTGTCGCCACGATCGAAGAAGGCAGCTTTACCCGCGCCGCCGAACGTGAAGGCGTATCGAAACAATACATCAGCCGGCGCACCATCGCGCTGGAGGATGCTCTGGGCGTGCGGCTGCTGAACCGCACAACCCGCCAGCTGACACCGACCGAACTGGGCCTGACCCTGCTTGATCGCGCTCGCCGTATTCTGGCTGACGTGGATGATACCTTTGACGCCGTGGCCGGTCAGGGCGCGCTGGCACGCGGCGTTCTTCGCATCAGCGCCCCCATGACCTTTGGCACCCTGCACCTGGGTTCACTGCTGACCGGTTTCATGCAGCAGCACCCCTTGATCACCATCGAGCTGGATCTGAACGACCGGCTGGTGGATATCGTTGCCGAAGGCTACGACATGGCCATCCGCATCGGCGAGCTGGCAGACTCCAGTCATATTGCTCGACGGCTGGCCACCATGCAGCTGATCACCTGCGCCAGCCCCGACTACCTGGCACGCCATGGTCAGCCGGACACGCCGGATGATCTGGCAGATCATGCCTGTTTGCTGTACGGCCATCAGCGTCAGATAGAGTGGACATTTGAACAGCACGGTCGTCGCGTGCACCAGCGGGTAACCGGGCCACTGCGCACCAATAACGGTGAAATCGTACTGGAAGCCGCTCGGGCCGGACTGGGTATTGCTCATCTGCCGACCTTCATTACCCGCCATGCACTGGACACCGGCGAGCTGTGTCAGGTATTGACGCCATGGCAGCCCCGGGCCAGTGCCCTTCATGCGCTTTACCCCCGCCACCGCCAGTCGGCGCGGGCAGTGCAGGCACTGGCGGATTACCTGCAGGACGCCCTTGCCGACAGCCCTGCCTCGCAGTAATGCGCCAACCGCAAACGGTTCCACCCTGAAGGCCCCTTCAGTAGGCGAAGGGGCCACCCTTTTCGACGGCGCGCTGCCAGGCCGGCCGGCTACGCAGCCAGGTAATCCATTGCGATAATGCCGGGCGCCCGCTGATACCGATTCGCGACGCCGCCGCCAGGACCGGAAAGCTCATCTGAATATCCGCCACACTCAAGCGGTTACCCGCAAAATAACCGGTCGTGGCCAGGCTTCTTTCCCAGAAATCCAGGTGGTTTTGAATATCCGGCTTCAGATAGGTCCGCGTGATGCCATCCGCCAGCATTTTCCCGGCCGGGCGCAGTATCAGCGGTACCGGCTTTTTATCCAGGCGGGAAAAGATCAGTGTCATGACCAGCGGCGGCATGGCCGAGCCTTCGGCGTAGTGCAGCCAGTAACGGCAATCGCGAAAGGCGCTTGTCCCCGGGGCCGGCGTCAGGGTGTGGCCGGTGTCATAACGTTCCGTCAGATACTCGATGATCGGACCTGATTCGGCGATGATGTCATCTCCGTCTTCAACGATCGGTGACTTGCCGAGCGGGTGAACCTGCCTGAGCGTATCAGGGGCGCGCATGGTCACGGGATCCCGCTGATATACCACCAGCTCGTAATCGAGCTCCAGCTCTTCCAGTAGCCACAACACGCGTTGGGAACGCGAGTTTTCAAGATGGTGAACCTTGATCATGTCTCTTCTCCGATCAGACCTGCCAATGCGTCATTAATGTTCGCTTGTACAGTACATACGAAAGTGCAGCAGCGCACATTGCTCGAATATGACATTTTAATGACACCTGCCGTGTTCGAAATCGAAAACGCCAGGCCTCCCCACGTTGACGAACCATCTGCCCACCGAGGTGTCTGTGCTGTCATTTTTCAAATCCGGGGCAGCAGCCCCTCGTCTGCCTGAGGACAGGATAGACCCGGTCTATCGTCGTCTGCGATGGCAGATTTTTGCCGGTATCTTTTTTGGCTATGCCGGGTATTACCTGGTTCGCAAGAATTTCACCCTGGCGATCCCGCATCTGGTGGAAGAGGGCTATTCCCGAGGCGACCTCGGGGTGGCCCTTGCAGGGGTGTCCATTGCCTATGGCGTCTCCAAGTTCCTGATGGGGGCCGTGTCCGACCGCTGCAATCCACGCATCTTCCTGCCGACCGGTCTGATACTGTCGGCCGTGATCATGCTGCTGTTCGGATTTACCGACTGGGCAACCTCCAGTATCGCCATCATGTTTGTCCTGCTGTTTCTCAATGGCTGGGTGCAGGGCATGGGCTGGCCGCCCTGCGGGCGCACCATGGTTCACTGGTGGTCGCAGCATGAACGCGGACGCATCGTATCGACCTGGAACATCGCCCATAACGTCGGGGGCGGTTTGATCGGCCCGCTGTTCATCCTTGGCATGGCCTGGTACAACGACTGGCACTCGGCCTTTTACATGCCGGCCATGGTGGCACTGGGCGTGGCGGTGTTTGCCTTTCTGACCATGCGTGATACGCCACAGACCTGCGGCCTGCCGCCGATCGAGCAGTACAAGAACGATTACCCCGACGGGTACGACGAATCCCATGAGCGGGAATTTTCGACCCGCGATATTTTCGTCAAGCATATCCTGAACAATCGCCTGCTGTGGTACATCGCGCTGGCCAATGTCTTTGTCTATCTGCTGCGGTATGGCATCCTGGACTGGGCACCGACCTACCTGCAGGAGGTGAAGCACTTCACGGTCGACAAGTCATCCTGGGCCTATTTTCTTTACGAGTGGGCCGGCATTCCCGGTACTCTGCTGTGCGGCTGGATGTCGGACAAGCTGTTCAAGGGGAATCGGGCTGCCACCGGGATTTTCTTCATGATACTGGTCACGGTGTTTACCGCCCTTTACTGGCTGACACCGCCAGGCCACGCCATTCTGGATATGTTCTGCCTGATCGCGATCGGCTTTTTGATCTACGGTCCGGTCATGCTGATCGGGCTGCACGCCCTTGAACTGGTGCCGAAGAAGGCTGCCGGCACGGCGGCCGGGTTTACGGGCCTGTTCGGGTATCTGGGTGGGTCTGTCGCGGCCAGTGCCATGGTGGGTTATACCGTGGATGCCTACGGCTGGGATGGCGGCTTCATGCTGCTTCTGGGGGCATGCGTGCTGTCCATTGTGCTGCTGGCAATGACCGTTCGCCATGGCCGACGTACCTGAGTCACCTGCCCTCGCTGCCAGCCAGCGGGGGCACCTGCCGGATTCAGGGCATGTCGTGACGAAGCAATGGCTCCCCTTCCGGCTGCACCAGCCACTCGTGACCCTTCAGCATGCCATTCCAGTAAAGCCAGGGCAGCACGTGCACCTTGATATACCAGGCGCGGCGGCTGGCGCGTTTCCCGTTGACAAGCCAGGCAGGAAAGGCCGGTACCGGTTTTCGGTTGTAGTCGAATTCCGCCAGCATCGCACGGCCATGCTCCACCATCAGCGGGCAGGCGCCATAGCCGTGGTAGAAGGCGCTCAGCGGTCGTTCCTTCAAGCGGGACAGCACGTTTTCAGCCACTACCGGGGCCTGATGCCTGACGGCCGCCGCGGTTTTGGCATTGTCGGTATTGCAGATGTCACCGATGCCGAAGATGGTATCGAAAAAACGATGCTGCAGGGTTTCCGGCATCACATCCAGCCAGCCATGTGCGTCGGCAAGGCCCGAATCCTGAATCAGCCACGGAGGGCTGTGGGGAGGCACAACGTGCAGCATGTCGAAGGGCACATCATATTCCCGGTCCCCGGTACTGGTCTGCGTGCGAAACCATGCCCGTTGGCAGGGGCCATCCACGGCGACCAGGGCATCACTGAGGTGGTTATTGATATCGTAATGCTGAATATAACCTTCAAGGGCCGGCACAAATTCGCACACCCCGTAGAGCACTGACTGCCCGCTGTGAAAGTGCACATCAATGCCGCTTGATACCCCACGGGACAGCCAGTTGGAGCAGGCCATGTACATGGCTTTCTGAGGAGCGCCCGCGCACTTGATGGTGCTCGTTGGCTGGGTAAACAGGGCCCGCCCCTGATTCATGGAGGTGATCAGCGAGCAGGTATAGGCTGCAAGCCCGGGGCGATAGTTGGAGGTAACGCCATGATCGCCCAGTGTCTCTTCGAGGCCTTCGACCCCTTTCCAGTTCATCACCATGCCAACCGCCACCACCAGGCAGCGATAATGAAGCCGCATGCCACTGGCCAGAATCACCCACCCGCGTCGTGGTGCGACGCTGCGCGCCTTTTGCCGGTACCAGGTAACCTTCTTCGGCATGACATCTTCCATGGCGCGCTGGGTGCGCTCCACATCGATGATGCCGGCCCCCACCAGCGTCCAGCCCGGCTGATAGTAGTGGGTTTCAGACGGCTCGATAATTGCAATATCAAGGGAAGAACGACGCTTCAACAGGCTGGCGGCGACAGAAATCCCTCCTGCTCCGCCTCCTATGATGACAACATCGTAACGTCCGTGTTTCGCATCGGAGTTCAACGTTTCCATGACATCCCCTGCCCAGCCACCGTACGTGTCCGGAAACGCGTCGGTCGCTTTTATTTTTCGTGCAACCTGCCAGGGCGGCAGGATGCTGACAGCAGGCGCCTTCATCGTAAAGGCAGCCTGCCAGTATCAACAATGGCACATCAGGGGGGGAGGCGCGCTATAAGGCAGCTCTAGCGCTTTGGTCCAGGAAAGGCCTGTCAATCATCGTCGCGGGGGGTATCCTCCGCGTCATCCTCCTCGCGCAACTGGTAGCGAAGCAGTTTGCCGGAGGCGGTGCGGGGCAGACTTCGGGTAAAGGAAAATCGCGAAGGCACCTTGTAGCGTGCCAGATGTGCCTGACAGTGACTGCGCAGCGCCGGTTCGCTTTCCTGCATATCGACACCGGCATGAAGAATGATGTGAGCATGGCCTGTTTCACCCCAGCGCTCATCTGGCATCCCCACCACCGCCGCATCCTGAACCGACTCATGGGCCAGCAGCACCGCCTCGACCTCGGCCGGGAAGACATTCTCGCCACCGCTGATATACATTTCCTTGATGCGCCCGGACAGGGTAATGAAACCCTCTTCATTGCGGTAGCCGATATCCCCGGTGCGAAACCAGCCCTCTGGCGTAAAGGCCGCTGCCGTCACTTCCGGCTGCTTCCAGTACGCACGTGTGACCCCCGGGCCCCGCACCAGTATTTCACCGATCTCGCCATCCGGCAGCGCCTCTCCGCGGGTATCCACGATGGCCACCGACATCAGCGGCCCGGGCAGCCCGGCCGACCCGGCCTGCGTCCAGATCCGCTCCGGATCAAGCGGAACGTGCATGATGGTGCCGGTTTCCGTCATGCCCACACCATTGGACATCATGATGCCCCGGGTCAGCCACCAGCGAATATCCTCTGCCGGACAGGGCGCGCCGCCGGTGAATAGCCCTTTCAGCGTACGCCAGCGATCCGGCTCGAAATTATCCTGGCGACGCAGCTGGATGGCCATTTGCGGTACACAGAAGTAATGCGTCACGCCGAGCGCCGGATCACTCAACCAGTCATTGGTCCGGGCTGGATCAAACAGATGGGAAATGATCACCTGTCCACCGAACAGCATTGGCGAACGCAGGCAGGGAATCAGACCGATGACATGAAACATCGGGGCATCGCACAGGGACACACTGCTGCTGGAGGTCTCGCCCAGCACCGCAAAGTTCATGGCATTGGCGTAAATGTTGTTGCGGGTAATCTCGACGCCCTTGGGCCGCCCGGAGGTGCCGGAGGTATACACCAGCATCGCCAGCGTCTCCCCCGGCGGCATCGGCCTGTTCCGGGCCGGCGCGGCACGATCCATGGCCTCGCGCAGCACCTCCATGGGCCGTTCCGTCCAGCCTGCATCGGCGCCACATGCCAGGGGGCGGGCAATATCCGTAATGACCAGCCGAGGCGTACAGTCAGCCAGAATCTGTCCGATTTCGGCCGGCGACAGCCGATGATTCAGTGGTACACCTACCGCGGCCATGCGTTCCAGTGCCAGCAGCAGCGTCAGCAGATCGGCGCTGTTACGAGCCACAAAGGCCACACGGTCGCCGGCACGAATGCCATGGTCGTCAACCAGTACCGTCATCGCCTGTTGAATGCGGTTATCCCACTCTTTCCAGGACCAGTGCTGTCCGGTGGCCATATCCGTACAGGCTGGTTGTTGCGGACGACCCTGGCCGTGCATCCGGACCGGGTCGGACATCATGAACTCTGACATGCTACCTGCCTCACCGTGGCGGGAAGGAGCCGGGGACATCCCCGGCTGCGGGCTATTTCTGACGGGACTTGTCGTAGGCACCCAGTCCCGGCTTGTAGCTTTTCTCATCGATGAACTGACGAATGCCTTCCTTCCGCCCTTCACCATCAAAGAAATTGGCTGCTTCCTGCGCCCGCACCAGATAATCCTCGGCGTTGTCGTAGGTCATGTCAGCCACGCGGCGCACGGCATCCTTGGTCGCCTTGAGGGCCACCGGGTTCTTCTCGAGCAGCGTTGCGGCCACCTCGGCCACCCGGGTTTCCAGCTGATCAAGAGGCACACTTTCATTGACCAGCTTCCATTCGGCCGCCTTTTTGCCATCGATCAGTTCACCGGTCATGGCGTGGTACATGGCGTCACGCATCGACAGGAGATCCACCACCACCTTGGTCGCGCCCCCCCCGGGCAGGATGCCCCAGTTGATTTCGGACAGGGCAAACTGCGCCTCATCCGCGGCAAAGGCCAGATCACAGGAGAAAAGCGGCCCGTAACCGCCACCAAAACACCAGCCATTGACCATGGCGATGGTCGGTTTTTGATACCAGCGCAGCCGGCGCCACCACCCGTAGGATTCCCGCTGGGAGCGCCGTACCCCCTTGAGGCCCTCACGCTCCGTTTCACGAAAGTATTCCTTCAGATCCATTCCTGCCGTCCAGGCACTGCCCTCTCCGCCCAGTACCAGAACCCCTACGTCATCATTGAATTCAAGCTCATCCAGTACCTCCATCATTTCCCGGTTCAGGGCCGGGCTCATGGCGTTGCGCTTTTCAGGCCGGTTGAAGCGAACCCAGGCCACGCGGTCCTTGATGTCACAGGTTACAAGCTCGTTTTGCATCTTCATCTCCAGAGGGCATCGCCATTGCGGAATTAACTATTTCATATAGCTATTTATGCGACATTAAACACTGCACCGTCAATGCCAACGCGTTATTCTTTAGCCGCAGACAACAACTGAATGATCTCCCAAGGACACGACCATGCAGGGAACGACACTGAACAGCCTGATCGGCTACCATTTGCGGCGCACGAGTACCCTTGTCACGTCTCACCTGGTGGATACGCTCAAGCCGCTGGGGCTGCGCCCGGTGACCTTCAGCATTCTTTGCCTGCTACGCGAGGCGCCCGGACTGACCTCCAGCGACATTACCCGCCGGCTCGGGCTGAAAAGCGCCAATACCGCCACCCTCCTGGGCGAACTGGAAGCGCGGGGCTGGATCGAAAGAAGGGACGATGAGAAGGACCGGCGCGTCACGCACCTGCACCTGACCGACACCGCAGTGACAACCCTTGAGGAAGCACTCACGCTGGCGCGTGAGCACGAGGAAGACCGGTTCAGTGCCCTGGACAGCACCGAACGCCAGACCCTCAAGGCCCTGCTGGCCAGAGTCTGGCAGGAGTAGAACTTGCGGTATCGCCCCTCGGTCGCGTTGCCGAGGGCACCCTGTCAGAGATCAAGCACCAGTGTCGGCGTCAGCGAGCGTGAGCAGCAGGGCGTGAATTGATCGTTGGCGGCATGTTCCGCATCATCCATGTACAGATCCCGGTGGTCGGGCGTTCCCTCCAGTACTCGTGTCATGCAGGTACCACATACGCCCTGCTCACAGGACACCATGATCTCGATACCATTATCGCGAAGCACCTCATACACCGTTTTATCCGACGGTACGGTAAAGCGCGTACCGCTGCTGGCAACCTGAACCTCGAAACTCTCGCTATCGCCTGCAGAAGGTGCCGCTCCGGCAAAATACTCGGTATGCAACTGATCCGATGACCAGCCGGCGGCTCGGCAGGTCGACAGCACGTGATCAATGAATCCGGCCGGGCCACACACATACAGATGTGTGTCCGGATCAGGGGGCCCGGCCACCTCGCCAACCGACAGCTGCGTCCCCTCATCATCGATATACACGTGCGCCCTGTCGGCCCACGCGGCCTGGGTAATGTCCTCCAGAAAGGCCATGGCCTGTCGCGTGCGGCCGCAGTAGTGCAGTTCAAACTCCGCGTCCGAGCCGGCCAGACGTTCCGCCATGCACAGCAGTGGTGTAATGCCGATACCGCCGGCCATCAGCACCGTACGTCTGGCGGGTTCCAGTGGAAAATGGTTTTTGGGAGCACTGATCTGGATCAGGTCCCCCTCCTCCAGCGTATCGTGCATCCCGATGGATCCTCCACGCGACGATGGCTCACGCAGCACGGCAATGCGGTACTGGTCCCGGTCCGTGTCGGTATTGCACAGGGAATACTGGCGAATCAGCCCCTCTCCGACACGCACATCGATATGCGCGCCGGCACTGAAGGCCGGCAGGGGCCGGCCGTGTGGATCCGCCAGGATAAACCCGGCAACGGTTTCGGAAGCGCGCCACTTTCTTTCGACGCGCACAAACAGGGACAGTGACGTATCGTTCATGACAGATCTCCCGACGAATGCTGGTGGCCATGCTCCCTCATGCCGCGGGACCTTCGGCCGCTGCGGTTTCTTCCTTGATGAAGCGCTCGATCACACGACGCGCCTGAACGCCGCCACTGTCGATATTGAGCTTGAGCAGATTACGGTCAGGCCAGTGCAGCAGGTTGCGCTGCTGGGATTCGAGCATCTCCAGATCTTCGCTGAAGATCTTTCCCTGCCCTTCTCGAATGCGATCGGTCAGCGCCTGGTCGGTCGGATTGAAGTTACGGGCCATGCCCCAGAAGTACCAGTGTGATGTGTCGGTTTCCGGCGTGATGAAATCCACCACGATGCTGGACGCCTTGTACTCGGGCGGGGCGTCATACCCGCCGTGGCCGGCATGGGCCACACCGACCTCGATCAGCACATGGGTCGGCGGCGAAAAGCGACAGATCTGCCAGCGGTCCACCGGCACATCGGAGGCCAGATTGTTGCCTTCCAGCGCAGCCTGCCAGAACGGCGGCGCCATGATGCCTTCCATGGTGCGACGCGTAATGACTTCATCGCCGTTGACCACGGTTTCAGGAGCGGCCTCCTCGATTTCAGGCTGACCGATACTTGAGGCATGGACGTAGGTCTCATGGGTCAGATCCATCAGGTTGTCGATCATCAGTTCAGCGCCACACTGGATGTGATACATGCCTCCGCCATAGGCCCAGTCCGGATTGTCCGCCCACTCAAGGGTCGGGATCAGCGAAGCGTCTGCGGCGGCGCTGTCACCGGGCCAGACCCAGATAAACCCGTAACGCTCCTCGACCGGATAGGCCTTGATGGAGGGAAAGCCCCGAACCCGCTGCCCGGGCATGTCGCTGCACTGCCCATTACAGCCCATTTCCAGGCCGTGATAGCCACACACCAGTACGCCGTCACGGACAAATCCCAGCGACAGCGGCGCACCGCGGTGGGGGCAAAAATCTTCCACAGCAGCAACTTTGCCGCCTTCACCACGGAAGAAGACAATCCGTTCATTGCAGATGGTACGGCCCAGCGGGCCGGACTCGATATCATCGGGCAGACAGGCGACATACCATGCATTTCGGGGGAACATGGACATACTCCTCAGGGGTCGGTATCAGGTAGTTATTTTCTTATTGGATCCAAAGTACACGCCATAACCACTTTTGAAGGCAATATATGCTTTGGTTGGATCCATAATTGGCACATTGATTCTGTAAACGGCAACTCACTGAAAAGGAACGACATGAGCGACAACTCAAGCGTGGTGGCTCGACTGCGAAAATTGATCAGCGAGGGTCATTACCCCCCGGATGAACGAATTGCCGAGCTGCAGGTCGCCGAAGAACTGGGTGTATCGCGCACGCCGGTCAGACTGGCCTTTCGCACTCTGGAGCAGGAAGGATTGCTGGTACGCGTCAAAAGCCGCGGCTTCAAGGTACGTCACTTCACCGAGCAGGATATTGTGTGCGCGATTGAAGTGCGCAGCGTGCTGGAAGGGCTTGCCGCCCGGCGACTGGCCGAACAGGGTATCTCCCCCCAGGTACTGACGGCTCTGGAGCAGTGTCTGGATGACGGCCAGGCCGTTCTGGCCAATGGCCATCTGAATCATGATGACGTGGCCACCTGGGCCAGGGTCAACTCCCGCTTTCACGGGCTGATCGTGCGGGCAACCCAAAGTGATGTCATTGCCGATGCTTTGGCCCGCAACAATCACCTGCCGTTCGCCTCGTCGGATTCATTGCTGGTAGACAGCGACCACCTCGAACGGGAATACCAGAAACTGGTAGTGGCCCAGCAGCATCACGTACTGATCGTGCAGGCGCTGCGAGGCGGGGAAGGCAGCCGGGCCGAAATGCTGATGCGTGAACATGCCTATATCAATATTCGCTATGGTCGCCTGTTCGGGCTGGCGTATCCGCTGGCCGATGTATCACGCTGACAGCTGCCGAGGCATGGTTCACCCTTCGCGGCTCACGTATGATGCGCCGACTGCCCGTCGGGCGGCCTATCCTGTTTACATCGAGGGCTTATGTATAAATCGCTGTTGGCCGGCCTGGTGCTGGCGTGTTTCACCACTATCGCTCACGCCGATACCGACACGTTCTTTGATCGCGACAAGGCATTCAGCCAGCTCAAGGACGCAGTGGCATACTTTGACGAGATCGGCACCCTTCCAAGGGACAAGTGGTTTGCCCGTGACCAGGCCTCGGCCACCTCGGACATGAACAGGCTGATCGACGAAGCCATGGAGACCCTGGACGTGCCCACGCTGGTCGACATGCGCCGTCAGTACCGGGCGCTCGAAGACCACATTGCCGACGAGCGCACCCGCATTGCCGAGCTGAAGGAGAAACGGCTGACCGCGCCGGATACCGAGGTGTCGACGCTGACCCGCTATACCCCGACCGACATGCTCAAGACATTTACCGCCTCGACTCGCGGTGACTACGAGCTCTTGATCAAGGCGCGTCAGGACAATATCAGCGCCTGGCAACAGGATATGGACACCATCGAGCAGCAGATGGCTGAGGCCCTGAACAGCATTGGCGTCACCCTGTCCGCTGCCGAAGTCGATACCTGGCTCTCCTCCGCCGTGGGTGATGACGTGCTGTCGATGAGTGCGGTCTTTGCCAGCATCAAGGCCGTTACCGGCCAGCTGGCCCGGTTGACCGAAGACAGCGGAGAAGACCTTTCCTATGCCAGGCGCTATTACGGCATGGTCATGATCCTGCACAAGCTGGTAGTGAGAATGCAGCAGCAGTTCATCGATCATGTGGACCAGGACATTCTGCCGGTACTGACCGAGTTTGACCGCCAGGCCCAGGCCAATATTGCCCAGGCACGGACCCTGATTCAGCAGGGCGGCAACCGCTCAAGTCTTTCCGGCAACATCGAGGCCAACCAGCTGACCCGCCAGGCCATCGCCCTGTATACCCGTCTGGTGAGTCAGCAGCGTGACAGGGTGCGTCAGTCACTGGCACGAAGTCAGCAGGAGGCACAGGTGGCCGTCAATACCTACCGCACCGTCAACCTGAGCTCACAGGTATCCGGCCTGATTCGGGAAGGCCAGAAGACCTTCCTGGCCCTGTCCAACCTGCAGATTCCGGCCACCACCACCTTCAAGAATCAGCAGATCAAGGAAGAGTTCCGGAAACTGACGGAGCGATTGCGCGCAGCCGGACCATGACAGGCCCCCGACACGCAAAACGCCCCGGGCAGCTTCACTGCGCGGGGCGTGCGTATTGACACCATGGCTTACCAGTCGGCGCGATGGCCCACATCCGGCGTATCGGTGGTCATGGCGGGCAGGGACGTATCGAGCACACCGTGCGACAGGTAAGCCTGGGTTCTGGCCATGCTGATACTGGTACCGCGAATGTCATGAATGGGTGCATACCCCACTGACTCGAAGGCAGGCGCGGTGCGGGTGCTCAACGGCTCGCTGTGAATTCGACCGGCATGATCGGTAATGGCACTGGCATGTGCTGCCATCGGTAGTATGGAAAGGCTCAGGGCCGCGACAAGGTGGCGTACGTTCATTGGATACTCCAGTAATCAGGTGATGTATTTCTCTGGGCACCAATTTACATAGCATGCTAACAAAACCCCAATAGCAACTTAGCATGCTAACGATATAGTTCACCTATCGCATCCTCCACGAGGATCGAACCAGTCCGTGGCAGCGGCTCACATGCTCCCCAGGGCCCGCGCAATACAGCGCCTGAGCCATGACTCGGACACTGTATCGGGTGCGTAACTCAACCGATAGGTCAGGGGCCCCATGATCAGATCCAGCAGGGTGTCGATATCGCAGGAGACGATTTCTCCCCGGGCATGGGCACGGGCCAGAAACAGCGACACCTGATCACACTGCCACTGCCGGCAGCGGCCCTTGAGCGCTGCATCCGTACTGCCGAGCGCATCTGCCAGCACCTGCTGTCCCGGCAGGGACACCATGTCCTCCATGAACTCCCCTGCCCAGGCCAGCAGGTCCCCGGCCAGCGACCCCGTATCCTGCGGCTCTGCCTCGGGCTTCAAACGCTCGGCAGCCACGTGAGCCATCAATTCCTTGAGGCTGCCCCAGCGACGATAGACGGTGGACGGTGTAACGCCAGCGCGCTCGGCAATCAGGGGGATGGTCAGCTGATCGCGTTCGACTTCATCGGCCAGTTGCCTGACAGCGTCATGCACTGCCTGCTGGACCCGGGCGCTACGCCCACCGGGTCGCACTGCTGTAGTGGTGCGCATGCCGCCCCTCCTAACGCAAAATAATTGCTTTAAACCCGTAATGGCTTACACTGGCGGCATTCTAACGCAAAAAGTCAGCCTTAAGGACGTTCTCCATGACCGCTCCGAGTGCGACCCATTCATGGGATACGCCTGATCCTCGTCAGTTGATGTTCTATACCCTGGTACTGGTCGCATTCGTGGCCGCCTCCAGCGTCCCTACGCCCCTGTACCCGCTGTATCAGCATCAGTGGCACTTCTCGACAGCCATGCTCACGCTCGTCTTTGCCACTTATCTGTTTACCCTGCTGCTGACGCTTCTGGTAACCGGAGCCCTGTCGGACCACCTGGGGCGACGGCCGATCGTGCTGGGCGGGTTGATACTGGAGGTGGTGGCAATGGCCTGTTTCTGGGGGGCACAGGGGCTTGATACCCTGCTGCTGGCCCGCGCCCTGCAGGGCATTGCTACTGGTCTGGTGACCAGCGCCCTGGGAGCCGCCATCATCGAAAGTGATCATCTGCGCGGCCCGGTACTGGCCAGCGCCGGGCCATTGTTCGGCACCGGGCTGGGGGCATTGGGCTCCAGTATTCTGGCAGATACCGCCCCTTACCCGCTGCGGCTGGTATTTATCGTCATGATCGGTCTGTTTGCCTGGCAGATAGCGGGGCTTCGTCATCGGCGGGAATATGTAGTGCCACGCCCGGGAGCGCTGCGCTCGATGCGCCCCAGGGCGCATGTTCCTGTCGAGGTACGTGCAACCTTCCTCCGAGTGATTCCGGCCAATATTGCGTCCTGGACCCTGGGCGGGTTCAGTTTGTCTCTCGGCCCCCACCTCGTGCAGGTCATCACTGGCAACGATAGCGCCATGCTCGGCGGGCTAGTCATTTTCCTGCTGACCGCGACCGGCTCCCTGAGTGTATGGCGGCTGCGGGGGCTGCCGACCGACCGGATCCTTCGCGTCGCCAGCACCCTGCTGCCGACAGGTATGGTGATCGTACTGGCCAGTGTTTACCTGCACGCCACCTGGTTGCTGCTGGCCGGCATTACCGTGGCTGGCGTCGGTTTTGGTACGGGGTTCATGGGATCGATGCGCGCGGTCATGCCGCTGGCACCCCCGGAAGATCGGTCATCATTAATGGCCGCATTTTATGTGGCAAGTTATCTGTCAGCCAGCCTGCCCGCTCTGATCGCGGGGGTGGCCATTCAGTACGTGGGGTTCGAACCGGTGGTCTACGTGTATGGCAGCTGCGTCGTCATGCTGTCACTGATGGTGCTGATCAACGTCCTGCGCGGCCCCGACGTCGTCCTCACGCGCTAGATTGCCCGGCCGATCCGGCGCCCCGTCTTCGCCAAACCGACGCATCAGCTCCTGGCGGCGACGGGCATCCTCGGCTTCTCGGGCCTGAACGTCGGGAAGCAGCGACCGCGCCCGGCCCGGGGGCAAGGCAAAGACGCCATCCTCGTCACCGAAGATCAGATCCCCAGGTGCAATGCGCCGGCCCTGTAGTTCAAGCACCTGATTCAGACGGCCCCATGGGCGCTCGGAATGGATCGTCAAGGCACTGATGCCCTGATGAAATATCGGCAGGTCAAGCGTGCGCAACGCCGCCACGTCCGTCACCGAGCCGAAAATCACCACCCCGGCCAGCCCCTTCACAAGCCCGGCCAGGGTTCGCAATTCACCCCAGCAGGCCAGCCCCTGCGCCCGGTCATGATCCAGCACGACCAGCACATCACCGGCGCGGGCCATGATCAATGCCTCGCGCAGGATCCGGCTGTCCTGATTATTGACCTCCACGGTCAGGGCGTTGCCGCAGATTCGGGTGCGCCGTCCCAGTGGCCGAACCTCAGCCAGATAGCCGTCATGCGTAACGTGCCCCAGCGTAGACGCCGCCAGCACTTGCCAGGCTGCTCGCTCCGACAGGGAAAGCCCGTCGCTCCGCGGGGCAAGGTCATAGGCCATGTCGATCTCTCCGGGGCTTTAACAAAGGGCAGGCAGCACAGTATTCCGGCGGGCAGGTGGCCTTGAAATAAAGACAGCAGGTCTTGCGAAAACGCACCGAACCACCCGCCTCAAGCGGCGTTCGCTCACCAAGGAAATACGCCAGCGGGTTATAAGGCAGACCGAATACAGCCGGCGAGGCCGACAGGAGAAACTCGAAATCAGCGTCACGCCTTGCCTGCGCCCGAGCAGAGGGCAAGGTCTTCATTCGCCGCTCATAGAGGGAGTACACGCGAACGGCCGTGTTCTCCCACAGCATTCTCGGCGGCACGCCACTGACCTCGGTGAGCACCTGCCACAGCGGCTGCATTACTCCGGCAAAGAGCCGATGCACAAGCTGCTCACGGGCGGACGGCCGCGCCTGGTCGGGCCAGTCGTACAGCGCCGTATCGTGAAGCAGCAGGGAGGACACCCAGCACTGGCCATCATGAGAGAGATCCAGCAGGCAGTTGTCCCGCGACACATCGAGCCCGCGATCACAGGCCGACAACGCATAAAGGCCAGCCCCGGTCAGCAAAAATGCCCACCGCTTGGCCAGCAAGGAGGCCGTGATGCGTCGCCGGGGCGAGCCGATCACCGGCCCCAGCCAATCCAGCATCTCAGCGCAGTAGTCACGGTCAAGGAAGGCATCCACCGTACAGGTCTGAGGCCCGGCCTGCGTGGCAGGCATCAAGCGCAACGGACCGGTCAGAAACGCCGTATCAACCTCACCGTACAACACCGTCATGGCGGCGCATCCCTGCCAAAGGGAATACACAGGGGCGTATGGAAGAAAGGATCCTGGATGATCCGGCATGACAGCCCGAACACTTCCTTGACCTGCTCACGGGTGACGACCTCGGACGGCGTCCCCTGAATATGCACACGGCCACGGCATACCGCGACCATGTGGTCAGCGTAACGACAGGCCAGATTGAGATCATGCAGCACCATGACCACGGTCTTGCCCTCCTGCCGGTTAAGGTCACGTAACAGATCCAGCACCTCCATCTGATGAGTCAAATCCAGAAAGGAGGTCGGCTCGTCCAGCAGCATCAAGGGGGTATCCTGAGCAACCGCCATGGCGATCCAGGCGCGCTGGCGCTGCCCGCCGGACAGTGAGTCCACACCACGTTCGGCCATCTCCACCAGCCCGGTACGCGTCAGGGCACGCTCTACCTGCCGAGCGTCCTCACGGGACCACTGATTGATCCAGCTCTGATGAGGGTAGCGACCCAGGCTGACCAGCTGTCGTACGGTCATGCCCTCCGGCGCGACCGGATGCTGGGGAAGCAGCGACAACAACCGCGCCACCTCCCGGGTCGGGCGGGTCTGGATATCGACACCGTTCAGACACACCTCCCCGGACCAGGGCGACAACATGCGCGCCAGCGCCTTCAACAGTGTGCTCTTGCCGCAGCCGTTGCTGCCGACCAGCACGGATATCTGCCCTTCCGGCAAGACCACATCCAGTTCATCCAGAATACGCTGATGCTGGTAGCCAAGCGTCAGCGCACGAGCAGAGACGGTCGCCATAATGATCTAGCGCACCTCACGCAACAAAAGGCCCAGAAAAAACGGCGCGCCAATGGCGGCCACGAAAATCCCCGCCGGCAAGTCCAGCGGTAAAAACAGGGTGCGCCCCAGCAAATCGGCCAGCATGACCAGCGTGCTGCCGATCAATACTGCCAGTACCCCCTGGGAAAGCCCCGGTCGCCGGCAGACAAGCCGCGCCAGATGAGGCGCTACCAGCCCGACAAAGGCAAATGCCCCTCCCCAGGCAATGGCCACCCCGGCAAGCGTCGCCGCCAGGGCCAGCACCATGGCCCGGAGGCGCTGTACCCGCACCCCAAGTCCCGTTGCCAATGCGTCATTCAAAGGCGCCAACGGTACATGACGCATCAGCGGCACCAGCACCATCAGAAGCAGCGCGCAGCAGCCGGCCAGCGTGCGCACCGTGCTCCAGTGGGCACCATAGACACTACCGGTCAACCAGACATACGCCGACAGCGTCGTGGTCAGTGGACTGAGCACCAGTGCCAGCGTCGTCAGCGCGCCAAGCGTTGCAGAGGCCCCGATTCCCATCAGCACCAGCCGGATCGGCGTCACACCGCCCTGCCATGCCAGCCGATAAATACCCAGTGCCGTCGCAATGGCCCCGGCGACCGCCGCGACCGGCAACCACTGCATACCAGAACCTGCCCCCAGCAACGCCATATACCCGACGGCCGCGGCACTGGCCCCACTGGTTACGCCAATGATATCCGGCGAAGCCAGAGGATTACGCATCACTTGCTGCAGCAGCCAGCCGGACAGACCAAGCGCTCCCCCCACCAACGCCGCCAGCACGATGCGTGGCAGACGAAGCTCGGTGACAATCATGCCGGCCGGGGTGGACGGGGCTCCCCATGCCGCCCACAGCGCCGCAGGCGTTAATACCACCTTGCCAAGTGACAATGACACCAGCACCACTGACACCACGACCAGCAGCGCCAGACCAACACGGCCGCTGCCCTCACGGCACCACTGCCGTGAAAATCCCGGCGTTCGGGTCAGGTCACGCTCGGCCATGTCCACCTCCCTGCCGGCGTACCAGCGTAATAAACAGGGGGGCGCCGATCAGGGCAGTCATGACACCAATCGGTATTTCCCGCGGGAGTATCACGGTGCGCCCGATCACATCAGCCAGCAGGAGCAGCGTGGCCCCCATCAGAGCACACCCTGCCAGCCAGATACGATGGTCTACCGGCAGTAGCCGTCGGGCAATATGCGGCACGATCAACCCCACAAAGGCAATATTGCCGGCCATCGCCACCGAGGAACCGGCCAGCAGGATCACCAGCACCACCATCAACAGCTGCAGCCGCGCCACACCAACGCCGACGCCACGAGCAATCGCCTCGCCCGCGGCCAGCACATTCATGCTTCGTGCCAGAGGCCGGCAGGCAAACAGTGCAACCAGCGCCACCCCCATCAACGGGGTAACCTCCGCCAGCGGACGCCCGGCCACTGACCCTGCCAGCCAGAACAGGACGGTATCCAGGCCTTGCTGATCGATCACCAGCATGGCCTGGCTGAACGAGGTAAACAGCGCCGTGATGGCAGCACCGGCCAGCACCAGCTTGAGCGGCCCCCCGGATGCCTGTCCACGCATGGCCACGGCCCATACCAACAGGGCCGCCAGGGCCGCCCCGGCAAAGGCCCCGCCATACCACAGGGAAACGCCCGCGCCAGGCCAGAGGGATACCAGCATCACCATCACGAACAGAGCTCCGGCATTGACCCCCAACAGCCCAGGCGAAGCCAGTGGATTGCGGGTCAGGGTCTGCATGACGCCGCCGGCCACGGCCAGACAGGCCCCGGCGACCAGCGCCACCAGTGTTCTCGGCACACGGGTGGTGCGTATTACCAGCCCCTGCACATCGGTAGGCGACGCCGACAACAGCGCGTGCCCGACAGTAGACGGCCCGTACCAGACCGCTCCCGCCATCAGGCTAAGCCACAGACTCGCCAGCAACAGAACCAGCATCATGACAAGACGCGTCATGACTGCACCTCACGCCGGTCAAGCCAGTGCTCGATGTCATCAAGCATGGCAAACACCCCCAGCATGCCACCGGACAGGCTCCATGCGACTGTATCCACCGGCACCACCTGACCATGGCACGGCGCCGCGAGGCGTTGCCACAGAGGGTGATGAATCAACCGTTCATAATGAGCTGTCACGGCCGGCGAATTGCTGTGGCGCATTACGAAAAAAAGTGACGCATCAATGGCCGACACACTTTCAACACCGCCCAGCTTGAGCATCACACCACTCGCCTGACGGGCGGTTGCGTTCCATCGAAACCCCAGCGCCGATAACACCTCGCCGCCAAAACTGGCCGGGAGGTAGCTGCGGATCTGATCAGCACGTACATCAATCAGTGATACGGTCATCGGCCAGTGCGGCGCCAGGGTCACGGCAAGGCGTGCCCTGAGCGCCACGATACGCGCCGCGTACTGGCTTTCCAGCCAGTCGGCGGCAGGCCTTTTCCCCAGGGCACGGGCCATGCTCGCCAGCGTGTCATGAAAGCGATAGACATCCTCCAGCATGATCACCGGCGCGATCCGGGTCAGCAGCGGCGCAATTTTTTCATGGCGAAACCGGGAGGCCACAATCAGGTCGGGTTGAAGCATGACAATATCTTCAAGGCTGGGCTGGGTTTCCAGCCCGACCAGCGTGGCATCACACAGTGCAGCGCGAAGGTAGGGATACACCGGTGGGTCCTGCCATGACTCGACCACCCCGACCGGCATGACACCCAGCGCCACGGCAGTATCCGTGGCGCCCTGAAACAGCGTCACCAGCCGTGGGCGCGCCCCGGCCGCCGCCAGCACGGCCTGAGGCGCTACCGCCCAGATGCAGGCCATGCCCAGCAGAGCACGCCGGGACACGCCACTGCGCCGGGTCATCCCCGATACCGCCTGCTGCATTTATCCTCCAGTGTCAGGCGCATCACGCGATGCGCTGTAACGGATTAACGGCCCTGCCGGTGCCAAACGGCATGCTGCCCGGCCCGCCGGCACGCACCATGATCGGCCCGACCAGATGCTTGAACGGCCAGTACGGCGCGTCGAACAACTGCTTGATCAACAGCGCACGCACCGGCGCGGTAAAGGGAATATCGTGTATCTGCCGGCGTAACTGCCTGGCCACTTCCTGCCAGAGCGCGGACACAGGCATCTCGAAATGAGACGCAATAGTATCAACAACAGCCCGCACATTGACTTGAATGGCCAGGGTTTGCAACCAGAACAACAGGCCCGCCAGGTCATCGTGGTAAAGCGTATTCGAGTGCCTCGGCTTGATGCGGTACTCAGGATCGGCAAGGCCCGCGGCCTCCAGGGCCGGGACAGCAATCCGCAGGGAATCATGATCACGCAGCACCATGCCGGTGACCCGCCCCTCGCGCCATACCAGCACCGCATTTTGCCCATGCACTTCCGGCAGCATGCCCAGCCGAAACAGGCGCAGGGTGAGTTCGAAGAACACGCCGATCAGCTCACCTGTCAGCTGCACCACGTTCTCTTTACAAGGCTCAAGCCGGCGCCAGGCCAGCCAGTCATCCAGAAAGTGATGGCCGCCCTCCGGCAAGGGCGTGCCCAGTGCGGCCATCGGTAACAGGCGGCACGCCGGATCACGGGCCAGTGCCTCGGGGTAACTTCTGACCATGGCGGATAAATGCCGTGGCGCTTCATCAAAAAGCGAGGCACCCTCGGGCATGAAGGCCCACCATCGCCCCTCCTCGCACAGGTGAAGTGCCTCCGCCAGCCGGGCATCGCGTGCCTGGGCCTGATGCAACAGGGAGGCGCTCAGATCGCCGTTCATCATCTTGACCGCCGGCAGGTAGCGCGACGCCCCCAGTGAGTTAACCGCCATGGGCAGCTTGACGCTGTGTCGACTGTCTCGTCCGGGCAGCAGTGACCTGAGTGACGAGCTGGCCTTCCAGTCCGTCGAGGTAACCGCAAGCGTCAGGCAGTCACCGCAGGCGAAAGCCTCGGCAAGCCAGTGAGGCAAGGCGTGCCGCTGCTGCCAGGGATGTACAGGCAGCGCCATGTGGCTTTCCTCAACGCCCAGGCGGTGAAGCTCGGCCGCCAGCGCGACCTGTTCGGCGGCGGTCATCAACCACGTGGCCGGGGCATCGCCAGCGGCCACCTCCGCGCCGGTCATCAGCGCACTGCGCCTGACAGCCACCCAGGCAAGAGTCACCGGCTGGTCAAACTCGGCCACCCAGGCGACATACTCCTCCGCCGAGAGCCCCTCCTTGGCCTTGGCCGTCGGATGATAAGGTCGGTCCAGCAGCGAGGCCCATTGCTCCATGACGGTAAAGAATGCCCACGCCGGCTTGTCGAGCAGGCCCTGATGATCAATACAGTGCGCCTGCGAGCGGGCCAGTTGCCAGGTACTGGTGGCCAGCGCATTTAAAAACACGGCCTCCCCCGCCGTGGGGTCAGGGTCGTCTGGATGAAGGCCCACACACACCTGGCGCATGAACTCATCCGGAGCAAGGGACGCACCCTCCACTGACACCGCGCCATGGGCAGGCACACACCAGACACCGCTGCCATCGGCCAGCTCCCAGGCCTGGGTAATCCCCGGTTGCAGCACCATGAACAGCGTTACCTCGGGCGTAGTCGCTATTGTCCAGCGCCAAAGCCGTCGCGCCGGGTCTGCGCTCAAGAGGGACATCGCCGAGTGACCGGCAAGCCACAAGGAGGCCTCATCGGCGTCTGACCAGATCACCGGTAGATGGCTGAACATCTCCTCGACCAGCAGTGCATCCACCAGACTGCGAAGCACATGGCGTCGGGCTGCCTCGGCATGAAGGTCATCCGTCGTCGGGGCATCGTACGTGGAAAATGCAGTCATGAGCGGGCTCCTGTATCGGTATGTGCCTGTTCAAGGGCGCGGCGCAGTGCGCGAAAGGCAATACCGCGCTCATCGCCGAGCATGAAGGTCGTGACGCCACGCGCACGCCAGTAGGCACCGGCATCCTCGTGGCGCAGAAAGGCGGCGTAGGGTACGCCGCTGTCGAGACAGGTCCGGGCAGTATGTTCCAGCGCCGCCAGCACACGAGGATGGCCGGTATCCCAGCTGATACCCAGCGACTGGGACAGATCAGCCGCGCCTTCCAGCACCAGATCCAGCCCCGGGGTCTCGGCAATATCCCGGGCGGCCGCCACCCCCGCCACGGTTTCAATCATGGCCACCACCATGATGTGGCGATTGGCATGCGCCACGTACGTCGACAGGGCATCCCGCCCGAAGGCCCCCGGGCGCCCGGCATTCAGACTGCGGTTGCCTTCCGGGGCGTAACGGCAGGCCTGAACCGCCTGGCGCACCGTTTCCGGCGATTCAACCTGAGGGATGACAATGCCCTGCGCCCCGCCATCCAGCAGCCGCAGCATGCGCTTGGGGTCGGCATCCGGCACACGCACCAGCGGCGTCATGCGATAACGCTCCGCCGTGCGGATCATGTGCTCAATGGTTTCGGGGTTAATCAGCACGTGTTCGGTATCAATCACCACAAAATCAAAGCCGGCGTCGCCAATCAGCTCGATGGACGCGGCCGTGGGCAACGACGCCAGCACGCCAAATACGCTACGGCCGGCCTTGAGGGCCTGCCTGAGACGGTTCTCACTCAGCATTGCGCTGCTCCCCGGGCCGGAACGCCGTCAGTGGATTGGGTACGTGCCGGATACGGGGTTCGTCATCGCCAAACAACCGGCGACAGGTCAGCGCCTCCACGTCATACCCGGCATTGAACACGTCAAAGCGTTCGAATCGCTCACGGTGCTGCGGGTGCGCCTGCTGATACGCCATGATGACCCCGGCCGTCATCTGCCAGAACCGGGGCTCGTCCAGGCCGTAATGCCGCTGCAGGAAAATGGCCATATCGGCCAGCGCGATGAAGAAAAAGGCATCGCAGGAGTAGTCTCGAACCGCGGCCGGGTCATCGGTAATCAGGAAGGAATTGCGGTTCAGTGCGGCGTGGCGGGCAGGCACCGGCTCAAGCTCAGGAATCTGCTGCGGATGAGCCAGATGGGCCGGACTGAAGCGTACCCCATCATGGAAGTCCTTCAGGGCCGCCCGCACCGGCCAGCCATCCCGGTGCACGATAACGATGTTCTGCCCATGGGATTCAAGCCCGATGCCTTCGGCAAACAGCAGGTGCAGCACCGGCGCTGCTGCTGCCTCGATCAATGCCCGGGTCCAGGCCATGAGGCCATACTGCGCGATCCAGGGATCAATGAAAGGTGCCGCCGGTATCCCGTCCGGAGAACGGCCACACTGACTCAGCCCATTGAACGGCACCGCCTGCTCCCCCGACCGCAGGTGCGTGGCGATATTGTCTCGCCAGATCGCGCCAAGCGCTCCGTAAACCGTGTCATGACGCAGGGTGCTGACCCTGCGCTCATCCAGGCTGACCCCGGCGACTTCCCCCAGCAAAATAAAATCCATCGCGCGGGCGGCCTCATCCTGCGCAACCAGCGTCTGAAGCCAGGCGGTAATCCGGGGCGCATTGGTGACGGTATGCCGCGCCAGCAATCGGGTGCTGGAGGTGTTGGTCAGGCTCATGGCCAGTTTAAGGCAGGGCTCGGTGGGCGTGGTCGGCGATAGCGTGCGGATCGATTGCTGGGGCACAAACCAGCTGGCACCGGCGCCCAGGCAGGCGACTTCATCACGGGCCAGTTCCGGGTACAGGGCACGCAGGCCCTGTTCCCGCCACTGCCAGGGATGTACCGGCAGCAGAACCACCTCATCACGGCGCAGGCCACGGCGATCACAAAAGGCGTCGCGCTCTGCCATCACGGCAGTCCCGGCCTGTCCGGCCATCAGGGCATCCAGATCCACTTCATCGGTATGGCCGACCACGGCGCGCGAGGCCGGTATCGCCAGCCAGACCACCTGCAGCGGCTGGCCAAACTCCGGCCCGAAACGCGCGTTGTCCTGCAGCGTGAACCCGATGCGAGACTTGTAGCAGGGATGATAACTGTGCGCGTCCGTAAAGTACTGCTCCAGCGCATCGGCACCAAGCGCCGTGGGTGGCCCTACCGGTGGCGTATAAGCCGCCGCCGACTGCAGGTCATGAAGCAGCGTCTGCTCAAGCTCTCGTACAAACCCCGGCTGGGCGGCCAGTGCCCCGGTCAGTGCATCCACCTCGCTCAGTAATGTCGGCAGTGTGAGCGCCACCGCCGGCTCCGCCGGAGACTCGACCCTGAGGCTGTCGGCTTCCAGTCGAATCAGCGAAAAGCTCTGGCACACCCGGCCCAGAGCCGTGAGTACTCGCCCCCCGGCAAGCGCCACCTCAAAGTGATGCGCGCCCGCCCTTTCGGTCACGTCATAGGCAAGCACCTGTTCATACAACAGGGTTTGCAGCAGCTGAGCCACCACGCGGCGCTCTATACGCGCTGCGTGACGCCAGTGCGCCGTCTGATCCAGAAAGGGCGTATCCGACGTTGACACATCGGGTAAAACCGCCTGATCCATACACATCATGGGAAATATTCCTTGTCATCGAGATTCAGCGCCGGTCTGGCGAGCAATCGGAGTGGGCGTAAGACGCAGGGCGCTGGGGACTGCCAGCAGCAGTAACAGGCCAGAGAGGGTAAACAGCAGATGAAGGATGTCCGGCAGGGCAACGCCACGTGCCGGCAACAGGTCGATCGCGACAGACACCGCCACCACCGCCAGCGACGCCGTGACGCGTCGGGCGATATTACTGATGGCAGCGCCCTGGGTCGTGAGCGCCTCGGGCAGGGTATGAAGCGCGACCGTAGTGGACGGCATGTAGGACAATCCGATGCCGGCACCGCGCAGCGCCATCAGGACGCAGAGGCTGACAATGGAGGCCTCTGCCGGCAACCGGCCCAGCGCCACGGTGGCCGCGGCCGTCACGACCAGCCCGCTGCCGATGAGCCAGCGCGGCCCGTGCAGGTCAAGCCAGCGCCCACCCAGGCGACCAAAGCCACTGGCAAACACAGCGGTACACAGCAGCGCCGTGCCGGTCCACAGCGCACTGCGGCCCATTACCACCTGCACCCACAGAGGAATCAGCACCAGGCTTGAAAACATGCTGACAGAGTGCAGTACGGCCACCACCATGCCGTGGCAGAAATCGCGACGGCCGAAAATGGACAGGGCCAGCAGCGGCGCCGGGTGGTGACGTTCGTGGCGAACCAGCACCGCGCCCACCATGAGTCCGGCGACGATGCCTGCCAGCGCGTTCAGCCCGCCGCCGCGGGACATCCAGTACCCGCCCCCCATCACCAGTAGCAGCGCCGTCACAATCAGCCCGTACCCGATACCATCGAACCGGACCGGGGCCTCTGATGGTCCATCACGGCCAGGCAGACAGCGGCAGGCCCCCGCGCCCGCCAGCACGGCCAGAGGCACCTGCATGATAAAAAGCCCCCGCCACCCGCCATTTTCGACCATCAGCGCGCCGACCAGCGGGCCGACCGCGGGTACCAGCATCACCACGCTGGCCCAGACCCCCGTCACCCGGCCCCGTTCAGCCGCTGGAAATACCTTGAACAACAGCGGCAATGCCAGCGGGATGACCAGCCCGCTGGCGGCTCCCTGGACCGCGCGCGCCATCAGCACCTGGGGAAAGGAAAACGCCACCCCGCCCATCACTGCGCCGAGGGTATAAAGCGACATGCCCACCAGATATAGCCGCCGCCGGCCATAACGCTGTCCCAGATAGCTTGTGAGCGGCATGGCCAGCACCATCGAGACCATGAAACCGGAAACGACCCAGGCAGCGTGGCCGGCGCTGACTGAAAACGCCTGCATAAAGGACGGCAGGGCCGGGTTAAGCATGCTGTTGCCCAGACTGACCGTACCGGTTCCCAGCAGAACAACCTGCAGCACCCGGCGAGGCGCAACCGTCATACCCCGCCTCCGGCCCGGCCAGTACCAATAAAGTGAAGCATGGGCCGGGGGTGACAGAGGAAATCCGCGTGGGAGATGTTATAGCCGTACGCTCCGGCCAGCGGTAGCACCAGCACATCACCCACGGCCACATCGTCCAGATACTGACCGCGGCTCAAAACATCCTTTGGGGTGCAGAGCTGTCCGACCACGGTCCACACCTGGCCTTGCCCCTCTCCAGCAGCGTGACAGGGCACATGAATAATCGGGTGGTCATGGCCCTGCGCCACCGGCAGACGAAACTGGTGCGTACCGCCACGACATATCAGGAAGTGCTCGCCATGGCTTTGCTTGCAGTCCAGTACTTCCATGACGTAGTAGCCGCAAAACGCGCTTAAATAGCGTCCGATTTCAAACCGCAGCACCGGGGCCTCCGGCCAGGCGGCAAGCGTCTCACCCAGCCAGGCACAGAATGCCGGCCAGTCAAACCCGCCCTCCCCGGTGTAATCAACGCCAATGCCACCCCCCACATTCAAGTGGGTCACCCGCGCAGGATCCGCGCACAGCGCACGCCACCGGGGCCATTTATCCAGATAAAGGGCGATAAGGGCCTGATGACGTTCAGCACTTTTCTGGTGCGACATGGCATGCACGTGAAACCCCTGCAACACCAGGGCCTCGGAGGCGTCGACCCGGGCCACGGCGGCTTCAAGCTCTGCCTCGTCGATCCCGAAGGGGCTGGCGCGCCCGGCCATGTTGAGCCGGGTGGAAAACCGCGCATCCAGCGCAGGATTCACGCGAATGAATACAGCCTGTTGTCGCCCTGCTGACCGAGCCAGAGCCGACAGTCGGTCAATTTCCGACAGACTTTCAACATGGATCGCCGCAATGTCACAGGCCATGGCAGCCCGCAATTCACTGTCCAGCTTGCCGGGCCCGGACAGCAACCAGGGACGCGCGACACGACAGGCAGCAGCGCGTTCAAGTTCGCCCCCGGAGGACAATTCAAACCCGTCCACGCTGGAGGCCAGGACCTCAAGCAGGGGCGTTTCACTGTTGGCCTTGATGGCATAGAAAAGCTCGACCCCCTCTGGCAGCATCAACCGGGTCTGCCGGGCGTGGCGCGCCAGGGCGTCCAAGTCAAACACAAAGGCAGAGACGGGGTCATCATGCTCGGCGCGTGCAGCCAGCACGGCGGCTTTCACGGTGGGGGGCAACTCACGCACAGGCCACCTCCATCGCCCACGGGCTGGGCAGGTCCACATAGCCCGCTTCACGGTCGGCGCCGGCCATCAAACGCACCTTGAGATTGGTTTTACACGGCAGTGACGCCCCGTCGAGCAGCGCATCCAGCTCCGGTGCTTCCGTCTCTCCCAGCGTGCTTCGCACTTCGACAAGGTGCTCCCTGACCTGCGCCCATAATGCTGGCGCCAGCGCCGGACGATTCCAGCTCAGCGCCAGCACGGCCTCCGACAGATGGTTGATCAACAGGCAGTAAACGACCCGACGCCATCCCTGAGCGCGGCTGTAGGTCATCGCATCACGCACATGTCCCGGGATGTCAGCATCCATCCACCGTGTGCCCTGCCCATCGACCAGCTTGATGCCTTCGAAATCGCGCAACAGCATGTCCCGCGGCTGGCCCTGGTCATGTATCAGCACACAATTCTGCAAATGGGGTTCAAGCACCACGCCGTAGCGGAAAAAAAGCACCAGCACCGGCGCGAGCAGGGTTTCCAGATACGCCGAGAACCAGTTCAGGGCGTACTGACCGGCACCGCCCTGCCGGTGTCGGGGGAGAAAGTCATCGAGCAGCGCGTTTCCGTCCACGTTGCGCGCAACCAGCGTGGCGGTCAGCACGCACCGGTGCCGCCCCTCCCTGAGGCAGAAGTTTTCACGCAAAATGATGCCGGTCTGCTCCATGAACCAGCGCCGCTGCCCCTCCTCGACCTCAGGCGGCGCCCACCAGAGCACCGCGGGTTCCCGGGCAAGGCGAAGCCGCGCCAGGGCAGGGTCATTTTCAGCGACCAGGGTCTGAAGCACGCGATCAATCACCAGGGTGCCTTCAAGCTCATACCAGGCGTTCTTGCGCACACAGTTGGTGACGCGCAGATTGAGTGAGCCCTTGATGAAAAACGGCTGCTGATCCACATACCAGGTGCGAAGCGAGGCCGTTGGGCTGGCCCGTCGACCACTGGCGCCCAGGTCACGAAGCGTGCCGGATGCCAGCAGCGCCTGCACGGCCGGTGCCTGCTTGAACAGTGCCGCCTGGACAGGGTGCATGCTGATCACCACCTCCCCGGCCCGGGCCTGATGCTGCCGACCGACGCTATCGATGATCAAGGCCTCATCCAGGCCGTTGACGACCACTTCCAGACCACGTTTCGGGACCGCGAACTGGTACAGCGCACATTGCGCCTGATGCTCCGGCGTCACGGCGTCACGATCAGTGTCGTTCGGCCAGTGCCGCGCCTTGGGGGCCGGATGAGATGGATGGCCGAACCACAGGCCCTGTTCACTTGCCACATAATCAAGCAGCGGTGAGCCAGCCTGATGACGCGCCTGAACGATCTCGGTCATCGTCTCCAGACTGTCACTTATCTGGGTAGCAAGCTCATCGTTACGTACGCCTTCCAGACCGGTCAGCGTGGCCAGTAGCGTCGTGACATGCTGCCCCATCGAGAAAACACACCAGTCAGTCTCGTCAGGCCGCTTCATGTACAGCGGGGAGAGATAGCGGTGCGCGCCAAGCGCAGAGCACCTGTCGACCGTAATAAACAGGGCCAGCCCGTCAGGCCAGTGGATGGCCAGCGGATAGACACCTTCCGCCGGGGCCACCATCAGGCCATGACGACACTCGGGCCAGTGATGAGCCAGATAGCCGCCGGGTATCGCATACTCCCTGATGATGCAGTTAAGAAGCGCATGGGTGGATTCGCGCTCGCTGATGGCGCGCGCGGGATAAAACAGCTGCCGTTCGTTCATACACTCTCCGCCGGGTAAAGCTTCCAGTTGTATTCCGTCTACGGCCAGTCACAGGGTAATTATTGTGATGTGTTGTTGTAATGCGTTGCGCCCGCACAGCGGGGCAATGGGTTATTAAACAGGACACTTGAGTCATGGCAGTGGCCTCGGCTCATGCACTGTGCGGCGTGCCATGGCGTCCATGCAGGAAGACACCATGGCACTGCCCCGTTAGAAGTCTGCGCTGTAACCAAGCGTCAAGGTACGACCTCGCCCGGCGAAATAACGTTCATCCTGGGTGACGGCGCTTTGCGAGTAATACGTGATGTACTGCTTGTCGAACAGGTTCGAGATCCCGACATTGATCCGCCCGACCGGCAGGGTATAGCCCACGGCAGCATCTACCAGGGTATAACCATCGAAGTCCTTGTCGTCACCGTCATAATCTTCATTGAAGGCATGCGTGGCCTGGATAAAGGAAGACCATTCGGGGTTCCACCGGGCCGACCAGCTGGCAATCAGCCGATCCGGCGCCACGTTGAGGCCATCGAGGTCGGCATCCAGTGACCCGTTGTCATCACTGTCATAACGCCCACGAATGTGGGAATAGGCCAGCTTGCCGTGATGGGCAGGCGTGAATTGATACCCCACCGATGCTTCAATGCCGTCGATTTCGGTTTTCTGGCGCTGCATGACAAAGGCGTCATTAACGCGGGTCACACGGCTGCCGAAATCGGAGGATGACACGTAGTAGCTGAGTTCGGCGTCCAGGCGCCCATCGTTGTAGCGCACGCCGGTTTCGACGTTATCGGTGACAATCGGCCGGAGGTTGTCGAAGTCATCCACGGACTGACCCGGCTGGCTGATCCCGCGCAGCGCCCGGCCCACATCAGGAATGGCAAACCCTTCGGAATAGTTGGCAAACAGACTCCAGTCGGTAATCGGAGTCCATACCGCGCCTACGTTGTACAGGGTCTCGTTAAAGCTGGGCGAGCCGCCCTCGACGTTGACGCCATTGTTGGCCGCCACGGTCTGATAACCATCGATATCAAGTCTGGCGTACTCATACCGGGCTCCCATCGACACGGTCAGGCTGTCGATCGGCTTGATATCCACCTGCATGAACGGGGAGAGATCAAGATACTGAATTTCAGGCACATACGTGCGCCCGGTACGCCAGAGAGACTGCTCGGTCTTGTCAAGAGTGGTATCGAATCCCACGGTCAGCTTGATGCGGCTGTCCCAGATGTCATCCCTGGTCAGGGACGTCTTGGTGCCGTATTTCGTGGTACTGGCCATGGACTGGTCATACAACGTCCCTATCGGGGCCAGGGCAGGATCCTGATAGCTGCCGGAATCCGTGGCGCCGAACAACGATTCGTAATCCTGATAAAATGCCAGCATGTTCAAATGCATGCCGGCCAGGTCGTAGTCGTCGTAGGTAATGCCGGTCGTCCAGACCTTGTTGTAGGGTGCCTCGCCCGGCGGATTGCCGCGGCGTGACGTGGTCGGCACACCGTTATCCCGGTCACCATCGACGCTGATGTAATCATCATTGCCCCGGATGATGTAGCGGTTGGCGCTAAACTGCAGACGCTGGTCATCGTTGAACCAGTAGGACGCCTTGCCGAACAGGTCATAGCTGCGGGACGCCATCAAATCTCCTTGGGTGTTATCCACCCCGACCGGATGGTCATCACCATCACGAAACAGCCCCTGGTCTTCATGGCTCATCGAGAAAACATAATCGAGCTTGCCCTTGTTGCCGCTGACGCCATAGGTGGTTTTATACCCGGTGGTTTCGGAATCAAGCCGCGACGTGGGGGTGGTCACCTGGACATTGAGGTGCTGGGTAAATGACCCCGGAGCCGGACGACGCGTGATGATATTGATGACCCCGCCGGTGGCTCCGAGCCCGTTGGTGGCATTGGCCCCCTGAATAACCTCGATATGATCCACCATCGAAAAATCGATGGTATGCAGTTCACGGCCGGTCGGGCGCAGCGGATTGGACTGCGGTATGCCATCGATCATGACCAGCGGTGTGCGCCCGCGCAGCGTTTCACCACTGCCGCTCATTTTCTGGCGGGCCGGTGAGAACCCAGGCAACAGGTTGCTGAGAATTTCCGACGAGTCCGAGGTAATCTGTTGCTGCTGGCGGATTTCCTCGTGGCTGATGATGCGAATGGTCTGGGGTGCATCCTGCTTGTCCGTACCGGTGCGCGTGGCGGTCACCACCATCGAATCTGTATCAGACGGTTCGGCACCTGCCACCAGAGGCGCCCACGCAAGGCAGGCCAGAGGGAGTACCGACCATCTTTTCTGTAACGTCATTTAGCCCTGTTCCTTGTCTTTTTTGTGTTCTTCTCGGGTCGTACCACCCGGGGAATGTGTTGACCAACACCGCCCATTAATAGCACTTATTATCATCTACAAAAAATTATCATTTGTATTTAACAGGACGTTTATTTTTGAAACAGACGCGACACTGCGCGTATCCAGATCGGGGCAATGTGTATCAGGCAAAGAATAATGAGGACTTTCAGGCCGGCATCGGTCTGCAGGTCGAGCCGGCGTCATACATCGGCTATCTTGGCGAGATAGAAAATGCCGACTGGGCGTGCTGCACACACCGCGCCATACTGGCTGCATTCATGACCGATAAGGAAAGAGGCCCTGCATGACAGATACTCCCCCACCGCTGGATGATGACGCTCTCGACCTTGCCGCACGCATCTTCAATGCTGCCCGCGAGGGAGACAGTGCCAACTTCACTACCTGGCTTGCCCACGGCATGCCGGTAGACATGCGCAATCACAACGGTGACAGCGTATTGATGCTGGCCAGTTACCATGGTCATCATGAGACGACCCGCCTGCTGCTGGAGCACGGCGCTGACCCGGAGCTTTATAACAGCAAGGGTCAGAACCCGCTGTCAGGCGCGGCGTTCAAGGGAGATGTCGAGATGATCAGGATATTGCTCAACGGCGGTGCCGCAGTCGATGGCAGTACAGAAGATGGCAAGACGCCACTGATGTACGCTGCCATGTTTGACCACCCCGAGGCGGTGCGCCTGCTGATCGACCAGGGGGCCGATGTCAATCGTACCGATAGCAAGGGTGTCACGGCCAGGCAGCTTGCGGAGGTCATGGGCGCACAAAAAACCCCCGCCCTGCTTTAACAGGACGAGGGTCATCGGCACCTCATACCATCAGGTCTGATATTCCGGCATGTGATGCCCGGAGGACCGACCTGATCGGCTTTTGGACGTGGTAGTGCCATGTGACTCAGTGGCGGCATGTGCCTGTTCGGCCCACTGTTCGTCCGGTAGCTTGAACCGCGCCACCAGGGCCTTGAGTTCGGAGGCCTGCTGTTCAAGTTCAGCCGAGGACAGGCTGGATTCCTGCACCAGTGCCGCGTTCTGCTGAGTCACTCCATCGATCTGTGATACGGCGGTATTGATCTGGTCGATCCCCTGCATCTGTTCACGGGTAGCCATGGCGACACTGCTGATCAGTTCGGCAACCCGCGTAATCGATACCACCACCCCTTCAATGGTTTCGCCGCTGTGCTCGGACTGAGTCGCACACTCGAGAATCTTTTTGTGCGTCTCATCCAGCATGATGCGGATGTCGTGTGCCGATGCCGCACTCCGGGTTGCCAGCGAGCGTACTTCATTGGCTACCACGGCAAACCCGCGTCCCTTGTCGCCGGCGCGCGCCGATTCCACCGAGGCGTTCAGTGCCAGCAGATTGGTTTGAAAGGCAATGTCATCGATCACCTTGATGATCTCGTGCATCTTGCTCGAACTGGCCGCAATCTCACGCATCAGGATCACATTCCGCTGAACATCAGCGCCGCCTCGAGAAGCCTGCTCCGCGGCACTATTGGCCTGCTGATCGGCTTCGCGGGTCGCGTCGGTGCTGTGTTTTACGGTCGCGGTGATCTCTTCCATGCTCGCAGCCGTCTCTTCAAGCGACGCGGCCTGCTCTTCGGTCCGGGACGACAGTTCACGCGCTCCGGAAGAGATATGATTGGCCCCGTCAAACACGGCATTGCTTGAATGACGCAGAGAGGTGACCAGAGAGGCCAGCGAAGTACGCATCTCGGCAACGCCACGAAGCAGGGTGCCGATTTCATCCCTGCGTTCGGAACGCACCTCATGACGCAAATCGCCATCAGCCATCTGATTGACGGCCGACAGGGCCTGGTTAAGGGGCCGGGTAATCCCGCGTGTAATTACCCAGGACAGTGCCGCTGCCAGCAGCAGCGCCATGCCGGAAAAGGCGATCAGGGCAATCAGGGCCTTGTTGGACTGCTGGTCAATATAAGGCGGTGCTGCCGCGAGCCGGCTAGCCGCCACGTCATTGATTTGACCGGCCAGCTCTTCCAGTTCATAGATATTCTGCTTGTAGGCAGAAAAAGCCGTATTGGCATCGGCGGTCGTTGTCAGCTCCCCTGCCTGGATCCGCTCATGGACTCCGATAAAGTCAGACGCGTACCGCTCCAGTGCCTGCTGAGCACGGGCATAGAGCTCCCGGTTTTCAGGCGCTACCGCCAGCGCCTCTCCAGTGCGCAATGTCTGCATCAGCTCGGTACGCGCACCGTCCCACCGGGTACGGTAGGATAGAAGCTTGTCAGGGTTATCAAGATTGATGAAGGCATCCTTCTCGAAACGACGTTCCTGCAGCGCCAGCCGCTGGATATTCAGTGCATTCATTGACAGGGCCGCGTCACGTTCGATTGCAGTATGAGCGGTCTCCTTCATGGATAGCAGGCCGTATAACCCGACCGCAGAAGACAGCAGCAACAGCAGGGAAACGATGGCAAACGCAGCGGCCAGACGCGTACCAATCTTGATGTTCGACAGCATGATGCATCCTCACGAATGGGTATACCGTGCTATCGACCGGCACCACCTGACCTTGATCATGAGCAGTCGGATGTCAGTGGGCGCCACTGTCTGAATCGGGGGCAAACGAGTATGATATGGATCGCCTGTCCACATGGCTGCTGACCTGATGATATCTTCCCGACATGCTCCTCGAACATTACCTGCCTGGCTTGGCCTTTTTGCCATGCTGCTGGTGTTCATGGGGCCGTTGATCAGCCAGAGCCAGCGAGCAGCAGATCACGCTCAGACAGCCGAGCACTCCATGGCCGCAGGCCATGACATGAGTCAGGACGGCGAGACGCACGCACATCTGGCAGCCTGTGGTTATTGTCTGCTGTTTGCCCATGTGCCGGCCTTGAGCCTTCCCGCCCTGCAGCTTCCGGTCGGGTCGCGTCAGATATCAACGCCGTTGATGACCGCCTGCCAGGCCCCTCGGGCCCCACCGTTCCTGCATGCGACCTTCGCGCCCAGAGCGCCACCTTCTTTCCTTTCGACACGCATCACCTGACTCGCGGCCTGTGCCGTATTCCATGTCCATGTCGAAGAGAATGCCCCATGTCGATTGCCCGTTCTTCAAACGCGGCCGGCGTACGCGCGACGCTACGCCCCCTGCTGCTGCGCCTGCACCTTTATATTGGCCTGTTCATTGCGCCGTTCATGCTGGTAGCGGCCTTCACCGGCACTGCCTATGTGCTGACACCACAGCTTGAAAACCTTGTATATCACCATGCTCTGACGGCCCCCACTCAGGGCACAGCCCGCCCACTGGCCGATCAGATCCTCGCCGCTCAGCAGGCCCTTGGCACGAAGGCCCTGCCATCGGCAGTACGCCCTGCCACGGCCCCTGGCCGCACGACGCGCGTCATGTTCACGCCACAGGATGCCCCCGCGTCCACCAGTCGCGCTATTTTCATTGCCCCCGACACGCTGGAAGTCAGGGGCGATCTTGAGGTCTATGGCACCAGTGGCATCCTCCCGCTGCGAACCTGGCTTGACCAACTGCATCGCAGCCTGCTGCTGGGAGACACCGGCCGCGCTTACAGCGAACTTGCCGCCTCATGGCTATGGGTAGCCGCACTGGGTGGGCTGATACTCTGGATCACAGCCCCTCGGCGCACATCATCCGGGGCCTCCTCCCTGCGCAGCCGCTATCGTCGATGGCACCAGGTGCTGGGCGGATGCCTGCTGCTGGGGCTGCTGTTCTTTTCCGCCACCGGGCTGACCTGGTCGACCTGGGCAGGGGCCAACATTGCCGAATTTCGCCACGCCTTCGGCTGGAGTACGCCCTCGGCTTCGACGACCATGACCCACACCACCATGGCAAGGGAGCCGGACGCACATGCCGAGCACAGGGCTACAGGCGGCAGCATGCCATCGATGGCAGGCACGGCAGCCACGTTTGACTTGATGCTGGCACGGGCGCGTCAGACAGGGCTTGAAAGCCCCGTGATCGAGATTCAGGCAAAACCGGCCGGCCAGGCATGGAAAGTACGCGAGATCGACCGACGCTGGCCGACTCATGTGGATGAAGCCACGTTCGACCCGCTGACCGGGCGGGAAGTGGACCATGCCACCTTTGCCGACTACCCTCTGGCCGCCAAGCTGACTCGCTGGGGAATTGATGCGCACATGGGCATTTTGTTCGGCCTGCCCAACCAGCTGATTCTGGCAGCTACCGGCGCTGGATTATGTACCATGATCATACTGGGATACCGGATGTGGTGGCTTCGACGCGCTACCGCGGTACAGGTGCACGGAAGCCTTGTCGGTCTGATGCGCGACCAGTCATGGACGGCCCGTCTGACCATCACAGCCGGTGCAATCGCACTTGGACTGGCTCTGCCGGTACTGGGCGTCAGTCTGGCCATCATGCTGGTTCTGGATATGCTGGTTGCTCTTCTCAGGCACGGCTCCAGACGAACCGCCGTCAACTAAATCAGACAGTTCTTAAACCCCTGTCGCCGCATCCGGTGACAGGGGCCACTGACCGCATCCCTCCTCTTATCCAGTGTTACCCCTGCAGTGACGGCTACCGACGTGGCCGTTTTCGGAGTAGGATGCGATTAACTTCGGTTAAACTTTCATGAACAACAACACAACATTCAAAAAGATGTGTGCATTTTTTTACCATGCGCTCTTCACTCGACTGATGGCAGATGCCCCTGATGACATTGAACGCACTGGTCATTGATGATGATGATGAAATTCGCTTGTTATTCCAGCACCTGCTGGCACGTCGAAACTATCAGGTCACCACGGCAGCCGGATTGGATGAACTGATACGCTCCGCCCATACCGCTGACATTGATCTGGTCATTCTGGATTTGAGCCTGGGAGATTTTTCGGGACTCGATGTGCTGGGTTATCTACAGGAACAACGTCTTGACCCGGCAGTGCTTCTGCTTAGCGTCAGCGATGAAACCATCGCGGAAGACACCCTCAAGTTCGGTCAGGCTCAGGGATTTCGCATGCTGGGGTTCATGCCCAAGCCCGTCCTGCCCGAAACACTGGACCGCCTGACGGCGCCTCTCGATACGACCCAGCGCGCGGTAACGCCGGCAGATGTTGACCGGGGGCTGGATGCCAACGAGTTTGAACTGTATTACCAGCCCAAGGTGCGCCTCAGCGATCACCAGCCTACGGGAGTGGAGGCACTACTGCGCTGGCATGACCCGGAACGCGGCCTCATTCCTCCCGCACGTTTTATCGCTCTGGCCGAACGCCATCACCGGATTGTTCCCCTGACCTGGATGGTACTGGCTCAGGTATGGCAACAACACGCCACTTGGCGTCGGCGCGGCTGGATACTCGATATTGCCATCAATATTCCAGCAGTCTTTCTGCAGCAAAAGAATGTACTTGAGGAACTTGATGCACTGGCCATGCGCCATGGCCTGCCCCCCGAAGGGCTTACCCTTGAAATTACCGAGACCTCGGCCTTTGAATGCCTGCAATACGCCCGGCATGTGCTGAGCGGGCTGCGGGAACGAGGCTATAGCCTGTCGCTGGACGATTTTGGCACGGGGTATTCTTCCATGACCCAACTGTACCGATTGCCCTATGATGAATTGAAGATTGATCGAAGCTTCGTGTCGCTGTGCGACAGCGAGCATGAAGCAGAAGCCATTACCCGCTCGATCGTCGAACTGGGACAGCGGCTCAACCTGCATCTGGTGGCAGAAGGCATAGAGTCACTGGCCCAGTATCAGTTTCTGGAACGTGCCGGCTGTGAACTGGGTCAGGGGTTTTATATTGCACGCCCCATGCCACTCGCGGCGATGGAGCAGTGGTACGTTGACCACACGTCAGATCAGCGATTGATCAGCGAACGCTTGTAGTTTTCAAGGGCGCTGAACGTTTGATCAGCACACCGGTAAAGGCGAGAAAGACGGGCCTTCATCACCGCACCTCGCTCAGTATTTACCCGCTGCTCCATGTCCTCAAGCAACGCACCCATGGTCTGACAGCCCAGTGACAGGGATGTGCCCTTGAACGAGTGGGCCTCCCGCCCCAGAGCAGCCCAGCGTGCCTGCTCAAGACAGGTATTCAGGGTATCAAGTCGCCTGAACAGGCGAGACTGATACAGCGTGATCAGTTCCTTCAAGGCCTCATGCCCTACCGCAGACTCAAGATCTTCCAGAACAGCCAGACTGATATCGCTCGATCCATGGCTGGATGATGAAACATCAGCCTGAAGTGCTGCCCGCGGTGATGGCGCTGCGTCACGACGCCCGGCATATCGATACAGGGCTGACAGCACATCACGCTGGAGAAAGGGTTTGTAGATCACATCATTCATGCCGGCACACATGCACCGTCGCCGATCCGCCAGCGACGTATTTCCCGTCATCCCGATAATGGGAATATCAGCAGGCTTGCCACCACCGAGACGCCAGCGGCGCGTCGTCTGGAGGCCATCCATGATCGGCATGTTCACGTCCATGAAGACAAGATCGAAGGACGGGTCGTCAGCATGCTCCAACGCCTCGGCGCCTTGCTCCACCAGCACCACCTCAACACCGAGGCGCTCCAGCATGACCCGGGCAAGCATGCGGTTGATGCTGTCATCTTCCACCACCAGCACCTTCATTCCGTGTGTAACCACGGTATCGTCGGTATCCTCGTCCAGCGCGGTGGGAGCATCACTCGCCGCCAGAGGCACGGTCAGACAAAAGCAACTACCCTTGCCCGGCGTACTCTCGGCGGAAATATCACCCCCCATGGCTTCAGCCAGCCACTGGCTGATGGCCAGCCCCAGCCCGGCGCCCTTGTGATGGGAACGCTGTCCCACCTTGTTGAAGGGCTCAAAAAGCGCGCCAAGATCGGCACGAGAAATCCCGCAGCCCGTATCGCGAACGTCAATACTCAGCGACTGCCCACCGGCATGGCAGACACTGAGTGATACCGCGCCCTCATCGGTGAACTTGATGGCGTTACCCAGTAGATTGGTCAGAATCTGTCGAAGCCGTTGCGTATCGCCATTAACCCAGTCCGGCAGGTCATCGGCCAGTGTCAGATTGAAATCGAGTCCTTTCTGCCTTGCCTGCATGCGATGATACACACAGGTCTTTTCGATGAAGTTGACCAGTGAGAAGGGGCTGTTGTTAAGCACGATCGCCCCCTGCTCAAGGCGGGCATGATCCAGTACGTTATGGATGATGCCATGCAGGCCATGTGCACTTTGCAAGAGCGCCTGCAGGTACTGGCGGCCCTGGCTGGATACGGACTCATGCTCCAGCAACTCGGCCATGCCAATCATGCCATTGAGGGGATTGCGAATTTCATGGCTCATCATCGCCATGAACCGGGTCTTGGACTGGCTGGCAGCACGTGCACGCGCTACGGCCTTGTCCAGTGCCAGGGCATTGTCCCTGAGCCGTTTCGCCTGTTCCAGACCAAAACGCCGCTCCCTGAGCACGATCATGATCAGCAGCAGTCCGGACAGGATCATCATGCCCAGCATGACCAGCACCCACCGATACAGCGACGACAACTGCTGCCTTGAATCGGATTTAAGCGCCGCCACATGTGCCTTGACCTCCAGAAGGATTCTAGCGGTCACGTGACGCAGATCCCTGGCCGTGGCCAGTATCCGGCGCTTTCCATCTTCAGACAGCCCCCCCGTAGAATGCCGCAGAGGCGCCAGAAGATCATCCAGTCTGTGCGTCTGCTGCCATACCTTCTCCAGATCACTGTCCAGCATCGAGCCTGATGTAATGACATGAGCTACCTGCCCTTTTCTGAACAGACGGATGCGGCTGAAGAGAATTTCGTAGCGCAGTAATAGCCGCTCACTTGACGAGTCCGTCGCCGCCAGTTGCCAGTAAAACCGATTGGCTTCCTGGTCAAGCTGATAGGCAATCCAGGACATGTTTTCAAAGGTTCGATTTTCAAGCACCTTCTGGCGCTGGAAGATCATCCAGCCGATCGCCATGGAACCAACCAGAAACAGGATGGATGCCAGAGTAGCCACCTTGAAATGCAGGGAATAACGTGGAGCATAAAGCATGGCAGGACGCCGTTAATGAACAAGAATACGATTGATCTGCCAGACACATCGCGCCCGTGTCAGCGCATCCATGAGCCCTGGCGTCTCATCGAAGGGATAAATGGCAAAGAGTGGACCGAAATCGCGCACCCTGAGCGGTTGGCCATCAGCGGACATGGCAAGAATGACATCATGGTTCATATAGTCCGAAGCAGGCATTCGGGCATGATAGTCGTTCAGTCCTGTCAGAGTGATATCCGCTCCCGGATGGGCAGCCAGCGTCAGTACGTCTCGCACCAGAGGCCCTTCAAATCGCACCGCGTGGTCATGCCAGGGCGTATGCGTGATTATGACATGCTGCGGCAGGGCAGCCAGCTGGTCGTATTCCAGCAAGACCGGCGAGGCCTGAGCCTCCTGACTGACAATACCTATCGATACATCCCGAGCCTGTATCGTCTGGCTTGCTGCCAGACCGATGGACAGCATTGCGACTCCTGCCCATACCTGCAGTAATTTGCCCGGCAACCTCATCTCATTAAAGTCTCCTGCACGACCACCCGTGGCCAAACATGCTCATCGCCCATCAAGTTATACGCGGCGTATCCGTTAGTTCCCTTTACTCTCGCGCACTTCAGGGGTCATTGACCAAGTACCATGCAAGCCAACTACCTCAAATTGCTGGCCATTGATGAGCATGCATCCACCCGTGGAACACTGGCCGCCCTGCTGGACAGCACCGGACTGGCGCTCCAGATCCATCTGTCGGCCTCCCTGGCGGAGGCACGGCAATACCTGCTTCATCATGACGTTGACTGCATACTGGCAGATCATGATACCGCAAGCGTGGTCAGAACCGACCTTTTATCCATTCTGAAACGCTATCAAAAGACCCCTTATTGCGTCATCGTGCTGAGCCACGATACCAATGAGCGCATTGCCGAAGAGGCGCTTGCACATGGCGCCTTCGACTACCTTGATGTTCAGGAACTCAATACCGGTCAGCTTCGCGTAGCGCTGACCCGGTGTCGCAGCTGGCTGGAACAGGAATTCCGTCGGGTAGCCACGGAAAACCGGCTGCGCTCACTGACGGAAGGCATCCCGCAGCTGGTATGGAGCTGCTCTCCGAACGGTCGCATTGATTACCTCAGCCGACAATGGGCCGACTATACCGGCGTCACCTTCGCAAAAGACCTTCAGGTTGCCTGGTTTACTCGCATCCACTCGGATGACCGGGACAATTTTGTCGATGCCTGGAAAAAGGCGCTGGAAGCGGAGCAGGACTTTCAGCTTCTATGCCGGATTCGACGTCATGACGGTGTATTTCGCTGGTTTGATACCCGTGTTACGGCGAGAAAGGACAGTGATGGCCGGCTTACGCAGTGGATCGGCAGTCATACCGACATTACCAAGATCGAGGAAGCCCGCCTCAGTCAGGCGCACCTGGCGGCCATTGTGGAAAACTCCCAGGATGCCATCATCGCCCATGATCTTCAGGGCCGTGTTACCAGCTGGAATACCTCAGCCGAGCGTCTTTTCCTTTATAGCGCTCAGGAGGCCATCGGTCAGCATCTGCAGGATCTGACGGTACCGCCCCATCTACAGTCCCAATTCGAGCAGCACCTGTCCCGACTGTCGGACACGGGTGTCTCTCAACCTCATTACGAGACCCTGCGCCGGCGACGGGATGGCCAGTACATTGACGTAGCCATCACCTCATCGCTGGTGCAAATGGTGGACGGACGCGTACAGGGGGCCGCCAAGATCGTGCGCGACATTACCGATCGAAAACGCTTCAGTGAGCAGCAACTCGCCTCTCTGCAGGAAAAGGAAACCCTGCTCAAGGAAGTCTATCACCGCGTCAAGAATAACCTTCAGGTCATCGGCAGCCTGTTCAACATGCAACTGCGCCAACTGCCCGAAGGGGTGGCGCACGATGCACTGCGAGAAAGCGCAGATCGGGTAAAGGCAATGGCTCTGGTGCACGAAAAGCTGTACCAGTCGGCGTCACTGTCCTCGATTGACCTGGCCGCCTACGTCGGTGACCTGTGTACCAACCTGGCATCATCGACCGGTGCCAATAGCCGCGACATCATCCTTGAACCCACTATCGAAACGATCCAGGTCGGCCTTGAAACAGCTGTTCCATTAGGCCTTCTACTGAACGAACTGCTGACCAACAGCCTGAAACACGGCTTCCCTGGCAAGAAGACCGGTCATGTACGCATCACGATCGACATGCTGGATGACGACACCCTGAAGCTGGAAGTCATCGACAATGGCGTTGGATTTGATGACACCCAGGCCACGGGAAAATCACTCGGGCTCAAGCTCATCCGCATTCTCAGCCGTCAACTCGATGGCGAATTCACGACGAAAAGCAAAAACGGCAGCCACAGCCGGCTGGTGTTCCGGTTACCGGCACCTGAATTAATCAGCGGCGGGGCCGATACATCCTACTAATCCGGATACTTCGACCATCACGTATCGCAGCTGAAGAGTTCTGCCATGATCAAAATGCCTCTCGCCCCTATCTCGAAGCAAAGGTCATCTGTCATGACATCACGGCGACTGCTCATCGTCGAGGATGAGGCCATTGTGGCCCATGATCTGGCCGAGCAGCTGGGCGAGATGGGATACGATATCTGTGGCGTTGCCGACAATGGCCCGCAGGCCCTTGAGATGGCCCGAACCCACCGGCCCAACCTGGTGCTGATGGACGTGGTGATCAAGGGGCCGATGGATGGCATCAAGACTGCCGCCATGATGCACCAGGAGCATGATGCCGCCATCGTGTTTCTGACCGCCTACAGTGATTCGGATACCGTCAGGCGCGCGACGGATACGGCGCCCTATGGCTTTCTGACCAAGCCCTATCAAATCAATGAAATAAAGGCGGCACTTGAGATAGCAGCCTACAAGTTCGCGATGGAAAGGGAACTGAAGGAGTCCGAGCAGTGGTTCTCCTCCATGCTTCGCTGTGTCACGGACGCCATTATCGCTACAGATCGCACCGGTGCCGTACGCTTTATCAATTCACGCGCAGAAACACTGTTTGGCCGCTCACTCGATCAGCTTGCCGACACCTCTGTTTCCAGCCTTCTGACGTTTTCAACATCAAACGGCGAAGCACGTTCAATCGAGCTGGCCGATATCCTTGATGATCACGGCTGTGCTCATATCGAATTCAATCAGCAGCTGATTCTTGATGCTCCGCGCACCTGCCTGACGGTGGATTATGCAGTAGCCCCTATCCGCTCCACACTTGATGGGCTGGACGGCCTACTGATTTCGCTTCGCGATGTCAGCGAGCGACTGAACGTTGAGCAGACACTGCGCAGCAGCGAAGAAAGCTTTCGAACGGCCTTCGATTTTGCACCCACCGGCATGGCGCTGGTCGGCATGGATGGCCGATTTCTTCAGGGTAATCACGCCATCTGTCGCCTGCTGGGACACAGTGCATCAACCCTGGTCAATCAGTTGCAGCGAGACGTAAGCCTGCCCGAGGACATGGCAGAGGAAGAGCGACAATTGCTCAACCTCTTTATAGAAGGCATTACCTCGGTTCAGTTTGAAAAGCGTTATATCAATCATGCCGGCCAGCCGGTATGGACGCTGGTCAGCGTTTCCTTGCTGCGCAAATCAGATATTCCGGTATGTTATCTCTATCAGGTGCACGATCTGAGCCTGAGAAAGGAATATGAACTTCATTTGGCCCGACAGGCCAACAGTGACAGCCTGACAGGCCTTCCCAACCGTTCCGCTCTGATGACCGAACTGAACAGGCTGATCGTCGGCAGCAGGCGCCGGCAAAGCAAATTTGCACTGCTGTTCATCGATATCGACCATTTCAAGCAGGTCAACGATACCTGGGGGCATGATGCAGGAGATCAGTTCATCAGCGAGGTGGGGAGACACTTGAGCTCTCTTGTCAGGGCCTCGGATTTTGTAGCTCGACTGGGAGGAGATGAATTCATCATCCTGCTCTCGGAGCTTACTGATGCCAGTCAGATAAAGCCGGTCGTGCGCAAGCTACTGAACCACTTTGCCCAACCCCTGACGGTCGGCAAGCTGAGCATCCCCTGCTCCATCAGTATCGGCATCAGCATGTATCCCGATGACAGTGAAGAGCCTGCTCGCCTGATGCAGTATGCCGACAATGCCCTTTATCAGGTCAAGGCCGAGGGACGTGGCAACAGCCAGTTCTATGCTCGCGAGCTGACAGACCATCTGCGCCAGCGTCTCTCCCTTGACGATGAGCTTGAACGGGCAGTTGCTCAGGAAGAATTCGAGCTGTTTTACCAGCCCATTGTTCCCCTGGAAGCACGATTACCCATCAAGGCAGAAGCACTGATTCGCTGGCGCCATCCTGTTCGAGGGCTGGTCGGCGCCCATGAGTTCATCAATCACCTGGAAGACAGCGGCCTGATCGTTGACCTGGGACGCTGGATTATCAAGGAAGCCTGCCGTCAGGCAGCGACATGGCCCATGACAAACAACCTTGCTCCAGGTGTTTGCATCAATGTGTCGGCGCGACAGTTTCGATTCGACGATCTGGCAAAAACCGTGACCGAGGCACTGGATGAGACCGGACTCACCCCGGAACGGCTTTGCATTGAAATTACTGAAAAACTGCTGATGATCGACTCGGAACGCACTCTGTGCACCATCAATGAGCTGAAAGCCCTGGGAGTGGAAATCGCCATCGATGATTTCGGGATCGGCTACTCATCCCTTTCCTATATTCGTCGTTTCAAACCCGACAAACTCAAGATTGATCGTGAGTTTGTCATGGGCATAAGCAATAGCGAATTTGATGAAAGGTTACTGTCGGCCATCATCGCGATGGGAGATCAGTTGCGCATCGCCATCGTGGCTGAAGGCGTGGAAACCTTGGAACAGCGCGATTACCTGAAAGGCCAGCACTGCGGCTATATTCAGGGATTCTTTTACGCCAAACCCATGGAGGAAAGCAGTTTCAGACAGTGGCTGATTCAAAACGGGCCCGACATTATCCGTGATCAAATACCATTGGCCGACTGAATCCTACCGGCAGCGGCTTCATCCGAAAAGATAACGGCGTGGCGGTGAAAGGTCATTTCCAGGCGCTCGGTCAGCCCTTCGATCAGCTCGACCTGCTCCCTGTCCATGTCACTATGATCCCGCAACTGCGCCAGCAGCGAATCAGATGCTTCCCTGAAGCATTCATCCTCCTCCCCCCAGGCACATTTCTGAAACGCCTGGGCCAAAGCCTGCTGCCAGTGACGTGACGCCGCCAGCACGCGCGGCTCATCGTGTTCGGCAAGCCTTGAGTGCATACGAATGGACACATGCCCAAGGTTCAGCCCGGTCAGTCCAAGATCCAGCAGATTACGCTTGTCCTCGGGCAACGTGGCATCATAGCCTGCAAGACGCTGCAGTCGTTCGGCCATTCGGCCGTTGAACCAGTGTTCATTGCGCTCACGCTCTCTACGCCAGAGTTTGCATAAATCATCCGCCGTTGCACTGATCAGGCGACGGCGCATGACCAGAGGCCCAGGCGAGCCTACCATTCTGAAAACGGCCCAGAGAATGATCAAGCCAACCAGCACTGCGATACTGCGATTAAGTGTACTGGTTATATCGAAACTCATATGGTTTCCCGGCATGACCAGCACCGTATAAATGATGCAAAACCCCAGTCCGTAAGCCAGCGTAGGCGGGTTTGCCAATGCCATTAGACCAAGGAAAAGGGGCGGCCCGAAGACGAGCACCAGCATTTCAAAGTCCCGAGGTGCCTGCGCCAGTAATACGTTGCCGAAAAGCAGCGCCGTTGGAATGGCCACCATGGCACCAAGAATAACCTTCCTGAGTGCCACTGCAGGTTCAGGAAACCGGGCAAACATGATGCTGAAGATGACGGGCATGACCATCATCAATACAGCAGAGGATGAGCCTGATGCCACCCAGAAAACTGCCCCGAGCGCAAAGACAAGCCCGGCCCGCAACCCGGTCAAAAGCCCCAGCAAACCGTCACGATATACCGAAAGGCTGGGAGCCTTCAGGCGGGTTTTATCTGCATTGACTATGGCCTTGTTGGCTTCGAGCATCACGATGGCATAAGCCACCAGCTCACGAGCCCCGTGAAGCGCCCGACGCTGCAAGGGGGTGCTGTTGTTTTCCTGCCGAACATGCTTGATTCGCTGCCGAAGATTCTGCGCCAGTTGACGCGCTTCGGCTTCTGAAGAAGTTTCCCGCATTTTCCTGAAGGTATCGCGCAGATCCTCCAGTACATCGATAACATGCTGACTCATGAGCTCGGGGGCATAGCGCATCAATCGGCCAAATATCTGAATTTCGGCAATCATGGTCAGGGTGCGCTGCGCCAGTACGTTGGCAGCCCTGACGCGACCGGCACCGGCCGGACCTTCATACACCATGGCACTGCTGTCATTATCAAGCTGTACTACAGCCTGGATAACATCCACTACACTTTGCCGGGCCTTTTGAGCATCCGCGTTGAGGGTCAGTTGCTGCTCAAGACAACTGAAGGTGGCATTGACCACGGTACGCGCATGGCTGGTAATAATGTTTCTCACGCGTGCAGGCCACAGCAACATGCTGACCAGCGTGGCGCAGGTTGCCCCGAGTGCAATTTCGCTGATACGGGCCACTGCTGTATCAAACACGCTGTAACTGGTAGGCGTACTGCTGTAGACCAGCGACAGCACCACGACCAGTGTTGCCGTGGCGGCGGCGATGGCAAACCCATAGGTAAGATTGAAGTTTCGAACCAGTGCTGAAGCCGCAGCATTGAAGGAAACCCACAGCATCAGACAGCTCAAGGCCATGCCGGGCATCTGCATGAAAAGCCCCATGATGGCAACACCTACCCCACCACCGACCAACGTGCCACCGATCTGGCACAACCCCTTTTCGATAACAAGGCCGCTTTGAGGGCGTATCTGCAGAAATACAGCAGAAATAAGCGCCCAGTACGGACGCTCAAGGCTCATTTCCATCGCCAGAAACAGGGAAAGCGCCATGGCAATGGTGCCTTTCAGAGCAAATTGCAGCACCGCTCTTTCAGGCAACAGGTAAAGACGCAGAAATACCGGCATGGCGGCCTATCCCCTGTCCGACAGCGCGCCATCGCTGCCCGCTTCGGCATGGGAGCCTGATGCCTCGCGTACTACCGTATCAGTATCGTCGGAGGAATGGCCGGCTATCTTGATCGTAGCCGTCATGCCGGCACTGAGCTTCATGTCTGTCGGCATATGGTCAAAAACGATATCAACAGGAATTCGCTGTGCCAGCCGTACCCAGGTAAACGTCTGCTGAATCCTGGGCAGCAACTGCCCGTCAGGTGTGGTGTTCTGATTGGAAATCCCCTGGCCGATACTGGCGACATGGCCAGGTATTCGTCGAGCTCCACTCATGAGATAAACCTCAGCCTTGTCGCCCACCTGAATGGAAGGAATCTTGGTTTCTTCGAAATAGCCGGTGGCATAAAAGGATCCCTGCTTCACGATCGACAGCGATGCCTGCCCCTGCTTTATGTAGTTACCCTGACGCAACTGAAGGTTGATGACCGAGCCTGCAACCGGTGCCGTAACGGCAACACGGACCAGATTGATCTTGTCAGCCGAGAGTTTCGCGAGTGCCTGCTGATAGGTGGCCCGCGCCACTTCCGCCTGGATACGAGAGGATTCAAGATCTTCGGAGCTGATCGCGTTTTTGCTCAAAGACTTGCGCCGTTCGTACTGATGCTGAGCCTGCTGCCATGAAAACTTGCGCTGCATGACACTTGCCTGATCCTGATTAACCATGGCCTGGTAGCGTGCATCGTCAACCATAAACAGCGGATCACCCTGCTGAACCTGCTCATTGTCACGCACATGAAGCGTCCTTACCCAGCCGGACACATCAGGGGCAACGGTGACTACCTGCGCCCGAATGCGACCATCACGCGTCCAGGGCGAATACATATAATATTTCCACAGCCAGATACCGGCCAGAATGGCCGCGACAGCAATGGCAAGCGTAATGATGATACGAAGTGATTTTTGCATGTAATTAACTCAATGCACCAAGCCAAAAGGTAACGCCTGCCAGAATGCAGACATATAACGCCACGTCGAACCAGGCCTCTTTCCAGACCCAGCGTTCAAGCACGGTGCGGTGCATGACATAACGGACAGCAAAGGTGAGCACCAGGCTGATCAAAGCAAACAGAAGCAGTGGGCTGAAATAAACACCACCCCAGGCCATTTCATGAAGCAGCATGCCGGAAATACTCTTTAAAGGAAGGATACAGGGCGTTCACGGCGATAATTGCCCAGTCACACCGGTCAAACACGCAGTGTAGCATGACATATGCCACGCCCAACAACCTAGCCTGCTAACCTTCCACCGGTTGGGCATAAAAAAACCGGCCCAAAGGGCCGGTTTAGATAACTCAAGACGCTGTGTCTTAGAAGCTGTAGGCAACACCGGTGGCAACGCCGTTACCGATATTGTCTTCGCGATCGTAGTAACCGCCTTCCAGCCAAACATACATCTGATTGCTCAGATTGTAAGTACCGCCAAGAAGATATTCGTTATAGGTTTCATCGCTCTGGTTTGCACCGTCATAGCCATAGGAGTCAAGCGTTGCAACAGCCTGCGCTTCGGCATCAACAAACTGATAAGATGCGTAGATGTCGCCCATGCCATAACCATAGCGGAAACCAATACCGTAACGGTCAACATCTGCATTGTCATTCCAGTCTGCATCAAGACGACTGTACTTGAAGCTGATCAGGAGTGTATCGATGTTATAGGCAACGTTGGCACCGTACAGATCACCGTAGTCACGAGCGTCGTCGCCATTACCGGGAGTGAACTCGAAGTTATCCAGGTTGTCATAGACAGCAGCAAGGGTCCAGCCGCCCATGGTATAACGCAAACCACCGAACAAGGAGGCGCTGTTGCCTTCATCTAGGCTGAAGTTGCCGCCACCAAGGTTGGCATTGGCAGACTGAGCGTTGTTAAAGGAACTGCTGAAGCTGTCCTTGTCACCGTAATACTGAGTACCTACCGCAAACTGCAGACCAGACCAGATCGGTGAAGTATAAGTGAACTTGTCGCTTTCATACTGTGTACCACCTACGTCCTGCAGCGCTCCAGTGTGGCCGAAGTATTCATCGTTCGCCATCGGATCCTGGATCCAGTCGTTGAACAGGGCGTCCCATGAGCCTACGCGGAAATCACCAAAGTTACCGGTGATACCGACATATGCCTGATCACCCTTGGACAGGCCGGACTGAGTGGCATTACTTCCACCTGCTGCGTAATAACCTTTTTGGTTATCAGCGTTGAATTCAAATTCAGCGCGGAAGTAGGCAGTCAGACCGTTATCCAGAACGTGCTCACCCTTGACACCAAAGGTAGAACCGTTATCGAACAGATCACTTTCTGTATCGATAGTGCCGTCGCCTTCCGAGTCAGTACCCTTGATACTACGGAGACCCAGCTGAACGTTGCCGTACAGATCAAGCTTGGAGCCGTCCTGGTTGTACACGGTTGCAGCCTGGGCACCAGAGGCAGCCATACCCAACGCACCGGCAATCGCAGTCGCTAATAGCGTCTTTTTCATTTTTTTAAGTCCCTTACTAGGCTTACTGTTCGATTGTCTGCTTTTTAATTATTTGCAGAGGGTTGCTTCGTGCCTGTGGTCCAGGCTGTGAAGCTTGTTATTATCTGTTGCTCGCAGACGTACCTTATAACGACCCCTGACCGAACGCAACAAGAAAAAAACACTGTTTTCGATCCCTTATTGCCTCATCTCAGCGACGTCATAACACAAAAAAAGTGCCACATTATTGTGACACTTCAGTTAAAAACCCTTTAAAAAAAGCAACTTGCAATTTCGTTAATCTGCAAAAGGTATTAATTACCCTTATTGAAAAAGTTCCGCCACCCTTTATTATACTTTGGTTTAATAAGGCGTTAGTCGTGGTGATGCAGTGTGCTCAGCGCCGACAGTTTTTTAGCCATACGCTCACGGTTTTCCTGGTCTTTCTTCTGTTGCTGCCGTGCCTGAAGTGATTTCAACTGCTCCCTTGCATGCTGCTCTTCTTCTGCGGTGATTTCACCAGCCGGAGCACCGTCAAGATCAACTCGCTGCACTCCCTGTCGAATTGATTTCAAATAACGAGGAAGATTGACATAGCAGGCAAGTGCCCGCCGAAGAAGTCTCGAGGATACGGGATAATATGTTGCAAGCACTTCGTGGATACCAACCTGAAGTGGCTGCGTGTGCCCCTTGTAGAATGCCTTTGGAAACCGCGCATACCACTCTTCCAGAAGAGCCTGTGGCGTACGAAAGTCGCTCTCAGAAATATCGACAGCCGCCTCATCAGCCCGACTGTCGTGATGAGGCGTGCCCTGTGTCACATGATGGTCTTCAACTGGTTCAAGGGGCGACGCAGCCACTGTTGGCGAAACTGATGCCTCATCGCCTGATATCGTTGAAGGTTCAGTCATGGCGCCACCCTCCTCGCGAGGGCGTTTCTCGCCGCAGCTCCCCAACGTCTCTAGACGCGACTTGAGGGCCCTGTTCTCAGCCTCAAGCGCACGAATCCTGCCATGGGCCTTCTCCAGTTGCTCCCAGGCATTGATGGCCCGCTGCTCCAGCGCGTCCATGAGTGCGCCCAACTGCTCGCTCATAATAAACTCCACACATTGTGCGCAACCTCATGGCTGCATAAGGTTAATCGTTGATGGTAGACGTGCGCTCATAGCGAACGAAGTCATAATCAGGCTGTTGTGGTGTCGGGCTACCCGCCACACGCTCCACTTCCGTCCATTCCGTGTCGGTAAGTGGAGGAAACCAGGTATCGCCCTGAATATCAACATTCACTTCTGTCACATAAAGGCGCTGTGTCATGTCCAGAGCCTGACCATAAATATTTCCACCACCGATCACCATGATTTCCTCACTGCCATCCAGCATTGCCTGGTGGTCGGCAACCTCGATGGCCGTGGCCAGGTCATGACACACCCTGACGCCATCGTGAGAAAAACTGGTGTTACGCGTCACCACAATATTAAGGCGGTTGGGCAGAGGCTTGCCGATGGACTCAAAGGTGGCTCGCCCCATGACCAGCGGCTTGCCCTGAGTCGCCGCCTTGAAGAATTTCAGATCTTCCGGCAGATACCAGGGCAACTTGCCGTCGACCCCGATAACCCGGTTACGTGACATGGCCACGATCATGGCTACCGGCACAACCGTATCATCACTGCTTGAGTGCTTTTTCATACTGCCACCTGTGCCTTGATATGCGGATGAGGGTCATACCCCGAGATGCTGATATCGTCAAAGGTAAAATCAAACAACTCCGTCACGGCTCCGTTAAGCTGAAGCTGCGGTAACGTGCGGGGTGTGCGGCTCAATTGCTCTTGAGCCTGTTCCAGATGATTAAGATAAAGGTGAGCATCTCCCAGCGTATGAATGAACTCACCGGGTTCAAGCTGACAGACCTGCGCCACCATACGGGTCAACAGGGCATAGCTTGCAATATTGAAGGGCACACCCAGAAAGATGTCGGCGCTACGCTGGTAGAGCTGGCAGGACAGACGGCCATTGGCCACATAGAACTGAAACAGGGCATGACAGGGAGGCAATTGCATTTCATCAACCAGCGCCGGGTTCCAGGCCGATACGATAAGACGTCGAGAATCAGGTGTTTTGCGAATACCATCAACAACCTGACTGATCTGATCGATGTGTCCTCCCTGATAGTCTGGCCAGCTACGCCACTGGTACCCGTATACGGGCCCAAGTTCGCCGGCCTCATCTGCCCATTCATCCCAGATGCGCACCCCGTTGTCCTTGAGGTAGGCGATATTGGTCTCGCCTTTCAAAAACCATAAAAGCTCATGAATGATAGAACGCAGATGCAGTTTCTTGGTGGTCACCAGCGGGAAGCCGGCAGCAAGGTCGAAACGCATCTGATGGCCGAACACCGACAGCGTGCCGGTGCCGGTGCGGTCAGTTTTCTCGACGCCCTGGTCGAGAACACGCTGCATTAATTCCAGATAGGGCTGCATGAACTTTATTTACACTCATTACGCGGTGGGGGTTGAGTACGGTGTCTCAACAGACTGGCGCCGCGACCAGACGACAAGCAGAATGCCGCCGGCCAGCATTGGCAGACATAGAAGCTGCCCCATGGTCATCCAGCCAAAGGCAATGAAACCAAGCTGGGGGTCGGGGCGCCGGAAAAACTCGACCGAGAACCGAAACAGGCCATAGAGTAACAAAAAAAGACCGGACACAAGACCCCTGCGGCGGGGTTTCAATGAGACAAACCACAGGACAAGGAACAACACCACGCCCTCCAGCAGGAACTCATAAATGGCAGAGGGGTGACGTGGTTGCGGGCCATATTTGGGATAGTCCATGGCCCAGGGCACATCGGTGATACGACCGGGCAGTTCCTGATTGATGAAATTACCCAGCCGCCCTGCCCCCAGGCCAATAGGTACCAGTGGAGCCACAAAATCGGTAAGCTGAAAAAAGGCCAGCCCATGGCGCCGGGCGAATAATATCGAAGCGATCAGTACGCCGATCAGCCCGCCATGAAAGCTCATTCCGCCATCCCATACCTTGAACACCCAGAGAGGGTCAGCGGCAAGGGCCTCCCAGCCGTAAAAGAGCACATACCCAAGGCGACCGCCCAGCACAACACCCAGTGCGCCATAAAAGATCAGATCGCCTACATCATCCCTTGTAAGCCCCAGCCGGTCTGCGCGCATTCGCGCCAGTAACCATGCACCGGCAAAACCTACTACGTACATGAGGCCATACCAGTGTATGGCCAGAGGACCAATGGAAAACAGGACAGGATCAAAATTCGGGTAATGCAACATGCCAACATCCTTAGCCGAAAAGTAACTTGAGTGCCATGACAAGCAAAAGTACGGCGAAAATACGCTTCAGCCAACGTTCTGACAGATAATGCGCGACACGCGCCCCAAGGCGGGCCGTCAACACACTCATCAGTACAATGCCAAGAAAGGCAGGCCAGTATATATAGCCCGTAGCGCCATGAGGTAATCCTGGTGAGTGCCAACCGACAACAACGGCTGTGACTGCACCGATGACGGCGATGGGCACACCACAGGCCGATGACGTTCCCACGGCAGAACGCATGGAGACTCCGCGCCATTCAAGAAACGGCACCGACAAAGTACCGCCCCCTACACCGAAAAGCGAAGATACTGCTCCGATGACGCCTCCAGCACCAGCCATGCCCGGGAGAGGCAAAAGTCGCTCCTTATCGCGGGCAAGACCGGGAGCAATCAGAAGCTTGAGTGCTACCGCCACAAAAAACCCACCAAGCAGGAGTGACATGACAGGGCCGGATAACTGTCCTCCGACCACCACACCGAGCATCGCGCCAGGAATCAGGCCTGGCAACAATTTCCTTAGACAGTCAACGCGCACACACCGACGAATGAAGTGTGCCCGTGCCGAAGAAAGAGAGGTAATGGCTATGGTGGCAAGCGATGTGCCAGTGGCCAGATGTACAATAGTCTCGGAAGAAAAACCGAGGACGCCGAATGTCAGTACCAACAGCGGCACGATCACGGCACCACCACCAATACCGAAAAGCCCGGCCAGAAAACCGGCCAGGGCGCCTATCGCGGCAAAGATCAGAAAACTCACGTTGATCGCGTCCTGGCTGCGTCCTCAGGACTTCCGCACCCAACGCAATGAGGCAGAATGCCGTCGGAGAGCCTGTTAATGATGCTCGCTCCGCGGAGGAAGAAGATGAGCCAACCCCCACTCGTTCATGCGATTGAAAAGATGGCGATGTACCAGCGCCGGTGTAGGCTGTGTCAGGGTCTCCTCGACCAACTGGCGCGCCGAACCAAGACTGACACGGCGAATCGCAGCACGGACACGTGCAAGATTGGGCGCATTCATCGACAGCATGTCGTATCCCATGCCCGTCAGCAGCAGTGCTCCGGCAGGGTCACCGGCCAGTTCACCACAGACCGAAGCAGGAATGCCGAGCCGGTTTGATTCAACCGCCACATGATATAACGCCCTCAATACCGAAGGATGGCAGGCATCATAAAGCGATGATACGCGTGCATTATTGCGATCAACCGCCAGAAGATACTGGGTAAGGTCATTGCTGCCCACTGAAAAGAAATCCACCAGCTGTGCCAGCGCATCCAGTTGATAAAGCGTGGCAGGCACTTCAATCATCACCCCTACCAGCGGCCGCTCGATCGATACTCCGTCGTGCTTGAGCTCCTCGATCACCCGGTCCATCAGCTTGAGCGCGGTAATGACCTCTTCAACACAGGACACCATGGGCAGCAGGATACGGAGATTGTTAAGCCCCTCTCCTGCCCGCAGCATTGCTCTTAATTGCACCATCAATACTTCGGGATGGTCCAGCGTAACGCGAATGCCTCGCCAGCCAAGAAACGGATTATCTTCCTCGATTGGGAAATACGGCAGATCCTTGTCTCCACCAATATCCAGCGTACGCATGACTACCGGCAGCGGAGCAAACCCTTCCAGTTGATCACGATACAGGCGCTGCTGCTCCTGCTCACTGGGAAAGCGCTGATGCATCATGAATGGCACTTCAGTGCGATACAGGCCCACTCCATCTACACGCGCCTTGAGAGAGCTGGCGATTTCCAGCGACAGGCCGGTATTGACCATCAGCTTGACCGAATGGCCATCTTCGGTTTCGTTCGGCAGAAACTGCTCGCTTTCAAGCATGCGCGTAAGCGCACGCTCTTCCTCGATCAATATTTCGTAACGGGCTTCCATTTCCTCATCGGGCCGAACCATCAGCTTGCCCCGATGCCCGTCGACAATAAGGCGAGAGTGAGTCAGGCGAGACAGGGGCAAATCACTCATTCCCAGCACGGCCGGAATCCCCATGGCACGCGCAAGGATGGCCACATGAGAAGTACTCGACCCTCGTGTCGCCACCAGCGCGACCAGCTTGTCACGAGGAATCTCCCCGAGTTGCGCCGCACTGATTTCATCGCCTACCAGGATAGTATTATCAGGATAGATCACCGGCTCGGCAGCGCTTTCCTGCTGCAGATACCCAAGAACACGCCGACCGAGGTCCCGGATGTCAGCAGCACGCTCCTTGAGGTAATCGTCATCCACACGCTCAAGATACTGAACATGACGACGCACGACTTTTGAAAGGGCAGTCGGCGCAGACCATCCCTCACGAATACGTTTCTCGACCTCCTGTCCGAGTGAATGCTCACCCAGCATCTGCTGATACACTTCAAACAGCGCCTGCTCCTGGGCCGAGATGCGGCTTGCCAGTCGCTCCGCTGCAGACTTGATATCGGCACGTACACCATTGATCGCCTGATTGAAGCGCGCCACATCGGCATCAATATCGTTTGTGCGCTTTTCGGGCACCGCATCAAGATTGGCCGGCGGCACGACTACATGGGCCTCACCAATCGCAAGTCCGGGCGAAGCAGCCACACCGGAAAGCACGGCCGACCCCTCGAATTCATTCAAATGCGCCAGTGCACCGGAAGCCAGTGCCTGAACAAGCACACCGGCCAACTGGGCAGCCATCGTGATCAGAAACGCCTCGTCACCCTCATCGAAGCGGCGCTTGTCTCGCTGCTGCACGACCAGTACACCCAATACACGGCGCTGGTGGATGATCGGCACTCCCAGAAAGCTGGAATAGCGCTCTTCCCCGGTTTCCTCGAAGTAACGAAAATGCGGGTGTGATGGTGCATCTTCCAGATTGAGCGGCTCTTCCCGGGTCCCGACAAGACCGACCAGCCCCTCATTGTGCGTCATGCTAACGTGCCCAATGGCGCTGGCATTCAGGCCGATGGTGTCCATCAGGACGAAGCGGTCTCGCTCGCTGTCCAGTAGATAGACGGAACACACATCGGTTTTCATCGCCTTGCGTATGCGGCGAACGATGATCGACAGCGCAGAATCCAGACTTTCTGCGCCGTTGACCTCCTGAACAATTCGCCTGAGCACCTTTAACATGGAAGTCATTATGTCCTTATAGTCTCGGTCAACGGGCCACGAACATGCGCATGCCCGTTTGTTGCTACCCCGACACCCTGTACGGAGAAGTTATCAACGCTGCATCCCTGCATGGCAACCTGGGTGCCAACTCACGCAGCGCACGACGGTAAACCTCGCGCTTAAAAGGCACTACCTGTCCAAGTGGGTACCAGTAACTTACCCACCGCCAACCATCAAACTCGGGCTTGGGCGTAGTATCGACACAAATGCTGGCTTCCTGACATCGAATCCGGAGCAAAAACCACTTTTGCTTTTGCCCGATGCAAAGCGGCCTTGAGTGAGTCCGTATCATGCGCTGAGGCAGCCGATACCTGAGCCAGCCTCGGGTACAAGCCATTATTTCAACATCGTCTCGGCATAATCCGATTTCTTCCTTCAACTCACGATAAAGCGCCTGCTCGGGTGATTCATTCGGTTTGATGCCACCTTGCGGAAACTGCCAGGCATCCTGTCCTACCCGCCGAGCCCAGAGTACCTGCCCGCTGGCGTTGGCAATGATGATACCAACGTTAGGGCGAAAGCCGTCCGGGTCGATCACGAGTATCCCCTTTTAAAAATACAATAAGGGCATTTTTCCACAAAGCCTGAAAGCCCATCAACAGCCACTGACAAGTATTAAACAATTGGCCTGTTTGACATAATCACGTAAAACCACTGTTTGAGCATTCTTCTTTTACTCAAGCCTACAGGAGCCATGCGTGCGACTGGCCATTTTTGATCTCGATAATACCCTGATTGCCGGAGACAGCGACCACGCCTGGGGCGAATTCCTGGTGGAGCAAGGCGCTGTCGACCCGCTTGAATATCGCACTGCCAACGACCGCTTTCACCAGGATTATATCAACGAGACCCTGGACCTTGACGCTTATCTGCGTTTTTCACTGGCACCACTGGCATCACACTCTCGTGGACAGCTTGCCGCCTGGCATCAGCACTTCATGGCGTCGGTGATTGAACCGATCATTCTTCCCCGGGCCGAGGAGCTGCTGGCAAGGCATCGGGCCAATGGTGATTACCTGCTGATCATCACTGCCACCAATCGATTCATTACCGGACCGATTGCAGAGCGTCTCGGTGTGGATGACCTGATTGCCATCGAGGTGGAAGAAATTGAGGGTAGATACACCGGTAACCCTACCGGCGTACCCAGCTTTCGAGAGGGCAAGATTACACGGCTTGAACAGTGGCTCGAAGCGCATGACATGTCACTTGAAGATGCCTTTTTCTACAGTGATTCCCGCAATGACCTGCCACTACTGAAGCAGGTTGATCATCCGGTTGCCGTCGATCCGGATGAACACCTGAGAGCATACGCCGAAAAGGCAGGCTGGCGGATCATGAGCCTGAGAGATCCGATTTGAACAATGGCAGGACATGAAAAGGGGCGGTGCCTATGGCACCGCCCCTTTTCATTGCCGCCGGTCACCTGTCATCACCCGGACACCTTGTCGGACACGTCCGCATGGTCGGCATGCAACCTTGCAATCAACACATCCTCCAGTGCAAAGCGGTCCTTCAAAACACGCGCCAGCCTGTCAAGCCAGGCCGTGATTTGCAGGCGGTTTTCCTTGAAGGAAGTCTCATCGGCATAGGCATCATTAAAATCCAGTGCCAGCTGCGTTGACGGATCCATGTTTTCAAGCAACAAATGCCCCGTTTGAAGTGCGGCCTCATCATCGAACAGCCGGCACTCCTCGCAAAGGCGGGGATAAAGCTCAAAGTGTCCGGTACTGACGTAATCCACCAGTGCTTCACCGAACCGGTCAACCAAAGCGCGGTCAGCGATTTCAAGGTCACTGTCACAGGCCCGCTCCAGCGCCGCGTAATGCTCGAGCAGCTCACCTCGCTGCTCAAGCCACCGATCAATCAGTGTATGAACACCACCCCAGCACTCCCGAGCACTTGCCCACTGTTTCAACATAACCGGCTCTCCTTTCATTCATTCACGAGGCACGGCGCAGTGAACGCACCATAATGCCGAGGGTGATCACAGCCAGTACCGTAAAACCAATCAGAGTCCATACCGGCAGGGTCATGCCCAACCAACGGAAGGATACTTCAGCACACTCTCCCGACCCGGACAACACCTGGGAAATAACATTCCAGAACGGAAGTACCTCCATCATGTAATCAAGTCCGGGACCACAGGTGGGCACCTGATCCGGCGGCAGTGTCTGAAGCCAGGCATGGCGGCCGGCAATGCCCGCACCCACCAGCGCCGACACCAGTGCCAGGCCGCCATACACCGCCCCGCCCCTGCCTTTGGGATTATGAAGCGCTCCGATACACAGAATGATCAACGCCACCAGAACCGCAACGCGTTGAAAGATGCACAGCGGACACGGATCAAGTCCGAAGCCATGCTGCATGATCAGGGCGGCGCCAAGCATCAGCGCGCAGAATACGGCACCCAGCCCGCACTCTCGTCGTGTTGTACCTGCCTTTATCGGCGAACTCATTGGCGTATCCATATACCGTCGTTGTCTGGGAGTGTCGTCACTGCTTAGTCCCTGCGCGCTACACGAGGTTCACTGGCTTTCTCAAAGTAGCTTTCCAGAAAGGTCGCAAAATCGACGGTTTCGTCCTGCTCAATGTCCCCTTGCTGCTGATGAGAGGTGTCAGTCAGCTCCTTCAGCAATGACTCACGCGCCCGATCCATCGGTTCGGCAGCCAGCCGATCGGTATACATTTTCGCCTGTGAAAGCGCCCAGTCGGTGAATTCCTCACCACTGTCACGCAATGCCGCTTCCATTCGGCCGGCCGGAGTCAGCGCGGCATTATCCAGAAGCGGCGCAAGCGCCGTGATGGCCGCCTGATGCGGTGCACCGGCATCACCTTCATCAAGCAACTCGGCTACCGCGCCCATGGATCCCAGAACATGACGGGCCTGATCGCGCATGGATACTTCATTCCCATCCACAAGCAGTGTCAGCTCGGGGTCACGGCCATGAGCCACAACCCGTGTACGGTTCAGATCCAGCTGATCGCACTCGCGGTCAGAGACCTTCGGGCTTGGTGACAACAGGCACCAGACCAGAAACGCATCCAGAAACCGAATTTGTGTTTCGCTGATCCCCAGGGGCTCGAACGGGTCGAGGTCCAGGCAACGCACCTCGATGTACTCCACACCACCAGCCTCGAGGGCCTGCGTAGGCGTTTCGTTGTGACGAGCGACCCGCTTGGGACGAATGTCACTGTAATACTCGTTTTCGATCTGGAGAATATTGGCGTTGAGCTGTTTCCATTCGCCCTGCTCATCCTGAACACCCAGCGCTTCATAGGCAGGCCAGCGCGCCGTAATGGCATGACGAAGTGTATTTATGTAATTTTCGAGCGAATTGAAACAGATACGAAGCTGATCCTGTACCTTGTTCTGATAGCCCAGATCACTCATGCGCAGACTACAGGCGCTCGAGGATAACCGTGTCCGCTTGCCGTGCCGCGGGAGTTCCGAATCACGCCCGTCCAGAAAGCTTTCGTCGATGGCAGGTGAGCCACCGAAGAGATAAAGCAGCAACCAGCTATTACGTCGGAAGTTTCTGATCAGATCGAAGTAACGCCGCGATCTAAAGGTTTCCAGAGAGACGTGCTCAGCCCCTTCGAGGCTCTGCAGCACCGGCCACAACGCATCCGGCAGGGAAAAGTTGTAATGGATACCCGCAATGGACTGCATGATGCGCCCATAGCGGGCGTCCAGGCCATGCCTATAGACCTTTTTCATGATACCGCTGTTGGAAGAACCGTAATCAGCAATCGGCACACTGTCGTTGCCTGACAGACGACAGGGCATGCTTGCAGGCCATACCCATTCACCGTCCAGCTGGCGGAAGGTATAACGATGCAGATCGCCCAGAAAGGCCAGCGCATCCTTCGGGCGGCAATAAACAGGCGTGATGTATTCCAGCAGGGATTCGGAATAATCCGTCGTGATATGCGGATGTGTCAGCTTTGACCCCAGTCCGTGCGGATGATGCACCGCACTGATACGCCCCTGGGCATCGGCTCGCAGACCTTCCTTCTCGATGCCGCGCCGAATACGACGAAACATTCCCTGACGCGCTGCATTTCGCAGCGCCTTTACATGACCGGTGAGTGACTCGGACAAGAGAGGCACCTTCTTTCAGGGAGGGCCCCAGGGGGCCCTCGTGTTCGGATCGAGCCCATGGGCTCTCTTTAGACAGGGTCAAACCTGACAGTATCAGGCTTGAGCATGCCGCTCATTATGACGCTAACTTTTCTGCTTTCAAGCACCTTACTGCTCGCGCGCGCCCGCCTTTAAAAGCGCTGCAGCCAGTGCGCCTGCCGGCTTGTCTTCCTGCGGTGCTCGCGACGGAGTACGACGCGAGCGCCCCTTGTCTTCAGCAGCCCGTTCAACCACATCGTCATCAAGGCGCATGCTAAGCGCGATTCGCTTGCGCGGTATATCGACATCCATCACCTTTACTCGAACGATGTCACCGGCCTTGACCACTTCACGGGGGTCCTTGACGAACGTGTGCGACAAGGCAGAAATATGTACAAGGCCATCCTGATGCACACCGATATCCACAAAGGCACCAAAATGCGTCACATTGGTAACAGCGCCTTCGAGCACCATCCCGGCACGAAGGTCCTTGAGTTCCTCCACTCCGTCCTGAAAACGGGCAAAGTTGAATTCGGGGCGCGGATCCCGACCGGGCTTGACCAGCTCCTTCAGGATATCTGTGACCGTAGGAAGGCCAAACTGTTCATCGGTAAAATCAACCGCCTTGAGCTGTCCCAGAAATGCAGCATCCCCTACCAGACTGCCAACCTGGCGCTGATATCTATTGGCGATACGCTCGACCACCGGATAGGCTTCCGGATGCACGGAAGAGGCATCAAGGGCATTCCGGCCCTCCCGAATGCGCAGAAATCCGGCGCACTGCTCGAATGTTCTGGGCCCAAGCCGTGACACTTCCAGTAACTGGCGCCGCTCATCGAAGGCACCATGCTGATCGCGCCATGCGATGATGCTATCGGCCAGATTGGCGTTAAGCCCCGAAACACGCCGAAGCAATGCACTCGACGCCGTATTGAGGTCTACCCCCACGCCATTGACGCAATCCTCGATCACCGTATCCAGTGACCTTGAAAGCTGCATCTGCGAAACATCGTGCTGATATTGCCCAACGCCGATGGACTTGGGATCAATTTTCACCAGTTCAGCCAACGGATCCTGCAGACGCCGGGCAATCGACACGGCCCCCCGAATGGTCACGTCCAGATCCGGAAACTCGCTGGCCGCCAGTGCCGAGGCCGAATATACCGATGCACCAGCTTCACTGACGATGATCTTGCTGACCTGTCGCCCACGCACCGCAAGCTGCTTGACCACATCGCCCGCCAGGCGATCGGTTTCACGACTGGCGGTTCCATTACCGATGGCGATCAATCCGATGTCGCATCGCTCACAGAGCGCTACCAGAACATTGACAGCGTCAGCCCACTGGTTTTTGGGTGCATGCGGATAAATGGTGTCATGAGCCAGAAACTTGCCGGTAGCGTCTATGGCGGCAACCTTGACACCGGTACGAAGCCCGGGATCCAGCCCCAGTGTCGGCTGCGCTCCCGCAGGAGCCGCCAGCAACAGATCCTTGAGGTTGGCCGCAAAGACCTGAATGGCCTCACCTTCGGCCCGCTCTCGCAACCGGCCCAGAAGCTCGGTTTCAAGATGGGTATACAGCTTGACTCGCCAGGTCCAGCGTACAACATCACGAAGCCAACGATCGGCGGCCCGGCCCTGATCTTTAATCCCGGCAGCATGAGCAATATCCACTTCGGCAGGATGCACATCGCCTTCTGTTTCAGGTAGCTCCAGCCGCAGCGTCAGCACTCCCTCGTTACGGCCACGGAACATGGCCAGCGCACGGTGTGACGGCGCCCTGCACAGTGGCTCCTGATGGTCGAAATAATCGGAAAACTTGGCGCCCTCCTGCTCCTTGCCATTTACCACTTCAGCCCGAAGCAGGCCATCTGTCCATAAGCGATCGCGCAGACGACCGACCAACTCGGCATTCTCTGCAAACCGCTCCATCAGAATCTGGCGAGCGCCATCCAGAGCATCACGCGTAGTTGCAATCCCGTGCTCGTCGTTGATGAAAGAGGCTGCCGTTGTGTCCGGGTCGAGTGTCGGATCCGACAGCAACCGATCCCCCAGTGGTTCAAGCCCGGCTTCGCGGGCAATCTGTGCCTTGGTGCGCCGCTTCTTGCGAAAGGGAAGGTAAAGATCCTCGAGTCGCTGCTTGGTCGTGGCGTCTCGAATCTGCTGTTCCAGTTCAGGCGAAAGCTTGCCCTGCTCGTTGACCGATTCAAGAATGGTCAGCCGGCGCTCATCAAGCTCGCGCAGGTAACGCATCCGCTCTTCCAGCGTACGCAGCTGACCATCATCCAGCCCCCCCGTGGCCTCCTTGCGGTAACGCGCCACGAAGGGCACGGTCGCCCCTCCATCCAGCAACGTCATGGCTGCCTCGACCTGGCGAGGTTCAACATCAAGTTCTGTAGCAATACGTACTGCTATATCGTTTGAAATCATTGTCATACCCGGTCATCCCCTTATCGCTGGCAACACCCTACCACACAACATGAAAAAGGCCGCGGCCATGGTCGGCAACCTCAAGATTCAGGCCATCCAGGGCGATAGGTTCTACTCGACCCTGTCCCGGTGCCAGCGCGACCTCATCCAAAAGGGCGTCTCCTGATCGGCACCGACCTTATTGAGGAAGGCGTTATGGCCATTCAATTCAACAGTCTTAAAACCAAATACATGGCGGCATTCATGGGTGTCGCCATCGCACTGCTGATAACGCTGCTGCTGGCAGAGCTGACCATTTCATCCACTCGTGATCGCATGGTCGAATTCAGCGGCACGTTCAACCGTGCTGTATCCGCCGTCCTCAATGCCGACAGGGATCTGTACCAGGCCCATGTGGCAGAACTGAATTACCTTTCCCTGCCCAGCGAATCAAAGGCTGCCGCCGATGCAAAGGCAGATTACGAGGAAAATGCCCAGCAGGCGTTCGATCGCATGAAGCTCTACCAGTCCAGTCTGGCAGCGTATCCGGCCCTGGTTGAGCGGGTAAGCGATTTCGAGCAACACTATTCTCTCTGGAAACAACAATCCAGCCAGGTCTTCGCCCTCAAGGCCGCAGGTGATACCGCGGCGGCCACGGCATTGAGCCAGGGCCAGTCGCTGGATGCCTTTTCCCGTCTTAGAGACGTCTACGACACCGCCGGTGAAGCAGCAGACCAAAAGATTGATCAACTGGGTGCAGAAACCCTTGGCTACATCTCGAATCGAATGATCATGCTGTGGATCGTATCCGGCTCCGCCTTCATTTTTTCCGTCGTGGTCGCTCTGATGGGCCCCACCCTGCTGACACGCAACATCAAAAAACTGATCAATCGTATCCATGACATTTCCAATGGGGAAGGCGACCTGACACGGCGACTTGATGCCTCGCGACAGGATGAACTGGGTGATCTTGCAAGGGCCTTCAACGAGTTCGTCGAGCACATTGACGAGACCCTCTCGGGCGTTCAACACAGCACAGCCAATGTACGAGGCTCCGCAAACGAAATCGCCGGCAGCAGCCGCGAAATGGCGTCACGTACCGAGAAGACCGCAGCCAACCTGGAACAGACCACCGCCTCCATGGAAGACATGACACAGGCCGTCAACAAGACATCCGATGCAGCGAGGGAGGCCAGTCGCCTCTCCGAGCAGACGGCTGAACTGGCCAGAGACGGGCAGCAGGCCATGACAGCCGTGGAAGCCAGCATGGACAACATAAGCACCTCGGCAGGCAAGGTCAGCGACATCATCACCCTGATAGACAGCATTGCCTTCCAGACCAACCTGCTGGCATTGAACGCCTCGGTAGAGGCTGCCCGCGCCGGGGAGCATGGCAGAGGGTTTGCAGTAGTGGCCCAGGAAGTTCGCACACTGGCAGGCCGTGCCGGAGATGCTGCGCAAAACATCCGCGATCTGATCATGACGTCGGCTGAACACACCGAGAATGGCACCAGGATGGTCATACAGGCCAGCGAAACCATGACGCGCATCCTGGAAGGAGTTGAACAAGTCAATACCACCATCAACCGCATCAGTGGTGAATCCCAGGGCCAGAGCGACGGTATCAGACAAATCAGTCTGGCCATCAACGAGCTGGATCAGATTACCCAGCAAAATGCTGCCATGGTGGAAGAATCAAGTGCGGCAGCCGATGACCTTCGTGAACAGACAAGCCACCTTTATCAGATGATCAGCGGGTTCAAACTCAGCAAGCAGGCCCCGACGGTTGCAGAAACCTCGTCGCACCCTGCACCTTCGACCGCACCAGCACCAGCACCAGCACCGAAAAAGGCACCAGCACCTGTGAAACCCCTGGCCCAAAAGACAGCTACGCCACCTCGCAGGACAGTACCTGATACTGTTAGTGAGGATGACTGGACAGAGTTCTAAGCGAATCATCACTTCTGTAAAAGCCAGTCAAAAAAAGGGGGGGAAGACAATGTCTTCCCCCCTTTCCTGTTACTTCATACTGACATCAGGCCTGCGGACCAGCCTTGATGATTTCGTCGTCCACGCCTTCGAATTTTTCAAAGTTGGCCACGAATTTCTGGATCAGCGCCTCGGCCTGCTCGCGATACGCTGCCTTGTCTTCCCAGGCATTGATCGGATTGAGCAGATGGGACTCAACCCCTTCCACTTCCAGTGGAACAGACAGGTTGAGCCCCGGTACATGTTCGGTTTCCGCGTGACGCAGAGCACCGGACTGAATGGCGGCAATCACGCTACGTGTCGTCGGAATGCTGAATCGCTCTCCGCCCTGGCCGAAGGCACCACCGGTCCAGCCGGTATTGACCAGATATACCTGAGACCCAAAAGCCTCGACACGTTTCATCAGCAGCTCGGCATACACATGTGCCGGCCGCGGAAAGAACGGCGCACCGAAACAGGTAGAGAACGTGGCTTCCAGTTGTGACGTTGAACCAATCTCGGTAGACCCGACCTTGGCGGTATACCCGGACAGGAAGTGATAGGCAGCCGCTTCAGGCGAAAGAACCGAGACCGGCGGCAGCACGCCACTCATGTCACAGGTAAGGAAGATAACGGCGGTAGGTTCTCCGGCGCGGTTATCAGGAACCCGCTTTTCCACGAACTCAAGAGGATAGGCTGCGCGGGCGTTCTGAGTCAGAGATGTGTCGTCATAATCCGCTGCACGCCTGTCATCCAGCACCACGTTTTCAAGCACGGTGCCATAGCGAATCGCTCGCCAGATAATAGGCTCGTTCTTCTCGGACAGATTAATGGTCTTGGCATAGCAGCCCCCTTCAATATTGAAGACGGTACCTTCACCCCAGCCATGTTCGTCATCACCGATCAGATAGCGGGAAGGGTCAGCAGACAGCGTGGTCTTGCCTGTGCCGGACAGCCCGAAGAACAAGGCCGTTTCGCCGTTTTCGCCAACGTTGGCACTACAGTGCATTGGCAGCACGTCCTTTTCCGGCAGCAGAAAGTTCTGCACCGTGAACATGGCCTTTTTCATCTCGCCGGCATAGCGCATGCCGGCCAGCAATACACGACGGCGCGCAAAGTTGATCATGACCGTGCCATCCCCATTGACCTGATCCCGCTTCGGATCACAGGTAAAGGTTGGCGCGCTCAGGATTTCCCATTCGCCCTTGCCGCGCGGATTGTACTGAGGCGGACGGACAAACAGGTTACGGCCGAACAGCGCATGCCATGCAAATTCGGTACGCACACGCATCGGCAGATAATGGTCCGGATCCGATCCGACATGCAGCTCGTTCAGAAAAGAGGCCTTTTCGGCGACATGATCTTCCACCCGCTCCCACAGCGCATCAAAGATGGCCGGAGTGGTCGGCTGATTGACCGCGCCCCACTCGATGAATTCGCTGGTGGAGGGCTCGTCGACAATAAAACGGTCCCGCGGCGACCGCCCGGTGCGGTGTCCGGTTTCCGCAACCAGTGCACCATCTACCGAAAGGTGCGCTTCGTTGCGCATCAGCGCCTGTTCCACCAGCTCGGGCATCGTAAGATTAACGAGCGGCTTCGAAGAACTGTCCAGTTGTGTCGTCATGTATATCCTCGGCCGTGAGGCCTCTCTCTCGTTGGTACTTGCTTGTAAAGCAGGGACATTATATGCGCCCTGACATCCACGCTGCCCTCTCTAATGGAGGTTTACAGCAAATATCCCGCAGTGCATGCCTTTCACGGGGCCGCCAGTATGGCAAAAAAGCACGAGGCCGGGAATGGCCGACAGGGAAGGCGCGACATCTTATGCACATACGGCACAACGCATGCCAGGCGCAGTGTCGGTTTTCAGTGCACTGTCGGCGATGGGGCGCCGGGATTTTCGATCAGATGCTCGATATCCGCCGCCGAGAAATGATAGCTCGTATTACAGAAATGGCACTGCGTATCAATGGCCTGCCGCGTTTCCAGGGTTTCGCGCAGCTCGGTTTCGCCCATACTCAACAGCGCCGCGGCAAACCGTTCCCGAGAACAGGTACACCCGAACGACAGGGGAGCAGGATCAAAGACTCGAATCTGTTCTTCGTGGTAAAGCCGATACAACAGCTCTGTAGGCGCAAGCGACAGCAGCTCATCGCTCTTGACGGTCTCGGCCAGTTTGGTCGAACGATTCCATGCATCCGGGTCCTTGCTGGACTGATCATCCGGAAGGGTTTGAAGCAGAAGCCCGCCGGCAGCATGCTCACCAGCGGCCAGCCACAGCCGCGTCGGCAGCTGCTCTGACTGGGAGAAATAATGCTCAAGACAGCCCGCCAGCGTGTCGGAATCCAGCGCCACGATGCCCTGGTAACGCTGTCCGTCCCTGGGGTCGAGTGTCATCACGATATGCCCTTCACCCATCAGATCGGCCAGTGAGATATCCGATGCGATATCTGCATTCTCATCAAACCGTGCAACCGCGCGCAATGACTGGGCATGCTCCTCGTTCCCCGGGTTGGATTCAGCCATCAGAAGAGTGGCCGCACCCTTGCCTCGCACTTCCAGACTCAATACACCATCAAGCTTGATGGTAGTAGTCAACAGTGCAGCGGCCGCCAGCAACTCACCCAGCTGGCGTCGAATGCCGGCGGGATAGTCATGACGAGCAACGACCTCGCCAAAGGTATCGGCAAGTGTTGCCACTTCGCCGCGTACATTGGTGTCGTCAAACATGAATCGTTGTATATGGTCCATAATTTTCTCTTTCGCGTCTGCCATGTCAGGTCTCGGTATCCTGACGCTGAAAACGCTGAATGTGTCGCCGCTCCCGCTTGTCGGGACGATGTTTGGGCGGTTGCATTGCCTGATTGGCCAGGCGCCGGCTCTCGGCTTCCTTCAGACGGCGGGTCTCGCTGTCAGGCGTTTCCTGATACAGCAAACGTGCCTCAGGTGCACCACGGCGCTGGCCGGAAAGAGACAACACCTCAACTTCAAGGATGTCCCATCCCTGCGGCACCTTCACCAGTGCGCCCTTTTCCACTAGTTTACTGGTCTTGGCGCGCGCGCCGTTGTAATTCACCTTGCCGCCTTCAATGGCCTTCTTGGCCAGCCCACGGGTCTTGAAAAACCGCGCTGCCCACAGCCACTTGTCCAGTCGAACGTCATTGTCGCTCATGAGCACTCCTGTATGTCGTGTGCATGACTCAGGATATGAGGGCTGATCTGCTCAATGACAAGTCAGGGCAATTTCACCATGGTCTCTGCAAATCGGTCGAGCGCCACGAACTCGGCAAATACCTTTCGGGGAGACTGACTATTGGGTTGCAGGATACCCAGTAGATGGCGAATACCGTGCTCGCGTGCGGCTTCAAGCACTCTGACATTATCATCAATCAACAGGGTTCTGGTCGGGTCGAAGCCCAGCCGCTCCTCAAGCAGCAACCAGAATTCGGCGGCCTCCTTGGGATGGCCTATATCTTCGGAAGATACGATATCGTCTACCAGCTCATCCAGTCCGGTCATTGGCAGCTTGAGGGCCAGGCCACGCCGGTCCGCGTTGGTCGCCAGCACAACTCGTGGATGCTGCTCCCTGAGCCACAGCAGGAAGTCGCGAGCATCCTGTCGAAAGCCGATCAGATGAGCCACCTCCTTCTTGAGTGCGACAATATCGAGATCCAGTTCGCGAGACCAGTACTCGAGGCTATAGCCGTCAAGTGTGCCGTACTGCTCCATGACTCGACTCAGCATGGCCTCACTGGCAGCTTCATCCAGCTTGTGTAATTCCCGATAACGCTTCGGAAGGTGTTCCAGCCAGAAGTGGCTGTCAAAGTGCAGATCCAGCAGCGTGCCATCCATGTCCAGCAGCACCGTATCGACACTCGACCAGTCGATCATGCTTGTTCTCCCCGGCAATAAGCCTTCATTGTAAGCGTTGACATTCGAGACGCCAGAGTCATATTCGGCTCATCCGGAATGCTGAATTTTCCTGCACCGGTTTTCAATGCCGGGTACTACGGTATTGAGTACCATGGGCACAGGATACAGCCAGGAGGTAATGCCATGCCGAAGAAAAAACCCTGCGTTGACGCCGTTTACCCGGTCGCGGAAAGTCGCCTTTTCCGGATTGAGGCGCTGGATTTGACGTTCAGCAATGGCGAACAGCGCTGCTTTGAACGCCTGAGTACCTCAGGCACAGGCAACGGAGCGGTCATGATAGTGGCCATGCCGGATGACGAGCACGTGCTGTTGATCCGCGAATATGCTGCAGGTATTGAAGACTATACGCTGACCCTGCCCAAGGGCATCATTGACAACGGTGAGGATGTGCTCACTGCCGCCAATCGTGAACTCAAGGAAGAATGCGGATATGGGGCACGAATACTTGAGCCACTGACCGAGCTTTCCCTGGCGCCCAACTATATGTCCTACCGTATACAGGTAGTGATCGCTCAGGATTTGTACGAAGAAACCCTGCCGGGCGATGAACCCGAACCGATGGAAACCGTGCGGTGGCGGTGGGATGAGCTTGGCGCGCTTCTGGCAAGAGAGGACATGCATGAAGGCCGTGCCATTGCGGCATTATTCATGGCGCGGGAATATCTGAAAACGCGTGAAAACAATGATGCTCGATGGTGGTAGGCTTTCCTGAGCACAAAAAAGCCGGCTTTCGCCGGCTTTTTTTATACACATTTAAAATTACTGTGCTGACGGAGACTCACCGGTTTTGGTCGGATCATCATTACCGTAGGTCGGTGTTGCTTCCATCTCGGCAGAAGCACCCTGCCGACCTGTATTCGTTACCGGTTGCTGCGCAGCGTGATCCGGATTGGCATCGGAGCCTTCATGCTGCATCTGAGCAGAATGCCCCTGACGACCAGTATCCATATTGCCGGTATTGTCACCAATAGTGCTGGGGGTGGTCTTGCCATCAGTAGCAGTATCGGTGGCCTGGCTGCCCATGTATTCCTGACCATCGCCGGTCGGGCTTACGTCATTCGCGCCGGTCTGAGCGGCCATGGCGAATGTCGGTAGTGTAAGTGCTGCGCAGAAGGCAGTAGCTATCAGCTTGTTCATGGTTCCATCCTTAAGCTTCCACGGGAGGTTATCCCCCGTTCAGGGTGCTTGATGCTGCTTGGTGTCGTGGCAGATAGAAGCAGTGTTCATCCTGAACGACCCCTTGAATCAGCTCGACCTTACATGGTCCTTTGCCAACATCCTGTCGGCAGGGAGTGCATCAACTCTATGACTGTAAACCTAGACAAAGCCAGACCAAAAGTCAAAGTTCTGTACAAGATTTCATTGACACAGTATCACCAAGTTATATCGCGCAGTGACGTTGTTTGCACCTTTTTAACCGACTGCAAGACAATTTGTTAAGTGTCATTTCAAACAGTGGCCACATTTTGAAGCCGTCTGGATCAAGCGGGTTAGCGCATGGTTACTCCGCAGCGCATATGGGTGCCCGCCCTCTTCTCGGTACCGTAGTCTCGAGAGCCCTTACAGGATGAGCATCGTGCTGATCTGCGTCATGATCATGTGACGTAAAGATAAAAAAGGCTCGCCGGTGGCGAGCCTTTTTATAGGGAACGGTGTTACTGGCTCAACAACTGTTCCAGCTTGGTAATATCACGCACCGCGCCACGATCTGCTGAGGTAGCCAGCAGTGAGTAGGCCTTGAGAGCAGCCGACACATGTCGGTCCCTGGTGATACCAGGTTTCCAGGCATCTTCGCCGCGATCATTCATCGCCTGACGACGGTGCGCCAGCTCTTCCATGGAAAGATCGACATTGATGGTGCGATTGGGGATATCGATCCTGATCATATCGCCCTGCTCGACCAGACCGATTGCGCCACCGGCAGCCGCCTCAGGGGAAACGTGACCGATCGACAGGCCGGAGGTGCCGCCGGAGAAACGTCCATCAGTCAGCAACGCACATGACTTGCCCATTCCCTTCGACTTCAGGTAGGAGGTCGGATACAGCATTTCCTGCATGCCAGGGCCGCCACGAGGCCCCTCATACCGGATTACGACAATTTCGCCTTCCTTCACCTTGTCATCAAGAATGTGCTCGACAGCCTGATCCTGAGACTCGACCACATGTGCCGGGCCTTCGAACACCAGAATGGAGTCATCAACGCCAGCGGTTTTGACCACGCAGCCACTCTCGGCGATATTGCCGTACAGCACGGCCAGACCACCTTCACGGGAGAAGGCATTGTCAAGGTTGCGAATACACCCGTTGGCACGATCACCGTCCAGTGACGGCCAACGGGATGACTGTGAAAATGCTTCCTGAGTGCGTACGCCCCCCGGCCCGGCCTTGAAGAAGTCCACTACTTCCGGTGTAGGGTTACGCATGATATCCCACTCATCCAGAGCGGCCTTCAGCGTATCGCCATATACGGTAGGCACCGACGTATCGAGAACACCGGCCCGATCAAGCTCACCCAGAATGGCCATGATGCCACCGGCACGGTGACAGTCTTCCATGTGATACTTCTGCGTATTGGGCGCCAGCTTGCAAAGCTGGGGTACTTCACGTGAAAGCCGGTCAATATCGGCCATTGTGAAATCGATCTCGGCTTCCTGAGCCGCAGCCAGCAGGTGAAGGATCGTGTTGGTGGATCCCCCCATGGCAATATCCAGCGTCATGGCATTTCTGAAGGCTGCCTTCGAGCCGATGGCCCGCGGCAGAAGGTGCGCCTCATTGCCTTCATAATAGCGCTTGGCCAGGTCAACGATACGGTGACCTGCCGTTTCAAACAGCCGCCGCCGATCACTGTGCGTCGCAAGGGTGGTACCGTTACCGGGAAGGGCCAGACCCAGGGCTTCCGTCAGACAGTTCATCGAGTTGGCAGTGAACATGCCGGAACAGCTTCCGCAGGTCGGGCACGCACTGCGTTCGACTTCGTTGAGCGTCTCGTCGTCCACGCTATCGTCGGCCGCCATGACCATGGCATCAACCAGATCCAGACCATGATTCAGCAGTTTGGTCTTGCCTGCTTCCATCGGCCCGCCAGATACGAAGATGACCGGCACGTTCAGCCGCATGGCCGCCATCAGCATCCCCGGGGTAATCTTGTCGCAGTTGGAAATACAGACCAGTGCATCAGCGCAATGGGCGTTCACCATGTACTCCACGCTGTCGGCAATGATGTCGCGACTCGGCAGCGAGTAAAGCATGCCGTCGTGGCCCATGGCGATGCCGTCATCCACCGCGATGGTATTGAATTCCTTCGCCACGCCACCGGCCTTCTCGATTTCACGTGCCACCAGCTGCCCCATGTCCTTCAGGTGAACATGGCCGGGCACAAACTGGGTGAAGGAGTTTGCTACGGCAATAATCGGTTTCTGAAAGTCGTCATCCTTCATGCCGGTCGCACGCCAGAGCGCGCGGGCACCAGCCATGTTACGACCCTGGGTTGTCGTTCTAGAGCGATATTCGGGCATGATGTCCTCATCTTGTTTATTCGTCTGCGCATTATCAGCGTCATGACGGGCAACAGGGTTGCCATGTGTCTCAGCAAAATCATTTTGTCACGGGGCGCGCGCCCTTGACCAGACCAGGAGCACGCAGAGCCGGCAGAAAGCGGTTATGCTCACCTGTGTGTATTCACTGATAATGGAGATTCATGATGTCGACGCCCGTCGTGTTCATTACCGGGGCCACCTCCGGGTTCGGTCGTGCCTGTGCACACCGCTTTGCCAGCGCCGGCTGGGCCCTGATACTGACCGGTAGACGCCAGGAACGGCTTGAAGACCTGAAAACGGACCTGAAAGACAGCGTACCGGTATACAGCGCTGTTCTCGATGTTCGTGACAGCCAGGCCGTGACAGCAATGATCAATGACTTGCCTCCCGAGTTTTCAGACGTTACCTGTCTGGTCAACAATGCCGGTCTGGCGCTGGGCGCCGGGCCCGCACAGGAAGCCAGCCTCGAGGACTGGCATACGGTCGTGGATACCAACATTACCGGCCTGCTCAACGTGACACATGCACTTCTGAACACGCTGATCAGGGTGGGCCGCGGAGCCGCCATCATCAACATCAGTTCAACGGCCGCCCTGTGGCCCTACCCGGGCAGCCATGTCTATGGCGCCTCCAAGGCATTCGTGAACCAGTTTTCCTATAACCTGCGCTGCGACCTCAAGGGCACCGGCGTGCGCGTGACCGATATCGCGCCAGGCATGGCCGAAACCGAATTCACGCTGGTACGCATGAAAGGCGATCATCAGGCCAGTGATAACCTGTACAGCGGTGTTGAGCCCATCCAGCCGGAAGATATTGCCGAGCAGGTATTTTATGCGGCAACCCTGCCGCCACACCTTAATATCAACCGCCTCGAAATCATGCCGGTCTGCCAGTCCTGGGCAGGGCTTGCCGTTGATCGCGAGTAGGAAGTCGGCTTATCCATGAAAAAAAGGCCACCCTGTCGGGTGGCCTTTTGAATGATTACTGCCGGCTATTGCCCGAAGACAATTCGCGATACATCACTGTATCTGGTCGCAAAATGCACGGTCATGCCCTGCTTCAGATACTCGGGCAGTTCGTCATAATCCCGCTTGTTGGCCTGAGGAAGAATCAGCTCGGGGATATCACTGCGGCGTGCAGCAATGACCTTTTCGCGAATCCCACCGACTGGTAATACCTGTCCCGTCAGCGTGATCTCACCGGTCATGGCCAGAGGACGATCAATCTGACGTTCCAGTGCCAGAGAGAGTAGCGCCGTGGTCATGGTAACGCCCGCCGAAGGGCCATCCTTGGGCGTGGCACCTTCCGGCACATGCATGTGTACAAAGGCCTCGTCGAAAAAGCCCTTTGGCGCACCATATTCTTCCAGGTGCGCAACGGCAAAACTGTAAGCCAGATTGGCAGATTCCTGCATTACCTCGCCCAGCTTGCCGGTCAGCTTCAGCCCCCGTGACAGGCTGTGTACACAGCTGGCCTCGATGGGCAGCGTAGCTCCGCCCATGGATGTCCAGGCAAGACCAGTGACTACGCCTTCACCACGCAGTACCTTCTCCTTGCGAAAAATGGGTGCTCCCAGGAACTCCTCGAGGTTATTGACCGACACCTTGACGGTCTCCTCCTCGCTTTCCAGTAACCGCACGGCAGCCTTGCGCACAATGCGGTGAAGCTGCTTCTCGAGCTGGCGCACACCTGATTCACGGGCATAGCCTTCGATGACCTGCTTGAGCGCAGCATTGGTCAGGTTGATGCGCTTTTTGGGGATGTTATTGCGACTCAGAAGACGCGGCCAGAGAAAGTGACGGGCAATGCCGTATTTTTCCTCGGCAATGTAACCGGAGAGTCGAATCTGCTCCATTCGGTCCAGCAATGGCCCGGGGATGGTATCCAGCTGATTAGCCGTGCAGATGAACAGCACCTTCGACAAGTCGAGACGCACATCCAGATAGTGATCCAGGAAATCCGAATTCTGCTCCGGGTCCAGAACCTCAAGCAGGGCCGACGCCGGATCGCCCTGGAAGGACTGCCCCAGCTTGTCGATCTCATCAAGCATGATGACCGGGTTTTGTACCTCGATTTCCTTCAGTGCCTGCACCAGCTTGCCAGGCATTGCACCGATGTAAGTGCGTCGATGCCCCTTGATTTCAGCTTCATCCCGCATGCCACCGACCGAGAAGCGATAGAACTTCCGATCCAGCGCCTCGGCAATGGACCGGCCTATCGAGGTCTTGCCGACCCCTGGTGGGCCCACCAGCAGCAGAATCGAGCCCCCGACATCCCCCTTGAAGGTGCCCTCGGCCAGAAACTCGATGATGCGTTCCTTTACATCATCCAGCCCATCATGATCTCGATTGAGCACACTGCGGGCATGAGGCAGGTCCAGCTGATCCCTTGAGAAGACGCCCCAGGGCAACGAAGTCAGCCAGTCCAGGTAGTTCCGGGTGGTGCCGTATTCCGGGGAGCCGGTTTCAAGCATTCCCAGCTTGTCGAGCTCCTCCTCGATGCGCGTCAGTACTTTCGGCGGGACAACCAGGCCCTCCATTCGCTCCCGGAACGTATCGACATCGTTGTCGCGGTCATCCTTTGAAATGCCGAGTTCCTTCTGAATGACCTTGAGCTGCTCACGCAGAAAGAACTGGCGCTGATGTTCCTGCATCCTGGAATTGACCTGCTCGGAGATTTCACCCTGAAGCTTGGCAACATCGATTTCCTTGCGCAGTAACGGAAGCACCACCTGCATGCGCTCAAGCACCGGCAGGGTTTCCAGCACGCCCTGCAGCTCATGGCCTTCTGCAGAGGTGATGGCAGCCGCAAAATCCGTCAGTGGGCCCGGCTCGTTGGGACTGAAATGGTGCAGGTAATTCTTGAGCTCTTCCCCATAGAGCGGATTGATCGGCAGCAGTTCCTTGATGCCATTGATGATCGACATCGCATAGGCACGCGTCTCGTCGCTGTGCTTATCGAGAGCTTCTCTGGGATACTGCACTTCAACCAGATACGGGGGCGTCCGAGACAGCCAGCGCACAATCCGGAATCGGCGCAGCCCGCGGGCAATGAACTGAATCTGCTCATTGGACTGCTTGGCCTGATGAACCTTCACCGCCGTGCCGACGGTCGGAAAATCATCATCGCTGAGATCGTCAGACTGCCCGTCACCCACAAAAGCCACACCCACCATGTGGTGTGACGTTTTGGCAACGGCCTGCATGGTCTCACCCCAGCGTGCCATGTTGACCAGAAGTGGCTGCACCTGGGCGGGGAAAAAGGGGCGATTATGCAGTGGCAGCAAATAAAGACGCTCGGGAAGCGATTCCTGGCTTGGCACCATGCCCTGGCCGGGAGACGCCGTATCCATCCCGTCATCGTCGATCAGTACTTCAAACTCGTCGTGTTGATCCGTCATGTTCTTCCCTGGTCTGGTGGAGACATGTCATGTCTCGATGAGATCAGCAATATGGGCGATACAGTGTGCAATCAAGCACCCGGATACAAAAACGCGCCCCGAAAGGAGCGCGCAGTAACTCATTGCCATCTCACAGACTAGTTCAAACGCATCAGTCTCTGGTCATTGACTGTCACAACCCCCTGATCAATCCGGAAGACCAGCGTCTGCTGATCAGGTGATAACCCTGCAAACAGCGCTACCAGTGGCGGAGCATGATTCAGCGTAAAGGTGCCATTCAGTCGATTGATCAACGCGTCCTGTCCCTGAGGAGTAGTCAGCGCATCGGCCGGCATGGTGTCGATGCCCTGTCCGTCAAACGTCAGGCGGCCAGTCATGTCTACCGGCTCCTTGACCATCGGGCTTTCAAGGGAGAGGGTCTTGAGGGTAAACACCGGTGACGGTGCCAGCAGCTTGAGTACATGCGGAGATATCGCCGTCAACGTACGCTGCGACGTGATGGCATCCGTATCCTCGAACCACTCCGGATGTTCATTGGCAATGGCCGCAATGGCCTGCCATGCCGTGGCGTCCAGCCCATCAAGCGTGCTTTCAAAGGCGATATCACCCAGCGCCTGTCCCGAGGCTTCAATGCCATTCAGGCTGCCACTGGAATGCTGATTCCACTGGTCATTATCCCTGACTGCTTCCCCGGAAAACTCCAGTGCACCGATCGTGACCGGCATCAACTGACTGGCCGACAGGGTAAGCCCGTCCGAGGTCATGTGATATTTCTGGTGATCCGGGTTATCCCTCGGCCCCTTCTGATCCATCACGAAACGTGACGCGCCGGCCGTCATGGCCCCCTGTGCATCACGATACTCAAGCCCTGCCAGATCCGCCGTGGCGTTGACAGAGGCGTCGGTGTAATCCGCTCTGATCGTCAGCCCGTTGATGTTCATCATCTGAAGCCCGGTATCGGCCTTCATGTCCGGCATCTCAAGCTCGGCCTTGCCGCTCTGATCAAAATGCTTGAGCGTGGCATCGAAATGCGCCTTTTTGCCATCCGCCAGAATATCCGACAGTACCCAGGGCGCATTAGCACCGGTACGCGCATCAAGGGTGCCGTCAAGACCGGTAGAAAGCAGGCCGTGATGAGCCGTCCAGGGCGCCTGCAGGTTCAGGGGAGTAGCCTGGGCATCGGGTTGATAACGGACATTCAACACCCCGGTCGAGGTAAACCAGCCATCATGCCGATCAGCCACGTCCATTGTCATCCCGTTGTCGGCGGCATTGATCTGTTCTACCTGGCGCGTCAACTCCTGGTCAAACCGGTGTGCACTGTAGGCATGCCCACCGACCCACAGGGCTGCACCCACTATAATGACGCCACCCAGTCCATAAACGACCGCTTTTTTCATTTCCCCTCCAGAGACAGACAGCACCGGCTAGTGAAGCCAGAACCACAAATGCATTGTGCTCCAGGCGTACACGCCTGCCAGCACATCATCGAACATGATGCCAAAGCCACCAGCCACCCGGCGGTCTACCGTCCGAATGGGCCAGGGCTTGATCACGTCAAACACACGAAAAATGGCAAATCCCCACAGGGCGGCCTGCCATGAAAATGGCACGGCCGCCATGGTCAGCCAGTACCCGACAAACTCGTCCCATACGATGCCTGAATGGTCATGCACCCCCAGGTCCCGGGAGGTTCGTCCACACAGATAAATGCCCACAATCATCGCCACCAGCACCACCAGCAGGTAGGTCGGCAGTGATAGAAAGCTCAACATCCAGTAAAAGGGAATCGCGGCAAGGGTTCCGAAGGTGCCAGGGGCGAACGGGGCCGCACCACTGCCCAGCCCGAAGGCCAGGAAATGAATCGGGTTGCGCCAGATACTTTTTGGTACAGGCGTCATGAGGCGTCTCCTGCGAAGTGCTGCCAGCCACCGGCAGATGACGGCCCGCCATGAATCCCGGCAGTGGACGTGCACTCCCCGATGGGATAAAGCTTGCCGCCAATCGATGACATTGCCTCGTTGGCTACATCCCACTGCCCCGGCGCAATAGCCAGCAACAGTTCGTAATCATCACCACCATGCCAGACGGCAGCATCTCGGGCGGACTCGGTGGCCGTTGCCAGATCGGGGGCGACAGGTACGGAAGGCATCAACTGCGCCCCCACACCACTGGCCAGACACAGATGCCCCAGATCAGCCCACAGGCCGTCGGAAATATCGAGCCCGGCCGACACCAGGCCTCGCAGGCATTGTCCGGCGGCCACGCGAGGCTCCGGCAGAAGATACGCCGCAATCAGAGGGTGGCCCATGTCGCGTTGCCCCTGCTGCCATAGTTCAAGCCCGCCATGCGCCCCGCCCATCGGGCCGGTGACAGCCAGCACATCTCCAGGACGAGCACCATGGCGACTGATGAGTTCACCGGCAGGTACTTCACCCATCACGGTAATACTGATCGACAGGGGCCCACGCGTCACATCGCCGCCTACCAGCGTAATGCCGTGCAGGTCAGCCAGCCGATGCAACCCGGTGGCAAAGTCATCCAGCCACTCGGCGTCGGCATCGGGTAGCGTCAGGGCAAGTGTATACCAGCGTGGCACCGCCCCCATGGCGGCGAGGTCACTCAGATTGACGGCAAGGGCACGATGCCCGATGGCGTCCGCTGGCGCGTCGGCCGGAAAGTGCACACCCACATTGGAGGTATCCGCGCTGACCACCAGCTGATGGCCCGGACGCGGTGCCAGCACGGCACCATCATCACCGGGACCAAGCACCACGCCGGCAGCATCCTGCTCGTGGCGGGCGTAGCCGTCTGCATCACGCGAACCCAGGGCTCGCACGAAACAGCGCTTGATCAGGTCAAACTCGCCGAGAGCCGCCATCGTCAGCAGGCGATCAACGGCGACGCGCCTTGACTTCAGCACTACGCAGCTGAAGGGCCAGGCGGTCGAGAATGGAATTCACAAACTTGTGGCCATCGGTGGCACCAAAGGACTTGGCAAGCTCCACGCCTTCATTGATGGCCACGCGGTAAGGCACTTCAAGGCGCTTGGCAAGTTCGTAGGCTCCCAGCCGTAGAATCGCCAGCTCGACCTGATCAAGCTCGTCGAGCTTGCGGTCCAGAAGCGGCGAAATCAGCTGGTCAATCTCGGCCTTGAAGCGGGATACGCCCTGCAACAGCTCACGAAACAGCGCGATATCGGCAATTTTCATGACCTCGGCCCAGTTCTCATGAGCAGGCATGTCATCGTCCGGCAACTGGGCGCGAAATTCGGCTTCCAGCTGTGAAATCGGCTTGTCGGTCATTTGCCACTGGTAGAGACACTGTACAGCCAGTTCCCGCGCTGCCCGACGTGCCAGCTGTGCCTTCGAGGGCGCCTTCTGGGGCCTTGGCTGACTCACGCATCACCTCCGATACGCATACCGCCCAACTGACGCAGCAGAGACACCATTTCCATTGCTGCCATGGCCGCTTCCGCGCCCTTGTTGCCTGCCTTGGTACCGGAGCGCTCGATGGCCTGCTCGATGGTATTGACGGTCAGTACGCCATTGGCTATCGGTGTGTCGAATTCAAGCTGCAGCGTATTCATCGCGCTGTTGCACTGACCGGCAATATGTTCGAAGTGCGGCGTACCACCACGGATCACGGCGCCCAGTGCAATGACCGCATCAGGCTCCAGAAAGGTCAGGGCCCGCTTGACCGCCAGAGGCAGCTCCCATGCGCCAGGCACATGGATCAGGTCGATGTTTTCTTCACTGACGCCGTGGCGCACCAGGGCATCAACTGCTCCTTCCACCAGGCTATCCACGACGTGATGGTTGAAACGGCCCACGACGATGGCATAACGCCCGTCGATCTCGGTGAAACGGCCTTCTACTTGAGCAATAGGTTGCATGACACGTATTCCTTGACCGCGGCAACAGCAGGCCGCGGTTCGATGATCCGGTGATAAAGGGAGGCTATTCTACCGGTTGTTGGCCGTCGAGGGTATCGCCACCAAGCTGTTCTATGACTTCAAGGTCAAAACCGGACAGGGCCGAGAAGCGCCAGGGCGAACTGAGCAGTCGCATTTTACCGACACCCAGGTTCCGAAGAATCTGCGCGCCCGTCCCGATGGTCAGGTAACTGCCGCTGCCGTCGGATACGTTATCGCGGGGAACGCGCGTACGTTCAAAAAAGACGTCCAGCTGGTCCTTGAGATCCCCGCCGGTGCTGCGTGTATCCAGCAGCACCATCACGCCCTGCTCGGCCCTGGCCACTTCCATCAGGGCTTCCTGCGCATTCCATCCGGTACGTTGACCACTGCGCTTCAGCATCAACAGATCACGCAGCGGGTCTGACACATGCACCCGAACCGTGGTGATCGTATCCGGCGTCGGCGTCCCCTTGACCAGGGCCAGATGATGGGTATCCAGCGTAGTGTCAAAAAAGCGGTGCAGCCGAAATTCGCCCAGCGTGGTCTCGACGACTTCCTCACCGGCAGGCTCGACCGTTTTCTCGTTCATCATCCGGTAGTGGATCAGATCCGCAATGGTACCGATGCGAATGCCGTGCGCCTCGGCAAAGACTTCAAGCTCGGGGCGACGCGCCATGGAGCCGTCATCGTTCATGATTTCACAGATGACGCCGGTAGGTGAAAACCCGGCCATGGCCGCCAGGTCACATGCGGCCTCGGTATGGCCGGCACGACGAAGTACGCCACCCTCCTCGGCCATCAACGGAAACACATGCCCCGGCTGAACGATATCATCGGCCCGAGCACCACGGGCCGCCGCCGCCCGAACGGTACGCGCTCGATCCGCCGCGGAAATCCCGGTACTTACCCCGGTGGCCGCCTCGATGGAAACGGTAAACTTGGTGCCAAAGCCCGACCCGTTGCGCTTGACCATCAGATCCAGGCCCAGCCGCTCGCACTGGTCACGATGCATCGGCATGCAGATCAGCCCACAGGCATGACGCGCCATGAAATTGATATGGCTGGCCTCGACGCACTCGGCCGCCATGATGATGTCACCTTCGTTCTCGCGATCCTCATCATCCATGAGAATCACCATCTTGCCTTGCCGAATGTCGTCGACCAGGTCCTGAATGCGTGAAAGGGCCATGCTTGCTCCTTGTCGGGCTGTGAACGCCACACCGGCGGACAGCCTACCTGCCGGGCGGCCGGGCTGCCAACCTTGCAGCAATACCGGGTTACCCCTGTATACGGGGCCGGGCGAGAATACGCCAGTCGTCACCGAACGCACGAACATCTTCGATATGAAGATGACGCTGATGTGCCATGGCAGTCATGCCCGCCATCGAAAACAGCGGACGAGCCTCGGGCCCGAGCAGTGTCGGCGCCATGAAAAGATGCATCTCATCAACCAGACCGGCCTCCAGCGCTGCGCCGGCCAGCGTGGCGCCGGTTTCAAGCAGGATGTCATTGCAGGCTTCCTGCTGACCCAGATAGCGCCACAGCGCCTCAAGATCCACCTGGCCATCCGGGGTTGCCGGCAGAACAATACAACTGGCACCAGCACGTTCCAGCACCTGCCGCTTTGTCTCATCGGTGGAAATCGTTGCGATCAGCGTGCGACCGGGCTCGCTCAGGCAACGGGCTGCCACCGGCATTCGAAGATGGGTATCCACAACCACACGAAGCGGCTGACGGTAAGGTCGACCCGCAGGCACGGGCACCGCTGGCTCACCCGCCTCGGGCAGGCGCACGGTGAGGCGGCTATCGTCGTACAGGATAGAATCAATGCCCGTCACCACGGCGCTGGACAGTGCACGCAGGCGTTGCACTTCATCACGGGCCGCCGGGCCGGTAATCCACTGGGACTCCCCGCTGGCCATCGCGGTGCGGCCATCCATGCTCATGGCCATCTTGAGGCGCGTAAAGGGCCGACGTCCCGTCATTCGTGCCACAAACCCTCGGTTCAGGGCCATGGCATCGGCTTCAAGCACCCCACGCACAATCTCGATACCTGCATCTTCACACATTCTGAAGCCACGTCCGGCGACCTGCGGATTGGGGTCCTGCATGGCCACCACCAGCCGGACAATACCGGCATCGACAAGCGCCTGAGAACAGGGTGGCGTGCGACCGTGATGCGAGCACGGCTCCAGCGTTACATAAGCGGTAGCACCGCGCGCCTGGTCTCCTGCATCGTGCAGGGCGTTGACTTCTGCATGGTTCTCTCCCACCCAAAGGTGCCAGCCCTCGCCCACAATCTGGCCATCCCTGACCAGCACGCAGCCGACGCACGGATTGGGAGCGGTAGTGTAGCGGCCTCGTTCTGCCAGCCGCAGGGCGTGCGCCATATAGAGAGCGTCCATTTCAAACTGACCGGACATTACAGTGGGTTCCTGAAAGCAGGCGACGCATTCACGTGCACCGCCTGAATAAACAAATGAGCTTTCTGCGACAACGTGTCGCTATGAAAGGTCGCCGGTTAAGCGTTCAATTTCCGCTCGGAATTCGTCCAGATCCTGAAACCGACGATAGACCGAGGCAAATCGAATATAGGCCACCTGATCCAGTCGCCGAAGCTGCTCCATGACCTGCTCGCCGACAATGCGCGCCGCCACTTCACGTTCGCCGCGCGCCCGCAGGTTCTGACGGATGCGAAGTATGGCTGCTTCAATGCTCTCGGCGCTGACCGGTCGCTTTTCCAGCGAGCGCATCATGCCGGCACGCAGCTTGTCTTCATCAAAGCTTTCACGTGACCCGTCGCCCTTGATGATGCGCGGCATGATCAGTTCGGCGGTTTCATAGGTAGTAAAGCGCTCGCCACAGGCCAGGCACTGGCGGCGGCGACGCACCTGGTCACCGTCGGCTACCAGACGGGAGTCGGAGACCTTGGTTTCGTGTGTACCGCAAAATGGACAGTGCATCGGCAGACTTCCGATGAAAAAAAGAGAAAACAGCCCGGGCAGGGCCTGAACGCTACCAGCCCCCGAGCCACGATGAGGCTCATTGTAACCGCCCGGACCCCGTGGGGAAAATTGCGTCACTGTGCATCAATGCATATTGCGCCGGAATTGATTCAACACACTTCTGCTCAAGGAGCATTTCATGGATATTCTTTCCTGGTTTTTTACCGGCATTCTGACCGGCCTGATGTTTAACGTGGTGGTACCACAACGCATCATGCTCGGTTTTCTGGGCAGCATGGGGGCCGGCGCCCTCGGTGGCACGGGGCTTGCCTTCATCGCGTCGCTGGCAGGCCTTCTGCCGGAAGGTGAATTCAGCCAGCTGGGGATTGCCCTGGCCTTTGCAGGAGCCATGGGACTCAACATGCTGTCCTGCATATTTCGTCTGTCGACGGGCCGCTGACGTCGACAAGGCCACACCTACCGCGTATCTTGCTGGCAGGTGCTGACATCTGTCAGCACCGCCCTGGACTGACACGGAGGTGAGTATGGGCATTATCGCATGGATTGTATTTGGCCTGATTGCAGGCGCTATCGCCAAACTGCTGATGCCGGGCAAGGATCCGGGTGGCTTCATCATCACGATCGTCATCGGTATCCTGGGTGCCGTGGTCGGAGGCTGGATCGGTACCGCACTCGGCATGGGCGGTGTCAGCGGGTTCAACTTCGGCAGCTTTGTCGTCGCGGTGCTCGGTGCCATTGTACTGCTGGTGCTTTATCGCGTCGTTCGTCGCTGATCGAGTACCCGCTGAATGAAAACGCCCGGCCAAAATGGCCGGGCGTTTTCATTACAGAACAATAACTCAAGAGGCTGCGCGCTTGTCCTTTCTGCTTTTGGCAAGGCTGGCCACCGTGGTGATGATCAGCACGCCAATGATAATCGACAGGGACAGCCAGGTGGAAATATGCGGCACCCAGGTAATCGACTCGCCATTATTGAGAAACGGCAGCGTGTTTTCCGACATGGCATGAAAGACAAGCTTGACCCCGATGAATGCCAGGATCGCTGACAGCCCGACCCCCAGGTACACCAGCCGGTCCAGCAGGCCACCCAGCAGAAAATACAGCTGCAGCAGGCCCAGCAAGGCAAAGGCATTGGTGGTAAAGACAATGTAGGGTTCCTGCGTCAGGCCATAAATCGCCGGGATCGAGTCCAGTGCAAACAGTACATCGGTCAGTCCCAGCGCCAGCACAACCAGAAACAGCGGTGTCATGACCCGCTTGCCGTTTTCCCTGGTGAACAGGGCATTGCCATGAAACTGCTCCGTCATCGACAAATGTTTCTCGGCAAACTTCACGATCAGATTCGGCTCGTATTCCTCTTCTTCCTTGCCATGCGCCATGCTTTCCATTGCCAGCTTGACCGCGGTATACAAAAGGAACAGGCCAAAGATGTAGAACACCCAGCTGAATTCGTTGATGGCAGCCGCCCCGACAGCGATGAAGATACCGCGCAGGACAAGAGCAATGATAATGCCGATCAGCAGGGCTTTCTGTTGGTACTGCCGTGGCACATTGAATTTCGCCATGATGATGGCAAAGACAAAGAGGTTATCCACCGACAGGCTTTTCTCGGTGATGAAGCCCGCCAGAAACTCCCCGCCGTGGCCGTGGCCCCAGAAGCGCCAGACACCGGCACAGAACACCAGGGCCAACGCAATATAAAACAGCGACCAGAGCGCTGCCTCCTTCATGGAAGGCGTATGGGCCTTGCGGGTATGTGCAAGAAAATCAAATAGAAACAGGGCGGCAAAGCCCCCGATGGTTACTTCCCAGATCCAGGCAGGTACATGCACAGCACATTACTCCGGTGAGTCAAAAAAAATCCGACACCTGGCCGGACCGGCTACCGGAGGTCTCTCCCGCAGCCCTGAGGCTGCCAAAGGCACCGGGGGGTTAACCCGTGATGACGGCACCTTCGCGCGTGACAAGCACGACCTGGAATACTCCCCTCCTGACGCTCGGCAAGTCTCCATGAGTCCTTATCCACATGCAAGGTGCTTCAGCTTAATACCTGGCCAATGGTCGTACAGGGCCTTTTGCCGGGCTACAGTAAAAGGGCAGCAAGACGCCATCCATAACAACAAGGCACCAGGAGCTTCCCATGGGCGCACGTGAATACACGGTTTCCCCATTATCCGAAGATGCATTTACCGACCGGGCACGAACACTGCTTGAATATGTGTACGGCGAAGAGCGCTCTGAATCCATACTTCGCCGCCTTTTGCAGCTGATTGACGGCTATCGTGGTCACTTCGACAATACACCGCGACCGCTGTGGAGCGAAAAGAGCCAGTTTCTCATTACCTACGGCGATACGATCAAGTCGGCCGATGCCGAGATTTTTCCGCTTGATGAGCTGTATCGTTTCCTGAACGAGCGGCTGGCCGACACCTTCAGTGCGGTCCATATCCTGCCCTTCTTCTCCTGGAGCTCCGACGACGGATTTTCCATCAAGCATTATCGGGAAGTCAGTCCTGATCTTGGCGGCTGGTCGGATGTGCGCCGCATAGCCGAAGGGCACAACCTGATGGTGGATCTGGTCATCAACCATGTGTCCAGGGAGTCCCTGTGGTTTGCCGACTACATTGCCGGGACGCAACCCGGTCGTGACTACTTCATCGAGCTGCCTCCCGAGACCAACGTATCGCTGGTGACTCGCCCGCGCAACACTCCCCTGCTGGTGCCGGTATCCACCCGGCGTGGCACTCGCCATGTCTGGGCGACCTTTTCCGAAGACCAGATCGATCTGAACTTTGACAACCCCGATGTACTGATCGAAATGTTCGGCGTACTGCTTGGTTACCTGGAACAGGGCACTCGTATCGTGCGCCTGGACGCCATCGCCTTTCTGTGGAAGGAGCTGGGCACACCCTGCATTCACTTGCCCCAGACCCATGCCATTGTGCAGTTGATTCGTGCCCTGTTTGATTATCTGGTACCAGGCGTGCTGCTGATTACCGAAACCAATGTGCCCCATCATGAAAACCTCAGCTACTTTGGCGACGGGGATGAAGCCCATATGGTTTATCAGTTCACGCTGCCGCCACTGCTGGTACATACCCTGACCACCGGCGATGCCGGTCCGCTGACCGAATGGGCTGCTACCCTGCCGCCGCTGCCGCCGGGCTGTACCTACTTCAATTTTACTGCCAGCCACGACGGCATCGGGGTACGTGCCCTGGAGGGCCTGCTGCCGGAACACGATATCAGCCAGATGCTTGAGCTGATGAAGCGCTTTGGCGGGCATGTCAGCATGAAAAGCAGCCCGGATGGCACGGACTCCCCCTACGAAATCAACATCACCTATTTCGACGCCATGAAAGGGACGCGCAAGGGCGAAGACCCATGGCAGATCGGGCGTTTTCTGTGCAGCCAGACCATCATGCTCGGGCTGCAGGGTATTCCCGGCATGTATCTGCACAGCCTGACGGCCTCAGCCAATGACTACAACGGCGTCCAGCACACCGGCAAGCTACGCAGCATCAATCGGCGCAAATGGCAGCGAGACCAGCTTGAGCCCCTGCTCGACTCCCCCACGACGCCTACCCGCATCGTGTTTGATACCCTGACGAAGCGGCTCCAACTGCGCCGGGAAGAGCCCTGCTTTCACCCGGATACCCCGCAGAAGATCCTCGATATCGCACCTCAGGTCTTTGCCTTCCTGCGCGGCCCTACCAGCGAGGGTCGCAAGCTGCTGGCGCTGCATAACGTATCGGACCAGCCTCAGGTGATAATCCTGCCAGAGGCATTGCAGCACGAATACTGGCGCGATCTGACCGATAACCTGTCGGAACCCAACGCGACGCAACTGTTGCTGAAGCCCTATCGAAGCGCCTGGCTGGTGAACGACGGCCGGCCCTGATCGCCCATGAAAAACGCCCCTTCAGGGGCGTTTTTCATGCTCGGGCAACGAATTGCGTCATACTTCACCGCGATTATCCAGATCCACCGCCTGCTGCATGTGATCCAGAATCGCCGGAAAGGCAGACTGCACACGACTCCAGCTCGGAATGAACGGCTTGTCCCGCGGGTTTTCCAGAAATGCCGCCCCCGCATCCATGATGGCCTGCGCGAAGAGTTCGACGGCCTGCTCCTCGCTGTGGCGGTCTACCTTGAGGCCATTCATCATGGCATCGTTGTAATAGGTTTCGATCAGATCCAGCGCAGTCCGATAATACGTCGCCTTGAGGGTACGGAAATCCTCTTCCTGAATACGTACTCCAAGTGTCGCCAGCTTGCGATACAGCGCCTTGGCGATATCGATGCTCATTCGGTTCAGGCCGCCATTGGCATCGTCTGCCGACAACGGCTGATGCTTGTGATCATAGGTATCGGCAATATCCACCTGACACAGGCGCTTGGTCGAATAGTTCCGGTGCACCTCGGACAGCACGCCAATTTCAAGCCCCCAGTCGCTGGGAATCCGGATGTCGTTCAGCACGTCCGAGCGCATCGAAAACTCACCCGACAACGGGTATCGATAACTGTCCAGATAGTCCAGATAATCCAGCGGCCCGTAGAGTTTCTTGAGCGCACGCAGCATCGGCGTCACCATCAGCCGTCCGACGCGGCCGTTCAACCGGCCGCTGGCTACTCGAGCGTAATAGCCCTTGCAGAACTGATAGTTGAACTGGGGATTGGCAATCGGATACATCAGCCGGGCCAGCAGGGAACGGTCATAGGTCACGATATCGCAGTCATGCAGGCCAATCGCCTCGGATTTGCCGGAAGCCAGCGCATAACCGGAGCAGAACCAGACGTTACGCCCCTTCCCGGGCTCCTGCGGCGATAGCCCCTCCTTCGCCAGCTCCTTGTCGATGGCCTTCAGGCGCGGGCCGTCATTCCATAAGATCCGGTGATGCTGGGGCAGGCGGGAGAAAAACTCGCGAGCATGCAGGAACTGGTCCCGATTGGCACGATCAAGCCCGATGATGATCTCACCGATATAATCCACCTTGCTCAGCTCATCGACGATATTCGACAGCGCCGGTCCTTCAAGCTCGGAATAAAGGGACGGAAGAATCAGCCCCATGGGACGTTTTCGAGAGAACTGCCTTAACTCGCTTTCAAGCGCAGCGACCGGCCGGTCGCCCAGGTTATGAAAGTTGGTAATGATGCCATTTTGATAAAAATCACTCATCCAGCGTGCTCCCTTCGAGGCTGATCCAGTGCGTCAATCCTTCATCCCAGCCGGCGGGGCCGGACGCACGGGTGAAATAACAGTGGGCGTTGTCCACCTCAAGCACCTGCCCATGAGGGGCATGAATGGCAACGGCCATATCGCAGGCCTCAAGCATCGAGACATCGTTGGGCCCATCCCCCAGCCCGATCGTGCAGGGGCGCTCCTGGTGCAGGACCTCACGTCGGGACGTCAGCCAATGAACCGCGCGGCCCTTGCCCGCCTCATCCCCCATGACATGGTAAAACCGCCCGCCACGGGTCAGGGTGAGTCCGAACCCGGTGAGCACCTGCTGAAAATGCACCAGACGTCCGGGGGTATCCTCCCAGACCAGCGGCTCCGATCCCTGACGCTGTTTGGCCAGCGCTGCCCTGTCCCTTGAAAGTGCGGTGCGCTCGGCCACCTCGTCAGTGTCCATATCGCTGAAGCAACGAAAGCTCAGGCCTTCGTTCTCGCGAATAGCGGCCAACACGCTCACGATTCGATCGTGACTGGCCCCCAGAGGAAGGTGCGCCCACTGCTCGGCAGTGGCCGTTTCATCCACACACCATTCGGGAGGAAGAACCACGACACTGCCGTTTTCAACGGTATAGGGGGCGTAAAGGTCCAGTTCATGACGAAGCTGCTCTACTTCAGCTGCCGTTTTACTGGTATTGATGATGACGGGAACAGCCGCATCACGCAGACGTGCAAGCCATGGCTCTGCTGGAGACCAGTCATAGCTTTCGTGGTCCAGCAGCGTCCCGTCCAGGTCGGTATAGATGAGCAGGGGATCATTCAACGAAACCATATATGCGCCTTTGTTTATGATCTTGTCGGCGTCAGCCAATAAGCAGAATAGCCGTGAAGCGGCGCAAGGGAAACGTCAACGCATCATGCAGAAAGCCCTCATCTGTGGCGCACGGCCATCAGCGCTCGCACACCCGCCAGAGTCGCAGCATCACTGGATACCATGCGCACTCCAATGCCACGTCGCAACAGGGCGGTTTCATACAGCGGCGACAGGCCGGAGGCCCCCACCAGTACGATCTCCTGCTCGGCACTCAATGCCCTCATGGCCTCTACTTCCGCCCCGATCAGTACACCGGAGAGAAAGCTGCCTACCTCGTCGGCTTCCAGGCCGGCATACAGATGGCGGCTGCGGGCTTCAAACAGGGCATGCAGCACTCCCCCCTCACCTTCGGAGCGCTCAAGGCCCAGCCGGAAGGCATCTTCATTCAGCGGCGCATCATCCCGGGCAGGCTCCCCCGGCAGGGTATGAAACCGAACGGCATGATAAAGCTCGCCAGTCATGGCCGTCGTAAACCTTATCAGCGCGTCCCCTGAAAGCGTTGCCCACTTGCTATGGGTTCCCGGCAGACAGAACCAGCAGGCCGATTCGCCCAGCAGCGCCCGCGCGCCGAATATCTGAATTTCTTCACCGCGCATGACATCCACATTGCCACTGGCCTCCGTATCCACCCATTTGGCGCCAGGAATAATCCAGCTGTTCTCCATGCCAGGTGCATCAATGCAGTGATCGGCCAACGACTCGAGCGTTACCGGCAGGGAAAGCTGCGGCGCCTCACGCCAGCCTCGTGCAGCACCCACCATCCCGGCCAGATATACCGGCACATCACCTCCGGCGCGCCACTCACCCAGCTGGCGCGCGCAGTAGTGTGGAAACTCGTCGCGATTCAGCGCCTTGATGCCCGCCTCGGCGCGGCGATCATCAAGGCACTCACCCGTGGCAGCATCCACCAGGAAGGCCCTGAAATTACTGGTCCCCCAATCCACCACAATATAGCGCGGGGCCTGACTCACTGATCACACTCCCGTTGCTGGGCTTCAACCTGACCGGCCAGCTCCTGCAGGCGATCCCATTCCGCGACAATCTCGCAGGCGGTCTGCCCGACCTCACGTGCCGACCTGCCCGGGGCATACAGCATGCTGCCAAAGCCAAACCCGTTGACGCCTGCGGCGTGCCACTCCCCCATGCTGGTAATGCCGACACCGCCCACGGCCATGACCGGAACGGTCGGCGGCAGTACGGATTTGATGTCCTTCAGAAAATCACAGCCCAGACGCGCCGCGGGAAACAGCTTGAGGCCACTGGCACCATGCTTGATGGCGCTGAACGCCTCGGAGGGTGTTGCGCACCCGATCAGGCTGTAAAGCCCGGCGTCATCGGCTGCTTCAATGACCTCCGGATCCGTATTGGGCGTCACCACCAGCTCACCTCCCATCTCGGCCAGCCGCTTTACATCTGCAGGATGAAGCACCGTACCGGCCCCAACCACCACATCAGCGGGGACACGCTTGATCAGCGTCTCGATGGAAGCCCAGGGCGAGGGAGAATTCAGCGGAACTTCGATCAGCTTGATACCGGCCTCGACCAGTGCATCGCAAACCTCTTCCACCTCGGACGGCTTGATTCCCCGAAGAATCGCGACCAGCGGGCGTGACTTGAGTGCATCATGAAAAGCGGTCATTCACTTGCTCCTGTTCAGGTTTCAAAAGGCCCCGCCGTGACAGGGCCTTTTCACATTCAGTGTTTACCACTCGGCAATGCTGCCATCCTCGTGGGTCCAGACCGGATTACGCCAGCGATGCCCGACCTTTGAGCGCTCCTCGACAAAGGCCTCATCAATTTCGACCCCAAGCCCGGGCCCTTCGGGGATATCCAGATAACCATCGGTAATGGTCAGAGCAGTCTTGTCGACCAGGTAATCCAGGACGTCATTGCCCTTATTGTAGTGGATCCCCATGCTCTGCTCCTGAATGAAGGCGTTGTGCGACACTGCGTCCAGGTGCAGGGAAGCAGCCAGGGTCAACGGCCCCAGCGGGCAGTGAGGGGCCAGCGCCACATCATGACAGGAAGCCAGCGCGGCAATCTTCATCCCCTCGGAAATACCACCGCAATGTGACAGGTCGGGCTGAATGATATCGATCATGCCGTCCGCCAACAGGTCACGGAACTGATACCGGGTATGCAACCGTTCCCCGGTCGCCAGGGGATAGCTCAGCCCACCGGCAATGTGCTTGAGCGAGGGTAAATGCTCAGGCAGCACCGGCTCCTCAACAAACATCGGGCGATACGGCTCCAGTTCCTTGAGTAGAATTTTGGCCATGGGCCGGTGCACGCGGCCGTGAAAATCAATGCCGATACCGATATCCATTCCCACGGCTTCACGCGCTTCGGCGACACGGGCCACGGCCTCATCTACCTTGGTATAGCTGTCGACCATGGCCATTTCTGCCGTACCGTTCATCTTGAACGCCGTAAACCCCTTCTCGACCAGCGCCCTTGCACCCGCGCCAACATCCTGGGGCTTGTCCCCACCGGTCCAGGCATACATCCGCATCCTGTCGCGTACCCGCCCACCCAGCAGCTGATACACCGGCACCCCCAGATCACGGCCCTTGAGGTCCCACAGTGCCTGGTCAATTCCGGCAATGGCACTCATCAGAATCGGGCCACCACGGTAAAACCCGGCGCGATACAGGGTATTCCACAGATGCTCGATGCGCCGCGGATCCTGGCCGATCAGATAGTCTTCCAGTTCGTGCACCGCCGCCTGTACCGTCGCGGCACGCCCCTCAATGACAGGCTCTCCCCACCCGTATACACCTTCATCGGTTTCTATCTTCAGAAACAGCCAGCGCGGGGGCACTTGCCAGGTCTTGAGTCGCGTAATCTTCATGGGTACCTCTCAGTAGGTAATAACAGGTCAGCCATCATCCTGGCCGATATCAACACCTCAGAACGCCACGGCATTCGTGGCGAGATCTGCTGCCGTGCGATCCAGCATGGCCTGCGTGGCCTCGCCTGCCTGTCGACGCTCACGCAGGCGAATGGCTTCAAACACGCGACGATGGCACGCGACGCTTTCGAGCAGGCTGTCAGTCGTACGATTGGTGCGGGCCACCTGAGCCAGGATGATGGGTTTCAGTACGTGGGAAAGTTGTGTCCAGATGACGTTATGTGTTGCGGCGTACACCGCTTCATGGAATGCCACATCGAATACGTCAAACAGGGGGTCAATATGCCCCGTATCCGAGGTGTGCCAGGCCGCCTCCATGCCTGACAACGCATCTTCAATGGCGTGCAAATCGGCAGCACTGGCGCGTGTGGCGGCTTCCATGGTGACAAATGGCTCAACCGAGGCTCGAAAATCGAGCAGATCCTGCATGTAGAACTGTCCTGCTTCGCTATAAAGCGTCAGCCAGTGCGTAACACGCGGGTCCAGCAGCTGCCATTCTCGAGGATCACGGACCCGAGTCCCCTGCCCGGAAATGCGCACCAGAATGCCGGTATCCGCCAGCGTTTGAAGGGCACTTCGGGCTGTGCTGCGGCTGACGTTATAGGTATGGCAAATATCCACTTCACGAGGCAGAAATTCGCCCGGAGCATATTCACCGGTAAAGATGGAACGCGCCAACTGCTCCAGCAGATCATCACGGTTAAAGGCGCCCTGCATGAGACCAACCCTGTCAGGAAAAGAGCTATAGAAATAACGTATGTCGGACATACTGGCAACCGTTTCAGTCCTGGACAATAGTGGCGTCCATGCATGTCTGACTACAAGACGATCAACACCATACGCCGCAGCTTCTTCTTGACCATGGATAAAATACTGCTCGACAACCTGAAGCACTGTCTCTTTTATTTTAAAAACCAATAAAAAAAAGGACATAAAAAAAGCCCCTTCAGGGGCTTTTTAATATTAAATCATTCAATCATTTATCAGCACATCTGGCTGATCGGGCTGTGATGGCTACCGCCATGATCATCATGGGTTCTGTCGTTAGCCATGATACCGCCGAAGATTAAAACAAAGAGAAATACGATGCCGATCTGACCCATGACGAATTACCTCAAACAGAATGTTTTGAACAACTTTCTTTTCTGCTGAGTAATCTAGAGGATTTTTTTACTTACATTTATGCCGATATGATTAACATGATACAGAATGGATAAATAATACTAACAGAAATTAACGTTTAAGATTTTTAAATTCATCAAGTTTTAAACCATTCTATATTAAAGGATGTCATACCAATTATTTTAACCAGACATGCGGACTACAAAAATAATTAAAAAGTAAAAATAAATAACCAGGATACGGGGGCACTTAAAACCAGAACACTGATACCTTTAAAGACAACAGGACTAATCACAGCCATCCTTTAAGCTACACCAGGTCTCATCCACACTATCAGCGCTGCCGGATAAACAGGATCATCGGATGACAGACACACCATCAAAAATGGCGCCCGAAGGCGCCACGATGTACATGAAGCATGGAGAGTCAGCGCCCGCAGGGGCAATTTCACCTACGATGTCTCACTGTCATCCAGCGCCCTCACCCACCTGTCAGAAGGCCCGGCATGGACCATGAACCAGGGGTTAAGCAATGACGCCTTCTGGTTGTAGCGCAGGGGAAGCCTTGTTTCGATATTCATCACCTCCCCACCGGCTGCCCGTACCACAGCATGTGCGGCAGCAGTATCCCATTCACAGGTAGGGGCAAAACGCGGATAGAGGTCTGCCTTGCCTTCAGCCACCAGACACAGCTTGATCGAGCTTCCCATGGATACCCGCTCATGAGCAGGCAGACGGGCACAAAAGGCTTCCAGTGCATCGCTGCCATGGCGGCGACTGGCAACCACGTGCCAGGGGGCTGTATCCGGTGCGGGCAGAGGGCGCACCTTGATGGAAATATCGCCTCCTTCCTCGCGTCTGAATGCCCCGATACCCTGCGCGCCCCACCAGGTTACTCCCAGCACCGGCGCATGGACAATTCCGAACACGGGTTCACCCTGTGCAATCAGGGCCACATTGAGGGTGAACTCACCGTTCTTGTTGATGAACTCCTTCGTGCCATCCAGGGGATCGATCAAAAAATAACGATCCCACTGGCGGCGCTGCTCAAAGGCTACCTCAGCATCCTCTTCGGAAAGCACGGGTACCTCGGGGAAGTGACGACCCAACAGTGCTACCAGTGCGTGATGAGCCGCCATGTCCGCCTCGGTCAGCGGGCTGTCATCTGCCTTGGTGGCAATATCAAAATCGCGTTGATAAATCGCCAGAACCTGACGCCCCGCCTCGATGACACCCTCGATCAGGGGATCGCGTTGCTGGCTGTCCATTATGAGCACTCCTGAAAAAAGCTTGAATTATCGGGAAGTATCTACTTCGGTGAAGGATTTCACCAGATCATCGATCGCCTTGATCTGTGCAAGAAAAGGCTCAAGCTTCGATAGCGGTAACGCACTCGGACCATCACAGCGGGCATTTTCAGGGTCAGGATGAGCCTCAAGAAAAAGACCTGCCAGACCGGTCGCCATACCAGCACGTGCCAACTCAAGTACCTGGTCGCGACGGCCGCCGGATGCGGCACCCAGCGGATCACGGCACTGAAGGGAGTGAGTTACATCAAAAATGATCGGACGATTGCCTGTCACCCTTTTCATGACACCAAATCCGAGCATATCAACAACCAGATTGTCGTAGCCGAAACTGGCGCCACGCTCGCACAGAATAATCCGGTCATTGCCGCACTCAGTAAACTTGTCCGCCACGTTCTTCATCTGATGCGGGCTCAGAAACTGTGGCTTTTTGACGTTGATCGGTTTGCCGGTTTTTGCCATGGCTTCAACCAGATCAGTCTGGCGGGCCAGAAAGGCTGGCAATTGCAACACATCCAGCACCTCGGCAGCGGGTACGGCCTGCTCGATTTCGTGGATATCGGAGATGACCGGTACGCCGAACTCCTCCTTAACCTTTTGAAGAATACGAAGTCCTTCCTCAAGCCCAGGCCCACGAAACGAGTGGATGGAAGATCGGTTAGCCTTGTCGAACGAGGCCTTGAAAACGTAGGGGATACCCAGCCTGCCCGTCACTTCAACGTAATGTTCACAGGCACGTAGAGCAAAGTCTTCACTCTCGATCACGTTAATACCACCAAAAAGCGTAAAAGGCAGATCATTGCCTACCTTAATAGTATCATTGACAAAAACTTCCATAAATCACCTTCCAAAAGAATTAAAAAATTTATTTAATCTGAAGATTTAATTTTATAACGACAAAAACTTCCCACCTTCTCATCTATTTCAACTGATAAATTGCCTGAAAGTTTACTGCATTCATCACCATAGCCAATCAAATAATCAACAGGGAAGTCACTGAAATCAAAGGAATCGGAATCGATATACACACGAACCACATCTGGTCGTGGAGTTTCAAAATGTATAGTTCCTTTCTCCCTTTCATCCAAGATAAAAAATAAATGTTGATATCGATTATATATTTCCGAATATTTTTTTTCAGGATCCAAAAAACTCCAAAGCTTTTTGTCCGGATAATAGAAAACTCCCGACAGGGTTTTGAACCCCATACTGGCAAGTGCCATACCATTGACCTGACTTCCAAAAACCAAGTATGTTTTATCCTTCAACAAGATTTTTTCTACGGCTTTTGAAGGCACAACTTCACTGGGAGAAACGGAAACAGGATTGAATTTAAAAACCGAATAAACATTAAACAATACAATAGCGGTAAAGAAAAAAAACTTTCTATTCAAGAAAATACTGAAAGAACCAATAAAAGCAAGAACCACCACAGGAACAATCAAATAAAAACTAAAGCTCACGTCGTATTTATTTAAATATTCCTGTACTGACAGAAAGGCAATCAAGGCCCAAGTAATACTCATCAAGAAATAAGCGACTGATGCTTTTGCTTTGAAATGGAGCCTATCGGACCGTGAAAAAAGCAATACTAATAAAATAGTTTGAACAACCCCCAAGGAAAGGTCAACACGACTTGTCGGAACTCGTCCTAAAAGAGTTATTTTAACCAGCCATTCAGGTAACCCAAAAAGACAAAAAACAAAATAAATACATGCTAGTAAACCAGCACTCCAAAAAGCGAAAAAATTTGCTTTACTTGAGAAGCGCTTCCTGCCACCTAAAAAAGCCGCAATGAATATCGGTAAAAATAAAAAAATAAAACTAGAGGCTTCACTACTATTCGTTCCAGCAGGAACATTACTGGAAAGTGACAAGGGCCCAGCATAACCTTTGAAAAAAAGTTGAGACGCAGAAACACCGCCGCCAACCACAGAATCACGCTGGCCCGGATAAATCGTGTTTGAAATAGCATTTACTGCAGCTCCAGCCTCACCCCACCACATCAAGAACAGCAAGCCTGCTACCAGAAAAGAACCTAGAATAGATCCTATGAATACTGCCGAGCTTTTCCCCTCATGCCTTATTTTCCCAATTAAAGTAGGCACACCAAATGCCAAAAAAGAAAAGGTGAGAGTTATTTGCCATGGTGGATAGAGTACAAGGAAGAAACCAAAAAAACATAGTCCTAGACAAAAAATTTTAAGAAGTGTGGCCGGCAGATTACTAGCTTTATTCGCAAGAGATATCATAAGGCAGAAGGATAAAGCGGGGAAAAAGCACGCATATGCCGGCCAGAATGACCATGCCCATATATATGGAGAAGTTACAAAGAAAAGTGATGCTAATGAAGCCAGAGTTGCAGGTACGGAAAAACAATACTTAAGCATCCATAGTAAAGCCAGAAATGTAGCAAACAGGGGGAACCACCAGTACCATGAAAGGGCATTTTTAATCGGTAAAAAAAAGAACCCCCAAGTTGACGGCTTACCTACTGTGGAAAAAGATGATGAGGGTAAACCCAGCATACCTACGACAAGAGTATTCTTGCCGCTCAAGCCATAATTATCATTAACTATGGGGAATCGCTCGGGAACGTGGTTATATTGTGAAATAGCCATAGGTGTGGATACTAACCATTCATCCGACCTCACCCCCTGTGACTTAAAAAAAATCTCATGACCACTTTGCTTTACAAAAGCCGTGCTTTTCATTAGATTTTGAAAAGATGACCCCGTAAGGCCTGATACAACCAATACTAAAAAAATAAGCAAGGCCGATAGCGTCACTCTTAAAGCAATATAATGATCGTGCGATTCTTCTATTACGGATTTATCTTCGAAAGCAGCCATATTATTCCTCAAAATTGCAGAGTTCTTGATTTTTATTCTCTTCGTTTTTTAATTTCTGCTTACCATCGTAGTTAAGGCTTCTTTCATGCAGGATATTTTTGGGCGTGGACTGTATATCGTACCCCAAAAAAGCCAACACTAATTGTAACCCGACAATTAAAGAGGTGGATGAAAGGACAATTGTTCCCACTGCGGTAGCGGATTCCTGACTCGCGGAGTAAATCCAATTAGCTCCACCATAAATCACGCCGAAAACAAAGAGCAAAGAGCCCAACAATAACTCGATGGAAGCAATAGATACATCTCGTAAAAAATATGAATAAAAAATACGTTTATTAAAATTTTTAAAATGTTTACATGCAAACTCAAAAAGCACAGAACGTACATGAAGATTGCTGACTTCATCGTCATATTTTGCATCCATAGGGATATCCTGAACCACGGCCCGGAATGTGCTCAATCTAAAAAGCAGGTCTGTTTCAAAAAAATAACGGTTACTTACCTTACTCAAGGGCAATAACCTTGCGACATCAGCATGAATTGCTGTATAGCCATTTGTAGGATCAAAAAGATTCCAGTACCCAGTAGACAACTTTGCCATAAAAGAAAGCGCAGCGTTACCAAAAATTCTGATTCTTGGCATTTTAAATATATTGGCAAGATCATAAAATCTATTACCTTTTGTGTAGTCTGCATGACCTCGCAAAATTGGAGTGATAAATCGCGGAATTAGTGATGGGTCCATCTGACCATCGCCATCAACTTTCACAAGTATAGTTGCACCATCCGCTACGGCTCTCCTATAGCCAGAGATAACAGCACCACCAACTCCCTTGTTAAATTCGTGAAACAATACATGTACTTTTTGATTTTTTATTTCTTTTTGAACCAACAACCCTGACTGCTCAGGGCATAGATCATCAACAATATATATATCGTCACACCAGAGCAATAACTCTCTAACAAGATCGCATATATGAAAACTTACTTTATATGCAGGGACAATGGCAGCAACCTTAATATCGTTGAACCGTAACTCGCTTATGTAATCATTATAGTATCTACTAGTCATTATTTATAGATCCAGTATTTTGAAGCAAAGAAACTCAAAAATGCCAAAACGGCCTCAATAATCGGCTTGGCTATCCATGCCGCCTTTAGCTCCAGAGCATTAGTAATTATATAAAGAGAAAGCGTGCTAATACTCGTGACCACCATCCAGAAAAAAATATAACGTAATGACTGTATTAAAATTTTTCCACCATTCTTGTTTTTTGAAAAGGTAAATATTTTATTCAGTATAAAGCCAGTAAAAGCACCAGCAATGCGTCCTAATATATTGCCCCATAGCACTGACACACCTGTATTCGTGCTCAGATAAAATATAAAGGAATCAAGAGCTAGCAGAAAACCGCCCACAAGCAGAAAGCACACTGCTTCCGTGACAAAATCAGGCACCCTATCCTCGTAAAACACTCTTATATTCTTAATCATTAAAACCTTCCAATTATATACTTAAAATAAATAATAAAAGTCATGCAAGACCTAACACCCCTCGAAAAATTTTATCCTCGAAAACTGGCTACCAAATATCATATACCTTCTTATAAAAGAATAGAGCACTTCCAATTCGCCCAAGACTATCAGTAAAGCTAAAAAACAGAGAGAAATAGAGCCAATGGTATGCTGCCCTTCTAACCATACAATAAGCTCTTTTTTATAAGGGAGTGTGGCCGGGTCAAAATCGGTACGGGATGCCAGTTGCTGCTTGAGCACAGCCTTCCCATGGGATAATAGCAGACCGGGATACGTATCACGTCAAGTGGACTGTCTTTCAATAACCGAAGGGCATATTCGTGCAGCATGTCAGTGTTGACAAGGGTTCCATCCAGGTCAACTACCAGTGGACACTGAGTCAAAATCATTCCCCTGAAGCATTTTTATAATCAAGAAAAAGCAGCCTAGCCACTAAAAAGAACCATGAAAAAATGACACTCTACCACTTTAAAACCATTCGCACACCATCCTGGTTACCGTCAAATAGTCACTCTGTACCAAATCCTTGACTTTTCACAAACTCAATTTGCCTACTATCAAATATCCCGGTATCCATATCCCTGTACCTTGGCAAAGCTGCTTTTCTGTCTGGGATACTGTATAAGTCAGAACTTAAATCCGAGGATATATTAACCCCCGAGTACTCGGCCAACTTATTTATTTCAACTTCTGGGGAAATACAGAACTCAGCATGATTCAAAACAAGAATACGATCCTTATACTTCTCTTTCTTGCTTAGAATCTTTTTAGTCGTAGCTATCCAGTACTCAAGCTGTTTATAGGCCATTTCATCATCTGATTCATCACCCCTCACCTCTACACCAAAAAAACTTCCCCAGTTCATCAACTGCTGTTTTTTTAGAGAACGCCATATCAAGACCGTTTCTTAGCACATGGATATATTTAACGTCACTCATGCAATCGATAATATTGTCTATATATATGAGTATTGGGTTCATTCCTGCCCCAGAAGCTATCTATGACCTGATTGCAGAAAAAATGCTTTCCTAAAAGCTTGAATGAAGGAGGCTCATTTTTCATAATGCCATTTTTCGAAGATGCCTTTATAAAAAACATTAAATCGCTGATGGATAGATTCCCACACATATAGTTCTGGAACACTTCAAGACGACGCTGAATATCTTTTTTTTCAGCACAAGCGAACCATTCGGGATCCTTGAACAGCCTTGTGAAAGTTAAATTATCTCTTGATTCGTTTATATCATCCCCAAAAAAACCACCCAAGGCCATCAACACATCAGCAACAGCTCTGGTACCACTACCTCCTAATGCCCCTACTGCAATTATTTTTCCACTCATTTAACACCCCGGATGGAAATGGAATCAGAAAACATCACGACATGAAAAAATCCTCAAAAATGTCATGAATATTATTTTAATATCAAGCAATAATGACCAGTTTTCTATATACCAAAGATCAAATTCTATACGCTTTTTAAGGTCGGTATCTCCGCGCCAGCCGTTGACTTGCGCCCAACCGGTAATACCTGCTTTCATCATGTGTTTTTGCATGTAGCCAGGAATTTCACTTTTGAACTGATCGACGAACAGGATGCGCTCAGGGCGCGGCCCTACTATCGACATATCACCTTTCAAAACATTAATGAACTGGGGCAACTCATCCAGGCTCGTTCGACGGAGCCAGCGCCCTATCGGGGTCATTTGTTTATGTCTGGCCTGGCCCCAGGTAACACCATCCTGTTCTGCAGTAGTGACCATACTGCGAAACTTGAGCATGTCGAACGCTTTACCGTTCCAGCTCATACGCTGTTGGCGATAAAACACCGGCCCTTTTGACGTTAATTTCACTGCAATCGCCAGACTCAAAAACAGCGGTGAGCAGAGCAACAAGGCCATTACCGCCAGCAACCTGTCTTCCAGCAGTTTGAAAAACTGAGCTGAATCACTCATGGGACTACACGACATATCCAAGAGATAAAGCCCGCCCACTGTTGAAATATTGTGATTCAACAACCGTAATCCCTGCATGTCAGGCATATAGCGTACGTTGGCAACGCAATAACTCAGCACGGACATGACCTCTTCCACGACCGCCCCACGGGATAAGGGCAAGCAGATCCATATTTCGTCGGCCTGCATGTTGTCATCGACTGCCGGATCAAAGGGCCGGCAGTCGGCTATTCCCAGGGTTTCATGGCCCGATGCCGTATCCATCAGACGTATCCGGGCGATGTCGAAGCCTACCGACGGGTTATTACGCATCGCGTGTACTGCAGTACGGCATGACTCAATATCACCTACCAGAATAATTTGTTTCCGATTTTTGCCATAACGACGCAGGCGATTGAGCGCCGGATAAGCCAACGTGCGTATGCCCACAGATAACACAAAGGCCATCAATAACCAGTACATCAACCACAAACGTGAAAACCGGATACCTGTTTTAGAGAGGTAAAGATAGGTAAAGATGATCGCGCCCAGAATCATGAAACCATGACCGATACGCACCACCAGCTCTACGCGGACAGCACCGCGCCACGAGCGGTATACACCACTGGCCGAAAAAATGATCATTCCCGATAGCGTCGAGAAAAGCATCATCCACAGGTAGCGCTCATCAATCGGCCCCGAGACTCCGAAGCGAATAGCGTAGGCAGCAAACCCGGCCAGGATAATGGCAGCGACATCGGCCAGCCTGGCCGCCAGGTGTGAATAAGGTGCAAACCCTGAGATTGTTTTAATAACCATTGAATCACTGTTTATCGTATTCGGTAATCATGTCACTGGCCTGCTGCCGTCAGGTAAGAGAGGATGAGGTCAGCTCTATTTTTCGATCGCAAACGCGATTTACCTGTTCCTCTGAATGAGAAACCAGTAGCACGGTCTGATCTGAATGGAGCTTTTTCATCATTTCGGCCTCCGCCTTTTTTTTGAAGTCGGCATCCCCGACACTCAATATTTCATCAAGCAATAACACGTCAGGTGTCATGTACATGGCGACCGCAAAACCAAGGCGCGAGCGCATTCCCGAAGAATAGGTCTTCACCGGTTGATCCATGAAAGAACCCAGCTCTGAAAATTCTCGAATATCATTCAGTCGCGCCACAATCTGCTGACGCCGGTATCCCAGTAGCATGCCACTGATAATGGCGTTATCTACCCCTGACAGATCAGCATCAAACCCTGCAGCAAGTGATAACAGTGATACAGTCACACCATGATTTATAAACCTTCCGGTATCGGGCTTTATAATGCCGGCTATCAAACGAAGCAGTGTTGACTTTCCTGCGCCGTTCCGCCCTATGATGCCCAGGGTTTCCCCACGATAAATATCAAGGTTCAGCCCCTCAAACGCCTGGTAATACCCTGGTTTTTTAAAGCGCCCACCCTGCTGGCGATAACGCACCCCCACGTCCTTCAGGGAAATAATAACTTCACTCCCAGCAGGTGCTCCATTCATTGTCCCACCACCCTTGGCAAGTCACTTTCAACCCGTTTGTAAAACCACGAAAGGGCAATGCCGCCTATGCTACAGCCCAGCAATATCCACCCCATGCCAGACCAGTCTGGCCATTGCCTATCCATCAGCACCAGACGATATTGATATAACAGACTAGCCATCGGGTTGGAAAAAAACAGCGTTTGCCACTTTTCAGGGATAGTATCAACGGTATAAAAGACGCCGCTACAAAACAGCATGAATTGAATTCCGGTCGGAATAAGGTTGTTTAAATCACGAGCAAAAGGCACCAACAAAGCCAGAAAGCAACCTATAACCGACATCAACACTAACTGGAGGACGATAATGGGTAACAATGCAATCCAGTGCCAGGTAGGGTGCAGCCCATAAAAAATCAAAAAACCAATCAAGAGTAAAAATACCGGCATTTGTTTGCCAGCATTTTGCATAATACCCACCAGCGGAAAGAACAAGGGGGAAATATGCACCTGGTTCATCAACCCTCGTCCTGCAAAAATGGCATTGGAAGATTGCTGTACCGTTTTTGCGAACCATTGAAAGGGAACCAGCCCGGTCAACAGATAAACGATGAAATCCCCTCCACCGCCTCGGTGCAGCATTACTCCAAATACCAGATAAAACACGCTCATATAAAGCAGTGGGTCCAGCACCCACCAAAAGTAACGGAGCGAATTCTGGCTGGCTTCCGACTTGAGATTAAAGCAGGCCTTGACCCATACAAGCTCAACAAACTGGGCCGCATTGCGTCGTCGCGGTGGGGCAATATGATCGCTGGCCAGGTCAGGGCGGTCAAAGCTTGCCAACCATTCAAGTCCGTATTCTCTGGCAAGCTTGAGCCTTCGCGCCTGTTTCACATGGCCCTGCGCCTCCGCCGCTTCAGCAGCGCGCTCATAGCCAGCCGGCATATCAGGAAAACGCGCACGCACCTCAGCCCAGCGCAGCAGCGCTTGCGACCAAGCCATACGCCTCATGGAAATTTCGGCATACTGACACCACGCAGAGGCTTCATTACTATAAAGGTCTCGCGTCCGCGCATTGAGCGCATCGGCTTCATCGAAAGCATCATCCAGCATCGCCTGCTCCGCTGCTGACATCATTACTGCCAACTGATGCGGAAAGCGCTCAAGCGTTTTATTCAGATATGTGCGTGCCTGCTCGTTGGCTCCCTTGGCACGATAGAGCGCTACCAGTTCAAGCCAGGCATTCGGGTTGGCTTCAAAGCGCCGAATAGCCTCTGTCAAAAGCTCCTCAGCCGTATTCCAGTCACCCAGTTGGCGATGGCAAATAGCAGCCTGTACCCATACGTCAGCGACCTGCCCATGTGCGGCACGAAGAGTAGCCCAGCGTTCGGCAGCCAGCTGCCAACGCTGCTGTTGCATTGGGGCCAGTGCCCACTCCATGGCATCCTGGCTATGTACTGTATTATCCATCATTAGTCCTGTTGACCTGCAGTGATCGCTATTCATTTAGACTGTTGAAGTTCTTCAGGACTTGTCCCAGAAACGTCGATGCATACTCAACCGCCGTTTCAGCCAGTTGGGTAATCTTTTTTCCTGTTGACCGAGCTTGTAGAAAACAAGTTTGCCCACATTCCGTACGACTGAGAGAGCCCATAACGCTTTATTTGATTTTCCCAGATACTTGAGCTCTTCGATAACAAATCGCTTGCCTTCTCCACTGGCGGTACCAAACCGCTCAAGAATCCAGGGTGCACGCCCGTGGAAAACACCAATGTCAAAATAGCGCCGCCATTCCTGCGAGATTGAATAGTTATGAGAGTGAATACATTCAGAATTTGCGACATATGAAACGACCCATCCGGCCTGCACCAGTAGCGCAGCTGCCCAGGCATCTTCACCAAGAATAATCCCGTCAGGAAATCCTCCTACCTGCTGAAGTGCCTGTCGCCGATAGGCAGCAAAGGAATTTGAAATAAAGACCGTTTTCATCCCCAATGAAGGAATGGAGGCCAGCGATTGCCGACGCGATACGCCCGGATAATTAAAGTCTCTCAGAAATGCCGCAAAAGGTGTTGCATCAGCTCGTGGAAGCTGGCGCCCATAGGCTGCGCCAACCTGGTGGTCATCAAACGCATCCACAAGACGCTCAAGAGCCAAGGCGTCAGCCAATACAACGTCCTGTGTTAGAAACGTGCATATATCATACTGCTCCAGCGTATCGACCATGCGCTGCCTCGTCCCGCCATGGTCAAATGTCTCAACATTTATTTCCGTCACCTCTGCACCAGCAGCACGTGCTGCGAGGCGACTATCATCCTCGGAACTGGAATCCACGATGTATAGATCAAATGGCTGTTTCTGAATCGCAAGCGACGCAAGCAGCGCCTTGATATCGTCTCCGCCATTGCGAGTGGGAACGATGCAGGCGACACGTAATGAATCTGTCATATCCAATGGAGTCTCTGGCTCAAGCCTGTGGCCTTTTCTTAAGGCGCCGAAAGGTCAGTACTGTTTTACGCTGCACGATATTCCACAGCGAGACGTCGGGATCGATCGCCCTCGCTTGCCGATAGATTGCCCACCAGGGCTTGATAAACCCCCACTGCTTGAAAAGGGTACGTATATAATAAAATACATCGATATCCCGGGCGCCAACGACATTGGCGCCATGCTGGCGATACTTGACCAGTGGCCGGTCAACGAAACCAATTACACCACCGTGATAGCGTACTTTTGCCGCGATCCACCAGTCATGCATTATGGCCTCTGGTGGTATGGGGAGTACCAGATCTCTCGCAGCACGATTGATCAGTAAAGTACAACCCGTCACATTATTTTGAACCATCTGATCAAGCACAGAGCCATGAACACGAGGGAGACACTGACTATCAAAAAAGGATGGTGAAAGCGTATTCAATGTAGCGTCCACTACCTCGAGATCACAGTGCACAATAATCGGCCTGTCTGGATAAAGCGCTTCAAGATGCTGCATTTCGGCCATTTCCAGCGTCAACTTATCAGCATCCCAGACATCATCCTGATCACAAAAAGCCACATAGTCAGATGAACTATTTTTCAATAATTCAGAGAAATTTTCCTTGGCAGAGACCCTGCCGGAGGAATCCAGAATCCTGTAACGCGCTCCCTTTCGAAAAGCTTCCCTGATAATGGATAATGATCTGTCACAGGACCCACCATCACGTACACATAGCATCTTGTCCTTATAGACCTGCATTTGCAGAGAAAGGATCTGTGACTCAAGATATTTCTCGCCATTGAAAACGGCCAACAATATCTCAATACTCATTATTTATTAAATACTCTCTGGTCAATTTTTGACCATTTTGCTCAATAAAGCATTCAACGTTATCATCTTCATTGAAAACCGCCTTAGATACAAACCCTATAACGCGGCGCTCCGGAAAGAAAACCGATGGCCCCGGCATGTGGACATCTGATTCAACAGTATCCACATGGACGTTATTTATATATACCTTCACCCTTGGGGGCGTATTATCATTTTCAAACCACGCCCAACCTTCTATGGCACCTGACGCACAGCTGGATATCGCACAGTGAGCAACATCCTTGCCACCGGCAAGCAATTCGCTACGCTGCCTGGATAGCAGGGTTGCCAAGTCATAGAGAACATAATCCTTTTTATTTAACTCAATAAATTCAGCCTTATGCCTATCGAGATCATGACGATTAAAACTTACCCTTGACTTGTCAGTAGACACATTTTCTCTGGTGACCGGAATTCTCAAGCCATATATCCTTTCAAGTGACATCAACTCACTTTCATATAACTCGGTAATACCAACAAAGCCTATGGCCTGAAGAGGCACATTTGCCAGCATTACCGACTGCCTGTTGATAAAGTCACTTCTTCCGATGACGTCAATAAAACTTCCTTTATAGCCGTTATCACGAACAAAATGCTCGTACTCGGACACCATCCTGTCCCAGGGGTTACGAATAAAGGTTAAAAACATGCATGCTTTAAAAATTGAGATATAACGAAATATCTCAAAATGACCCACAAGCCAAGAATATTTCTTTTTATTGAACTTGATGCCAAACAAACATTCATCGCGCTGATCATAATGATATTTTTTAACTATTCTCGATGTAACCCTGGAGTCCCTTGAATAGTCATAACATATCCTTCTACGACCAAACTCAACCTCAAGAGAAGTTCTGAAGCTTGTTCCCGCAGTCTTCGGGATATGTAAAAATACAAAACCACTCATAAATTGCCCCGAAGTTAAACCGTTGACCATGACAGGCTGAAATCTTCATGAATTAAAGACAAATTCGGATTATAAGCCGAATCCCTGTCAAGCAGGTCGCCCCAACGCTCTCTCATATAAGTCACTTCCGAGCTAAAGCGTGCCATTTTTTCAGGCGTATTTTCTGCACCCCGGCTGACCGACTCGTGATGATAAAGTTGGGCGTAAGGCGTCCATACATTACGATACCCGGCCTCACGAACACGCAGGCAGAAATCAACATCATTGAAAGCAACTTTCAGATGATCTTCATCCAACCCACCGACATCGTCATAAATGGATTTTCTGATCACCAGGCAGGCCGCCGTCACAGCGGAATAGCTACTGATCAAATTCAAACGGTTGAGATAGCCCGCCGAAGTACATGGAAAGTGCTTATGGGAGTGCCCGGCAACGCCACCGATGCCCAGCACAACACCAGCATGCTGTATTGTGTCATCCGGATAAAGCAGCTTGGCTCCTACCGCGCCAACCCCTGGCTGCAGGGCCAGGCTGACCATCTCGGTCAACCAGTCTTCGGAAATGACCTCGATATCGTTATTGACCAGCGCAATGACTTCTCCGCTCGCTCTGGCCACCGCATCATTATTAATTGCGGAATAATTGAAGGGCTGTTCATCCCGAATCACCTTGATATTCGGACGCCTGCCAAGCTCGGCGAAATAAGCCAGCGCCTCGGGATCATCGGAATTATTATCTACCAGCAAAATTTCATATTGCGGATAATTCGTTTTTGACATGATGCTGTCAATACACATCCTGACCAGATCAGCGCTATTGCGTGTAGGAATCACCAGGCTGACCAGGGGCGGGGAATCAGGCAATGTATAGCGGGCTCGATAGCCAAACGGTGTGGCTTCCACATGTCCGCGCCGCCCGGTACGCTGAAAATGCTCATTGAGCGCCTTGAGTCCTGCCTTGACAGTGTAGGGCTTGGCCTCGCCACCAGCTGAAGTACTTGCAGCATGCATACGCCAGTGGTAAAGCACTCGAGGAACGTGGTGAATCTGATGATCTTCAATCTGCTCAATGAAGCGAAGCGCGAGATCGTGGTCCTGTGACCCTTCCAGCCCGAGCCTGAAACCACCAATGCGTTCAATAATGTCGCGCTGATATACCCCCAGATGACAAATAAAATTCTGTGAATATAAAAGGTCACGGTTCCAGCCCGGTTTGAAATACGGCGCCTGACGGTGGCCGTATTGATCCACCTTGTCTTCATCGGAATAAAGCAGCTTCACATCAGGACAACCACGAATCGCCTCTGCCATGTAAAAAAGCGCGTGTTCTGTCAGCAGGTCATCATGATCGAACAGAGCCACCCATTCGTTTTTGGCCAATGCCAGAGCACTATTGGAACTGGCTGAAATATGACCATTTTCCTCTCGGAAAGCTACTTTGATGCGTGGTTCCGCCCGAGCGTAATGGTCAAGAATGTCTCGAATGGCGGGATCGGTCGAGGCATCATCAGCAATGCACAGCTCCCAGTGCGGGTAAAGCTGGCCGATGACTGAATCGATGGCCGCCCGCAGCATGTCAGGCTCGGGATTAAAGGTCGGCATGATAATCGAAAAGGTCGGGCACTCGTCCCACGCATTGATTATCTCCATAATGCGCCGTCGCTCGGCAACATCAAGGGTATCGAAATGCTCTACCCAGGCAGCGTAATCGTTACGGTCGATGCCCTGGAACTTAGCTGATAGGGGGCCTTCAACCGGGGAGTGCATGGTACCTGCGCGAATTTTGTAAAAGCCTCGCTTTAATCCGCTCACTCCTTCAACACGGTAAAGTTGTACGGCCTTTCGTACCATGCCCTTGACACCACCGCCCTGCTGTATCCCATGTCGGACAAGATTGACCCATGGATTGCTGCGCCCGCTATTCCCCAGATACCTGAGGGGCGCGGTAATTTTCCAGCTATCAGAAGCTAAAACGCTATCAAGTAATGCCTGTTGTTTTTCCAGATGCAGCCTGGTCGCCACCAGCTCATCCATAGTCTGCTGATGTGCTGCACCGATGCTCAGAACATGTTGATTACGCTCGTCAATGCTGTTTTCAAGCTCTGCATAATCAGCAGCAAGTATATTGCGCTGATGAACGGTTTCAGCAAGCTTTCTGGAAACGCTTTGGGAATTCGCCTCGTAACGTTCGCATCGGAGGCCATCGATGTACTCAAATGATGCGCACAGGTGCTGATGATAGCTGGCCAGCTGTTCCAAAATGGATTCATCATTTGATAACAGCGCGGTATAAAGTGCCTCACAGGCTTGAGATAGCTCAAATTCGTCTGAAGCGCGCTGATGATTGTTACGCAGCCCCTTTTCGGCAATGGAGTCAAACCCGGAAGCAGGTAGCCCCAAAAATTCGGCAATTGACTGTCCGGTACGCTCTTCCTCATCAATCAACTGATCGTAGTCGACCATGAGACGCGAATACCCGAAACGGCATACGTCGCAGTAGGCGTCATAGTTGTATACAAACCATAAGGCCAGCCCCAGCTGGCGATCAAACCCATTACGCTTTGCCAGTGAACCGGCAACATCCGAAGGGTGGCGTACGACGAAAACGACCCGAGCACTCGCACCAAGAATGGGGTGCCAGTATGAAAGCGTACGGCATATACGGGGATCCTTGAGTGCCACCATCGCCTTCTCATGGTTATCCTCCAGAAAGCTGTGCCACCAATGCGTCGCCGCGCTACTCCATTCCAGGCTGTGATGCTGGCTACATTGCGGGTTGATCAGTGTCCACCCTATTTCATGCCCAAGCAGCTGCTCGTTGAAGGCCACCAAAGAAAGGTCTTCCAGAAAACCACGCGGATTTTCCTCGGCAGCAGGCATGAGATTATTCCCAAAGCCCACGCCCATGGCTTCAAGCAACTGGCACACGGCGCTGGTTCCCGAGCGGTGCATGCCAACCACGAGTACAAGCTGCTGCTCGTTCATTATGCGTCTCTCTTGTTGAACACATCACCAGCTGCGATGACGTCTGCAAAATACGGGCTTGCTGCATCCTTTTCAGATACGCTGACATCACCGCTTAAAGGCCAGTCAATGGCAAGGGTTTCATCATCCCAACGAATACTGCGCTCATGTTTTGGCGCGTAGAAATCAGTAGTCTTGTATAAAAAATCAGCCGATTCAGAAAGTACAACAAAGCCGTGGGCAAACCCTTCCGGCACCCAAAGCTGGTGCTTGTTTTCCGCACTTAAATGCGCACCTACCCACTGCCCGAAGGTAGGCGAACTCTCACGAAGGTCCACGGCGACATCGAATACCTCACCTTCAACCACGCGTACCAGTTTACCCTGCGCGTATGGCGCAAGCTGATAATGCAGGCCGCGCAGCACACCCTGGCTTGAGCGGGAATGGTTATCCTGTACAAACTCGATATGCCGACCCACTGCTTCATCGAACTGCTTCTGGTTGAAACTTTCGAAGAAAAAACCACGCTCATCGCCAAACACTCGAGGCTCGAAAAGAATTACATCAGGGATGTTCTGCGGTACGGCCTTCATTGAATAACACCCTCTTTTAATATGCGCTGCAGATACTGGCCATAGCCATTTTTCATCAATGGCGCTGCCAGACGCTCGACCTGATCTGCGTCAATCCATTGCTGCCGATAGGCAATCTCTTCCGGGCATGCCACCTTAAGCCCCTGCCGGTGCTCGAGCGTGGCAATAAACTGCCCCGCCTCCATCAGGGACTGATGCGTGCCGGTATCAAGCCATGCATACCCGCGCCCCATACGCTCGACGTGCAGCAAGCCATGGTTCAGGTAGGCAAGGTTAACATCGGTAATTTCAAGCTCCCCCCGGGGCGAGGGTTTGATGTCTCTGGCAATATCAACGACATGTTCGTCGTAAAAATAGAGGCCGGTAACCGCAAAGCTGGACTTGGCTACCTCGGGCTTTTCCTCAATGCTGATCGCCTTGCCGGACGCATCAAACTCCACCACCCCATAACGCTCCGGATCCTGAACGTGGTAGGCAAATACACTGGCCCCTTCCCGACGTTCATTGGCCTGTTGAAGCAACACATGAAAATTCTGACCGTGGTAAATATTATCCCCCAGCACCAGCGCACAGGGGCTATTGCCAAGAAACTCCCTTCCGATCAGAAAGGCCTGAGCCAGCCCATCCGGAGAGGGTTGCACCGCGTACTGCAGGTTGACGCCCCACTGGCTGCCGTCACCTAGAAGCTGCTCAAAACGTGGCGTGTCCTGGGGAGTCGAAATGATGAGAATGTCCTGAATACCCGCCAGCATAAGCGTGCTGAGCGGGTAATAAATCATCGGCTTGTCATAAACAGGCAACAACTGCTTTGAGATGGCAAGCGTGGCCGGATGCAGACGAGTGCCGGACCCACCAGCGAGAATAATGCCCTTGCGCTTCATGATTATGTCCCTTTTATTTGTAAGCCCTCTTTTAAATTGATACCAATCAGGGCCTGTTTGCTATTTATTCAGATATTCAACCATCATGCGCTCTGCATGAAGCTGCCACCGGGGCAGCATCAGACCAAAGGTGCTGCACAGCTTGTCGGTATTGAAAAGTGAGTACGCCGGCCGACGTGCAGGTACCGGAAATTCGGCCGTTGTAATCGGTCGAATCTCTTCAGCTGAAAGCCGCGTTTCATATCCCAGGGCATTGGCATGCTGGATTACAAATCGTGCAAACCCATGCCAGGTGGTGTGCCCACCGGCCGCCAGGTGATAGATACCACTGGTACGCCTGGCAAAGTTACGATCGTCAAGAGCACGAGCCACCACCTGCGCAGTAACATCGGCAATCAATTCTGCACTGGTCGGGGCTCCGTACTGATCAGCCACCACATTAAGTTCATCTCGCTCGCTGGCCAGGCGCAGCATGGTTTTGGCGAAGTTCCCTCCCCGTGCGGCATACACCCAGCTGGTGCGGAAGATATAACCCAGGCAGCCACTGGCCGTAATCTCTCGCTCCCCGGCCAACTTGGTACGTCCATAGGCACTTAAAGGGCCTGTCTCGGCATCTTCCTCGTAACCCAGTTCATACGTGCCATCGAATACATAATCCGTCGAGTAATGGACGAAAACAGCACCCGTAGCATTCGCGCAATCGGCCAGAACTCGCACGGCCTCTGCATTGACAAGCCTCGCAGTCGCTTCATCATCTTCGGCCTTGTCTACCGCAGTGTACGCTGCCGCATTGATGATGGCCTGAGGGGCATGGGCATCAACCAGTGCTCTCAAACTCTCGGGCCGGGACAGATCGGCCTGCTCTCGCGTGCAGGCAACCACCTCGCCCAAAGGAGCCAGAGAGCGCTGCAACTCCCATCCGACCTGGCCATTGGCGCCCAAAAGCAAAAGCTTTACTGGTACTGTTTGTTGACCCATTCGCGATAAGCTCCGCTGGTGACATTTTCAACCCACGTTTGATTGGTCAGATACCATTGCACAGTCTTGCGAATACCTGTCTCGAAGGTTTCCTTCGGTCGCCAGCCCAGTTCGCGCTCCAGTCGGGTCGCATCAATGGCGTAACGCCGATCATGGCCCGGGCGATCCGTCACGAATGTGATCTGGCTACGGTAGGAGGCACCGTCACTCCGCGGGGCTTCCTCGTCCAGGATATCGCACAATGTATGAACCACATCGAGATTGGCCTTTTCATTCCAGCCACCCACGTTGTAGACCTCACCTGTCGTACCCGCCTCCAGTACACGACGAATGGCACTGCAATGATCCGTCACAAACAACCAGTCTCTTACCTGCTGACCATCTCCGTAGATAGGTAAGTCACGGCCGCCCAAGGCGTTATGAATGACCAGCGGTATCAGTTTCTCGGGAAAGTGATACGGCCCGTAGTTGTTGGAACAGTTTGTCGTTAGTACCGGCAGACCATAAGTATGATGGTAGGCCCTAACCAGGTGATCTGAAGCCGCTTTAGATGCCGAATAAGGGCTATTCGGTTCATAGCGATGCTGCTCGGTAAAGGCGGGGGCATCAGCCTCCAGAGAGCCATATACCTCGTCGGTCGACACATGCAGAAAACGAAAACCTGCAGCTGCTTCTTCATTCATATTCCGATGGTACTGGCGAACGGCCTCAAGCAATCGAAACGTTCCGACCATATTGGTCTGGATAAAATCTTCCGGACCATGGATAGAGCGGTCTACGTGTGACTCGGCTGCAAAATTGATGACAGCACGGGGCTGATGCCTGTCGAGCAGACCGATAACACAGTCATGGTCACCAATATCGCCATGAACAAATACGTGACGGTCATCACCTTCCAGATGTTCAAGGTTGGCCAGATTTCCGGCGTAGGTCAGCAGGTCCAGATTAATCACTGGCTCATCATGGTGAGCCAGCCAGTCCAGTACAAAGTTGGAACCAATAAATCCGGCCCCACCTGTCACAAGAATTGTCATCGCCATCCCTTATTCATGTAGTGTCAGCACAAACTCGGCTCAACCACTTGATACACCTGCGCCAACGACGTCATGGTCTCGGCAACAGGTCAAATTATCTTCCGCATAAACATCAGCGCTGAAGTGCCTTTAGTAACTGGCTGACAAGCGCATGTTGATCATACTGTCCTGCCTTCAGCACCACCTCGGCATCCATCGGCGTCTCATAGGGACTATCGATACCGGTAAAATCTCTTATTTTTCCTTCCCGCGCCTTTTTATAAAGCCCTTTAGGATCACGCTGCTCGCAGACAGTCAGGGGCGTATCTATGAACACCTCGACAAAATCCCCCTCATCAAACAGTACGCGGGCTTCTTTTCGGTCGGCCCGATACGGTGAAATAAAGGCAGTAATCACGACTAAACCGGCATCAACAAAGATTTTTGCAAGCTCACCTACCCGGCGAATATTTTCATTGCGATCCGCCTCGCTCATTCCTAGATCCTTGCAAAGACCATGGCGAATGTTGTCACCGTCCAACAGCATGGTGTGATAGCCATGGCGGTTCATTTCTACTTCCAGCGCATTGGCAATGGTGGATTTTCCCGAGCCCGACAATCCCGTAAGCCAGATGCACCGAGGCTGATGGCCCTTGATGGCAGCTCTCATTGCTGGCGTCACGCTAGTCGTATTCCACACGACCTCTGCCGGACTGTCGTTATCCCTGTATTCATAAGGCGTTTGAATATCCAGTGATCCTGTTACCATGCCGGCCCCCACGGTCACGTTGGTCAGCCGATCGATCACGATGAAGCTGCCCGTGCCCGGACTCCTGCGGTAGTTGTCGATCGGCACCGGGGAGGTCAGTTCCACCTGACACCGCCCGATGGCATTGAGCACCAGCTCGTCGGCGGCGTGGTGATCCAGGGTGTTGACGTCAATCTGGTAGTCGATGTGCCGGATCTGGCCGCTGACTTCCCGTGTACCGATCTTGATGTCGTACGCCCTGCCCGGCTGCATCGCCTGTTCGTGCATCCAGACAATGTCCGCCGTGAAGGCGTTGGATTCCGCAATTTCTGCATCCGCGGCGACCAGCCAGTCCCCCCGGGAGATGTCGATCTCGTCGTCCAGGGTCACGGTGATGGCCTGGCCCGGGTATGCCGCGTCCAGATCACCATCAAAGGTGACGATCCGTTCCACGGTCGAGGTCTTGCCGGAGGGAAGTGCCCTGACCGATTGACCCGGCCGCAGGATGCCGGCCGCCAGAGTGCCGCAGTAGCCGCGGAAGTCGAGGTTGGGCCGATTGACGTACTGCACCGGCAGGCGCAGGTCCGTCAGGTTCTGATCCCGACTCAGTTCGATGCCTTCAAGCAGGGCCAGCAGCGGCTGGCCGGTGTACCAGTTCATGTGCTCGCTGGCGTTGACGACGTTATCGCCTTCCAGCGCGGACATGGGCACAAAGTACAGGTTCGGTGCGTCGAGCTTGTCGGCAAACTGCTTGTACTGCTCGACAATTTCGTTGAAGCGGGCTTCACCGTACTCGACCAGATCCATCTTGTTGACCGCGATCACCAGATGCTGAATGCCCAGCAGGTCGGCGATGAAGCTGTGCCGACGGGTCTGGGTCTGCACGCCGTAACGCGCATCGATCAGGATGACCGCCAGGCTTGCCGTCGAGGCGCCGGTAGCCATGTTGCGGGTGTACTGCTCGTGCCCCGGGGTATCGGCGATGATGAACTTGCGCTTGTCGGTCGAGAAGAAGCGGTAGGCGACATCGATGGTGATGCCCTGCTCCCGCTCGGACTGCAGCCCGTCGACCAGTAACGCCAGATCCACCTTGTCACCGGTGGTACCGCTTTTTTTCGAGTCGCGAGTGATCGCGGCCAGCTGATCCTCGTAGATCATCTTGGAGTCGTGCAGCAGGCGCCCGATCAGGGTGGACTTGCCATCATCGACGCTGCCGCAGGTGATGAAGCGCAGCAGGTCCTTGTTCTCGTGTTCCTTCAGGTATTGCTCGATGTTCTCGGCAATCAGATCGGATTGGTGTGCCATTAGAAGTACCCTTCCCGTTTCTTTTTCTCCATCGATCCGGCCTGGTCGTGGTCGATGGCCCGGCCCGAACGCTCTGACGTGCGGGTCAGCAGCATTTCCTGGATGATGTCCGGCAGGGTCGCGGCATGGGATTCCACCGCGCCGGTCAGCGGGTAGCAGCCCAGGGTCCGGAAACGCACCCACTTCTCTTCGGGCACTTCTCCCTCGTTCAGCGGCAGGCGCTCGTCATCCACCATGATCTGCATGCCATCACGCTCGACGACCGGGCGGGGTGCGGCGTAATACAACGGGACGATGGGAATCGATTCGAGGTAGATGTACTGCCAGATATCGAGCTCGGTCCAGTTCGACAGCGGGAACACGCGAATCGATTCACCCTTGTTCACCTTGCCGTTGTAGACGTTCCAGAGCTCCGGGCGCTGGCTTTTCGGATCCCAGCGGTGGTACTTGTCACGGAAGGAGTAGACGCGCTCCTTGGCCCGCGAGGCTTCCTCGTCACGCCGGGCACCACCGAAGGCGGCATCGAACCCGTACTTGTCCAGTGCCTGCTTGAGGGACTGGGTCTTCATGACGTCGGTGTACTTGGAACTGCCGTGATCGAAGGGGTTGATGCCCGCTGCGCGGCCTTCCTCGTTGATGTGCTCGATCAGTTCCATGCCGGCATCCGCGGCCATCCGGTCGCGAAACTCGATCATCTCGCGGAACTTCCAGGTGGTGTTGACGTGCATCAGCGGGAACGGCGGCGTACCGGGATAGAAGGCCTTGCGCGCCAGGTGCAGCATGACGGAGGAATCCTTGCCGATGGAATACAGCATGACAGGATTGCGAAATTCCGCGGCTACTTCGCGGATGATATGTATCGACTCGGCTTCGAGCTGCTTTAAATGCGTCTGGCGCTCAGGTGAAAGCATCGCGGGTGATGAGGTATTCATGAGTTTATCTTTTCACTGTCAATGCTGTGATATCAGGCTTTCAAAACGCTTAAAAAAGCCTCGTGTAATGAGCAGCTAGTGCACTTGCACATCGGAAAATTAATGAGTACGAGTCTGTTTTTATCATACAGCGCGCGAAACGAACTAACTATACACACATTCATTACGGTTATTAATTATACACAACTAAATTAACAAAACTAAAAAACACATAACCTAAAGGATGAATCCGAATAAGTCGAACTCAACGTTTCAAGCTATTAGGCAGGGTACTAATCATGCAGGCAGAAAAGTAAACGTAAATACAGCTCGTTTACTGCTGTTAATCAGCTAATGACACACGACGGTGCGTGGTATCGAAAGGAAAAATACCGGGCAGCTGCCTCAAGGCGCTCTAACACAGCCGGAAGATGACTGTTGACTCAAATACCGAGCTCGACGCATTTCTTTTGCATGAGATGCGACATTCATATAGTGAACTGCCCGACCCCAGATGCTTTCAGGCTGGGGTTTCAATGAGCGCCAGGACGAATCATCAAGATACGAAAGCCAGAGCTTTCGGAAGGGATGAAAGCACCCGAACACCCAGGGCTTCTTTTTGGCCAGAAAGTGAACCAGGCCCGGACGCTTGACGGCGGCTTCAAAACTATCCGCGTCATATCCTGTTTTTGAAAACCGCTTCTTCTCGTAACGCGACCACACCCCGGGCTGCACGTTCCAGCGCAGTGGCAGGCGTTGCCACTCGCCATGAAACAACACATTAAGCGCATCCTGATCAGGGTATTCAAAAGTATCACCCTGCTCCCTCATCAGATCCAGTAGTTTTTCTTCACATCGCCGGGCACGCCAGGCTTCCAGGTTAATCACCAGTACGCCGGAATTGAAATACCTTCCAGGCTTGCAGAGTTGCGAGGTCGGACCACCGATATTTTCCACGGCGGCAAGCATATGAGCCGGGTCATGATCATCCAGTAGATCACCTATATCGGTCGTTGCCAGTACGTCACAGTCCAGATAAATAACCCGCTTTACCGACGCCGGAAGTATGGAGGCAATGCTCAGCCTGTAATAGGAAGCAATGCCATACCGTTTAATTGGAAAACTGGAAAATGCGCAGGGGTCAGGGGTATACCAGTGAATACTGACGTCCAGCCGGCCGGCACCCAGCGCATTGATCCTTTCACGGTTATCAGTACTGACGCCCTGCTCGACAAGATGAAATTCCATGGCTCCGTCAGGCCGGGTATCGAGGATGGAACTTATTAAAACACCAGCCCAGGGCGCATAGGTATTGTCGGTAGCGAGCACTACGTGAACGTGATCGGACATGCTGACTCCCGGATTATGGCTAGAGGGTATAACACGGGCTTTCCGGGGAAATACTCGGAAACCAGGCGCAGATGGCCTACGCCATACGCCCGATGGCACTATACAGAAGGCCGGGCATGAGAAATTGAGGTAAAGGGTATACTTCATGATAGAAAGCGTAGCGTCAGGAAACTGAATGCTCGCTTATGATGACGACATGAAGCATCAGACAGGGTCAGGCATAAGCATGTTGATGTTTATATCCTTGATACGTTATTACCATGAATCACAGGAAATACGGCACGCGCATGAATATTGCCATTATTACCGCCCGAGGCGGCTCGAAGGGGCTGCCTGGCAAGAATACTGCCCTGCTTGGTGGTCGACCACTGATTGGCTGGACTATAGCGGCCGCACTTGAGAGTGGGTGCTTCGATAGAGTGATCGTCACCAGCGATGATCCAGCCATCCTTGAAACGGCACGTATCGAAGGAGCAGAAGTAATTGAACGGCCATCCAGCCTGGCGACAGATACTGCGTCCAGCTTTGATGCGCTCATGCATGCAGTGGACGAAGTGGAACAGGAAGGCACCAGAGCCACAACGGTCACGTTACTGCAGCCCACATCTCCTCTTCGGCGCGCGCACCATATCCGGGAGGCCTTTGAATGTCTCCTGCCTGAGGTAAATGGCGTCATCAGTGCCGTCATCCCCGACACCCATCCGATGAAGGCCTACCGACTGAATGAAGACGGGTTCATGGTCGGCCTGTATGACAGTGAAGCACCTTATCGGCCACGACAGACCCTGCCGGATTGTTGTTATGCTAATGGGGCTATCTATATATTTCGCCGACAGGCCCTGAAAACCGGAAAGAATTTCCCGAGGGATGGCATCGTCCCCAGCCTCATGTCGGCTACCGATTCCATTGATATTGATACACGCGACGACCTACTGCGTGTCGAACACATTCTGAGAGCCCAACATGTCAGCACACCCTGAATTTTATATTGGCACACGTGCCGTCGGTTACGATCATCCTCCGCTGGTGATCGCGGAAATAGGCATCAACCACGAGGGTAGCCTGGATGTCGCCATCGAAATGGTGGATGCAGCCATCCGTGCCGGGGCCGAGGTAATCAAACACCAGACCCATATCATCGAGGATGAAATGTCATCGGAGGCTCGGGGCGTCATACCGGGCAATGCGGACGTCTCTATTTATGACATCATGGAGCGATGCGCGCTGAACGAGGACGATGAGCGCGCACTGATGGAGCATGTCGAACGTCAGGGGGCAATTTTCATCAGTACTCCCTTCTCCAGAGCTGCCGCTGAAAGGCTTGAGCGCTTTGGCGTTCAGGCCTACAAGATTGGTTCAGGCGAGTGCAACAACTACCCGTTGATCGAACATATTGCCTCCCTTGGCAAGCCCATCATCCTGAGTACAGGCATGAACAGCCTGGACGCCATAGAGCCTGCCGTTGACATCATGCGCCGTGCCGGCGTGCCCTTCTGCCTGCTGCACTGTACCAACCTCTACCCCACTCCAGATCACCTGATTCGACTGGGCGGCATCAATGCGCTGGCCGACCATTTCCCGGATGCCGTTGTCGGGCTATCCGATCATAGCGCCGATCACATGGCATGTGTGGGTGCCGTTGCAGTCGGGGCCAGCGTCCTTGAGCGCCACTTTACTGATCACAAGTCGCGTCAGGGCCCGGATATCGTCTGCTCGATGGATCCAGAGGAATGCAGCCTGCTGATCCATGAAGCCAACCGCATGCAGAAGATGCGCGGCGGCACCAAGGGAGCCGTGCCTGAAGAAAAGCCCACCATCGACTTTGCTTATGCCAGTGTCGTGGCCATTGCGCCCATCAAGGAGGGCGAGACACTCAGCAAGGATAATATCTGGGTCAAGCGGCCGGGCAGCGGCGACTTTTCTGCCGCCGAATACAATGCACTTCTAGGCAGGGTCGCCGCTCGCGATATCCAGCATGACGTGCAGCTCAAGCGCGAGGATGTAAAGTGACACGGCGCGTTCTGTTTTTGACCGGCACTCGAGCAGATTTTGGCAAGCTGAAACCCCTCATGATGGCTGTTGACCAGGCCGACGATGTTGAGCTCGACATTTTTGTCACGGGCATGCATATGCATGCCCGTTATGGGCACACCTATCGGGAGATAGAAAAATCAGGGTTTGTTCATTACCACACCCACATCAATCAGCGCCACGGCGATGAAATGGATATCGTTCTGGCCAAAACGATTACAGGCCTGTCGGATTATGTCCGTGAAAACCGCCCGGATCTGCTTGTTGTGCACGGCGATCGAGTAGAGACACTGGCCGGGGCCATTGTGGGCAGTTTGAACAATATTCTGGTGGCACATATCGAGGGGGGAGAAATTTCGGGCACCATCGATGAGCTGATCCGCCACTCGGTGTCAAAGCTGTCGCATCTCCATTTTGTGTGCAATGCCGAGGCGGCTGCCCGCTTAAAATGGATGGGAGAAAGGGAATCATCGATTCGTATTATCGGCTCACCGGATCTGGATATCATGCACTCCAGTGAGCTGCCGGCGCTTTCCGAGGTGATTGATCGCTACAGGCTGCCCTTCCGTACCTTTTCGTTATTCATGTACCACCCGGTGACGACAGAAGTCGACCAGCTGCCACAGCATATAAAGGCTGTCATGGATGGGCTGATGGCGAGCGAAGAAAACCTGGTGATGATCTATCCCAATAATGACAGCGGCAGCGATATCATCCTGGAAGCAATAGAGCAGTATCGCGATCATCCTCGTGTTGCGATTTATCCATCACTGCGGTTTGAATGCTTTTTGACGCTGCTGCAGCAGGCGCGCTGCATTATCGGCAATTCCAGCGCAGGTGTGCGAGAAGCACCGGTATACGGTACGCCGGCCATCAACATCGGTTCCCGCCAGCAGGGCCGCATTCCTGCCTGTGACAGCATCATGAATGTAAATAATGATCAGGGGGCGATCGCCAGTGCGATACGGCTCATGGCAGGGAAACAGTTCTCGCCACAGGCGACGTTCGGCGACGGCAACAGCGTGAGTCATTTCATGGCGGCCCTGAATGAATCAAGGCTTTGGCAAACCAGTCACCAAAAGCAATTCAGGGATGTCGAGGCGCCGTAATGAAGCATCTGTTCTGCATCAGCTCACCCTTTCAGGCCGATAGCGCACGACGCATCATTGGTTATTACGACCTGCCGAGCGAGGAGGTACGCATCCTCCTGTTTGACCACGCCTTCGGGCGAGACCATGAGCGAGTACTCTGCAGCCTGGGTGAACTGGCAGGGCAGGTAGAAATTCGTCACATTACTGCCAAAACCAATGCACTGTCACGCCGTCTTCGCTTTGTATTTCGTGAAGCACCGGAGGGGAATTTCAAGGTATATAGCGGCGACTGGCGCAACAAACTGTTCAAGTTCTTTGCGCTGCATCCAGGGTTCAGAGGATTTATCGCCATGGATGACGGTACGGCATCCCTTGTCATCGCGGAACAGGCTGCGAAGGGGCGTCAGAAGATGTTTGCAGGCCTGGCGCGTTTCAGACCGCTGTTCATATCGCGCTATCCCCTCAAGACCCTGTGCCCGTCTCTTGAGGTCATTTCACTGCCAACGGCGAGCCATCAGAAGCCACTCGATACCGATGCGGTGCTTTTCATTGGCTGCTGTGTTGTAGAGAAGGGCATCATGCGTGAAGAGGATTATCAGCAGCAGCTGGCCTGCGCTCGAGCCGCCTTTCCGCACCAACGCATTGTCTATTATCCTCATCGCAGCGAGCAGCCACGCGCCCTGCCCGAGGGCTTTGAACGTGTTGACCCGGCGGTCCCCATCGAACACTGGTTTGAAATGCAGCCTTCTCCACCGGCAGGGCTTGTTTCCCTGTTCTCATCTGCACTGATCAATCTGGCCAGTGACTACCCTGATATTCGCGCCTTTTACATGAAGCCAACGGCCGACAGGATTCTCAAGCGCAGTGACGATATCGAACGCGTCTACCACTGGCTGGAATGTCTGCCTGGCTTTACCCGGCTGCCCGAGATTCATACACCGTAAAAGGATCGGTACCAGTCGACAAAGGCACCGATGCCCTGCTCTATCGAGGTGCCTGGCGTGTATCCCGTCACGCTGGCCAGCGACGCCGTATCGGCCCATGTGGCAGGCACATCACCTGGCTGCATGGGCATGTACCTGATCTGCGCACGGATGCCGGTGTGTCGCTCGATCGCGCGAACAAAATCCATCAGCGGTACCGGCTCGCCCCGGCCAATGTTGAAAACACGGTAAGGTGCACTGCTGCCATCCGGCGCAGGCGCCGACGCATCCCACTCGGGATTCGCCTGAGGAGGCTGGTCCAGCACATCCAGTACGCCCTGAACAATATCGTCAATGTAGGTAAAATCCCGGGCCATGTTTCCTTCGTTATAAACGCTGACCGGCTCTCCGGCCAGAATGGCTCGCGTAAACTTGAAAAGCGCCATGTCCGGGCGGCCCCACGGACCATAGACGGTAAAGAAACGCAGACCGGTAGCGGGCAGCCCATACAGATGAGAATAACTGTGAACCATCAGCTCTCCTGCTCGCTTGGTTGCTGCATAAAGGCTGACCGGATGGTCTGCAGTGTGGTCGGGAGCAAAGGGCATGTTCTCATTCAGGCCATATACCGAGCTTGATGAGGCGAAGACAAGATGCCGTACGTTGTGCCGACGGCAGCCTTCAAGGATATTGATCTGCCCCACCAGATTGGTCTGGCCGTAGGCATGCGGGTTTTCGATCGAGTGGCGCACTCCGGCCTGGGCCGCCAGATGTATTACCGCATCCACGGCATGACGGTCGAAGAAATCCCGCATTGCCTCGGTATCAGCAATGTCGATGTTTTCAACATGCACGTCACCATGTTGCGCGAGATCATTCAGCCGCGCCTCCTTGAGTGCCGGATCGTAATAATCATTCAGGTTATCCACCCCGATGAGCCGGTCTCCTCCACGCGTCAGCAGCCGTCTGGCAACCGCATGCCCGATAAACCCGGCCACACCGGTAACAAGAATGTTCATGTAATGCCCGCTCCTGAACACGTGCCCGGTGCACAATCCCTGCCCCGTCACACTGGTTTAAACAAAAAAAGCCGCGCACAGGGCGCGGCTTTCGTATCAAGCCTTCGACGCCATAGTTGACGCCGAAAACATTAACGCACCATTAAGCGTAAACCGGCAGTCTCTGGCAGATCTTCTCGACCTTGCCCCGAACGTCCTGTTCAACAGCCGTGGTGTCTTCGCCCTTCTCGAGCACATCAAGAATGTCACAGATCCAGCCTGTCAGCTCACGGCAGTCTTCAACATTGAAACCACGCGTAGTCACCGCAGGTGTACCAATGCGCAGACCGGAGGTTACAAACGGGCTTTGCGGATCGTTTGGAACGGCATTCTTGTTGACGGTAATGTGCGCACGCCCCAGTGATGCGTCTGCATCCTTGCCGGTCACACCCTGCTTGATCAGTGACAGCAGGAACAAATGGTCTTCCGTGCCTCCGGAGACCACGTCAAAGCCGCGCTCGATGAAGACCTCGGCCATGGCCCTGGCATTATCCAGCACCTGCTGTTGATAGGTCTTGAACTCGGGGGACAGTGCCTCCTTGAAGCAGATGGCCTTGCCGGCAATCACGTGCATCAACGGGCCGCCCTGCCCACCCGGGAACACGGCCGAGTTCAGCTTCTTGTAAAGGTCCTCATCGCCGGCGGCCGAAAGGATCAGGCCACCACGCGGGCCGCGCAATGTCTTGTGAGTCGTGGTGGTTACTACATGTGCATGGGGCAGCGGACTGGGATAAACGCCTGCTGCCACCAGACCGGCCACATGCGCCATGTCAACAAACAGGTAGGCGCCAACACCATCGGCAATCTCGCGGAAACGCGCCCAGTCGATGATCTGTGAATATGCCGAGAACCCGGCAATGATCATTTTCGGCTGGTGTTCCTTCGCCAGGCGTTCGACCTCGTCATAATCGATCAGCCCCTGCTCGTTCAGGCCATACTGAACGGCATTGTAGTGCTTGCCGGAAAAGTTCGGACGCGCACCATGGGTCAGGTGACCACCGGCATCCAGGCTCATGCCAAGAATCGTGTCATTGGGCTTGACCAGCGCCTGAAACACGGCGCTGTTGGCCTGGGAACCTGCATGAGGCTGCACATTGGCATAATCGCAGGAAAACAGTTCACAGGCCCGGTCAATGGCCAGCTGCTCTATCTTGTCGACAAACTCGCAACCGCCGTAATAACGCTTGCCGGGGTAACCTTCCGCATACTTGTTGGTCAACAGGGAGCCCTGAGCTTCCATTACACGCGGGCTGGTATAGTTTTCTGATGCAATCAGCTCGATATGAGCTTCCTGACGCGCTACTTCCTCGGAGATGGCGCTGGCGATATCGTCATCAAATCCGGCAATCGTCATATCACGTCTGAACATGAAGCAGTCCTCAACAAAGACAGGCAAAAAGTGAGCGGTCATCATAGCGCAGGCGTATGAACGTTTCACTCGAAAGGCAGTCATGCAGCGCCGGACAACGACTCATGATAAAAGCCGGCAATTCAGGTCCCTGCTCCTGCTTAAAACATACAATAAATAACGTAAAATCCAGTTTTCACCATTAGCTCATGGACAACCCAATGCCGAACCGTATCGCCTTGTTTATGGGACCGCCGCCAGCCCATTCCCCCGGCTGGGCCTATCGAATCGGGCTGATAGCAACACTTCTGTTTCTGGGCTGCTGGTCGGTTTTATTTGAGGTATCACGCCAGCTTGAAGCCGTGGTACTGGTCATGTTTATCATCGGCGCCGTCTGCACACCGGCACGGGGGCGCATGGCCCGGGACCCGTTGTTGATCCTGCTGGTCATCTGGCTCTTGCTGCAATGTGTCACCCTCCCCTTTGCCATGGCGCATTTCCCGGCGTTTGCTGACGATCAGATCACCTCGATGCGCCATCTGACAAAGCTGTTCCTGGTATTACCGGTAGCCTGGTTTCTCTACGGACATCATCTGCGAACAGGGCTGGCATTGGGGCTCTTTCTCATGGGTATGGTGATGACGGCGCTTGTCTACCTGACCCTCCACCCTCAGTACTGGTTTCAGCTCACAGCCAATAATCGCCCCACCCTGGGGTTTAAAAACTGGGAGCATGCGGGAGTAGCGCTTGGAGTGGTACTCATTGCACTGAGCTGCCTTGCTCCCAGATTCACGGGCTGGCTGCGTCACGGCGAGGCATCCACAGGATGGAAGAGCCTGTCAGCCGCACTGATGATCGCAGCCTTCGGGATGTCCGCATTTGGCGTGCTACTTGTGAAAACCCGTGCCAGCTGGCTGGGCCTGATACTGGTCATCATCATCAGTCTAATGGGGCTTTTGATCACGTCATTGCGAAAGCCGGCGTACCGCCGGCGCGGGCTGAGCCTCTGTGCACTGATCATTATTGCCATCGGGCTGCTGTCAGTAGTGCTCGGCCCGATGCTCCTGACCCGTATGACCGCTGAAAGTGGTGTGATCCGCCATATCCTGCAGGGCGATCTGACCGATATCCCCATGACCAGTATTGGCTTTCGCATCCATGCCTGGTACTACGGCATTCAGACATGGCTTGAGCACCCCTGGTTCGGCTGGGGGCCTAAAAGCCATATCCCGCTATTGCTTGAAAGCATGCACCCGGTCGGCCAGGGAACACTGGGTGATATCGCTGCACACAAGAATCTGCGCCATTTCCACAACAGCTACCTGTCGTTGTTGATTGCCAACGGGCTGGCCGGCACAGCGGTAATGGCGGCGGCGATCGGCGTCATCATTCGCGGAGCCCTCATGGCCTGGCGACGCGGCGACATGCCTACCGACATACTGGTATTTCTGGTGCTGTTCGGCGTGTTCTGGGCGGTGGTCAACAGCTTCGAAAGCTACATCAACTACGACACAGGCTATTTCATGGCAGCCATGACCGGTGGCCTGGCCTACAGCTTTCATTTGCGGCACCGCCTGGAATCCAGCCGTTAAATCTCATCAAGCAATCCCAGGCTCCGGACAGGGGCCTGGGTACGCAGCGGGCGCGCCATGGCAACCCCCAGCCCTCCCACAAACAGCATGCCTGCAGCCGGTAGCACACCCCAAAGCAGCGGATGCCACGCCACAGGCAAGTCCAGCCAGCCGGCGTACAATGCTGCCAGCCCGGCTTCAACCACCATCGCCGCCATTACCCCCGACAGTCCACCCAGCATGACAAATTCGCTGATATGCGCTTGCCTCAAATACGCCTGCTGCGCTCCAAATACGCGCAGCAGCGCGCCTTCATGGGCCCGCTCCGGCAGGGAAGCGACCAGGGCCGCATACAACACCGCCACACCGGCCAGCGCCACAAACAGCAGAATAAAGGCAATGGCGCGTGACACCTGATCCAGAATGCGGTCAACCTGGTCCAGAATGGCAGTGATATCCAGAAAGGACACCGCCGGGAATTCTGATACCAGCGAGCCAATGGCCGGAGCATCTTTCGGCGGCACGTAAAATGCCGTGATGAAACTGTGGCTGAAGCCTTCCAGCACGCCGGGTGGGAAAATAACGAAGAAGTTGGGCTGAAAGCTCTCCCAGTCCACCTTCCTGATACTGGTAATTCTGGCCGTCACATGCTGATCGGCAATCTCGAACGTCATGGTATCGCCAGGGGAAAGGCCCAGCCGGGTGGCCAGCCGCTCGGCCACTGAGATAGGCACGGGACCACCAGCGTCGACTGGGTCAGAGGCAAACCAGGCACCGCGGGTTATCCGATTCGCCTCAGGAAGCGTACGCCGCCAGGTCAGGTTCAGTTCACGCCGCAGGTTGCCATCGTCACGGGCGTCTTCCGGCACTGCTTCACGGGGCAACTGACCATTGATGGCGCTGATCCGCCCACGAACCAGCGGATAAACATCACTTCGGCGAGAGCTGATGTTATCCAGCGCCGCCACGAAAGCGTCTCGCTCGGCAGGCTGAATATTGATCGCGAACTGGTTTGGCGCCTGCTCGGGCAAACGCTGCTGCCAGTCACTCAGCAGGTCACTGCGCACCAGCGCGATGAACCCCACTGCTGCCAGCGTCAGCGTGAAGGCGATCAGCTGGCTCTGACTGGAGCGCCGCCGATGCCCCAGCTGACGAATTCCCATCCTCCAGGGACCACCCAGCAGCGATGACACCCTGGATAGCCCTGCCAGACATCCAAGTGAAATAACCCACAACACCCCCATGACACCCCAACCTGCTATAACGACCCAGCCGGCGAGAGGGGCATCACCGCTGTAAAGCCATAGCAGCGCACCGAAGACAGCGCTGGCCATCAACAAGACCACCCAGGCAGATGCTGGCAGAGGATCGAGTTCACGACGCAGTACCTTGAGGGCGCTGACGTTTTCAAGACGTAGCAGCGTCGGTCCGGCAAAGCCGGCCAGAATGGCCACTGCCGTCAGTATTCCCAGGCCCAGTGGCGCCAGACCTGGCGCTGGCAGAGCCAGTGTCAGCATTGAGGACAGAATGGAGGCCAACCCGTACTGCCCCAGCCAGCCCAGACCCGCGCCGACCAGAGAGGCGGCCAGTGCCAGCCAGCTTAACTGGTAAACAAACAGGCGACTGAAGTCGGCGCGGCTGCTACCGAAGCAGCGCATCATGGCGACCGTCATCAGATGGCGATCCACATAGCGACGCGTGGCCATGGCGACAGCAACCCCCGCCAGCAGCACGGCGGCCAGCCCGGCCAGACTCAGATACTTCTGTACTCGATCAAGCGTGCGGCCCAGTCGTGGGCTATCCGTTTGTACGTCCATGACGCGAACACCCTGATCCTTGAGCTGCTCAAGCCATGGTCGTATCCGGGCCACGGCATCGGCACTGCCACGCCCCATCAGTCGCCAGGTGGATCGCGAACCAGGCTGGATCAGCTGTGACGCCATCAATGTTGATGGTGACAGCATGATATGAGGATTAAGGCTTTCGAGCCCGCCACGCTGGTCAGGCTCACGCTGGATCCAGCCGGCCACCTCCACGCGCGACCGACCCAGCTGGAAGGTATCACCCTGGGTCACGGACAAGGCACGGCCCAGCCGCCGATCAATCCATACACGACCGTCAGAGGGTGGCCCCTGCGTGGCACGTGCGCCCTGGCCGGCATCAATCATCAGTTGGCCATACAGCGGATAAGCGCGATCAACGACCTTGAGACTGGCCAACTGAAATGCCCCGTCATGGCTGGCCATCGATATCAGCTGCGTTTGCTGGCTGATATCGAACCCCGCTGCCCGAAGCCTTTGCTGCTGCGTATCGCTGAAGGCAGCCCCCTTTACCAGTACCACATCTCCCCCCAGCAGCTGGCCGGCCTGGCGTTCCAGCCCCTGAGTCAACCGGTCGAGAAAAAAGCCGATCATGGTGGTGGCTGCCACCGCAATGATCATGGCCACCAGCAGCGCGCGCACATCGGCAGCGCGCAAGTCACGGCGCAGACTTTTCAGGGCCAGCAACAGCATGCTCATTCCTCCTCGACCAGAGGGTGAAGCTGACCATCGACCAGTTCCAGCTGACGCTCACACTGACGAGCCAGCGCGACATCATGGGTTACCAGTACAAGCGTTGTGCCCTTTTCGCGATTGAGCGTAAACAGCAGCTCGGTAATATCGTGCCCGGTACGATGATCCAGATTGCCGGTGGGTTCATCGGCAAATACCAGCTCCGGGGAGGTAACAAAGGCACGGGCGATCGCAACGCGCTGCTGCTCCCCTCCCGAGAGCTGACGCGGCAGGTGGTCCAACCGGGCACCGAGGCCGACACGTTCAAGCCATTCGCGGGCCGTGGCACTTTTTGAACGGGCGTGGGTCAATTCAAGCGGGAGCGTGACATTTTCAAGGGCGGTCAGGGTCGGTAACAATTGAAAGTTCTGAAACACGAACCCGACCCGACCCGCACGAAGCCGGGCACGACCATCCTCGTCACTGTCACTCATGGCATCACCAAACAGGCTCAGCGTGCCACTGGTGGGGGTATCAAGGCCTGCCAGCAGGCTTAACAGGGTAGACTTCCCCGACCCGGAACGGCCGAGTATAGCCAGGCGCTCTCCAGCCGTAATACGTAACTCCAGCGCATCAAGAACAGTCAGTTCATGGGCGCCGGAGCGCACCTTTTTCGTCAACTGCCGTGCGCACAACACCGTGCGTGCTTGTTTTTCCTGCAAGGATGAGGCTTCAGACATGCTCAAGGGACTCCTGACATTACACCCGTTCACACCGGTGATTTGGTGCCGTACCCGGCAGGGCATCGGCGCACTGACTCTGGCCCTGATGGGCCTTCTGACGTCGATGCCGGCCAGCGCACAGACGATCCTGGTTTTTGGTGACAGCCTGAGTTCGGCCCATAACATGCCTGAAGACAAGGGATGGGTGCACCTGCTGCAACAGCGCCTGGGCAATGAGGACAAGGTCATCAATGCCAGTATCTCGGGCGAAACCACCTCGGGCGGCCTGGCGCGCCTGCCCCGGACGCTCAAGCAGACCGACCCGGACATCGTACTGCTGGAACTGGGCGGTAACGACGGGCTGCGAGGGCTGCCTCCCCGGCAGATCAACGACCGCCTGGATCAGATGATCCAGATGATTCGTGACTATCCGGCGAAGGTTGGCATTCTAGGCATCATGATTCCGCCCAATTATGGCCCGCAATATTCGGATGCCTTCAAGAATATCTACCCGGAGCTGGCTGAAAAATACGGCCTGCCGCTCAAGCCGTTCATTCTCGACAACATCGCCTTCAATGATGACCTGATGCAAAAGGACGGCATCCACCCCAATGCTGCAGCCCAGCCAACGGTGCTCGATAATGTCTGGAGTGTAGTTGACCAGTTGCTGAGTCTGCCGCCGCTGAAGACCGATGATTAAGTCGCTGTTCAGATGAAGGCATCATCCGGCATCACTCAGCGGAGTCGGATGATGCCTGCGGTCGCGGCGGGCAGCGACCTGCTGCAGGATCAAACCGGCGAGAATGGCCATCAACCCCCACAGGGTCGATAGACTGATGGGCTCGCCGATCACGACATGTAACAACAGCAATGAGATGGGCGGGGACAGAAAAATCAGATTGGAAATCTTCGAGGTACGCGATATGCGGTGCACGGCCATCTGCCACAGCACGAAGGACACACCCATTTCGAACAACCCGACGTAGATGCTGCCGGCCAGCGCACCGGTACTGTATCCATGAAACCCTTCCTGCCAGGCCACCAGTGCCCACAGCACAGGCAAGGCCACCGTAAAGTTCTGCCACTGCGCCACCAGCGGCGGACGATGATCCTGCCGGTTAAGCAGCCAGTAAAGCGCCCAGATCACGGTGCTGATCAGTGCACAGGCTACGCCCGTCGGGCTTTCAAAGGCCATGTTGAAGATATCGCCTCGCGTGGCGATCACCCACACACCGAAATAGCTGACCAGACTCGATAGCATGTCGCCCGCAGTCAACCGGTGTCCCAGCAATGGAACCGATAGCAGCGCCAACGCCAGCGCCCAGGTATAGTTGATGGCCATGGCTTCCTGCCCGGGCAACAGGTCATAGGCGGCAAACAGCACCAGATAATACGCCACCGGATTCATCATCCCGGCCCAGAGAGCCGTACCCCAGCCACGCAGCAGCATCCGGCGGTCCTGACGCTGATACAGGAGCAGTCCGCCCAGAAAGACCCAGGACACTGTTGAAGCAATGCTGATCAGTTCAATGGGGCGCATTTCGGCCAGCGACCACTTGAAGGCAGTCGCCACCGTTGACCACAATGCCACGGCGCCCAGCCCATAACCTATCGCGCGTTGATCCTGTGTCACTGCACTTTCCTCGTGGCTGGAATAAATCAGACTTGCCGCGCTCGCGCACGCCTCGCATCATGCGGCCAATATACAGGGAACAGCCTGGTCTCATTCCCGCCCCGAATCAATAAACCCTGTGCCGGCCTTGCCGACACCTCAGGAGAGAGTCATGTCCGAAACGCATACGTCACTGGTGGCCGCCTATCGCCTGGATGGCCTGGGTCGGGGGCACGCACTGGAGCGGGATAACCTCAGCCAGATCTGGCAAACCGACCCCGCCCCCATATGGATGCATCTGGACTTCAGCCGGGGCGATGCCACCAACTATCTGGAAGATATCGCCGACCTGCACGAAGACATCATCGAAGCCCTGCTCGAGGAGCAGACCCGGCCTCGTGTGGGCCGATTCAATGGCGGTCTGGTCACTACCCTTCGCGGCATCAACCTCAACCCGGGTGCGGCACCGGACGACATGATTTCCCTTCGGGTCTGGCTGACGCACAACCGGCTGATTACCCTGAGGCGCAGACCGCTGCAATCCATCACACTGGTGCGCAACTATTTGCACGACGGTGAAGGCCCCCACAATGTCTCCGAGCTGCTCGGTGCCATGACCGATGCCATGATCGACAAGGTGGGAGAGCTGGGAATCGAGCTGGATGACCGGCTGGGCAAGCTGGAAGAAGATCAGCTCAATGATGTTCCGATGGCCGATGATGATGAACTGCTCAAGCTGCGCCGCTCCCTGGTGACACTTCGCCGCTTCATGGAACCCCAGTGCGACTGTCTGAACAGACTGGCTGAAAACAAAACGTTCGTGGAAGAAACCGCCAGCCTGTGGCTGCGTGAATCTGCCAACCAGCTGCAACGCCATGTGGAAGACATCAAGGCCATGCAGGAGCGCGCCCTGATGCTGCAGGAACAGCTCAACAGCGAGAGAAATGAACGCCTCAATGACCGAATGTATCTACTGTCGGTCATTACCGCCATCTTTCTGCCACTGGGCTTCCTGACCGGCCTGATGGGCATCAATCTTGGCGGAATTCCCGGCGCGGAAAACCACTATGGCTTTACCATTTTTGTCGCCATTGTGGTGGCCATCATCATTGCCCAACTGTGGCTGTTGAAACGCAAGCGCTGGTGGTAGACCGGCAGGAAAGAATCAGCGATCCAGGTGACCAAGATCACGTCCGGGGTCAAGGCGATCACGTACCAGCCGCTTGATTTCCTTCACGGCCGGGAAGCCGTTGTCCCGCTTGCGATCCCAGATCAGCTCACCATTGGCGAGAATATCGAAGTGGCCGCCATGGCTGGGGGCCAGCGCCACTTCGTCCAGATCTTCGCCGAACGTCTGCAATAGTTCCTGGGCATACCAGGCGGCGCGCATCAGCCAGTGGCATTGGGTACAATAATGAATCGTGATTCTCATCCGGGTCCCTATCAATGAAAGTTATGGGCTACGCTTTGCAACTTTAGCGATTGATCGCCATGAGAGACAAGGAAGTAACATGGCTTTAAACAGTGTGGACGACTCCCTCACCTACGCCTATGAAAAACTTGCCAATGATGAAGATAGCCGTGCCTGTCGTGATATACCGGAGAGTGCCTGTCATCAGCAACCCGGCAATTTCATCAAGCAGCTTATCGGGTCACTCGGCAACAAGCTGGCAGACGAGCTCGCCAGTGCCCGCCTGATACTCCCCTGGCTTCTGGGCGCGCTGGGTGCGCCGGGCTGGATGATCGGTCTGCTGGTCCCCATTCGTGAAGCCGGCTCGCTGTTGCCCCAACTGCTGGTAGCGGCGTTTATTCGCCCCTTGCCACAGCGCAAGTATGCCTGGGCCGTGGGGAGCCTTCTTCAGTCAGTATCCGCGCTGGCGCTGTCATTGATCGCCCTTTATGGATCATCTTCACTGGGCGGTGGTCTTGTACTGGCAGTACTTGCCATCCTGTCGCTGGCACGGGGGATAACCTCGATCGCTACCAAGGATGTGCTGGGCAAGACCATCGACAAGGATCGTCGAGGCCGTCTTCTGGGCTGGAGTGGCAGTCTGGCAGGTGCCGCCACACTGATCGCCGGCGTTGTGATCGTACTGCTCGGCAACCATCCGGACCGATCGGCCCTGGCGGTGCTACTGGCAATCGCTGCCATCGGCTGGCTTCTGAACGCACTATGCGCGCTGTGGCTGAAGGAAGATGCCGGTGCAACCCAGGGCGGACGGAATGCACTGACCATCATGGGCGATGGCCTGCGGGCACTGCGGACGGATCGCAACTTTCTGATGTTCAATCTATGTCGTACGCTGTTGCTCGGCAGCGCCCTGTCCCTCCCGTACATGGCACTGCTTGCACAGCAAAACAGTGATGAAAATCTGAAGGGGCTGGGCGTGCTGATCCTGATTTCAGGAGTTGCCGGCATGCTGGCAAGCCCTGTCTGGGGAAAGCAGGCGGATCAGGGCAGCCATCGCGTGATGCGCAATGCTGGCCTGCTGGCCGCGGCGGCTCTTGCTCTGGTAACCCTGCTGACGCTGCTTCCCTTTGCATGGCTGCATACGGTGTGGCCTTATGCGGCCCTCTATGCCGTCATGATGGTCGCCCATGCAGGCATCCGTCTTGGCCGCAAGGCCTACGTGGTCAACCTGGCCGGCAGGGACAACCGAGCCATGTATGTCGCCATGTCCAATACCACTACCGGCATCATGCTTCTGGTGCTGGGTGTAACAATCGGATGGGTTACCCATGGACTGGGTAGTACCCGGGCGTTACTTTTGCTTACAATAAGCCTGTTGCTGGCTTCTTTACTTGCACACCGTCTGCCGAATGCCGAAGCATCCCCGTAACGCCATGCGGGTGCTTCCCTGTAGACCACCACCGACCTGCGCACGTGACTATTCCGGCGCGATGGACCACTGATCAAGGACACTCTGGCCCATGGAACGACCGCACATGATCGACCCCGCTCTGCTTGAACGCGTCATCAACTCATCCGACGATGGCATCGTGGTGGCTGAACAGGAAGGCAACGAAAACATTCTGATCTACGTCAACCAGGGCTTCGAGCGGCTGACAGGCTACAGCGCCGATGACATCCTCTATCGGGATTGTCGCTTTCTTCAAAATGGCGATACCCAACAGCCCGGGCTGGACCGTATCCGAGACGCCCTGACCGAAGGGAAAGCGTGCCGTGAAATCATTCGCAACTATCGAAAGGATGGCAGTCTCTTCTGGAACGAACTGTCAATGACGCCAGTCTTTGACAGTGAAGATGAACTGCAATACTTCATTGGTGTCCAGAAGGACGTAACCTCAATGATGGAAATGCGTCTGGAACTGGAACGACTTCGTGAGCAACTCGGCCGGAAAGAAAGCTGAATATTTCATTTAAAAGTCAAGTAACGTTTTGAAAAGGGGTTGCATCCTTCAAGCCATCACGCTATACAGCGTTCATGACCATCTGCGATGGAGGTGAATGATGAGTTCAACAGAGCTGCACCTTGATGACGATGACCTGCAGGACGATGCGGTCAATGACGACGATTTCGAGACACGTCGCCCCAGAAAATCCGACCCTCAAAGTCGCCGACGTCTTGAGTCCTTTCTTGAAGAACGCCGACTGCAACGAGTGATCGAGGATGACTGGGACCTCGACGATGACGATGACGAGTTTGACGAGGAGGAGTAACACACCTTCCTGCTGCACTCATTGCGACCGCCTTCGGGCGGTCGCGTCGTTTACCCGCCCTGGCTGATGGCTGGCCTTGCGCCTCGCCTGCCTCTATCATCACACACCGAACACTACTGCCCGGCGCACTGCCGGCGCACTCATTTCAAAGCAAGGTAACTGGACTCCCATGGCGCAATACGTTTACACCATGAATCGGGTCGGCAAGATCGTGCCACCCAAACGGGAAATCCTGAAAGACATTTCCCTGTCATTCTTTCCGGGCGCCAAGATCGGCGTATTGGGTTTGAATGGCTCTGGCAAGTCCTCGCTGCTGCGGATCATGGCGGGCGTGGACACGGAATTCAACGGCGAAGCTCGCCCGATGCCGAACCTGAATGTCGGCTACCTTCCCCAGGAACCGGAACTGGATGACAGCAAGACGGTTCGCGATATCGTGGAAGAATCCGTCTCGGTCATCAAGGATGCTCAGGCACGACTGGATGAAGTCTATGCCGCCTACGCCGATCCGGACGCTGATTTCGATGCCCTGGCCGCCGAGCAGGGACGGCTTGAAAACATCATTGAAGCCAGCGACGCCCATAACCTGGAGCGCAAGCTGGAAGTGGCTGCCGAGGCACTGAGACTGCCGCCCTGGGAGGCACAGATTGCTCATCTTTCAGGGGGCGAGCGCCGTCGTGTTGCCTTGTGCCGCCTGCTGCTGTCCGGCCCGGACATGCTGTTGCTCGACGAGCCGACCAACCACCTGGACGCTGAATCCGTCGCCTGGCTTGAGCGGTTTCTGGTTGAATACCCCGGCACCGTCGTCGCCGTGACCCACGACCGCTACTTCCTGGATAATGCTGCGGGGTGGATTCTGGAACTTGACCGTGGCCGCGGCATCCCGTTTGAAGGGAACTACTCCAACTGGCTTGAAACCAAGGAGCAACGTCTGGCTCAGGAAGCCAAGCAGGAAGCCTCTCGTCAGAAGGCCATTACCCAGGAGCTCGAATGGGTACGCCAGAATCCCAAGGGACGCCAGGCCAAGAGCAAGGCACGCCTTAATCGCTTCGAGGAAATGCAGTCCGGTGATTTCCAGAAGCGTAACGAAACCAATGAAATCTACATTCCGCCCGGCCCGAGACTTGGTGACAAGGTCATCGAATTTCACAACGTCACCAAGAGCTTTGAAGGCAAGGTACTGTTTGAGGACCTGTCCTTTACCGTTCCGCAGGGGGCCATCGTAGGTATTGTCGGTGGCAACGGCGCCGGTAAATCCACGCTGTTCAAGCTGGTCACCGGCATGGAAAGCCCGGATGCGGGTGATGTCGTCATCGGCGAAACAGTTAAAATTGCCTACGTCGAGCAGCTCAGGGACAAGATGCAGGACAGCCAGACCGTCTGGGAAGCAGTATCCGACGGTCAGGACATGCTCAATATCAATGGCTACGAAGTCTCGTCACGCGCCTATGTCGGCCGCTTCAACTTCAAGGGCACGGATCAGCAGAAATACCTGAAGGATCTTTCCGGCGGTGAGCGTGGCCGTCTGCAGCTGGCTCAGACTCTCAAGCAGGGGGCCAACGTTCTGCTGCTGGATGAGCCGTCCAACGACCTGGACATTGAAACCCTTCGTGCTCTGGAAGATGCCCTGCTGGCCTTTCCGGGCTGCGCCATGGTCATCTCGCATGACCGCTGGTTCCTTGACCGTATTGCCACCCATATTCTTGCTTATGAAGGTGACTCCGAAGTGGTCTTCTTTGAAGGCAATTACGCTGAATATGAGGCAGACCACCAGAAACGTGTCGGCAACGATACCCCCAAGCGCACCAAGTACAAGCGTATTGATGCCTGAGTCTGGTTCGACTGCTTTATAATGAAACGCCCCCCAATGGGGCGTTTTTTATTCAATGCATGAAACAGGAATTATTAATCACGATACACGGACGCTTTGTCACCAGCCGCACACCTTATACTTTTCAGCACGCTCGGAAATATAATGACTGAGGTCATATTGCGTGAAGGAAAAAATCGCCGTCGCAGCCATGATCCTGTCTGGCGCCGTATGCTTTTACGTTTACGTCCTTATCAACGAAGGCTGCCCCTACTCCCGACACCTTGATGCGCGCATGTGCCAGGTCGTTACCAACACGGCCACTGCCCTTTCAGAAGCACTTCCACTGCCCGCCGCCGCCGATATGCGAATCATCGCTGCCCAGGCCGACAAGGCCACTCTGGTACTGCACGTACAGGCTACCGAGACACGCAGCAGCATTATTGCCAAGCTTCGCAGACACCCTGCCTCACAGGCTCGGATCAACAGGTACCTTCATGACCGCATGCGCTATGCACTGTGCAACGGACCCAGGGATAATCCCATGCGTCGCATACTGAATAACAAGGGAGCGCTGCGCTACCACGTTACGGATAAAAGCGGTGAGGCCGTTGGTAGCATCACACTTGAGCGCCTGGCCTGTACAGGGTGAGTGCTATCGCACACGCTTGCAGATGACACATGGCATGGGAGGCTCGTCAGTACAGGGAAGGATCCCGCTTGTCGGGGCGGGTCTTGAAACGACGGTGCAACCACAGATACTGTTCCGGATGACGGCGTATCGCCTGCTCGATAACCTGATTGACCCGCGCCGCATCGGCGACTTCATCGCCGGTCGGGAAATCGGCAATGGCGGGCAGATACTCGAGCGTATAGGTGCGATTGTCCGGATTACGGTGAAATATCAGCGGCATGACCGGTGCTCCCGTCATCCCGGCAATTCTGGACGTCATTTTTATCGTGGCCGCTTCAACCCCGAAAAAGGGGGCAAACACGCTGGCTTCCCTCCCGAAATCCTGGTCCGGCGAGTACCACACTGCACGCCCTGACTTGATGCGCTTTACCACACCGCGCAGATCGTGACGATCAATGGCCGCCCCGAAGATGCGGCGACGCGCCCGAGTCATGAAAGACTCGAACACGGGGCTGTCATGCGGTCGATATACCACATCCGCATCAAAAAACAGGGAATGAAGCGCTCCGCCCAGGTCCAGGGTGGAAAAATGAATGCCGATGATCAGCACCCCCTTGCCCTGCGCTTTAGCCTGCACCATGTGCTCATGGCCCTTGAAGGCGACCCGATGACGCAGATGCTCCGGATCACGGCACCAGCCGGTCGCCGTTTCAAGAATGCCGATCCCGTTGGCATGAAAGGTCTCACGTACCAACCGGGCTCGCGCCCGATCATCCAGCTCCGGGAAACACAGCCGTAGATTGGTCTCGGTGATGTGACGGCGCCGCCTGGCAAAACGCCAGACGCACTCCCCCATGATCCTGCCAAGGGCAATTTTCACTGGCCAGGGAAGCCACGCACCAAGTTTCATAAGGGTGATGCCGGCCCACGTTGGCCAGTAATACGGATGCGCCGGATGCGCCGGACGCGTTCGTTTCTTCTTGCCCATATCCTGTCCATTACTGAAAATGGCGGTCATTGTAGACCGCCATCAGGGTGACTTCGAGTCATGCCTGTATCTGGCGCGTCCTGCACAAAATCAAGGGTAATGACGCGGCACGCGCGGCAATACGCCAGTCAGCAGGGTATAACTGATGGTATCGCAGTACCGCGCCACCTCATTGATGTCCAGACAGGCCTCATTGGGTCCACGACCCCACAGCGTTACGGTCGTCCCGATATCTGCAGAGGGTACGTCCGTAATATCAACCGTCATCATGTCCATCGACACCCGGCCGACCAATCCGCAGCGAATGCCATCCACCAGTACGGGTGTGCCGTCAGGTGCATGGCGGTCGTAACCATCGCCATAACCACAGGCAATAACGGCGATTCGGCTGGGGCGCGTCGTAACAAATCGGCCGCCATACCCTACCGGCTCACCGGCTTCCAGCTGCTGAACGGCAATGATACGGCTGGAAAGTGTCATCACCGGCTTCAATCGCCGTGATAGATCATTCTCACCTTCGAGCGGGCTGGCCCCATAAAGCATGATTCCCGGGCGATTCCAGCCGCCATGCACTTCCGGTCGGCATAACGTGGCCGGCGAATTGGCAAAGCAGATATCGGCATTCAGCTGATGCGCCGTGGACTGCGCCGTAGCGGCCTGCTGCTGGAATAATGCCGTATCCATCAGCTCTGCCGTGGCAAAGTGCGTCATCAGGCGAAGTCCGGAGACATGGGAAGAAGCCGCAAGCCGCTGCCAGACGACCGGCAGGTCGGCCGGCTGAAATCCGAGCCGGTGCATTCCGGAGTCCAGCTTGACCCAGACGGTAATCGGCGCCGAAAGCTCAGCGGCCAGCAGGGCCTCGAGCTGCCACTGCGCGTGTACCACGCACCAGTAGTCACGATGGGCGATATCCTGCAACTCGGCCGGGTCAAAGAAGCCTTCCAGCAATACTACAGGTGACTCGATCCCCCCATCACGCAGGGCATCGGCTTCCTCGATGGATGCCACGCCAAACGCGGGAGCAAGTGACTCGAGCGCCCTGGCACAGGCCAGTGCGCCATGACCATAGGCATTGGCCTTGATCACGGCCAGTGCCTGACTGTGCGGCGCACACTCACACGCCAGTCGGTAGTTGTGGCGCAGGGCCTCAAGGTCAATCGAAGCGGTCAGAGGGCGCGCCATGTATCACTCCACTGCATATCATGTCCGTCGACCCGTTTATCGAACCGGGTCAAGACGAGCCTGTTCAACATTACCGAATACATCGGATACCGATCCGTCGGTATCGATTTCCCGGGCCAGCAGATCCTTGTCGTTTTGCCGATCCGGCGCGATCATGGCAACCGGATTGGCGCCATCAAGCCACTTGTTGAGCGCCTGCAGGGTGCCCAGGTCCAGCACGCCCGATGCCTGACGAAGATTCAGCATGTCCAGAATATAATCATAGCGAGCATCGGCATAATCCGAGATGGAGGTATACAGATTTTCTTCTGCATCCAGTACATCAACGATGTTGTACGTACCTACCTGATACCCCTGACGTGTCGCGTCGAGTGAGCTTTTGGCCGATTGAATCGCCTTTTTACGAGCCGCAATGCTATAGATGGCATTGTTTACCTGCGCGTAATAGGAACGAGCATTCTGAACAGCTGTTCTCAACTCGTTTTCGGCGTTGAACTGACTTTCTTCCAGCAGGTACGTGTTGTAACGCACTCGGGCACTGGTGGAGCCTCCACTGTAAATCGGAAGGCTGGCCTGAATACCCACCTGGGTATCTTCGCCATGGCCACGCAGATAGTCAGCATTCGAGCGGCTGTAATCGTAGTTGGCAAATGCCTCGATGGTCGGCAGGTGGCCGGCACGTGCCGTTTTGACATCAGAGCGCGCGGCTTCCACCCCGGCTCTGGCGGCCAGCAGAGATATATTCTGGCTGGAGGCCATCTGACTCCATGCATCCCGGGAGGCCGGCCTGGGCGGCCGAATCGGCAGACTCTGCTTCAATGAATCAATCGAGGCATACTGCCGACCGGTCAGCTGTTCGAGCGCCTCGAAATTGACCTCGACCGTACTCTCCTGAGCGATGCGCTGGGCCCGCGCGGAATCATAGGAGGATTCAGCCGAGCGCACATCCGTGATGGCAACGACCCCGACATTGAACTGCTGCTGTACCTGCTCAAGCTCTCTGTTCAGTGCCCGCTCCTGCGCCTTGTAGGTCTCCAGAAGCTCATTGGCGCGCAGCACTTCAAAATAGGCCTCCGCCACATTATACATCAGCTGCTGCCGATCACCGGCGAGTGACAACGACTGTTGCAGCGAGGAACGCTCGGCAGCCTCGAGCTGATACCAGTTGGTGGCATCAAACAGCGTCTGAGTGACCTGAAGTGCTGCGGACGTTGTTCCGTAATTGTCATCACTGGCACCTGCCCCTGCGGCACCCGCACCTGCCACACCACCTGCGCCTGCAGCACCGGCGCCACCGGTAGAGGCACGCTGGCGCTCAAGGGTGTGCGTCTGCGTGTAGGACGCCGTCGCCGATACCTGTGGCAGCAGATCCCCACGCTCGATGTCCTCATTGGCCCGCGTGCTGTCGTAGGTCGCACGGGACGCGTTGTATCCGGCGTTATTGCTGAGCGCATCCTGAGTAATCGTCATCAGATCGGCTGCGTGTGCCGGTACGGCAATCACCAGTGCGATCGCCAGCGGAAGGGACTTCATTCTGGGCATGGACAGGTTCCTGTAACGGCGAGAGCGAACGTCGCTGGCAGAGCGTCTTCGACTCCACCACGGCTTTCCACCGGATTGGGTTCACACATACATACATGATTGCATGTTAGTCATGGCAATAGTCTAACGCGCCACGACGAAAATAATAAGTTCAATTGCTCATAACGACATCGAGCGGGCACCAGGCCCGCCCGAAAGGGAGATGATTTACATCGCGCGCTACGACTGGTCGAAAATGGATTCCAGCGACAGGCCCTGCGCCTCGAGCACCTTGCGGAGCTTTTTGAGTGCCTCGACCTGGATTTGCCTGACCCGCTCACGGGTAAGGCCGATTTCCGCGCCGACATCTTCAAGTGTTGCCGCTTCATGACCGCGCAGACCAAAGCGACGTACCACCACTTCCATCTGTTTTTCGGTCAGCTCAGCCAGCCACTCATCCACGTGGGCCTTGACGTCAAAATCCACCAGATCGGATTCAGGGCCGGACTCATTCTCGTCGGCAATGGTATCGATCAGTGGCTTGTCACCTTCCGACCCGACCGGATAATCCACCGAGGATACCCGCTCGTTGAGCCCCATCATTTTCTTGACGGTGGCAACAGGCTTGTCGAGATGTTCTGCAATCTCGTCCGCCGTCGGCTCATGATCCAGCTTCTGTGTCAGCTCGCGCGAGGCGCGCAGGTAGACATTGAGCTCCTTGACGACATGAATGGGAAGACGAATGGTACGGGTCTGGTTCATCAGGGCCCGTTCAATTGTCTGCCGAATCCACCAGGTCGCGTAGGTTGAAAACCTGAAGCCACGCTCCGGGTCAAATTTCTCGACCGCCCGGATCAACCCGAGGTTGCCCTCTTCAATCAGGTCCAGAAGCGTCAGCCCCCGGTTCAGATAGCGGCGTGAAATCTTGACGACCAGCCGGAGGTTGGATTCGATCATTCGCTGCCGACCTGCCGGGTCGCCCTTGCGGGCCAGTCGACCGTAGTAGACTTCTTCTTCCGGCGTCAGCAGGGGTGAAAACCCGATTTCATTGAGATAAATCTGGGTGGCATCCAGGCTTTGACTGGCCTGACGCTCTTCCCGATGCAGAGCCTTTTCAAAGGCTTCTGCTTCTTCAGTGGCGGCGTTATCGCTGCCTTCCAGATTCAACTCCTCATCTGCGTCATCAAGATTTACGTCCTGTATATCTCGTTCTGCTACCGTCATAGCTCTTACCCCTTTTCATTCGAAGCTTCCGTTGCCCGGAATCGGGTGTCTACGCCTGTTTTTTATAATCGGGCGCGGGTTGCGGCGCGCGCTCGGTATTGCTCAGGCCTGATCCGGCAGATAGTTCAGCGGATCCTGAGGTTGTCCATCCTTGCGTATTTCAAAGTGAAGGGCCACCTGATCAGCATCACTGTTACCCATCGTGGCGATGGTCTGACCGGCACTGACAACGTCATTTTCCTTTACGTTCAATGACTGATTGTGTGCATAGGCACTGAGGAAATGATCGTTGTGTTTGATGATGATCAGGTTACCGTAACCACGAACACCGTTGCCCGCGTAAACAACAATGCCCGGGCCTGCAGCTTTCACAGACTGCCCCTTTTGACCGGCAATATCAATGCCTGCTGTTATATTTCGAGACTGGGTAAAATCACCCACTACCTTGCCTTTTACAGGCCATTGCCACGCGACATTGGCCACCGGCGAATACTGCTGTTTCGCCGGCTTTTCAGCGGTCGTTTCCCCGGCCACGGCCGTACCGACATCATTGCCCTTGCTATCGACCGTACTGCTGCTCGGCTGTCCGGCCGGGGGCAGGGTGCCGGAGGCGTCAACTGCGCCATCGGCATCCTCTGCATCCGAGGTAACAAGCCAGGAATCATCCGTGTCATCACTGCTGCTGCCCAGCGGTGACGTCGTAGCCCCCTGGGAGGATGCCACCGTCGGTGTACTTGCATCGCCCGCCGCCGAGAGCCTCAGCGTCTGCCCGGGGCGAAGGTTGTAAGGGGCCTCGATATTATTCAGCGCGGCCAGCTGTCTGAAGTCGACATCATGCTGCCAGGCAATGCTGTACAGGGTATCGCCGCGATGAACCTGATAGGAAACGGGCTTGTCAGCCTGCTGCCGATTGAAGGACAGGTCCTGCACCTGAGGCGCCGTGGCATTGGTACCACAGCCGGCCAGAAGCAGAACTGCAGCCAGTGAACCGGCCAGTTTGTAGTTACTCATTGCATATCCTTAACGAGTTGTCGTTTCAGCTGATGACGGCGCATTGCGCTCACCCAGCAAAATGACCAGCCCCATCCCGATGACCATCAATACCAGCGACATTGCCAAATGCGACGGCTCACCGGTCAGCGCCGAATAATGTTCCGGCATGAGCAGCTGATGATCCAGCGGAATCTTCTCGCCCTTGTCAGACAACCGGTACGCCGTCAGGGTCTTCCAGGGCCAGAGCGTTGGCAGGGACCCGAGAATAAAGCCGATCAGCAGCTGAAGCGTCATTGCATGATGGTGCCTGAACAGCCAGGACAGCAGACGCGAAAACGTGAAGAGCCCGACCAGACATCCCAGCGCAAACTTGACGATCAATACCAGGTCAAACCCCTTGATACCACTCATGACCGTACCGTACATCCCCATGGTCAACAGCAGAAAACTGCCGGAGACACCGGGAAGCAACATGGCACTGATCGCAATCGCTCCCGCGAAGAACAGCATCCAGCCACTGCTGTTACCGGCCGGCAGCAGATTCGGCAGGTACCAGGCCAGTATCCCGCCCAGCACCAGCGGTACCAGATGAGCAACATGCCAGTGCGTCAATCGGCGTGCCACGACAAAGGCCGAGGCCAGTACCAGCCCGAAAAAGAAGGCATTCAGTAGCAGCGGATACGCGTCCATCAACCAGGTAACGACATGCGCCACAGTGATCAGGCTGGTCAGGATCCCCAGCATCAGGGGCACCAGAAAACCGATATTGAGAAACTCGTACAGTCTGGGCAACCCGCCTTCACGCCAGACGCCGACAGCCTCGGGGCCAAAGCATTTAATGGTATGAATCAGCTCTTCATAAATACCGGTAACAAAGGCGATGGTACCGCCGGAAACGCCCGGTACAGCATCCGCGGCCCCCATGCCGGCACCCTTTAAATACAACGATAACGCTCGCTTCACACCTGTTGCTCCTTTACATGAATAATGCCCGGTGACGACAGCCAATCCGCGACATCGGCCAATGCCGAATGGCGCGTTAGATCCGTCATCAACGGTGTAATCGATACCCACTGTTCGCTGACCGCGGCAAAATCAGTGTCGCCGCCATCGTCGGCATTGCTGCCGGCCAGCGCGATCCAGTACCTTGCCCGCCCTCTCGGATCACGGACTTCCAGAGGCTGATCGCCCGGCCCGCGATGGCCCAGTCGAGTCACACGAAATCCCTTGATCTCCGACCAGGGCACATCGGGCACGTTGACGTTGAGCAGGCTGCGAGGTGGCAATGACAATCGGTCAGCACCGGATAGTAGTACCGCCGCCGCCCGTGCTGCCGTTTCGAAATGCGTATTGCCGCACAGGGAAACGGCCATGGCAGGAAGCCCGAGCGAACGTCCTTCCATGGCTGCCGCCACGGTGCCGGAATACAGGACATCGTCCCCCAGATTTCCACCGTGATTGATGCCGGCCACCACCATGTCGGGCGTATCCGGCCACAGCTCACTGACGCCCAGATACACGCAATCTGCCGGTGTGCCATCTACATAGTGAAAGCCGTTTTCAAGCGTATTGACTGACAGGGGGCGCGACAGTGTAAGCGAGTTGCTTGCCCCGCTCTTGTCTCGATCGGGCGCCACGACCCGCACCTCGAACGCGCCGGACAGTGTCTCGTACAGGGCGCGAAGCCCACCGGCGTGGACACCGTCATCGTTGGAAAGCAGCAGTTTTTTCATCGAATCTCCCGGCCCTTCAGGCAGGATTACAGGGTTGGATGGTCGATCAACTCGCGCAGCACAGCGGTCGCAAAGGCACCTCGTGGCAACGTCATGCCAAGCCACGTACCGGTCTCGTCACGCAGTAGTCGTCCCGCCTCAACCCGCACACGAAGGGCACGTCGGCCCGCCTCGGCCCGGGCACGTTCGATGCCACCGGCCAGAGACTCATGACGGTGCAGTACATCGCGTTCAAGCGTCTCCGCCGTCTGCGACGTACCAGAACGTCCCGTGCCGTACAACGGGCCTGTCGGGTGAATGTCGAGCGTGGCCACCCGCTGGCGAAGACGCTCATCAAGCCCGTCACTGGCGAAGTGACTGTGTGACCCTTCCAGCATGAAGACATCACCTTCCAGTGCCTGGTTCCAGCATCCAAGATCAATGCGCTCGGCCAGCACCTCATTGAAGAGAAAACTTCGGGCACTTGAAAGCAGCATGCCCTGACGGTCATCGCGACGCCGCCAGCCCCGATCCATGACCTGACGCGCCCGACGCAGGTTCTCGCCGCCGACGCCGAACCGCTGGGGGCCGAAGTAGTTGGGTACGCCGTCATCCAGCAACTGCTCCCAGCGCGCATCAAAGGCGTCAGTCATGACGCACTCGCCTTCAAGACGTAGATAAAACCGGTTGGCGCGATGAGCACCTCGCTTGAGCTTGCGACGATGACGGCCGGCATTCAACAACCGCCCGCCGGCACTCTCCACCAGCGTCGCCGGGTCTGTCGGCAAGGGGCGTCCAGGCAGCCAGATCGAAAACCACTGGCGCGTCAGTGCCATCCGGTCCTTCAGTCCGCTGTAACCGATATCCTTCAGTTCCACGTCCAGCAACTGACCCAGCCGACGAGCCATTTCCAGCGTCCCGAGGTTTGCTTTTTCGATGAAAAGCCACCAGTGCTCGCCGTCGCCTTCCGGCTCGAACCCCAGCTGCTCTTCTACCTGAAAATGGTCGGGATGCTGCCGGTACCGTGCCGGCCCCACCGGCAACCCGAAGGAGCGAGGCCACTCCGGCAGAATGCCGCTCACAGGGCCTCCGTCAGCAGCACGACCGCTTCCGCCGCAATGCCCTCACCGCGGCCGGTGAACCCCAGCGTTTCCGTGGTCGTGGCCTTGACGTTGACCTGACCGATGCTGACACCGAGATCCTCGGCAATACAAGTCCGCATGGCGTCGATGTGCGGCGCCATTTTGGGCAGCTGTGCCAACAGGGTTGCGTCCAGGTTACCCAGCCGGTAGCCCTTATCGCATACCAGCCGATAGACCTCACGCAACAGCATGCGGCTGTCCGCGCCCTTCCAGGCGTCATCGGTATCAGGAAAGTGCTGACCGATGTCCCCCAGAGCGCAGGCCCCGAGCAATGCATCACTGATGGCATGCAACAGCACATCACCATCGGAGTGGGCTACAAACCCATGATGGAATGGCAGGCGCACGCCGCCGATCATCAGATGATCCCCCGGCCCGAAGCGATGCACGTCGAAACCGTGACCAATACGTAATGTCATGAACCGTCCTTGAAAAGCAATTCGAAATCAGTCGCCGCCTGGCAGGGCCAGTAGCGCTCCCGCCAACGCGAGATCCTCGGGATGCGTAACCTTGATATTGTCACGACGTCCAGGCACCAAACGCGGCGAACGGCCCAGTGCTTCAATGGCCGAGGCCTCATCGGTCACCTCTACGCCCCCGGCCCGGGCAGCATCCAGTGCCTGGCACAACAGGTCATAGCGAAACCCCTGGGGGGTCAGTGCATGAAAGAGGTGCGCGCGTGATTCAGTGCGCAGTACACCGCCACAGTCATCGGCCCGCTTCATGGTATCGGCCACCGGAGCAGCCAGCAGGGCACCATCGGCGTGCTCGCCGGCGGCCGCATGAAGACGATACAGGTCTTCTACCTGCACACAGGGGCGGGCTACATCGTGAACCAGAACCAGGTCATCCGGCGCAGCCTGCTCGGCCACGGAAGCGAGGCCCGCCCGCACTGACTCGGCACGGGTTTCCCCGCCACGCACACGCTGCCAGCGGGCAAAGGGCACCATGGACGCGTCGAAGCGGTCGTCTTCATGATCCAGGCACAGCACCAGCACGGCTTCCGGAAAGGCATCATGAAGGCGGGAAAGCGTGTGTGCCATCAGTGGCCGCCCCTGAAGAAGCAGATACTGCTTGGGCCGGTCGGCCTTCATCCGGCTGCCGACGCCGGCTGCCGGCACGACAAGAAACAGGGTCATGAGCGAGGCTCCGGCGGGCTGTTTCTGGCTTCCTCGGTCGCATCGACGGTGACACCGGGCACCCAGAAGAACTGTTCGTCACCGCGCACCATTCCCAGATCATTGCGTGCCCGTTCCTCCACGGCCCCCAGGCCGTTCTTGAGATCGATGACCTCGGCGGCCAGACGCTCGTTACGCGCCTTGAGGACAGCATTGGACTCGGCCAGCGTATCGGCTCGGGACATCACCCGATGCCACTCGATAAAACCGCCCTCATCAAACCAGAGGTGGTACTGGAGTATGCCGAGCAGCGCTACCAGCGCGATCGAAAGCCATTTCAGCATGAGACATCCGTTGTGGGTCGTGTCCGGTCAAAGGGCCTGTCCGGCCCTCTGTGTTGATCGCGGGATTATGCCATTATCCCCGAACCTTCGCAGGCGCAAACCGGCACTATTTATCGGCAGGCTGATTCTCTGGCGTCTGTCGAGCCATGGGCTGGTCGATGGTACTGGCGTGCAGGGGAAAGTGGTTCCGACGGCGATCTTCAAAAAAATGCTCAAGCGTACGTCGGATGGTGGGAAAGGCCAGCGTCTCCCAGGGAATGTCCCGTTCGTCAAACAGGGCGACTTCAAGACTCTCCGTACCGGCCTCGAACCCGCCGACCAGATCTGCTCGAAACATCATGTAGACCTGATTGATATGGGTCAGATCAATCAGGGTATAAAGCCCCTGCATGACGACCTCGGCTCCGGCTTCCTCACGGGTTTCCCGGCGGGCGGCATCCTCGGTCGACTCGCCGTTTTCCATGTAGCCGGCAGGCAGCGTCCAGTAACCATGGCGTGGCTCGATGGCCCGACGGCACAACAGCACCCGCCCGTCCTGTACCGGAACGGTTCCAGCGACAATACGTGGATTCTGATAGTGCACCGTGCCACAGTGATGACACAGATGGCGCGGGCGATCATCACCGCGAGGAATCTCGAAGCGCACCGGCGCGCCACATTCACTGCAGAAATTCATGATGGCGCTCCCGTGCCTGGTAGAATGTCAGGAAAACGTTCGGCATGTTAAAGACCCTTGAGCAACGACTGCAAGCCTATCACCCTCAACGTATAAAGGGGGAGCGCCCGCGGGCCGCCGTTCTGATTCCCCTGCATGATGAACCAGAACCCCGCCTGCTGCTGACCCAGCGCAGTGCCAGGCTTTCAAGCCACGCAGGCCAGGTAGCCTTTCCAGGGGGCAAGCTGGACCCGGGTGAAACCCTGGAGGAATGCGCCCTGCGGGAAACCGAAGAGGAAATCGGGCTGCCTCGCACCAGTATTACCCTCATCGGCCGGCTGAGTGACTGCATTTCAATCAATGGCATTATCGTGACACCGTTTGTCGGGCTGATTCCCGCCCAGCCAACCCTTGCCATCAACCCCGCGGAAATCGACCGACTGCTGGAAATTCCGCTGGCCCGACTGATCGACGATGACCGCGCCTGGACCGATGTCATCGAACTCGATAACGCCGATACACTCTATGTACCCAGCTATACCGTGGCTGACACCCAGCTCTGGGGGCTGTCCGCCATGATGATCATCGAGTTGCTGCGCGTGGGGTTTCATGTGGATGTCAGTCTGTCACATCCGCCCACAGCGGGTGATCTTCGCCCTCGCCCCCCCAGGCGCAAGCGCCCCTATCAACAGGATACCGATTCATGACCACCCCCGACGCCCCCATGACCATTGACGGTCAGGATGCACTGATCGACCAGCTTGTGGCGTTTGGCTGGGGCGTACAGCACCAGGCTATCAGCCGAGAGCACATTCAGGCCCTTCGCCTGGAGCTGGATCATCTGCATGAGCACGACCAGCTCAGCCGAGCCGGCATCGGACGCGGCCAGGACCACCAGCTGCGCGATGATATTCGTGGCGACAGCATTTACTGGCTCAACCCGGCAGGGCCGGCACAGCAGGACTGGCTGATGCGCATGGAGCACTTCCGCCAGGCCCTGAACTACAGCCTGTTTCTGGGACTTCTGGAATTCGAGGCCCATTTCGCTCGCTATCCGGCCGGAACCTTCTACAAGAAACACGTGGACAGCTTCAGGAACCGAGCCAATCGCATGGTTTCGACCGTGCTGTATCTGAACGAGGACTGGCCGGCTGACGGCGGTGGAGAGATGGTGCTGTTTGACGAACACGACACCGACCGCGAAATCGGCCGGGTACGCCCTGAAGCAGGCACCCTGGTCTGCTTTCTATCGGAAACCATTCCCCATGAAGTGCTGCCAACGCATCATAGCCGAGCCAGCATCGCCGGATGGTTTCGCCGCAATGCCTCACAGGGTGGGCGCATCGACCCTGCCCACTGAGCACCGCCTATTACTACCCTTGTCAAGGAGCCATCATGTCAGCGCAGTCGTTTACCGGAACATTCACTACCTACTGGCTTGATCAACCGGAGCATCACCTCTGGCTCAGGGAACAGACGCACCAGCTGATTGCCTTCGGCAAGGCCGCTCGCCTGCCTGATGGCGGCTTCGGCTGGCTGGACGAACAGGGGCGGCTGGACAATGCCTGTCGGCCTCAGACACTGGTCACTGCACGCATGACACATGTCTACGCCCTGGCGGCCCTGCAGGGTATTCCGGGAGCTGCGGCGCTGGTGGATCATGGCCTGAAGGCGCTGACCACCCTGTTTCATGATGACGAGGCCGGCGGCTGGTTTTCGGAGGTTCAGGAGCCGGGGGCCAGCGATACCAAGGAAGCCTACCTGCATGCCTTTGTCGGACTGGCGGCAGCATCAGCCACCCAGGCAGGGCGGCCCGGCGCGCATGAGCTTCTGAACGACGCCTGCCATATCATCGACACCCACTTCTGGAGTGATGATGAAGGCGCAATGCGTGAAAACAGTGACCGTTTCTGGACCGAGGGCGAAGCCTACCGCGGCGCCAACAGCAACATGCATTCGGTGGAAGCCTTTCTGGCCATTGCCGATGCACTGAATGCCCCCGCATGGCGCCACCGCGCCCTGTCCATTGCCGAACGCCTCATTCACGATAATGCGCGCCAGGCCGGTTATCATGTGATCGAGCATTTCGATGACGCCTGGCAGCCACTGCGCGACTACAACCAGGACAAGCCCGGCGACCCGTTCCGCCCCTACGGCGTCACCCCCGGCCATGGCCTTGAGTGGTCTCGATTATTGATCAACCTTGAAGCGGCCCTGCTGAAGAACGAAGGGACGGCGCCGGACTGGCTCGCCCGCGATGCGGCTGCACTGTTCGACGCAGCCCTTGCAGGCTGGTCCGCTGATGGCGCTCCCGGCATGGTCTACACCCTGGACTGGGCACAGCAGCCTGTTGTGCATGAACGCATGCACTGGGTCATGGCGGAAGGCGTCTGTACCGCCGCCGCGCTGCTTGCCCGCACCGGCCACGCGGTGTACGAGCACTGGTACCGCACCTTCTGGGATTATATTGATCTGTACCTGATTGACCGACATCACGGCAGCTGGCATCACGAGCTGGATCGATACAACCAGCCCTCCACGACCGTCTGGTCAGGCAAGCCGGATATTTATCATGCGCTGCAGGCAACCCTGTTCCCGCGCCTGCCTCAGGCACCTACCGCAGCTCAGTGGCTGAAACGCCACCCCGAAACGCTGCGCTGACATCAGCTCATGCGCCGGCGGTACTGCAGCCAGTACACGCCACCACCGCCGGCGACCACCATGATCCACTGAATGAACGGGGTGATCAAAAAGGTGAACCCCCCGTCGTTGTGCGGATGAAAAAAGATGATATCCAGATACGCATAGATACCCGGCAGGCTTATCAGCAGCCCCAGCGCCAGCATCACCCGCGGCGCGGCACCTTTCATGAGCCACCGATCCAGTGACCACAGCACCGCATAGGGGGACACACCCCAGATCATGAAAATCACCGCACCCGAGGTCAACGCACGACCACCGCCGCCCAGCAATGCAAGCCAGATGGTCATCAGTGCGGCCAGCAATAGAGCCGTTTTAAACAGGGTACGCATGCATGTCTCCCAATAACTGCCATGAAATCGTGTATCAAGGTGGTGTCGCGGTCGGCGCGCTATCCTGACGGCCTGCCGCCTGTGAAGCAAGTATGGAGCCTGCCCCGTCAAACGCGGCAGGAAATAACGAAAAAATTTCAGTAAAGTAGTGATATTACGCGTAAATAGCGCGCCGCACCGGGCGGGTCCCGGCCCCAGCGAGGTTATTGCCCATGCTGACTCGACTTGATCATCTGGTACTCAACGTCGCCGACATCGACAGAACCGTGGACTTCTACACCCGTGTCTTCGGCCTGGATGTTCGCTATGGCGAGCAGGGCCGTGTCTTTCTGGTCGCCGGCAGTGTTCAGATCAAACTGCACGGTCCGGACTTCGAGGCCCACCCACGGGCGTCGCGGCCAACGCCTGGCAGTGCCGATCTGTGCTTCATCAGCGCCCTGCCGGTCGATGAACTGACACGCCATCTTGAAGCATTGAATATCACCATCGAGGAAGGCCCCGTTCCCAGGCATGGTGCCGCCGGCGAACTGACGTCCTTTTATGTGAGGGACCCGGACGGCAATCTGGTTGAACTGGCACGCCCGGTTCGCACATCGTCCACTTCCGCCTGATATACGGGCTGCCATGAGCACCTTTTCCCAGCTGACACAACGACTGTCTACCGCCAAAGACCGCCTGCAGGCCGCCGTCATCGGCCGCCTGTGGCGATACCTGTCCACCTCGACCACGGCCCGACTGTGGCGGCTGACCCAACGGATCGAGCCGGTCTATCGCACCCTCGCCGCCCGCGAGCGGCGCATTACCCGGGTCAACCTGGCACAGGCCTACCCCACGCTTGACCGTGATACCCATCGCCGAATGGCACGGGAAAGCCTGACCCACTCCATTGCGACCGTCATGGAATTCGGGTTTGCCTGGATGGCCCCGCCCGAACACGTCGAGGCATCCATCAAGGCCGTTCACGGCCGTGAGCTGCTGGACCAGGCCCGAGCCAGCGGCCGTGGCGTCATTGTACTGGCCCCGCATTTTGGAAACTGGGAAGTCCTTAACTTCTGGCTCTCGAGTCACTTCCCGTTTACAGCCATGTACGAACCCCCCCGAATTGCCCCGCTGGACCCGGTCATCCGGCATGGCCGTGAACGCATGGGCGCATCACTGGTCCCCACCACGCCTCGGGGCGTCTCGGCCCTTCTGAAGGCCCTGAAACGCAGCGAAGCCATCGGCATCCTGCCCGACCAGGTGCCGAGCTGGGGCAGCGGCGTCTTTGCTGACTTTTTCGGCCGACCGGCCTATACCGCCACTCTGCTGCCCAAACTGGTCGCCCGTACTGATGCCAGAGTCGTCACCGGCGTTGCGCGACGGCGTCCCGGCGGCGACGGGTTCGAGATTCATTTTCTTGCCGCCGATGAGCGGGTGTATGACACGGATGACGTCAGCTCGGCTGCCGGCGTCAATGCCAGCGTCGAGGCAGCCATCGCGCTGGATCCGGTGCAATACCAGTGGGAATACAAGCGCTTTCGACGCACTCCCGGTCAGCGCGAAAACGCGCCGGGCTGGCGAGAGCAGCGCCTTTACAGTGACAGGCACCGCTGACGGATGCCTGTCGTCTGCCATCACGGTCGCGACGCACATCACCGCCTATAGCAGCGATAGCGCCAGCGTGCATGCCCCGGCATAGGCCAGTAGCCACAGACTGTATTTCAGAGTCAGTCGCATGATGGCCGACTCCTGCCCGACCAGCCCCACCGCACCGGCCGCAATCGCAATCGACTGCGGCGAAATCACCTTGGCCATGACCCCGCCACTGGTATTGGCAGCCACCAGTAGCGCAGAGGCAATATCCAGCTGCTCGGCGGTAACGGCCTGCAAATGGGCAAACAGTACATTGTTGTTGACCACGGACCCGGTAATGAATACGCCCAGCCAGCCGATGCCCGGTGAAATCAGCGGGAAGGCCCGCCCGGCTTCTGCCAGCGCCAGCCCGAGCGTCGAGGATGTACCGGAGAAGTTGGCCACGTACGCCACGGCCATGACCAGGCAGATCGTCATCAACGGTGTGCGCAGCTCGGTCAGGGTAGCCTTTAATTGGTTCATGGCGTCGCTCGCCCTGAGGCCTCGTGTCACGGCGACGGTGATCATGACGGACAGCAGAATGGCCGACCCGGCCGCCCCGACGATATCCAGCGTCCAGACGGCAGGCAGCGGATGAACGGCCGCGGCAATGGGCGGCTGTTCAGCCACCGCACGATCAAGCCAGGGCACTGGAAGACGGACAACGGCTTCCGACAGCGCGCCCCCCTGGGCCCACAGTGCCTTGAACCAGGGCAGGCTCCAGACAAGAATAACGCCGGTCAGAATGTAAAACGGCGACCACGCCAGAAGCACCGCTCTTGCACTGAAGCGACCGGCAGCCGGTGCCGGTGCGCCCTCTACCCGATAAACTCGCCGCGGCTGCCAGACCCGCATGAGCAGCGCCAGCCCGCCCATGGTGACGACCGGAGGAAGAATATCCACCAGCTCGGGGCCCAGCAGGTAAAGAGTGGCGGACTGCAGCCCTGAAAACAGAATGCCAACCAGCGCAACGGCCGGCCAGGTTTCCCGCAGCCCACGCACCCCATCAAGGATCAGCACCAGCAACGCCGGAATGAAGAGCGTTGCCAGCTGCAGGATGACGATCAGCATCGGGGCCAGATCAAACGGTGTCAGACCGGCCTGGCGCGCCCCGACAATGATGGGAATACCAATGGCACCGTAGCCCCCTGCAGCGGCATTGGCGACCAGACACAGCATCGCAGCGCGAAGGGGCTTGAAGCCCAGTTCCACCAACAGCGCCGCACAAATGGCAATCGGCACGCCAAACCCCGCAGCCCCTTCCAGAAACCCGCCGAAGCAGAAGGCAATCAGCAGCACCTGAATACGCTGATCCGTGGAAATACCGGCAATGCTGCCACGGATGATATCGAACTTGCCGCTTTTGACTGCCAGCCGATACAACCAGACCGCCATCACCACGATATACCCCACCGGCCACAGACCGTTGGCGATCCCCAGCAAAGCCGACATCACAATCGCCGGCATCGGCATGTGAAACAACAGCGCCGCCATCAGCGCCGACATGACCAGCGTCACGGCAGCCGCTGTCAGCGCCTTCCATTTCAGCAGCGTCAGGGCAAGCAGGAAAAAGACAATCGGCAATGCAGCCACGAATGCCGACAGTACGGCATGGTTCAAGGGGTCATAATGTTGATACCACACGGCGCAGCTCCTCGCGGGAAGACGGCATGACTCGGCACGGACCTTCAAATAACTCTACTAAAGTATAATCCGAACAAGTGGTCCCGCGACTGCGCCCTGTTGTCACGCCCCGGCCCCCGTCAAGGAGTCAGCCCACCGAACCGGCCGGCGTAATAGTCATCGATGGCCACCTGGATTTCCTCGGGGTACGTCATCACGAACGGCCCCCTGGCAGTGACCGGCTCATCAATGACATCACCATGGCCAAACAGCAGCGTGGTGTGCTCCTGCGCCGTCAGAGTCAGCGCGTCCCCGGTGCGGTCAAGCTCGATCAGGTGGTGCGTCTTCAGTACATCTCCCTCAAGGGAAGCCGCCCCCCTGACCATGTATAAAAAGACGGCCCGCCCGGCAGGAGCCGGCAGCGTTACCCGGGCCCCGGGCACCAGCGTTACCGTACTCATGAAGATACCGGTCAGGGAGTCCACCGGCCCGGCATGCGTTTCCCACGCACCGGCAATCAATTGCAGTGTCACACCGGATGCCGGCGAGATGACAGGCACCTCATCCCGGCTCAATCCCTGGTAGCGGGGAGGCGACATTTTCAGCCGAGCCGGCAGGTTGATCCACAGCTGCAGTATCTCGAGCGCGCCCCCCTCCGCCATGAATGACGGCGGAGAGACCTCGGCATGGACAATGCCACTGCCAGCGGTCATCCACTGAACCCCGCCCGCCTCTATCACGCTGTGATGGTCCGCACTGTCGGCGTGGGCAAGTGCCCCCTCAAGGATAAACGTGACGGTTTCAAAGCCACGGTGCGGATGGGGCCCGAACGGCAGACCGGCATTGCCGGGCGGATAGGTTTGCGGCCCGTGGTGATTGAGAAAAAGAAACGGATCAAGCTGATCGATCCCGGGCCCCGGTAACGGCCGACGGGTAATCAGCGAGCCGATGTCATCGCGATGGGCCGGATACTGGTTGATTACGCGCCGTGATAAAAGCGTCGCCATGGGTCACCTCATGATGAATGGAAAGTAATGGGCGCGGACCGCAGGCACCTGCAAGCGCGCCGCCCCATACCGGGGCGGCGCGTTCGGAATCAATGCCAGGGATGCCCCTGCCTGTCAGACATCTAGTCGCGGAAATTGTTGAACTGCAGCGGCAGATCCGGCCCCTGCTCGCCACGAAGCAGCGCCATGACCTGCTGAAGGTCATCACGCTTCTTGCCGGTCACGCGAACCTTGTCACCCTGTATGGCGGCCTGAACCTTGACCTTTGACGCCTTGATCTCCTTGACGATGCGCTTGGCATCCTCCTGCTCAAGTCCCTGCTTGAGGGTCACATCCTGACGGGCCTTGACGCCGGCCAGCTCGGGGTCCTTCACATCCATGCAGCGGGCATCGATGCTTCTGCTGATCAGCTTGTTACGCAGCACATCCAGCATCTGCTGCAGCTGGAAATCCACCTCGGCTTCAAGGTGAACCACCTCCCCCTCCAAAGTAAAGCTGGCCTTGACGCCCTTGAAGTCAAAACGGGTCTGTATCTCGCGATTGGCCTGATCCACCGCGTTGGCAGCCTCATGTTTATCAAACTCGGAGACGATATCGAAAGACGGCATGATTAAAATCCTTTGAACGGCAGTATAAAAGATGGGCGGTACGGCATTTGAGCGTTAAAAAAGGCGCCCGCACACGATAGCGGGCGCCGAGTTCCAGTTTTAAACATGACTATAACAAAGCCCTACCAGGGCAATCACAGCGTTTTTGATATGTTGCACAAAAGGAATCAAGGCGCCTCGTCCTTTTGAAGCTGCTTCAACGCACCAAGCGTCGTAAACACATCAAGACTGCTCAACGGCGCACCCGAACCCGCTCCGCCAGCCACATAGTAATCAGGCATATCAATAGTCGTATCTTTAAGGGCTGGGTACATGACTCGTGCAATATCACGCTGAATTTCGGCCAGGTAGATGTCCTTTGCCTGCTGACGTGCCTGCAAACGCGCTCGGGTCACATCGGCCTCGGCAAGCCCCTTTTCGCGAATGGCTTTCGCTGCATAGGTTGCAGCGTCTGCATTGGCTTTTTGAATATCGCGCTCTGACCGTGCCACTTCGAGCTCTTTCTGCTTTTCAAGCACAGCGACCGCTTTTTCCTTCTCCTTGCGCACCTGCTCGACCCTGGCCTGCTGCTCTTCCATCGCGACCTCACGCTGCTTTGCAATAATGGCCAGCTCCTTGGTGCGCTGAGCATCCTGAATCGCGCGCGCCCTTTCGATTTCCTTTTCAAGCTGCGCTGTCTTGGCTTCGGCGCGGGCGGTTTCCTGCGCTTGAATCGCCGTGATGCGCTTGGCAACAAGCGCCTTTTTCTGACTCAAAAGCTCATCCAGGCGCTGCTCCGGAACAGGACGACCGATCGTGACCTGTCGAACCTGAATACCGTACGATTCCAATGGGTTTGCCAGGCGCCGAGCCTGGCCTGACTTATCCTTTAAAATGATGTTCTTCCAGACGAGTTGGCGCCTGTTTTCGAGTCGGTCGCCATCGCCATTGACCGAGGAAACGGCAGCAATATCTGTCTGCTCAACTTCGACCCGACGGCGCTCGGTTTCATACAATCCGTTTTGAAGCTGATCTTCCAGCTGAACCTTGAACTTGTTGAGTCCACCCTGAAAGAACTCTTCGCCGGTGTACTGCGTCCCGGTCACGACCGTGACGTTTTTGGCATTTTTGATCAAAAGCGAATCGATCAGATTGTCAAATCCGCGAAATTCGCGGTGCATAGCGATAATTTTCTGAGGATCGGAAGATAGCCTGAAGCGGAACGTGGCCGGAATTCGAGACGTATACGTGTCCGCGAACTGAACCTGCACCTCGGGAAGCTCACGTGTCGCTCGAACCTTTTCACCGCTGTCCTGGTTGCCGAAGTTAAGCGTCATGGCCTGATCATAGACGTATACATTGGAGAACATGGGCACCTTGAAATGCACGCCAGGCTCGGTAAATACGCGTGTGGACCCAAACAGAGTGTCTTGAACAACATAGGTGTAGCCGAGTTCCGTCGTGAAAAAAGAGGCCAGAATCAAACAAAGCGCCACTAGCGAGGCGACGGCCAGCCCAACCACTTTTCGACCTCCAGACAGCAGTTTCACTCCTGATGCCCAGAGCACGTTGCCCTTCCTTTCATCATGATTATTATCGTCGTAGCCCACTTTTCATTCCCAGCGATCAAATAAAGCGGCGAAATCTAATAAAAACCCAACTAAAAAGGAAGATTCAATTTTATAAGTCGAAAGCATTAACCAGGCGTTTTCCACAACGTGCAATTACCCTCCTCCCTCTGCCAGAAGGTCCATTCCCGCCGGCAGGTCACGTGCAGGCACATTTCGGTATTCACGATGGGCCTCCCTGGAGCTGATGGGTAGCGCGTCAGGGCCATGCCAAATGGCCGTAGCGGTTCCCCGTGGTGCTTTCCCATCAAGCGGTCATGCGCGTTTTTAGACATCGTTCAGATTCAATATCCCCTTGTGCAAGGTTAAGGCACCGAACAGGACTTGACCGCCCGGCGCCGAACAGCACAGACTGACCCGGCAATGGCCTGGCCATTGCTGCTTGACGGGGTGCCGGTGGAACCGGCTGAGATCACCTTACGTTGCCAGACAACGTCACGGTGGATCCCGATGAACCTGATCCGGCTAGTACCGGCGTAGGGATCAAGCGGCGATACCGTGCGTTTCGTGACGTCATTCGCCTTCCCGATCCTGCGCTCCAGCCGGCATTGATTGCCAATGGGAGCACACATGACTACCCCTCAGTTTCTGTCCGAATCCGCCCGCGTCGATGAGGCCGCGATTCAGCCGCTGCCCGCCTCTCGCAAGGTCTACCTTCAAGGGTCACGCGCCGATATTCAGGTGCCGTTTCGGGAAATCACCCTGTCGCCGACCACCACCTCACACGGCGTCGAGGAAAATCCCCCCGTGCTGGTCTACGACACCTCGGGCCCCTATACCGACCCCGAGGCCTTGATCGATATTCGAAAGGGCTTGCCGGAACTCCGCCGTGCCTGGATCGATGAACGTGGTGATACCGAGCGTTTGAGCGGTCTTTCCTCGAACTACGGTAGGCAGCGCGCCAACGATCCGCGCACCTCCACCCTTCGCTTTGACCTGAAACGAACGCCCTGCCGCGCAAAAGATGGCCGTAACGTCAGCCAGCTTCATTACGCTCGCAAGGGTATCGTGACGTCGGAAATGGAATTCGTTGCGCTACGGGAAAACCAGCGCCGCCAGGCCCTGGGGTCGGAGGAAGTGGAACGCCTCCTGAGCCAGCAGCATGCCGGTGAAGGCTTCGGTGCGGTGCTGCCCAAGGAGATCACGCCGGAGTTCGTGCGTGAGGAAATCGCGCGGGGCCGCGCGATCATCCCGGCCAACATCAACCACCCTGAAACCGAGCCGATGATCATCGGACGTAATTTCCTGGTGAAGATCAACGGCAACCTCGGCAACTCGGCGGTCACGTCCTCGATCGAGGAAGAGGTCGACAAGATGACCTGGGGCATCCGCTGGGGTGCCGATACCATCATGGATCTCTCGACGGGTCAGAACATCCACGAAACCCGGGAGTGGATTCTGCGCAATTCGCCGGTACCGATCGGCACGGTGCCGATCTATCAGGCGCTCGAAAAGGTGAATGGCGTGGCCGAACACCTGACCTGGGAGATCTTCCGCGACACCCTGATCGAGCAGGCCGAACAGGGCGTGGATTACTTCACCATTCACGCAGGCGTTCGATTGCATCACGTGCCGATGAGCGCCAAACGGCTGACCGGTATCGTTTCTCGCGGCGGCTCGATCATGGCCAAGTGGTGCCTGGCCCATCATCAGGAAAGCTTCCTTTATACGCACTTCGAAGAGATCTGCGAGATCATGAAGGCCTATGACGTAGCCTTCTCGCTCGGCGATGGCCTGCGGCCCGGCTCCATTCATGATGCCAACGACGAAGCCCAGTTCGCCGAGCTTGAAACCCTGGGCGAGCTGACGCAAATCGCCTGGAAGCACGACGTTCAGGTGATGATCGAGGGCCCGGGCCATGTGCCGATGCACATGATCAAGGAAAACATGGACAAGCAGCTTGAATGCTGTGATGAAGCGCCCTTCTATACCCTTGGGCCGCTGACCACCGACATCGCGCCGGGCTATGACCACATCACCTCCGGCATCGGCGCGGCGCAGATCGGCTGGTACGGCTGTGCGATGCTCTGCTACGTCACCCCGAAGGAACACCTCGGGTTGCCCAACAAGGATGACGTCAAGACCGGCATCATCACTTACAGGATCGCCGCTCATGCCGCGGATCTTGCCAAGGGCCATCCGGGCGCACAGCGCCGGGACAACGCGCTGTCCAAGGCTCGGTTCGAGTTCCGCTGGGAAGACCAGTTCAACCTCGCCCTCGACCCGGATACCGCGCGCGCCTTCCATGATGAAACCCTGCCGAAGGATTCCGCCAAGGTGGCGCACTTCTGCTCGATGTGCGGGCCGAAGTTCTGTTCGATGAAAATCAGCCAGGAAGTGCGCGACTACGCACGCGACAATAACCTCGACGGTGACGAGCAGGCCATGCGCGAGGGCATGAAGGAGCAGGCCGAGAAGTTCCGGCGTGAAGGCAGCCAGCTATATAATGAGGTCTGAACGCCGCTGAATTGCTGATTTGCATGTTCACCCCAGGACGCGTCGGCCGATAAACTCGGCAGACGCGTTTTTTCATGCCCCGGAGTTTTATCGATGCGGGAATGTGCTCATCGTGCGGTATCGGGAAATGCGCTTTGAATCCAAAGGAAAAGAAGCGCAAAATATTTCCATGGTGCACTGCACACAGGCTATTATTCCTGCGGCATGGTGTCACCTGTGCCGGAAAGATCGTTTTGTATCATGACGATGCAGGAAACCATGACCGGCAGAAGATGACGGCAAACGCACACGCCGGATAGAGTTTCGGAAGATAGTGCACAGGCAGCGCCCAGGAGGCTGCCCACCTGTGATCTCGGCCACGTAATTTCAGGATCTTACATTGACACACGTTATGGATGAGTCCGTAGATATTGTTCTGGTAGGTGCCGGCGTCATGAGCGCGACTCTGGCAACCCTGCTTCAGGCCCTCGAACCCGAATCCAGAATTGAAATTCTGGAACGTCTGGATACGCCCGCCAGCGAAAGCTCCTTTGCCTGGAACAACGCAGGCACCGGTCACGCGGCGCTGTGCGAGCTGAACTATACCCCCCAGGCCCCGGATGGCAGCATCAACATCGACAAGGCCATCAGCATCAACACCATGTTCGAGGAATCCAAGCAGTTCTGGAGCTACTTTGTCGAGCAGGGCGATCTGGGCGACCCCGCCGACTTCATCCATCCCGTACCGCACATGAGCTTTGTGCGTGGCGAAAGCGATGCCAACTTCCTGCGTGCGCGTCATGAAGCCCTTCAGGCCCACCACTGCTTCGAGGATATGTCCTTCACTGAAGACCGTGAGCAGATTCGTGCCTGGGCACCGCTGCTGCTGGAAGGCCGGTCCGACGGTGAAAGGCTGGCCGCCACGCGGTCCGAAGGCGGCACCGACGTTGATTTCGGCGCCGTAACGCGCATGATGCTCAAGCGCCTTGAAGCCCTGCCGGATGAGCAGGTCAAGGTCAGCACCGGCCAGTCCGTCACCGACCTTTCCCGTGAAAGCGACGGCCGCTGGAAAATCGAATCAACCACGAGTGACGGGCGCAAGCGCGTTCTTCGCTCACGCTTTGTGTTCCTCGGCGCCGGTGGTGCTGCCCTGCACCTGTTGCAGAAAAGCGATATTCCCGAAGCCAGCGGCTATGGCGGCTTCCCGGTCAGTGGTCAGTGGCTGCGCTGCGACAAGCCGGAAATCGTCAAACAGCACCTCGCCAAGGTCTACAGCAAGGCTTCCGTCGGCTCGCCGCCCATGTCCGTGCCTCACCTGGACACCCGTAATGTCGATGGCTCCCCATCCCTGTTGTTCGGCCCCTATGCGGGCTTTACCACCAAATTCCTCAAGACCGGTTCCGTGTTTGATCTGGTGAAATCCGTCAGCGGCTCCAATCTGTCACCGATGCTTTCGGTAGCCAGAAACAATTTTGATCTGGTCAAGTACCTGGTAGAACAGGTGCGCCAGACGCACAGCCAGCGTGTTGATGCCCTGCGTGACTTCTATCCGGATGCCAGGGATGAAGACTGGCGTATCGAGGTAGCAGGCCAGCGCGTTCAGATCATCAAGAAGGATCCGGAGAAGGGCGGCATTCTGCAGTTCGGCACCGAAGTGGTCGCTGCAGGTGACGGCTCGCTCGCGGCCCTGCTGGGCGCCTCTCCCGGCGCCTCGACGGCCACGTCAATCATGCTTGGGCTGCTCGAGCGGTGCTTCCCCGAGAAGGCTCGCTCCCCCGAATGGCAGGCCGTTCTCAATGAGATCGTACCGGTTCGGGCAGGCACACTGGCCACTGATGCCGATCAGCTTCGCCAGGTACGCCATCGCACGCACCAGACGCTCAAGATCAACGACCCTACCGCCTGACGCCAGCCAGATGGCAGGCGTCATGGTGCCGGGCAATATGCCCGGCACCATGGCAGTACTCACCGCCCCTGCTGATACACCACCTTCCCCGCCTTCAGGCCGATGCATCTGCCCTGATCAGATAACGCTTCAATGCCGTCACCATGCAGGACATGGCCGCCATTGATGGCACCGTAAACCCCAGAATGAACCCCTGGCTATCGGCGGACTCGCCCACAAAATGCAATGACAAGGGCTGCAACCGAATGCCCTCATTCATCAAGTCGCGTGCCACCACCTGATCACGCGTCGCCGTTTCCGACAGCCGGCCAGACGCCGACATGGCCTCCCTGAAACGTATCACGATGTGCATGCCGCCCGAGGGTGCCTGCCAGTCAAACCAGGGCCGTAAATGCTGGTCCAGTAGCCGCAGCAACTCATCCCTTTTCTGCCGGTAATGCCGTCGCATGCGGTTGATGTGGCGCGCAAACTCGCCATTGTTGATGAATTCAGCCACTACCGGCTGCATCGGCAGGGCCGCAGAACCACCCAATTGCCGGCGACTTTCCAGAAGTGTGCTGTAACAGGCAGGGGGGGACACGATAAACCCCAGCCTGAGGCCTCGGAAAAGTACCTTGGAAAGACTACCCACCAGGAAGGTCCGTTCGGACACATCGGCCTGCATCATGGGCACCGTGCTCCTGCCGCTATAGACGAACTCATTGTCGTAGTCGTCCTCAATCAGCCAGCACCGCCGTTGCTGCAGCAGCGCAAGCCATTGCTGCCGACGCGCCCGGCCCAGGCTGATCCCTGTCGGGTACTGGCGGTTAGGGGTCAACAGCACAATGGGCGCGGCACCGGTGAGCGTTTCATCGGGCAGGCAGCAGCCCTCCTCATCCACCGGCAGGACCATGGATGCCCGAGCACTGCCTTCAGGCCGCCAGCTTTCCAGCAGTCGATGAATGGGGGGATACGCCGGGTTTTCCGTTATCCACGCACTGCCGGGGCTGAGTGACGCCAGCGCGTGCCTCAACAGCGTCAGGGCATCACGGTTGCCTGCGGTAATCAGAATCTGCTGCGGGCTACAGGCAAGCCCTCTGAGCTGATACAGATAATCCGAGATCGCCTGTTTGAGGTCGGGCAGTCCGGTGGGGCAACTGTCATCCAGTACCCGAGGGTCTACCGACGCCCAGCTGGTACGAAGGCTTCTGAGCCAGGCCTTTTCAGGAAACCGGCCGGCATCACTGGTGGAACTGAAACCGATGACCGAGGGTGGTGGCGTTTCCCCCGTGTCACTATCGCTCACTACGGGCCGGGACGACTGAGTGATATACCCCGCCTGCTCGGCCACGAATACACCACTCTTGTGCTTACTGACCAGCACGCCCTGAGCGATGAGCTGATCATAGGCGTTCACCACCGTACTTCTGGAGATGCCCAGGCTTGAAGCCAGCACTCGACTACCGGGCAGCCGGTCATGCGCCTTCAGTTTACCCTGGGTGATGAACTCCACGATCTGATCGATAAGCTGTCGATAAAAATGACCGCCCTGCCCCTGCAGGGAAAAGTTCAGGCTGACAATGGCAGTACGTGACATGGGAGCGCACCAGTCTGGACGGGTAAAATGATTCAAAAGTGGCCATGTTTCAGCATGCCTGCTGCCGGTACAGTCTGACAGGACATCGACAGGCACAAGAGGTATACCATGACATCAGATACCCCGTTAACACACGCCATACCGCCGACGCTGAGCGCCACGCCACTGACGACGGTCAAGCGTGGCCGTGGCAGGGCCATCGATGATGGGCAGGCACTGCTGGATTTCATTGACCAGACGCTGATCTGTCATGTGGGGTTTGTGGTTAACGGGCAACCCCGTGTGATCCCCACCTGTCACTGGCGCGATGGAAACCATCTCTACTGGCACGGCCATGGCAAGGCCGCCAACATTGCAGATGCCGCTCACTCGACCCAAAAGGTATGTGTGACCATTTCACACCTGGATGGCCTGGTGATGGCCCGCTCGGCCTTTCATCATTCGGCCAACTACCGTGCCGCCATGATCTACGGCGTACCCGAGGCCGTGACCGACCCGGAACAGAAAAAACATCAGTTCGAGCGATTCGTCGAAAAGATAAGCCCGGGGCGCTGGCCCCTGCTGCGCCCGGTGACCGACAGTGAAACCCGGGCGACGGGCATACTGCGTATCAAACTCGATGAGGCTTCAATGAAGGTACGGGCTGACGGCGTACTGGATGATGACGCCGATCGGGACTGGCCGGTGTGGGCCGGCGTACTGCCTGTTATCCCCCAGTGGCAACCCCCGGAGCAGGATGCGAAGCAGACAGCAGCGTATCCGCCACCGGCCTGGCCTGGGATGTGAGGGGGCGCGTCGGCCTGGCGTCCCGCCCTTCACGAAAAAGCCCGGCACTGCATGCCGGGCTTTTTCATGGCACCACGACGGGCTACCGAAATGGCAGCCGCCGCGTCAAAAAGATACCGAAGACCACAATCAACATGCCGGGCAGGGTCAGTACGGCGTAGGTCATCTCACGAGTGACCGGCAGAAACCCGTGCCAGTTCTGGATGAAAACCGGCAGGATGATCATCAACAGCCCACCCAGCATCGTCAGCGAGCTGACAGCGTAACCTCTGATAAACAGCGTCATCGCCGCCACCAGCAACGCAATGGTCGCGGTGACCAGCGCCATGCCCAAAAAGGCCAGAATCATGAGCGCACCTCCGCGGTATCACGTGGTTTGGACGCGGTCATGAACGCCATGGCCAGCACCGTCAGTGCGATCATCATCACGGCTACGCCTGCAATCAACAGCAATACCTCAGCCTCCAGATACAACCGGTAGATGGGCAGTGACCCCAGAGAGGCGATCAACGCCTTGTTCTCGACAAAACTCATCCACTCTACGGGCTGATCCGACATCAATACCTGCACCCCATACACCGTATCCCCGGCGAGTATCAAAAAGGCCACTCCCACAAACACACTGAGAATACCCTTGCCACGGCGCCACAGCGACATGGCCCAGCCCGCAATCAACGCAAGCGACAGGCCGAGTATGATCGTCGCCTCAATCGGCGACTGAAGCATGGCCCGAAACACCGCCTGCACTTCGTTGTAATCTGTCGAGATCAGCGGCACATCTGCCGACGCCGCCGCACTCCATCCCAACAGGCCCATAAAACCGATCCACTTCCACATCATCGTTTCATTCCTCTCTGCCCAGGCGACCAAGCCTAAAGCAATCACGAGGTTATGCAATCAGGCACCTCGCCGCACCTCATCCACCCCGGCAATGGCATTGAGCCGCGCCGCCAGTTGCTCGGGCATTTCCATCGGCAACAGATGCCCCATGCCCTCATAAACCTCAAGCGAGCCACGGGCCAGATGGGGCATTACCGCCTCGCGCTGCACCGAGGGCGGTAGAGAGGGATCCCTGTCGCCCACCAGTACCCAGGCCGGCACGTTCAGTATACCCACCACCTCCGCCCAGTCCTCGGCATAAGTGGCCGCCGGCCACGCCCGCCAGGCCGCCGGGTGCGCCGTCATCGCGTCCTCCACGGCCTGCTCATACAGGTCCGGAGCAATGTCTACGCCAATCGCCCCGTCAATGAATTCACGGGCACTTTCAACACTGAAATCAAAGCCCAACTGAAACTCAAGCTCCTCCTCACTGACCGGCTGTGGCCCGGGTGGCGCCGGCGCCACCAGCACCAGCGACTGAAGCCAGGCAGGCTGCTGCGCGGCCAGCGTCATCGCGATACGCCCGGAAAAGGAGTGCCCGACCAGAATCACATTATCAAGCGCCAGGCGCTCGATGGCGTCCTGCACGTGCCGGGTCATCGCAGCCACATCGTAGCCTTCCACATCATGGGCGGTGCCAAAACCTGGCATGTCCAGCGTCACCACCCGCAGGGAATCATCCAGCCGCGATACCACCCCATCCCACTCGCGGTGAGAACTGCCAAAAAAATGCATCAGCACCAGCGCCGGTGCACCCTGGCCGCGATCCATTGCAATCATCATTCGAAGACATCCTGTCCGTGAAAAAGAACCTTCAGCGTAGAAGGAGGGCGACGAACGGCAAAGGACAGAAAGAACACAAGGCCGCATCCATGGCTAGAGCTGGCTGCTCTGCTGATGGGGCGAGGAGTGGGTAATATCGCCACCTCTGTCAGGGCCATGTCACCGTCGGCGGCAAGGCACGTCTTCTGATAGACCTGATAGTTTCCGCTGACAATGCGCGGGTTGTGCTATTCAGCCGACGGAATTCGATGGTGTCATTATTGGCGGGATCGGAGAACCGACAGACAATGAGGACAATCTGCCACATGAAGTGCACCTACCATATGTCAGCATGACTCGTCCACGTCGAGAGCTACTGATCACCGACAGTAGCAGTGACTGGTTCACTAGATCGGCTTCATGAGATGAGTACAAGTTATTGCAATTAATAGCTACCAAAGGCTATGAGCCCAGCCCACCAAAGCCAAGGTTGTCACATCGCAGGATGATTCTATCACCTACAATTTACTAGCAACGATGAGCAATTGAGGGTGCATTTAAAATGCAAGCATACAGCACTTAAAAAGAAAGTTGCTTTAAAGCTTCTTTTATCTTTTTCATATCTTCAGGATGACGGTGTAGGTATTTATCACAAGCCAGCCGAACATACTCGGGGCAAACGCTGTCGCTCACGATAACCGTTTCTTCATCCGTAGGAGGATAGCCATAAGCGAATTCAACTCCCTCAAAATGTTCATTCTCAAACGGGCTGTTTTTATAGGGGAAGTTACAGTACGCCCCATCCGTACTGAACCCCCTCTTCTTAACGATATAGCCAATCGCTTCAACGAAGTAGCCATCATTACACATTCTATCAAAATACGCTTTGACGGCCCAACAAAGATCTGATTCACCGTATGGCTGGCCAAATAAATCTTTCATAATTACTTGCAACCCTTGTTACTTTTTCGCCACCTTATTTACAGTTTGATAAAGCTAAAAACCTGACCAAACAGCCGCTCAATATTTGGTGATGCTTCAAGACATGCAAGCGCTTCCTCTCGTGTTAAAGGCATGTCGTAAGGCTCAAACCCTCGACGAACAGAAATACCATATAAAGCATGCTCGTCATCTTCCGTATGCTCCCAATATGGCACATAGCCAATTACCTTATAAATTTTGAAAATTTCATCATGGAAATCCATTAATTCATACAAAAATACTGCGACGTTATTCAATGCCAAATTTTCAGCGCACCATATATTAAGCTCATCCCTGCTTATAGCCCCACAAAAAAGACAGGTTATAACAAATGCCATTAGCTCATCGCTAAAGCAACCAGGTTCACTCAGATTCACATCCCACCTCCCATGGCTGCGCCACCCACATGTCCTGTCTTCTTATGAATCAGCTCAGGGACCAACTGCATTCGTCCACTATCTTGATGATGATGCCATGTATACCCATCAATTTTCTTTGCCCCTGCTCTGATCTGCTGAAGCTGACGAACAGTAAAGCTTGAAGCTTTCACTTGACCTTGCTCAATAGCCCCTAGCAAACCTTTGGTTGCAAGTTTCATTTGCCCTTCATAACTCGCAGATTTAAAGGCATCAATCGATATTCTCGTGTCAAAGGCAGTCACATCATCAAATATAGGGAATCCCCTGTTATCGAATACGATTCCCGTTACCGGATGTCGCTGCCCTGCAAGATGCACATTCCGACCATCGACTGGTGGAACCGTAGTAGAAAGAACGCATAAGTAGACTCAAGATTATTTCTAGTGGTTTGCGGATTGTACGGAATCTCAGAGCCTTTATCTTTTGCACTAAGTGCTCGCGCTCCACGATGCATCTATTTGTCTTGGGGCTGGTAATGCCTTGATCGTGTCATCTACAACAGCCCCAGTTCCTTTTGCACCATCAGCCTTTTATGCGCTCTAAGAACTCGACCATTGCTAGTGGATCACGCTCCACAAGTTCTTCAATCAAATCTTCCGCTGCCCAATGCAGAATCATGTCCCCTCCCCCCCCATCCTTGCAGAGGATGAGATCACTTGACAAAGAAGAGTCAACAACATTGACTTCTCTATCGCTGAGTGCCATCAGGCCACCGTAGCCATCATAAGGAATGACCCAGTAAAAACGCTCGTTCTCTATCCAGTAAATCCCAAACACCTGTACAGGCTCTTCTCGCCCAATTTCTCGAATAATCATATCCACATCACTCAATAGTTCTACCGGGCTGCAGCACAGGGGGCAGCTGTTGCGGCGTAGTAATTTTCATATCGTATGCTTTATCGGTTACGGAGTTGTACTGGTAGTGGATGGTTATATTTTCTCCGCTAGGTAGACGGTGACTTACTTCCATTTTTCTCCATCCCTCACTCCGCGGGAAGTCTTTATCGCCCGCTAGTTTTGTATCACGACCCGCAGAAGGATTTTCTGTCACTCTGTTCCACAAAGTCTGCTCGTTCAGATCTCTTGGCGCCGTTGACTGATAGCTCTTTGCTGTTGAATGCGTTGCATAGTCTGGAAGACCAGCAGAAAACTCATCGGCAGCATTTTCCCGACCATAATTATCTCTATTTACGCTAGACCTTTCAGTAACAGCATTCGGGCTGTATGGATCATCAACGATAGTTGGTTTACCGCCACTGAAACCACTAGAACCGCCACCTTTTGCACTGTTTTTAACAGCGCTATCCAGACTATCCGTTCCAACCTTACCTCCCGAGACAGTACTTGGAGAAGGCCTGGTAGCTTCAATCAGCTTTCCCGCTGACGATGTGACACCCCTTCTGGCCATACTCGGCAGGCTTGCCACCAACCCACCTGCGCCCATCAGCATTCATTCGTTGTCCAGCGCGACGCGGACTCTCAGCTTGTCAGCGTCATCCAGCCGCCCGGCCTACTCCAGCGCATCGGCACGGGCCAGCTGTGCGCGATTGCTTTCGCTGATGTAGTTCGCGGGATCGGCCGCCAGGGCCTTTATCTCCTCGCCCACTAATACTTCCCGGGACCGAACACCTAAGTCCAAATTTCTGTGCCATCTTCATATAGCCATACAAGTCCACCAGGCACCCAAGAGACGCCCTCATTAGTTACCCAGAAAAGGCTTTCATCGATATCATCTTTTGCAGGCCATGCGACCTTAAAAGCTTCAATCTGCTCTAAAATCGTACCTTTTAGAAAGTCACCACACGCTAATCTAGCCTTTCCTTCGATTAGAACCCTGTAAAGAACCTGCAAGAAAATATCCTTACAATTATCATAGGAGAAATTATCGTAAATTTTGCACACACTTAACCACAAAGAATCGATGGCCAGGCCATAACTCCACTCAAGTATTAATTTGTACTCACAATCCTCAAAAGAGCAGTTAATCATTTTAATTTTATCTCCACTTTAGGGGCCTTTATTCCTGCAACTCCGATAATGTCTATTGACCACTTGGCGCCAGTCTCAGCAGCAGATGACGAACCGTTCCTCAAATTCAGTTTCACACCATCGCTTCTTACAAGAGAATAAACTTCTGATGGTTGACCACGTATAGTAATTGCTTTGGGAGAAGGCAGCTTTTCTACACCTGCAAGTTGCATAAAATAATTAGCCACCATGTCATCAGTAGCCCCAACATACACCGGGGCGTTCTTACTAACGATAGGATCAGCCTTCAGAACTTTGCCATTAATAGTTAACTCAAAATCTTTTGGAAGAAGCGCTTTATCTGAAAAATCCCGAATCAAATCATTCATTCTCTTATGTGATTGCGCTTGCAGCACAGTGCCAGGCTGCTTGTCTGCCAAGCTGGGCCCTTTCGGTTTTTTTGCAATGCGGTCCAAAGCTTCTTTTTCAGCATCAACTACTGGGTTTCCAGTAGTTTTCTTATCACCTTCGCCCGAAACACCATGTCCAAGCTTACTTCTCGAAACACTCCTAGCCAGCCTCGGCAGGTGTGCCAACAGCCCACCTGCGCCCATCAGCATTGATTCGTTGTCCAGCGCAACGCGAACTCTCAGCCTGTCAGCGTCATCCAGTCGCCCCGCCTGCTCCAGCGCATCGGCACGTGCCAGCTGTGCGCGATTGCTTTCGCTGATGTAGTTCGCGGGATCGGCAGCAAAGGCCTTTATCTCCTCGCCCACTAATTGCAGTGTCACCCGGGACTCTGCATCTCCCTGTAACGCCTGCCCAACGAGTTTCCCCATGATGAAGGGCGCGCTGGCAGAATCTACAACCATCTCCGAGAGGGCTTCGGCACCGATGCGCTCCATGCGCTGTTGCTGGTTCTGACCATACTGCCTCGCCGTATGCATGTACTCGGCAAGGATCGTGTCTTGCTCCTCTCAGCCCAGCGGCACGCCTTTCCAGCTACCCATGGCTACCTGCAGCTGGGCCCGTTCGTAGCGGCAGGCGTTTGCCGAGCCGCCCTGGCCACAGGCCTGCTCCAACACCCGGTCACGCGACTGGCTGCGGGTATTGATTTCCAGGCGTTCATCCTCCAGGGCCTGACGCTGTGCCTCGGTGAGGGTATCGTCATCGTCCAGAAGGCGGTTGATGGCTTGCAGACGCCGGGCTTCTGGATGCGACAAATAGTTATATCCCGTCGCATTTCCCGCCACCTCCGCGCCCTTCTCCACATCCCCGCCTGCCATCCCGGCGGCGAGGATGCCGGTGATCTTCGAGGCCGAGACCAGAAGCGTCCGATCGTTGTCGACCAACGCAGCGAGCTGCGTGACCAGCGCTTCATTGGCGCCGGCGGCAATGGCGCCGCTGCGGAAGTCACTGCCAGTGGCTTCGGCGGCCAGACAAGGTTGAGGGCTTTGATAACCGGAACCGGCTGATTCAGGCTAACGGCTGGATCAGGGGCGTTTTGCTCTTCCTGCGACGTAAATATGCAAACTGCCGAGAAAGGAGACCTCTGATGTACGGAGGTGGGGTGCAGGCCTGGCGATAATGCTTTAGCCGCCAGGCCCGCTATCTTACGAAAATAGCTGGAAAACCTGCGTGAAGCTGCTGGCTATTGCTGTGCACTGGCCGAAAGTTCTGCCTTGCGCTCGAGAAGCATGCGCTGAAGCTCGTCCTGATGCGCCATTACCTGCGTCTGGCCGATACCGGCACCTTCCTGCATTAATTCAGGCATGAGTTCCATGGCCTTTTTACCGGTATCGGTACTGTAGAAGTCCGTCAACGTGTTCAGCTCGTCTGCGCTGAAACGGGAGGCATAAAGTGCAGCCAGTCGAGGCTTGATGCTTTCAAAGCTCACATAGTCGTTGAAGAACTGCTCCATGACATCCTTGTAGGGCACCAGGGCGGGATTGACTGCCAGCTGCTGCTCCAGAGAATCCTGCATGGCCTGATCAAAGATGCCTTTCATGTCCGTCTGCTCCATCAGCGTGTAGGCGGCCTGGCTGGCCTCCTCGCTCGGAGCGTCCGCCATGGAGAGGGGACTGAAACAAAGCAGGGCAGCAAGACACAACGAAGGTTTCAACATGATGGAACTCCTGTTCAAGGCACTATAAAAAAGGGCAGCCAGCCGGCTGCCCTTCCTGAATCAACAAGTAGTGAAAATATTACTCGTCGTTCTTGTTCTTTTCATGAACGTTACCGGCATCCTTTTGATCCTTTTTCCCCTTGTGCTTGAGGTCCTGATCGCCTGCTGCCTCGCCGGTTTTTTCCTGAATCTTGCCGCCAACCTTGTCAACCAGTTCTTCTGCCTTGGACTTGTCACCGGACATATGCTGTCCTCCATGTCATGTTGAGAATCCACCAGATGGGCATCAATGCCACTGACTGAAGCATAGCTGTTTCACGCCCCGGGAGGAAAGCTTCTCCTCATCAGATTGCAAAGCGCTGCTGAAGATAGCGGTTGATATCATCTGATTCGTACATCCATTCTTCCAGCCCGCCCGGATGAACAATCTTCAGACACGGCACCTTGACCCGGCCGCCGCCGGCTTCCAGCTCACGTCGCGCCTGGTCATCCTTTTGGATGTTCTTCATTTCAATCGGTAATGCCAGACGGTGAATTTCCTTTTTGACCTTGATGCAAAACGGGCAGGTAGAGAACTGATAAAGAGCCAGTTGCTGGCATTCCTGGTCGATATGAGCCTGATCCGAGGCACTGCGCTCTACGGCCTTCGGTTTTGACACCGCCGCATAGATCAGCATGAAAGGCATCAGAACGCGCCGTAGCCCCTTGAAAAACAATCGAATGACCAACCGCATGGAATCCCCTGGTGCCATTGCACCGTTTTAAAGTTTCACTCAAGTTGGGCCAATTCTATCAGTTTGCCGAGCTACGGGCGACGTATCACGGCGAGCCGACAGCTTCTACATCAACGATGCGGGAACGGTTCATGGTGATTTTCCAGCGTTTAAGCTCGATATCATCGCCCTGACGTGTCTTGACCACCAGGTTGACCTGATAGCGCTTTTCCACCTCATCGCGTTGGATATTGCCCTCATCATCCAGTCGGTAGACGTCAAAGGAGCCTGGGTCCATCAGTCGGGCCACGAACTGCAGGTCCACGATGATAACCTCACGGGTGTGGTAATAGCCTTTCAGGAACCGGCCCGGAGATAGCATCGTGTGGTTGCGATAGTGAAGTACGTGTTCTTCCCGCTTGACCATGTTGCCGCGGCGGGTACGGCGAATGTCGTCGGGCAGGCGCTGATAGCGGGAATAATCAAACCATTCGAGCGCACGTGCGACCATGTCACCACTGAAGTTATCGTAATACTGGCTGCGCCACTTGGGCCGCCCTCGCCGTAGCCAGCGCCATAGCGTATCGCGCAGGTCTTCCTTGAAGACTTCACGGGCGGCGTACATGACCGCCAGCGCTAAAAAAAAGCGCAGGGTGAGATCGCCCAGTACCGAACGCGCCTCAAACATCAGCACCGATACCACAACCATTACCAGACCGGCTGCCAGAGCCTTGACGCCCTTCTCTTCCATCTTGCCCAGTTCCTGACGCTTTTCGCGCAGGGTAATCGGGTATTCGATCAATCGCCTGAGCAGGCGCATCTTGTTCGACATCCGTGAAGGGTTATCCATGGCCCTGGAGGAGTTGTAGTTTTTTTCCTCGCGATGGCGCCGCTCCTGCGCGGCGAGGTCCATCAGCGCCTGCCGCCCTTCATGGGCATGCTCATGCTGCTCCACGTGCATGGCCAGTGCCAGAACACTTTGCTCGGTCAACCAGGAAAGGTAGTTATCGATATTGAAATAGTATTTTTCCAGACGCTCCTCACCCGGCTGGTGCCGGCGAAGACGACGCAGAATGCCCTGACACAGCTCGCTGAGTTCAAGAAGCTCTTCCGAGCTGGCGTCATTACGGGACTGAAGGGCGCGCGCCTGGCGCTCGAGGGCGACAACGTACTGGTAGGCGTAAAGGCTCAGATCCAGCCGGTAACGCTCCGGAGAGAGTCTGGACCGACTGGCCAGTCGGCTGTATACCAGCGGGAGCTGATGGCGAGTGCTGTGATAGGTACGCTTGACGTAGATGGCGTTGTGAAAGAAGTCGCCTTCCGACATGACGCGCGCGCTGAAGCCCAGTTCGCCGGGCAGGAAGAAATAGATATCAACATGCTGAGAGGGTTCCCTGCTCAGAATGCGTGAAATTCGAAGCGAGAACCCTTCACGGTTGTCTACAGTGATCACCGATGTATTTCCGCTTGCCGCCTAAACCCTGAGTGTAACTTACTCCCGGGAAGGGTTATACAAAGGGCGTATCTCACCCCCTTGGCAGGAGAACATAAAAGCAGCTGCCCTCATCTTTCACGGAGGTGAACCCGATTCCCCCGCCCATGCCCTCCACGAGTTCCTTGCTGATGGCAAGCCCCAGCCCGGCCCCGCCATGACGTCGCGTACTGGCACCATCCACTTGAACGAACTTCTTGAATACCATGGGTTTGAAGGCATCTGGAATGCCTGCGCCATTGTCCGTCACGCTGAGCCTGACCATGCCATCGCGTTGTTCGCTGGCAAGTTGCACGTGGCTTCCTTCAGGCGAAAAACGAATGGCATTACTCAGCAGGTTGATCAACACCTGCTTCAGGCGCGCCTCATCTGCCTTGACCAGACCGTCAAAGGAGAGCGTACATCCCAGGGTAATATGGCTCTGCCGTGCGATGATCCGGCATTCATCGAGACAGGCCTTCAGCAATGGCTCGATGGCCTGAGGTGCCAGGTCGTAATTCATCTGGCCGGCAGAAATCCGCTCCATGTCCAGAAGGTCACTGATCAGCCGCTTGAGGCGTTCACTGCTTTCATGGGCAATGCGGATCATCTCGGTCGCGGTAGAGGAAGGCAAGCTCCCCAGCACGCCTGAGTCAAGCATGCCCAGGGCCGCGCTGATGGATGTCAGTGGCGTTCTAAGTTCATGACTGACCGTTGCAATGAACTCATCCTTCATCCGCGAGGCTCTATGCTGCTCGGTGATATCAAGGATTTGAGTAATGAATTGATCCGGCGCACCGTGGGCATCGCGCAACAACGACACCTGCATCTCGGTCCAGAGCTCACTGCCATCCCGAGCATGATAGCGGCCTTCGATACGGTAATGTTGACGCGTGTTGTTCAACATTTCCTCGCGGAACGGCAGCTCGTGCTGCCAGTCTTCCACATTCATGAGAGTGCGCAGTTTCAGTGTTCTGAGTGTCTCGAGGGAATAACCGAGCAGACGGCACAGTGCGTCATTGGCATCCACGATCCACCCTTCCAGGCTGACCAGCGCCATGCCAATCGGTGCCGTTTCAAATGCCTGGGTAAATCGTTGCTGAAGCAGGGCAAGCGCGCGCTCGGACAGCACACGTGCCGTCACATCATGCATGATGGCGACAGCGCCCAGTGGCCGTCCATCGGGGCTGAAAATCGGATCGGCATTGGCAGAAACGTATCGAACCTCCTGATCGTTTCGGGCAATGACCATGGGCTCATCACGCAGCGTTTCACCGCCCAGCGCTCGTACCAGCGGAATGCGCTCAACCGACATGGGCGTGGTCGCATCCTGCTCATAGAGGTCATAGTACTGCCCCCATTCCGACTGAGGCACGGCCGTCACATCGACACCATGCCAGCGATAGGCAGCCTCATTGAATACCGTCAGCTCGCCCTGCTCGTTACAGGCCACGATCCCCGAGGAGGCAGCAGACATGACTCGCTGATACATCGCGCGTTCCGCCTCGATTTCAAGCCGGCCTTGCTGGCGAAGCGTGATATCCGACAAGAACCCGTACCAGGCCAGCGTCGTGTCATCCTTTTGAGGTGAGGCTTCTATTCGAAACCATCGCTCCTGGCCAAGGACACTCGCCCGAAAGATCACATCCACCATCGTTACACTACGACAGGACGCCAGAAACGCACGACGCACCGCACGCCGGTCTTCCGGAACCAGGTGACGAAGCAGCACGTTCACATCGTCATAGAGGTCACTGCAGGCAATGCCCAGCATCTGCTCGGCGCGCTCTCCTGCATATTGAAGGGTAAAGGCGCCGGGATGATACACCAGCTCGAAAAGAAGCCCTGGCGCGCGCTGTGAGAGCTCGGTAAAGCGTGATGCCATGCTGTAATGATTCTCGGCAAGTTGACGCAATTCGATCTGCTTGACGACCTGACGGCCAAGCCCGGTCAGTGCCTGACGCTGCATGTCGGTGAGGCATCCGGGTTTGGTATCGATCAGACACAACGTGCCAAGTGCATGCCCTGACTTCATGACAAGGGGAATACCGGCATAAAAGCGAATATTCGGCGCTTCCCTGACCAGCGGGTTATCCGCAAAACGCGGATCCAGCCTGGTGTCCTGAACTTCCAGAATCCGGTCTTTTTCCAGGATGGCAAAGCCGCAGAATGCCATGTCGCGCGGAGTTTGCGTTGCATCAAGCCCCAGACAGCTTTTAAACCACTGACGGTCACTGTCGAGCAGGGAAACGAGTGCGATGGGCTTGTCGCAAATGACGCGGGCCAGCTCGGCAATATCGTCAAACGCCTGCTCGGGAGCAGTATCCAGAATATTCAACTGCCTCAGCGCTTCGAGCCGCTGGGGCTCATCGAGCGGAAATGGCGCTGGAACATAATGAGGCGTGTGACGCATAAGGTACCCTTGATCGAGTGATGGGCTTCACGGTACTGAGCTCATTCATCGGCGGGAATCAGTCAGCGTGAACTCCATGGGTCGAGCGCGGCAGCGATAATGGAATAAACCCGACACCTCAATATAGGTATATTAATTATAAACAATACTCTAAATAATCATACAAAAGAGGCCTTCCTTGCTACATCAGAGAAAACAGGATTTCCAGCCCCCAAAACACGGCCCCGGTAATCAGCGCCATGATGAGCAGGGAAACCAGCAGGATACTTGCGGCGCGCCGCGCCGAGCAGCGCTGGACCAGGGAAATCCCCACCACACCTACCCGAGCAGCCAGCAGTACCATGATCCATTTGGCAAAGGTCAGCGCCAGCGTGGCAGGGTGCTCGACGATGGCTCCTCCGGCCATGAAGTAATCCATACCGGCAATGTTGAGCTGAACAAGCGTCGCCAGCGCCACCACGCACAGGGGCACATTGGTCCAGGTCAGGATGCTCAGCGTATCGGCCCAGTCTCCCCGTCCTTTCATGGCTCTGGACACCAGACATGTCACCCCATTGAACAGATAAAGGCCGGCTATCCCGCACAGCAGACCTCCAGGCAGACACCACACCAGAAGATACAGTGCGCCATGACGCAGCCCCAGCCCCTGAACGGCGGCCAGTTCGGTCATCAGTACAATACCAAGCACCCCTGCCAGTAACAGCCGTGTTGAAAACGCATTCCGCGACTTGAGCAAGGAGCGCAGGGTATGGCGCGGCCTGACCCATAGAGCAAGCCATGGACTACGCCTGTGATCATGCAGGGTATGAGACATAAAACGCCCTTTCAGTTAATTTGAACCATCCTTTCGACCCAGGAACCCTATCCGAGTCGAATCAAGTTTTGCTTCGACCTATACTTGTTTTTTTATTTGACGGACCTGCTCATGCCCTCCAGCCGTACGACTTCTGCGTATACACCGCTACAGCTACCGCCTCGGGCAATGCTTTCCGCCCTGTGGCGGGTAAAGTCCCTGATGACTGACAACTACGCCAACATGGTTGCTGCCAGCATCGCCTTCTACGGTTTGCTGGCCATCTTCCCGGCCATTGCTGCGCTTATTTCGATCTGGGGCCTGGTATCGGATCCCCTTGAGGTTCAGCAGCAGATCCAGGCCATGAATGGCATCGTTCCTCAGGAGGCCGTTTCGATCATCAGCCAGCAGGCCATCAAGGTCAGTACCAACCCGCAGGCCGGCATGAGCGTCACCGCCATCGGCGGGTTGCTGTTTACCCTGTACAGCGCGTCCAAGGGCGTGCGTGGCTTCATGGCCGGTCTCAACATCATTTACGGGGAGCAGGAGCATCGGGGGCTCATACACCAGGCGCTGATCAACGTGACCCTGACCCTGGGCCTGGTGCTGTCTACCATCATCACGCTGGCGGCCATCGCCCTGGTGCCGGCCATCATTGGCTACCTGCCCTTCGGCGACCTGCTGAGCTCAATCATGCTTTACGCGCGCTGGCCGCTGATGCTTATGCTGGTTCTGTTTGCCATCGCCCTGCTGTATCGCTTCGCTCCGGACCGCCGCGCTGCCCGCTGGCAATGGCTGACCCCAGGTGCACTGGCAGCCACCCTGCTGTGGCTGCTGGGATCGGCCGGTTTTTCGATTTATGTCCGTAACTTCTCGAGTTACAACGAAACCTACGGTTCTATCGGCGCCGTGGTCATTTTATTGATGTGGTTCTGGCTGTCGGCTTACATCGTGTTGCTTGGTGCCGGTATCAACAGGGAGTTCGAGCGGGAAACCAGCACGGACACCACCGTGGGTGCCGAAAGGCCCATGGGGGATCGAAAGGCTTATGCAGCGGATACCACGGCGAGTCAGGATGCGGCCGAAAAGTCGTCCGCCGGTTGAAGGATGGGAAAAACACCCTATATTAAGAAGAACATGCAGGACGCATGCCCCTCTAGATATGCAAGGAGCACGATATGTCTCACATCAAATCCGCCATTGCCGGTACTGCACTTTTAACCGCAGGCGTATTCATGATTCCGCAGGCCATGGCTGCCCAGGCGGCAACACAGGGCCTCTACAGCGCTGATGAACTCATGGATGCCCCGGTCTACCTGCAATCAGACCCGAAAAATGAAGCCGGAGAAGTTGAAAACATCCTTCTCGGCGATGACATGAGCGTTCAGGCTATTGTGATCGAGACTGGCGATATCGGTCATGACAAGAACTTTGTCATTGAAAAGGGCAAGTTCACGGTTGAAACCACTCAGGACAGCAGTCTGGAAGACACCGAATACAAGGTGACCGTGGATCTGAGCGAAGAACAGCTCAATAACCAGCCTGAGTACACCAATGACTGGTGGCAGGATGCCAAGAAGCAGGCATCCACCGCCTGGGAAAAGACCAAGAACGGCGCTGAAAGCGCATGGAAAAACACGCGGGAAGCCACATCCAACCTGCTGGATAATGCAAGCAACGCTGTCGACAAGTAACAGCGCTGTACCGCAGCAAAAAGGCCCGCATTGTGCGGGCCTTTTCAGTATCCGGCATATGCCTTACTGACGGGGCATCAGGACTCGATCCAAACGGTACAGATACCCGGTCTTGAAATGCCTTATCGGCACTGCGGACACACCATTGACGTGAAGCTGTCCCTTATCGTCGGTAACCTTCAACGACTGCCCCTGATCCGACCCCAGATCACGCTGCTCAACGGCCCTGAAAGGCGCCACCTCGCCACTGACCATATGAAGATTCAACACGTCACGAAGGCGGTCACGGTTGGCGGGTGAAAACAGTTTGGTCCGCGATGTGGCATCCAGCGCCTCAAAGGCGGCATTTGTTGGTGCAAAGACAGTAACCGGCTGCCTGTCCGTGGCATGTTTCAGCCGATCATCAAGACCCGCTTCATCCAGTGCCTTCACGAAGGTCGTATAGTCGGGTGAGCCTGAGAGCGACTGCCACAGAGGCGATACCGTGTCGGCCCGTGCCGGCCCCGTCAATGCAAGGGTGCCCAGTATCAGGGCGGTAATCCATTTACCCATGATCGTATTCCTCATCCCTGTAACCAATAGTCGTTGCTGATCGAGAACCGGTCGTGACGAAAGACACTATCCTGTTATCTGCCTCCATCATGGCTCCGGCAGCGAATCAGCTCCCATCAATCTGCCTGAAGGGCAACGCCTCCCGCGCCAGCGTCATGCGTTGCTCGACCACGGGCCTCTCGCGACTCAGAAAATCACCGACAGCCTGGTGAAACCTGCTGTCTCTCAGCCAGTGCAGCGAGCGCGTCATTACCGGCTCAAAGCCACGTACCAGCTTGTGCTCGCCCTGGGTACCCGGGTCGAAGCGGCGCAGACCGTGTGCAAGGCAATAATCAATTCCCTGATAATAACAGGCCTCGAAATGCAGGCAGTCCGCATGCACTTCGCTACCCCAGTAACGCCCATAAAGCGTGTCGACACCCTTGAGGTATAGGGCAGCTGCGATAGGCTGTCCATCAACCCGTGCCTGCATCAAGACGATATTGTCAGGAAGCGTTTTCATGAGTCGCTCAAAGAAATCGAGGCTCAGATACGGGGTTTGACCGCGCTCGAGATAGGTCATTCGATAACAGCGATAAAAATGCTCAAGACTTGCCTGCTCGAGGCTTTCCCCTTCAATCCAGTGCAGTGTAATGCCCTGTTCAGCGACCTTGCGCCGCTCACGGCGCACTTCCTTGCGTCGCTTTGATGTCAGCGTCGCCAGAAACCCCTCAAAGGTACCGTAGTCACGGTCCTGCCAGTGATACTGAATACCGAGACGAAGCAGCAGCGACGGCCAGGCGGCCTGCCAGCGAGCTGTCTCCTGCACACCAGGAAACAGAAGATGCGCGCCAGAGCGATCGGTACGCTGAAGATGATCAGCCACCAGTATGCCGGCCACCTTCGGATCAATATCCTCGGCCAGCACCAGCCGCGGCCCCTGGCTTGGCGTGTAGGGCACGGCACTCAAAAGCTTGGGGTAATAGGCCTGACCGGCCTGCTCCCAGACATCGGCCCACTGCCAGTCGAAGACATATTCGCCCCAGGAATGGTATTTGTCATAGTGCACCAGAAACCCGACCAGTCGGCCTGACTGCCACAGTGTTACATGACGAGGAACCCAGCCGGTATCCGCTGACACATCACCGCTTTGCTCCAGGGCATATAGAAAGGCGTGGCGTAAAAAGGGGTAGTCACGGTCGACCAGCAAATCCCAGCTGGCGGGCTCGATCTCGGTAACGCCCTTGATCTCACGTAGTTCGAGTGTCATAACTGTCCATCACTTTTCGTTGTAACCGGCCTTGTTGCCCATTGAGCGCGATACAGCACATGACCACACCTGCACGGCATGAATCGACCAATACCATGGCGGTCATTGCCTTTTTGCTCAGTCTTGCCTCGTTCATGGTAGCGCCTGCCTGCCTGGGAGGGGTGGTCTGTGGCCACATTGCCCGACATCAGATCCGGAAAACCGGTGAGCGCGGTGATAGCTGGGCATTGGCAGCCCTGATCATCGGTTATCTGATGCTACTGGTGTCGGTAGGTGGCTTGATTCTTTTCGGCGGTATAATGCTGACCATGTTCGGCATTGCAGCTTTTACCTGAGCCGTGCGCGCCCTACATCATAGAAGCCGTGCCTGACCATAATCCATGGCACCGCCTATGTATCATTACCTACAGGATAACTCAGGGTCAGATGCTCACATCGATACTTGATAACGATTTCTACAAGTTCACCATGCAAAATGCCGTGGTGAAATTATTTCCAAATGCTCATGCACGCTATGCATTCATCAATCGAGGCCAGCACGCCTTCCCTCCCGGCTTTGCAGAACGTCTGCGTGTGGCAGTGGATGCCATGGCCGATCTGCGCCTGACCTCCGGGGAGCGGGAATACCTCGAGGCAACCTGCCCCTATCTGGACCCGACCTACCACGACTTCCTGCAGGGGTTTCGGTATAACCCGACTGAGGTTCACATCACCCAGGAAGGCGAGTCACTCGAAGTGATCGTGGAAGGCCTCTGGTACCGCACCATCCTGTGGGAAGTACCGCTGATGGCCATGATCAGTGAGCTCTGGTACGACATGTGGGGCATGCAGCGAGCCAGCGACGACGTCATCGTCGAGCGCACGCGACACAAGATCGAGCACTATCAGCATATCGGCGTGCGCATTGCCGAATTCGGAACGCGGCGCCGTCACTCCTATGCGGTACATGACCTTGTCGTGGATGCGCTCAAGGAGTTCGGCGGCGAAAGCTTTACCGGCAGCAGCAACGTATACCTGGCCTACAAGCATGGCGTGAAACCACTGGGGACACATGCCCATGAATGGTTCATGTTTCACGCCGCCCGGTTTGGCTTCAAGATGGCCAATATTCTGGCACTTGAGCACTGGGTCAAGGTATATCGGGGAGATCTGGGCATTGCCCTGTCGGATACCTTCACGACGCCGGTTTTTTTCGAAAGCTTTGACAAGATGTTTGCCAAGCTGTTCGACGGCGTCCGTCATGACAGCGGCGACCCGATTCAGTTTGCCCAGGATACCATTGCCCACTACGAATCAATGGGCATCGATCCTCAGAGCAAGACCATCATCTTTTCCGATGGGCTGGACCCGGATAAGGTCGACAATATATCCCGCTTCTGCAAGGGCCGGATTGGCATGTCCTTCGGCATTGGCACCAACTTCACCAATGATGCCGATCTGGAGCCCATGAACATCGTCGTCAAGATGACGGCTACGCGCCCGGAAGGACGCCAGTGGATGCCGGTGGTGAAGCTGTCGGATATTCGCGCCAAGAATACCGGCGACAGTGAAATGATCAGTCTGGCCAGACGGATTCTGTCACTGGAGGACTGATCCATGAAAAGCGGCGCCTTTTGGGCGCCGCTTTCAGAATCATCAGGCCTCAGCTACCTGAAAACACCTTGTTGAACAGGTTCAGCATGACCTGCCAGGAGGCAGCATCGGCTGACGGACTGTACGCCAGGGGCAGATCAAACTTTCCAGCCTTTGCGTCCACATACGGGTTGGTAAAGGCGTGTTTTGCGTTCGGGTACTGAATGACCGTCACATTGGTATCTACTGACTGGTAGGTATCCACCAGCGACTGGAGGGCATCCTGCGTGACCATGCTGTCATCCTGACCGTTCTGAATCAGCACACGTCCGTCAAAATGTCTGGGAGTATCCACGATCTGACCCGGGCTGCCATGAAAGCTCACCACGGCCTTGAACGGCATGCCGGCCAGGGCAGCGTTCAGCACAATACCGCCTCCAAAGCAGTAGCCGATGGCGGCAATGCGTGCAGGATCCACGCCACCCTCGCCTTTCAACACTCCGATGGCTGCTTCAAGGTTGGCCTGGGCATCACTCCAGTTTTCGTTGACACCGGATGAAAACGAGGCCGCATCATCAGGGTGCTCCGCCACCTTGCCATTTCCGTACAGATCCACCGCCATGGCGACATAACCCAGGGCGGCAAGCTTTTCGACGCGCTGACGAATATAGTCGGTCTGGCCCCACCACTCATGTACTACCAGCACACCGGGCCGGTCGCCTTCGGCATTGATATCACGGGCAATAAAGCCCTTGTACTGCTCGCCGTTAACGGTATAGGTCACTTCATTGGTGTGTACATCCGGACCAATTCGCCCGAGCGCGCCTTCGGCACCATAGGTGCTGACGCTGGTCATCAATAATCCCAGTCCTGCGACCATCGCTCTCATGGTAAATACTCCTTGCCTGCCTTGTTTGCCCTGAAGGGCCGAATCGCCTGCTGCCTTCAGTGTAGATCACCCGAGTGATCCACCCAGTATTCAGACATGAAAAAGCCGGACGCTGTCCGGCTTTTTCATGTCTTGTACTCATGCCCTGTGGCGGCGCTCTACCTTGCCTTGCTTCGCCTGCTGCTGATCATTTTCACGATGCTTTACCGCCTGAATCAGGGCTTCCAGCTGATCTCGGGTCATGACCACCCGCTCAGGACGAGTATCACCCTCCCAGATCACATCCACCACCGGATGCTCCCTGCATTGATCAACCCCTACCACTGCACCAGTGCAATCACGTCGCGCATCTCGCAGCGTGGCACCAATCAGTGAAGACACCTCTTTGACATACTGTCTCATGGAACAGGCCTTGACGGTGGAGGCCGCCATCATTTTTTTAGCGTTCTTTGCCCCTGCATGGCCGTTAAAGCGGATAAAAACATGCCAGTCAGGGTTCGATACGCTTACTTCTACAGAAAAAAAACGTCAAGTCAACCAAAAGCGCGCTATGACGGCGGCAAGGCATCAGACAGATAAACAAGTGACGATACTGTTACCAGTGGCTTGAGATCCTCATCTTCGATGGCTGTATGCGACCGCTTGATCCATGCCGCCCCAAGCCCGGTATGGCGTGCGCCCTGAATATCCCAGGCATTACTCGATACCAGCCAGGTACGCGAAGGTTCGCTGTTCATTCGACGAAGCAGGTGCAGATAGACCTGCGGATCGGGCTTGAAACGCTTGATATCATCAACGCTTACCAGCTCATCAAACAGCTCAAGCAGGCCGGCATTGGCCAATACATTCTTCATGGCTGCTTCAGTGCCATTGGAAAATGCCACCAGCCGAATGCCCTGCCCTCGCAGAGAGCGGAGCCCCTCGGCAGCATCATCGTGGGCGGGCAATGCGCCATAAGCATCCATCCAGTCCTGGCGCGTTTGCTCATCTACCTCATGTCCCTGTTCTGCCAGCACGGCACGCAGGGCATCCGCGGTACAGACAGCAAAATCCACGTATCGCCCCATCAGCCCGCGACGAAAGGCAAGAGTCAACTGTCGGGCACGCCATGCGGCGCTAACGCTCTCGGCGTCATTGCCCAGTACGGGACGAAGTGTCTCGGACAGGCTGTCCGGATCAATCAGTGTCCCATAAACATCAAAGGCCAGCACATCAGGTCTGGCAGCATGAAATTCCGTTTTCATGTCAACACTCCGTTCTTGAAAAACCATGATCCTGAAGGGTAGATGCCTGTGCACAAATTAAAAAGGCGGCCCTGAGGCCGCCTTGTTGAACAGGATGACACCGGATATTTATTTCCAGGTTTTTTCCATGGCCAATGCAGTATCGAGCATGCGGTTGGAGAAGCCCCATTCGTTGTCATACCAGGCCAGGATCTTGACCAGCTTGCCGGATACACGCGTGTGATTCTGATCAAAGATCGAGGAATTGGCGTTGTGGTTGAAATCCACGGACACCAGCGGTTTGCTGTTGATTGCCAGTACCGGTGACTTGTCAGCGGCGTCCTGCAACAGCTGATTGATTTCTTCCTTCGTGGTTTCGCGCGAGGCGGTAAACGTCAGGTCCACCACGGACACATTGATAACCGGCACGCGCATCGCGAACCCGTCAAGCTTGCCATTGAGCTCCGGCAGTACCAGGCCCACCGCAGCAGCAGCGCCGGTCTTGGTCGGAATCATGGAATGAGTGGCACTACGCGCCCGGAACGGGTCGCTGTGATACACGTCTGCCAGATTCTGGTCGTTGGTATAGGCGTGAATCGTGGTCATCAGCCCGGTTTCAATTCCCACACCATCATTCAGCGCCTTGGCTACCGGCGCCAGGCAGTTGGTAGTACAGGAGGCATTGGACACGATCTTGTGGTCGGACGTCAGAGTGTCGTCATTGACGCCATATACGATGGTAGCGTCGGCATCGGGGCTGGGCGCAGAGATCAGCACGCGGCCGGCACCGGCCTGAAGGTGTTTGGATGCGGCCTCATGCTTGGTGAAAATGCCGGTGCACTCCATCACCAGATCAACCTTCAGCTCCTTCCAAGGCAGCTGGGCAGGATCACGCTCTGCCAGAATGCGGATGGCATCACCATCGACGCTAAGGCTGGCATCATCGTGAGACACATCAAAATTGAAATGGCCGTGAGTTGTATCATACTCAAGAAGATGCGCATTTAACGCCGGGTCACCCAGATCGTTGATGGCAACCACCTGAACACTGTCACGATAGCCGTTCTCATACAGGGCTCTGAGCACATTACGGCCAATCCGGCCAAAACCATTGATAGCGACACGCAAGGTCATTGCTTTTCTCCTACTGGAAACACAAATGGTAACTGCAGTTCATAACAGTGAAAGTAGTACAACTACTTAAAAAGCGCCCCTTGAGGGGATATCACCCCCTTTCGGAAGGGGTATTTTGCACCTTTTTGAATAATTACTACGTATTCTCCTCACTTTCGACCAAAAAGAGGGCGTAATCAAGTCCGCTTTTTTGCTAAATTTACAAAAATAGCTAGTCAAACTACATAACCGTGAGTCGAGGATCATCATGAACGTGCATCAAACCGTCGCCGAGGTTACCCAACGCATCGAAGATCGCAGTCAGGGTCGCCGCGCTCGTTATGAGCAGCTAATGGAACAACAACATGCCGATGGCGTTCACCGTGGTGAATTGTCCTGTGGCAACCTGGCGCACGGCTTTGCTGCCTGCGGAGCTGAAGACAAGGAGCGCCTGAAGCTGACCAACAGCGTCAATATGGCCATTGTGTCTTCCTACAATGACATGCTGTCGGCCCACCAACCGTTCAAGGATTATCCCGACATCATCAAGGCCGCCGCACGAGGCATGGGATCTACCGCCCAGTTTGCCGGGGGCGTGCCGGCCATGTGTGACGGTGTAACGCAGGGTCAGCCGGGAATGGAGCTTTCCCTGTTTTCTCGTGACATCATTGCCATGTCGACGGCCATAGCCCTGTCTCACAACATGTTTGATGGCGCACTGTATCTGGGGATATGCGACAAGATCGTACCGGGCCTGTTTATCGGTGCAGCGCGTTTCGGCCACCTGCCCGCCATCTTTGTACCGGGTGGCCCCATGCCCTCCGGTCTGCCCAACAATGAAAAAACCCGCATCCGGCAATTGTTTGCCGAAGGCAAGGTAGGTCGGGACAAGCTGCTCGAAGCAGAATCGGAGTCATATCACAGTCCGGGTACCTGCACCTTCTACGGCACGGCCAACTCGAATCAGATGATGATTGAAATGATGGGACTTCATCTGCCGGGCGCTTCCTTCGTCAACCCCAACACGCCGCTGCGTGACGCACTGACAGCCTATGCTACCGAGCAGACCATTCGTAATACGGCGGCCAATGGTACGTACCGCCCGTTTTACAAGCAGATCACGACAAAGGCCATCGTCAATGCACTGATCGGGCTCCTTGCCAGTGGTGGCTCAACCAACCACACCATGCACCTGATTGCGATGGCAGGCGCCGCCGGCATCACGCTGACATGGGATGATTTCCACGACCTTTCCAACGTCATCCCCAGCCTTACCCGCATCTACCCCAACGGCCAGGCAGACATCAATCACTTCCAGGCAGCCGGGGGCACATCCTATCTGATTCGTACCCTGCTTGATGCGGGCCTGCTGCATGCCGACGTGGAGACGGTGTTCGGCGGCACAATGGCCGATTATGTCAAGGAACCATTCCTTGAAGACGGTAAACTGGTCTGGCGTGATGGTCCCAGTGAGTCACTGGACAAGGACGTGCTGCGCAGCTGCGATAACCCGTTCGCGCCGACAGGTGGCCTCCGCGTGCTCGATGGTAACCTGGGGCGAGGCGTTATCAAGGTATCTGCCGTCAAGCCGGAGTTCCGCAAGGTTGAAGCACCCGCCCGCATTTTCAGCGACCAGGACCAGCTCAAGTCAGCCTTTGAAAACGGCGAGCTGGACCGGGACATCGTTGTAGTGGTGCGCTTCCAGGGGCCACGCGCCAACGGCATGCCCGAACTGCATAAACTGACCCCCTTCCTGGGCGTACTTCAGGACAGGGGGCACAAGGTCGCACTGGTCACTGATGGCCGTATGTCCGGTGCTTCAGGTAAAGTACCGGCAGCGATACACATTACCCCCGAAGCTCTGGATGGCGGGCCGCTTTCCAGGCTCATGGATGGTGATGTCATACGACTCGATCCGGATAACGGAGAACTGCGTGTTCTGGTCGATGACAAGGAGTGGAACGCCCGCGAACAGCAGCGTATTCCACTCAACTACCACCACCACGGCATGGGCCGCGAGCTCTTTGCCGGGCTGCGCACCATGGTAGGTGGAGCCGAGGAAGGTGCCTGCAATTTCGGCGGCTTCGGGGATCTTGAAGGAGATAATGAATGACACGCCCAGCTCTGGTCGGCGATATCGGTGGAACCAATGCACGTTTTGCATTGGTTACCCCGGGCAGCTTTGACCTGCACGACATAGAAACACTGCCGTGCGCCGACCATGCCAACCTGGACGATGCCGTCAGGGCATATCTGGACATGGTAGGCAGCGATGCACCCAGAGAGGCCTGCCTGGCCTTTGCGTGCCCGGTTCACGATGACGTGGTCAAGATGACCAACAACCCGTGGCGCTTCAGCAAGAAAGCCATGAAGGAAGCACTTGGCCTGGATAACTTCAAGGCCATCAATGACTTTACCGCCATGGCGCTGGGGCTGCCGCATATCCCGGAAGAGGATCTGGTCCAGATCGGTGGCGGCCACAGCGAAAGCGGCCGGGCCCGACTGGTCATCGGCCCGGGTACCGGACTCGGCGTTGCCGGCCTGGCTCCCAGTCAGCGCTACTGGATTCCACTGTCGGCAGAAGGTGGCCACACAAGCTTTGCACCGACCAACGAGTTCGAAATAAAGCTGCTGTGCTGGTTCCAGGGCCAATACGGTCGTGTGTCCATCGAGCGTATTCTCTGCGGCCAGGGGCTGCTGGATCTGTACCGCGCCCTGTGTGAATTTTCCGGCATGCCGGCCATGCTAGAAAGTCCTGCGGCCGTTACGGACGCTGCACGCGAGAACAATGAACAGGCTCATGGCGCGGTCATGCTGTTCTGCAAGATTCTGGGGGATGCCACGGGTGATGCCGCACTGACCCTGGGGGCTCGTGGCGGGGTATACATGTGTGGCGGCATTCTGCCGCGGATTCTCGATTTTCTGCAGCAAAGTGATTTCCGCAAGGCCTTTGCGGACAAGGGGCGTATGGGTCACTATACCGACAGCATCGCTACCTGGGTGGTCAAGGCAAAATGGACCGGACTCCTGGGTGCCGCTGAAGCCCTGCACAACGAGGAGGTCTCATGAGCGACGCGTTATGCACGCTCGTGGAAGCCACACACGGTCAGCGCGACGCTGACTGGTGTGGTCGCAAGGTACTGGTCATCAACGAAGGCTGGGGCAGTCTGGTTATCGCCTACCAGGGCGCACAACTGCTGCATTTTGCCCCGCATGGTCAACAGGGATGGCTGTGGACTACCCCCACACCCAAAGAGGCGCCTGACGCCATCAGGGGGGGCATCCCCCTGTGCTGGCCCTGGTTCGGAGACGCCGACGGCCATGAGGGGCCTGCCCATGGAACAGCCAGAACGGCGCCGTGGCGAATTGATGCCGTCGATGAGCATCAGGAAGGTGTGGAAGTACACCTTTCTCCGGAACAGCGACTGGACCCGCAACTCACGCCACGAGTGGTCATCCAGGCCAACGCCCAGCGGCTCAATATCGAGCTGATTACAGAACACACCGGGGACACACCGGTAAGCTTTACTCAGGCGCTGCACACCTACCTGGCAGTGGATCAAAGCTTTGAATGCCGGATCAGCGGCCTCGCCGGTGCGCGCTACCTTGACAAGCTTGACGGCCTGCGCGAGAAGGACCAGCAGGGTGAGCTGGGCATCCGCGGCGCCCTCGACCGTATTTATCATTCCAGCCGCCCCCTGCTTCTCGAGTCCGGCAACACGACACGTCGACTGGCCAAGCAGGGCAGCGATTCGAGCGTTATCTGGCACCCGGGAAGCGCCCTTCCCGGTGACGTTCCTGCCGAACAGGCCCAACGCTTTGTCTGTATCGAGGCCGCCTGTACCCAGCTTGACCGCGTCTGGCTGGCACCGGGCAGCCACCATCTTCTGGCTCAGCACCTGTCACTGGAGACCCGGGACTCATGAGCGCCATGCCCCCCTTCGTAATCAGCCTCCGTCAGCTGGAGCATTACGATAGCCTGCTGAATACCCATGCCCTGGCCGACTGGATCGAAGCACGTCTGGACGAGGGGCTCGACTGGTTCTGCCTGTCGGATATCTATGGCGATGGCGAGCATGAACGTCGCTTCGGCGAGGCTCTTGCAAGCCGCCCTGCTCTGGCATCACGTGTGCATGTCATGGCCAAGATCGGCATTGTGCCTGCGCACATGGACCCGTCGGGACGCCATATCAAGCACTACAACACCACGCCCGACTACCTGACCAGTGCAGTGGAAGAGCGTCTTTCGCGGCTTAATCTTGAACAGATCGAACTGCTGCACCTGCACCGCCCCGACCCGCTGATGAGCTATACCGAGGTTGGCCGCACGCTGGACAGCATTATCGACCAGGGCAAGGTTGCACGACTGGGAGTCTCCCACTTTCTGCCCTCCCAGTGGCGCCGCCTGCAGGCTGCAATGACCCACAGCCTGACATCTGCAGAAATAGAGCTTTCCATACCCCGAAGCGCACCGTTGTTCGATGGGTTGTGGGACTCCCTGTGCCTTGACGGCCTGGCCCCCATGGCATGCTCGCCCCTGTGTGGCGGGCGCCTGTTCGAAAGTCTGCTGGGCAAGGTCATCAGCGAAAGCGCGCAGGAGCTCAACGTACAACCGGCCAACATCCCCATGGCCTGGCTCAACACCCTCCCGCATGCCCCAACTCCCGTTGTGGGCAGCCTCAAGGCCACCAACCTGCAAACCCTGCTTGAGCACAGCACGTTGACACTTGAGCGGACACGCTGGTTTGCCCTTCTGGAAGCAGCACGCGCCTACCGCGTATTCTGATTCTGACCACCGGCAGCGGATCTCCCTGATACCGGGATCAAAAAAAAGCCCGTCGACCAGGTCGACGGGCGAAGCAACAGCCGAGGCTGTCGAGAGAGAGAAGGTACTGACGCCCTAGTGGCGCTTCAGAAATTCCGACGTTTCCAGAGCCAGCTTGCGAATGCCGTCCCAGTCTTCGTTTTCAATCATTTCCTTCGGCATGATCCACGACCCGCCCACGCACATGACGTTGCGAAGCTTCAGGTAATTGCCGGCATTATCCGGAGTAATTCCTCCGGTCGGACAAAACTGTACGTCACGAAGCGGACCCGCCAGAGCCTTGAGCGCCGGCACACCACCGCTGGCTTCGGCCGGGAAGAACTTGAACCGGCGATAGCCATACTGCCAGCCGTTCAAAAGTTCGGTCGCTGTGCTGATACCCGGCAGAAGCGGGACCGGGCTGTTGATGCCATATTCAAACAGACGATTGGTGGTTCCAGGCGTTACCACAAAATCAACACCGGCATCTTCTGCCAGACGATACTGCTCGGGGGTAAGCACCGTGCCTGCACCGATGCTGGCTTCCGGCAAGGCATCACGCAGACGATGCAGCGCTTCCAGAGCGCAGTCAGTCCGCAGCGTCACTTCCAGCACCGGGAGACCGCCTTCATACAGTGCACGGCACAGCGGAACAGCGTCTTCGATGCGATTGATGGTCAGCACCGGGATAACTTCACAGCGCTGACAGATGCTGTCAATTTCCGCTGTACGGCTGGCTGGCAGCTGCTTGTCGATGGTCATATACATGTACTCCTGTAATCAGCGCAAGGGGGATCAGGGCGCCCAGTAAAGCGACAAGGCCTGGCTCATGAAAGCACGGATCGGCAATGCCTTCACATCGTTACCACCAAAAGCATCAGCAAACACTGACCGCTTTTCATCACCGGTAACATGAAGAAAATGGCGACGAGCATTACTCAGCGCACTGGCGCTAAAGGAAATGCGCGCCTGGGGCACACTTGGCGAACGAACAGCCAGCAAGAGCTTATCGGTTTCAAGACCGTACGCGAGCTGAGGACTATCGGGAAACAGCGAGGCCGTATGGCCGTCACCGCCCATCCCCAGCACCACAACGCTGGCCGGCCAGGAAAGCTGCGCCATCTGAGCTTCAAGCGTGCTCACACCCTCTTCAGGGGAGTCGGCCTGGTTCACCAACGGATGGAATACGGCAGCACTGGCTTCCTGCGCGATGAGGTGCTGCTTCACCAGCCGAGTATTACTGTCCTGACTGTCCTCACCAACCCACCGCTCATCTGCGAGGGTAACATCTACCCGCGCCCAGTCCAGATGCTGACGTGAGAGCGCCTTGAAAAAAGGCACCGGCGTGGAACCACCCGATACGATCAGGGTAGCACGTGCCTGCTCGACCAGATCCTCCCGAAGGGCTGCCGCGACAGCTTCCGCCAGCGAGCATGCAAGGACTTCACGTGCGTCGGAGGCGGTGTAATCAGTAGTCTTCATACCAGGAGAATCCGTCCTTGGTGATCATTGCAATGGAAGATACCGGGCCCCATGACCCTGCCGGATAGCGCTTGGGCGGTACGTCACGTGCCTGCCAGCCTTCGATCAGGGTATCAACCCAGCGCCAGGCAAACTCGATCTCGTCACGACGCACAAACAGGTACTGCTGCCCCTTCATCACTTCCAGCAGCAGCCGCTCATAGGCATCGGGGATACGCGCCTTGGGAAACGCCTTGTGGAAATCAAGGTGCAGGGGCCCCTGACGCAGCCGCATTCCCTTGTCCAGACCACTGTCCTTGGTCAGTACCTGCAGGGCAATACCTTCTTCCGGCTGCAGCTTGATCACCAGCTTGTTGGCTGCCAGAGAGCGCTGGTCAGGATCAAAGATATAGTGCGGTTGCTGACGGAAGTGAATCACGATCTGGGACAGTTTTTCAGGCATCCGCTTGCCGGTACGCAAATAAAACGGAACCCCTGCCCAGCGCCAGTTGGAGACTTCGGTCTTGAACGCCACAAAGGTTTCAGTGCGGCTTTCGGTGTTGGCATCTTCCTCATCAAGATACCCCGGTACCTGCTTGCCGCCTACGGAACCTGCAATATACTGCCCCCGCACGACGTCGGTATTGAGCATATCGCCCTCGATCGGGCGCAGCGCCTTGAGTACCTTGACCTTCTCGTCACGAATGCTGTCAGCATCCAGATTGGACGGCGGATCCATGGCAATCATGCACAACAGCTGCATCAAATGGTTTTGAACCATGTCGCGGAGCTGACCGGCCTGATCGAAATACCCCCAGCGCCCTTCGATGCCGACCGTCTCAGCCACGGTGATTTCAACGTGCGAAACCTTGCTTTGGTTCCACTGATCCCCGAATAGTGGATTGGCAAACCGAAGGGCCAGAAGGTTCTGTACGGTTTCCTTGCCAAGGTAGTGGTCGATTCGATAGATACTGGTCTCATCGAATACGGCACCGATGGCATCATTGATTTCGATCGACGTTTCAAGGTCATAGCCGATCGGCTTCTCGACAACCACGCGACTGTGTTCATCCAGACAGCCCGATGATTCCAGGTGTTGACAGATATCACCGTAAAGGCTTGCCGGCACCGATAGATACACCACCAGCGGGCGGGAGCTGTCCTTGCGCCAGTCGGCAATTTTCGAGTAGCCGTCAACGGTCGTGAAATCGACCTGGGCATACTCCAGCCGGGCCACGAAACGCTCCATGCTTTCTTCGGTGCGTTCGGAAGCATCGACACGGCTTTCCAGCGCATCGCGTACGCGCGCGCGATAGGCCTCTGCCTCATAATCCTGACGAGCCAGGCCGAGAATGCGTGCGTCGTCGGCCAAAAGTCCTTCGCGATCAAGGTGATACATCGCCACATAGAGCTTGCGAAGGGCCAGGTCACCAAGCGCACCAAACAGGGCGAGGTCGACTGACGGGGTCTGTTCAGACATGCGACGCTCCCTTCCGACTGGTTAAATTACGCGCAACGTTAGCCATATCACAGAGTCCTCGCAACTATTTTTCGTAAACTTACTAAAAAACCGGCCGACTAAGCGGTCTCATTGGCTTAAACAGAATCAAGAAGATAGCATGCGGGTATTGCGTAGTAATTTCACCACAAAAACATGCACAACTATCCATCTCCTCATGCATTTGACACAGCGAGATTTGCGGTGGCCCACGACCTTATATCCAAAATCCGGCTTCGTCTGGACTCCCTGAACCGTTCCGAGCGCAAGGTGGCCGATGTCATTCTGACCGACCCGGACGCCGCAACGGGCATGAGTATTGCCACTTTGGCACAACAGGCCAGTGTCAGCGAGCCTACGGTGAACCGGTTCTGCCGCAACTTTGAAACCCGCGGCTATCCCGACTTCAAGATAAAACTGGCACAAAGCCTGGCGGGTGGCACGCCCTATGTCACCCGAAGCGTCGAACATGATGACGATACGGCGGCCTATGCGCGAAAAATCTTTGGTGCCAATATCGCGGCTCTGGATGAAGCCTGCCGATCACTGGACCCCAAGATCATCGAGCGGGCCGTGGACTATCTGATTCAGGCCAAACAGATCAGTTTCTTTGGTCTTGGCGCGTCGGGCCCGGTGGCCTTTGATGCTCAGCACAAGTTCTTCCGCTTCAATCTGCCCGTGGTCGCGTATGATGACGTATTGATGCAGCGCATGGTAGCGGCAGCATCCCGCACCGGTGACGTTATCTTCATCATTTCCAATACGGGCCGAACCTGTGACCTCGTGGAAATCGCTACGCAGGCCCGCTCCCACGGCGCCACGGTCCTTGGCATTACCGCCGCCGACTCACCACTGGCTCGACAGTGCACGGAAAGCCTGGCCGTCATCAGCGCTGAAGATACCGATCACTACATGCCCATGACGTCACGCATGATTCACCTGGCTCTTATCGATGTACTGGCCACCGGCGTCACACTGCGTCGCGGACCGGACTTCCTGCCTCATCTCAAGCGCATCAAGGACAGTCTGAAGCCGACCCGCTTTCCTGTCGAGTAACGCCATGACATGGCGCGGTGTGCTGATCACGACGAAGGTCTAACGGCAAGACTTTGCCTTCGTTACCTATTTTGAAGCTTAATGCACACCCAAGGTCTTATCGCCAACTGTCTGTAATCCTGCATGGCCGACACACCCTGCCGGCCATGCACCCACGTTCAGCTCCGAACCAGACCGCATGTATATCCGTATCCTCACACCACATCCTGACGACCTCAAGGGCGTCGACAAGGAGACACGTCATGTCTGATACCTCCGGTCCGGAGCAGACCAGAAAACCCGATGCCGTTGCCCACGCTGATATCGTACCCATGGTCTGGTTCAGCTGTGCACTGGCCGCCCTCGCCGGCCTGCTGTTTGGCATGGACATTGGCGTCATTTCCGGTGCACTTCCCTTCATCAAGCAGGAATTTCACCTGAGCACCGCCATGGAGGGCTGGATTGTCAGCTCAATGATGGTAGGCGCCGCCGTGGGCGCCTTCTTTGCAGGCGGAATTTCACAGCGGTTTGGCCGGCGCAAGGCACTGCTTTACAGCTCCCTGCTGTTTTTCATCGGCGCCCTTGTCGCCGTCGTGGCCACCAGCACAGCAATCCTTGTGGTAGCGCGAATCCTGCTGGGTCTCGCCGTCGGGGTCGCCTCCTTTACCGCCCCCCTGTACCTCTCCGAGATTGCCCCTGAACGCATTCGCGGCACGACCATCTCGTTTTATCAGCTGATGGTCACCGTCGGCATTCTGGCTGCCTTTGTATCAAACCTGGCCTTCAGCTACATCGAAAGCTGGCGCTGGATGTTTGGTGTTCTGATGATCCCGGCGGGCATGCTGTTTGCCGGCGTACTGATGGTACCCAACAGCCCTCGCTGGCTGGCCACGCGCGACCGTTTTGATGATGCCAGAAACGTCCTCAACCGGCTGCGCAGCAGCCGCGAGGAAATCGATTATGAAATGCGTGAAATTCGCGAGAGTATCGAGCAGAAGGAACAGAGCCGAGGCTGGGGCATGTTCAAGGAAAACGCCAACTTTCGCCGTTCGGTACTGCTGGGGGTCAGCCTTCAGATCGTGCAGCAGTTCACCGGCATGAACGCGATCATGTACTTCGCCCCCCAGATCTTTCAGGCATCCGGATTCGAAGGCACGGCGGCACAGCTCTGGAGCACAGTGGCCACCGGGCTGGTCAATGTACTGGCGACCTTCATTGCCATCGGCTTCGTTGATCGGCTCGGGCGCAAGCCGATCCTGTATGCCGGGTTCACCATCATGGCCGTCAGCATGGCCGTACTGGCCACCATCCTGCACATCGGCCCGGACACCTCCGCACTCCAGTACACTGCCATGGGCGCCGTCCTGGTGTTTGTCGCCGGATTTGCCATGTCTGCCGGCCCACTGATCTGGACCCTGTGCGCTGAAATCCAGCCCCTGCGCGGACGTGACTTCGGTATCAGTGCCTCAACGGTCTCCAACTGGGTTGGTAACTGGATAGTGGGGCAGTTCTTCCCGCTGATGCTGGTCGGCATTGGAGGCACCATGACCTTCGGGATTCTCGCCGCGCTGAACCTGCTGTTTATCGTGTTCACGTTCATGCTGATCCCTGAAACCAAGGGCATTTCCCTGGAAAAAATCGAGAAAAACCTGATGGGCGGCAAGGCATTGCGCGATATCGGTACTTGAGCCCTCCGTCAGACTGTCATGAAAAAACCCGGCATTCGCCGGGTTTTTTGTTGCACACGTTAATTGATCGATCCCTCAGGGATGAAATATCTGCAGATTGAAGCTTTCAGGGGTGACAGGCTTGCCTGTTTCCAGCGATTTGAAATGAAGCACAAACCCGCGCCACGCCTTGTATTTACCGGCACCGCTATAGGCATCGATATAATCAATACCGGCAGATACCACATCATGATCATCAACGGTGACCGTCAGAACCGGGTCCCGAAACTCATACTCGCCCTGGTCAAACGACAGCTCGACCTGACCTGTCTTGCGAGCCTTGTTATTCGGGAAGAAGTCGACCCCGGGCGCCTTTTCATCACCCTGGCGCCACTTGACGAACTGGGGCACACCGGTAAGCGCAGTATGAACCTTGCCCGCCTTTGTCTGCTGCGGTGAACGCCCGGTCAGTCCCGGCAGATTTTCGTTGACCTGATACTCGTCCCACAGAATCGCCGGCTTTTTATCCTTGTCGTTTTTCGCACCCGCCTTAGCTCTGGCAGCAAAACGCAGCTTGCCCTTCCACACCCCATCGCTGGTCAGCTCGGGGTCGGTATCGAATTCGATATCGCCCTTGTGCCCTGAATGACGAAGCACAATAGGATGGGCTCGCTTGTGAGCACTGGCATAACTGCCCTGAATGATAAAGGGAGTGTCTCCTTGCCAAGCGTCCGTTTCCGCCTTGATACCCCCAGGCGTCATTCTGAGCGCCGACCCCGTGGAAGACCGAACCAGCACCGCCGTACCGTTGGTCGATACGCCCCCCATGGCCTTGTTGTGCTGATCGCCACTGAAGACATCCTTCCAGCCATAGACCATGGTATTGGCACTGGCGAAACAGCCAATGATCTGCTGCTTCATGGTAGAGCGTACGGCTGGCCAGTCGGACTTCCCTCCGTTGCGCTTCTCCCACCAGTTTCCGATGAAGTTACAGCCATGAATGACCTGAGCCACGATCGCATCGCCCTTGACTGCTTCGAAGATGTTGTCCTGAAAGGTAGCGCCATAGAGCTCCTTGTCGAACACCACACAGTTCGTGACGTAATTGAATTCGTTGCCTGTCAGTCGGACGGTAGTCGAGGACATCCCCCCCTTGTCCTTGACGTGCAGGCCGTATTCACATGCAACAAAGGCACATTGCAGGATGTTGAAATTGACAATTCCCTTGTCAACTTCAATGGCCTTGCCAAGCGAGGTGAAAAGGTTATTGCGCAGGGTGGTGTTGTAGCCATAACAGTTCAGTGCCACGGCGGAACTCTTCTTGCTCTGACCATTGAAGGTCAACGAGGCAATTTCAGGCCCCGTCTTGATAAACATCGGCCCTTTAAGATCATAATGAGGGATGAGACACGCCTCATCATCGCCGCCGCCACTGCGTGTCCGCCCCGGGCCCATCATGCTTTTGCCCAGAAGGTCTACCGTTTGAGCAATACGATACACGCCCGGCGGCACCTGCAGGGTACGCGCCCATTGAGACCGTGCTGCCTTGGCAAAGGCTGCAGAGCTGTCGCGACGACCGGACGGATCCGCTCCCCAGTACAGCACATTGGCCCGAGCCAGCGAATCCACGGCCTCGGACCGTTCACCACCGCCGGAGGCAGCCTGCACCCTGGGGGCCATTACACTCCCCACGACTACAGCAGGCAACAGTGTGAGTGAGCCACGCAAGAACGCGCGGCGCTTTCCTTCATCCCTGGGCAATGTCATCTATGGCTCCTGCCAGTCAAATAAACTGAAACGCCCCCGACGGGGCTGTATATGCTTCATCCTGCGGCAAGCGGCACGTCGTAACCATGCCTGGTCGCGCATTTACCGGCGTCGACGGGTATGGAGAACTACCACCAGCCCGATTACACTAACGCCCCTTCGCTGACCCGACCACGACGACCCACCATGACCCTGAACGTAGCTGACAACGACAATACCCTTGCCGAAGTATACATTCTGGACTGGCGGGGATGGCTCCCGGGCAGCAGCGCCCAGGCACCCGGACTTTCCACCGAAGCCAACCCGACCGCCGCCGACATACCGGCCATGCTGCGCCGACGGCTGACACCGGTAGGACGCGCGCTCTGCAGCATGCTGTGTGAGCTCGATGTTGCACGCCACAACATACCCATCATACATGCCTCGCAGCATGGTGACGGCCAACGGCCTCTTGATATGCTGGACGCCATTGCTGCAGGCGACCCGGTATCACCCGCCCGCTTCAGCCTGTCCGTACACAATGCGCTGGTCGGTGTGTATTCGATTGCATCGAACCATCAGGGTTCCATTGCCGCCATAGCGGCCGGCGGTGATGAATGGGCAGCGCTGCTGTCCGAGGCGAGGGGGTATCTGGCAGAGGGCTGGCACCAGGTCGCGCTGGTGTGGAGCGACAGCACCGTTCCTGCCCGGTATCGCGCAGCAGAACGAAGCGCAGAAGCACCATCGGCACTGGCGCTGACCCTGAGCCTTGATGCTTCACCTACGGCTCGCCCGGTTTCATCCTTCTCGGCACGACCATCAAACGCTGTTCGAGATCAGCCCGAATATCTTGTCCATCAATTGATGACGTCCTGAAGAGCCCTGTTTTTCAAGGGATGCTTGTCGCCCTTTCTCATGACAAAATATGGCCTGTTCCCACTGCAATACATGTCATTTAACTGCCAGCCCAGGCCGCTGATAAAAAGGATCCTGTATGTCGGACACCCCGCTGACGCCTCTGGAGCATGAGCTTGCCGAGCTGATTATCAACACGCTCGAGCTCGAAGACGTTACCAGTAATGATATTGACCCGGATGACCCGCTGTTCGGCGAAGGACTGGGACTTGATTCCATCGACGCCCTCGAGCTGGGGCTGGCGCTTCAGAAACACTACGGCATCAAGCTGGACAGTGATGCAGAAGACAATCAGACCCACTTTGCAAGCCTTCGCCATCTGGCTGCACTCGTTGAGGCTCGTCGAGAAAAATAGGCCCTCATGACTGACCGTCGCCCCCTGGCCCTCCTGCTGGCTCTGGCAGGCCTCATGTATCCGCTGATGATCCTGTGGCTGCTCCCCCATGCGGGCGCCAGGGCGCTGGCAATGGCAGGTCTGGGCCTGCTGCTGGCCAGAGCGGTGATCACGCGAAGGTTCCTTCAGAACGGACTGTTCGCCCTGCCGATCATCGTCCTGTTGCTGGCAGGTCAGGATGAACTGGGATTAAGGCTCTACCCGGTACTGGGCAATCTGATGATGCTGGTGATGTTTGCCGGCAGCCTGATGGGCCCCATGCCGCTGGTAGAACGACTGGCACGAATCAGTGAGCCCGACCTGCCGGAGGCCGGCATACGCTATACCCGAAACGTCACCCGGGTCTGGGCCGGCTTTTTTGCGCTGAATACCCTGGCAGCACTGGCAACGGCCGTGTGGGCCGACCTGCCGACATGGACACTTTACAATGGTGCGATCAGCTATCTTCTGACCGCCGCCCTCTTTACCGGTGAGTGGATCGTGCGCCAATACGTTCGACGGAGCCATACGGCATGATACCCATCCTTGACGAATCCCGGTTCCTTGACGCGCCATGGCACTACCGCCATGACAGCACGGTGGTGGCGGCGGGTATCAATGAACAAAAATGCATTGCCGATCTTCACCGAGATATCGCCGCGTGGCAGCAGGCCCCCATCGGGCCTGATCAGAAGGCCGTGCTTTATCACCCCGGGCCATGGCCCTTTGTCTGTGCCCTGCTGGCCTGCTGGCATCGTGGCATCCCTGTCGTATTGCCAGGCGATGACCGGCAGGACACGCTGAGCCAGCTGACCCGGGAAGGTGATGTGCTGCTGGGAGAGGCGCCCCATGCCTGGCAGCCCTGCCTGGATGATGACATCACCGCGCGTCCTGCCTGGGGGCCACTGCGAGCAGATGCCCCCGCCATGGAAATCTTCACCTCCGGCTCCAGCGGTGATCCGCAGCGTCTGATCAAGACCTTCCGACAGCTTGCCCATGAAACCTGTGCCTTCGGCAATACCTTTGCCCTGCCCGAGGGCGTCATTGCAAGCCAGGTAAGCCATCAGCACATTTACGGGCTGTCCGCCGGCCTGCTCCGCGCACTGGTACAGGACCGCCCCTTCGGCCTGAACATCTGCCGGTACCCGGAAGAAGTGGCACGCTACCTCGAGCACATGCCCATGGCTGCCCTGATCAGCTCTCCTGCCCAGCTTGAGCGCATACCGGAGGCGCTGCTTCCTCCTGATGGCCGCCGCCCCGGCTCGGTGTATTCATCAGGCGCCCCCTTGTCCCTGCCTGCCTGTCACCACGCCGAGGCCCGGCTTTCGGTGTCAATCATCGAAATCTACGGCAGCTCGGAAACCGGCGCGATCGCCTGGCGCGATCAGCGCGCTGACCCGGCATGGACCCCCTTTGATGATACCGACATCGAGGAACAGGACGGCGTATTGCGGCTTCGTTCTCCACGGCTGGACACGGCCGACTGGCAGCGTCATGCAGACCGTATCAAACATCTGCAGGGCCGCCGGTTCGAACTGCTGGGCCGGGCTGACAGAATCGTCAAGGTCGCCGGCAAGCGCGTTTCGCTGGATGGCATGGTTCGGCACCTGAAAGCCCATCCGGGCGTGCAACGAGCAGACTGTGTCGAACTGGCATTCTCGGGAGGGCGGCTCGGAGCCATAGTACAGCTGGAAGCGTCGGCCGTACCGCACCATCGCGAAGCTCGACGACGTTTGATTGCCTCGCTGCGCGAGACGCTGGAGCGTCAGTTCGAGCCCGTCGCCGTACCGCGCTACTGGCGCTTTACCACCGTCTGGCCCACCAATGCACAGGGCAAGCTGACCCGCGCCTTGATAGACGAACTGTTTGCCGATGTGATGGACCATGAACGTCCCCGCTGGCTGGGCAGCGAGCTTGAAAGCGATACCCGGCTGATAGTTCACCTGGAAGTGCCGGATACCCTGCGCGCCCTGGAAGGCCATTTTACGGGCATGCCTATCGTCCCAGGCGTTGCCCTGCTCACCTGGTGCATGGAGTATGCTCAACGCCAGTGGCCGGACGCCGGTACCGCCGGCCGAATCGAAAGGCTGCGTTTTCCGCGCCCGGTTCGACCGGGTCAACGCCTGACACTGACACTTGAATGGCGTGAGGACACCCTGCATTTCAGGGTAGGTTCCTGCGAGGGCGATCATGCCAGTGGACGAGCTCGATGCGAGGAACAACGCTGATGGCCTCACATCACGCCTGCGTACTGATACCGGTGTACAACCATGAACGCGCCATCGTGGAAACCTGCCGACAGCTGACCGCCCTGGAATTACCGATCCTTCTGGTCGATGACGGCAGCAGCCCTGCCTGTGCCAGGGTGCTGGACGAACTGGCCGCTCGCCCGGACATTCATCTGGTGCGACTGCTCCGCAATTCCGGCAAGGGCGCTGCCGTGCGCACCGGCCTGTTTGCTGCACGCGATCTGGGATTTACTCACGCTCTTCAGGTCGATGCCGACGGCCAGCATGACGTGGAGGACCTCCCGGCGTTCATCGCCGATATGGAGCGTACGCCGGAGGCACTGATCGTCGGCAGGCCGCGCTTCGATGACACCGTCCCCATGCACCGTTTTATCTGTCGTTATATCACTCATGTCTGGGTATGGATCAACACCCTGTCCATGGCGATCACCGACAGCATGTGCGGTGTGCGGCTCTACCCCGTCGCCCCCCTGACACGAATGCTGTCGCGACACAGCTGCGGTGATCGCATGGATTTTGATACCGAAGTACTGGTGCGGTGGTACTGGAGCGGCCAGGGCATTCAGAACCGTCTGGTCCGGGTTCACTATCCCACCGATGGGGTGTCTCACTTCAGGCTGTTGCGTGACAATCTGATTCTGGCGCGGATGCATGTTCGGCTGACACTGGGCATGCTGATGCGGATGCCCTCGCTGCTGGCCAGGAGGCGAACATCATGAGCAACAAGCACTGGTCAGAAGTCAAGGAATCCGGCTCGGTGACCGGCATGAATATCATGCTCGGCATCCACCGATGGCTGGGGGATACCGGGTACAACACCATTCTGTTTTTCGTCAGTGTGTACTACTGGTGTCGAAACCCGCTGGCACGCCGCGCTTCGCGCCAGTATCAGCGCCGACTGACATCGGCCCATCCCGACGTCCGACTGCCTGCACTTGCCACCCTTCGTCACTTCATGGCCTTCGGTATCGCCATGCGCGACAAGGTTCGGGCCCTGCACGGCCAGATTCCGCTGAATGACGTACAGATTGTCGATCATGCCACACTGCGTGATGCCATCACCTCAGGCAGGGGCGGATTGATTCTGGTATCCCATCTGGGAAATCATGAAATCTGCCAGGCACTGGGCACGCTTCGGCCCGACCTGAAAATCAGCGTACTGATGCATACCCGTCATGCACAGCGCTTCAATACCCTGCTGAGCCGCTCAAGCGGCCCTCGCCCCGACATCATCGAAGTCAGCGAAATTGGTCCGGCCACGGCACAGCGTCTTGGCGACCGTATCAATGAAGGGGGCTTTGTGGTCATTGCCGCTGATCGGGAGCCAATCGGACTGACCGGCCGCCGCCGGGCACTCGAATTCATGGGGCATCCGGCCTGCTTCCCGGAAGGTGCCTTCTGGCTGGCAGCACTGCTGCGCTGCCCCACGTGGTTTCTGCTGTGTGCCCGGGAGCGCAGCGGCTACAAGGTACATTTCGAACCGCTGGCAGACGCCGGCACCCTGAAACGGCACGAACGCAATGCCTGGATTGATCAGGGCATGCAGGCCTATGCTGATCGCCTGGAGCAGTTCTGCTGCCGCTATCCGCTTGAGTGGTTCAACTTCTACCCGTTCTGGGCACAACGAACACCCGCAAATGAACCTGATGCGACCAGCGCACTCCAATCGGCCGAGAGCACGCCACCAACGACGAGGCATGATCCGTGAATGTTACGCGCCCCTCCGCCACTGTCGAGATGGATGTCCCGTTTCACGATGTGGACATGATGAATATTGTCTGGCACGGCCATTACGCCAGGTATTTTGAAATTGCACGCTGTGCGCTGCTTGACCAGCTGGATTACAACTATCTACAGATGAAGGCATCGGGCCACGAATGGCCGGTGGTTGATCTGCGGATTCGTTATCCCGGCCCTGCCCGGTTCGGTCAGCGCCTGACCATTACGGCCACTCTGACTGACTGGGATGGCCGCTTACGCATCGCCTATGAGGTGCGGGACAAGGCAACGGGCAGCCGGCTGACCCGCGGCCATAGCGTTCAGGTGCCAGTGGACATTGCCACCGGCGAACGCCGCCTGTGTACCCCACCGGACCTGCTGGCACGACTGGAGCATTTGTCATGAATCATTTTTTCCGCCTTCTGCCCCTGCTTGCTGCCAGCGGGCTACTGCTGGGCACCCTGGGGCTGTCAGCAACGGCCCAGGCAGATCCGGTGAGCATGAGCGCCATCGAGCAACAGCTTTCCCGTCAGGCCCATGTCGAGGGCACGTTTGTTCAAAAGCGATGGCTGCACGATATGCAGACCACACTGACCAGTCACGGACACTACGAATTCGATCGTGGCGAGCAGGTTCGCTGGACACTGACCAGCCCGGTACAGGAGACCATGACGCTGGACGATACGGGCATGACCCGCAACGGCAAACCCGTGAAGGATGACCCGGGCGGCGTGGCGCGCCTGATCATGCAGTTGCTTGACGGAGATCTTGGTGCACTTCAGGAGCGCTTCACCATCGCGCTGTCCGGCACGACCGGACACTGGCAGGCTCGGCTGACCCCCAGATCCGATAGCATGAAACGTTATCTTGAGCGCATCGACCTGGCGGGAGGTGATCAGCTCGACACCCTGGCCATGCATCTGGCGAACGAGGACCGACTCGACATTCGCCTTGATCAGACCCAGAGCGACTCATGAACACGTCGGGCGCGCACCGGCCATCATGGGCCTGGTCATGGGGCGGCGTGATACTGCTTTGTGCGGTCATCTGCGGCTGGCTGTTGACCCACGGTGCACGCTTTGACACCCGTGTCACGGCACTGCTGCCGGATACTCATCAGTCCGAGCTGGTAGGGCGTGCCAATCATCAGCTGGGTGCACAGTTCGAGGACCGGTTCGTATTGCTGCTAAGTGCAGATTCGCTGAACGACACCGCAGCACGCCTTGCCGGTCTTCTGAACCAGAGCCCGGCTGTTGCATCGCTGCAGTGGCGCCCGGACGATTTTGAAAGTGGCGACATCGTCAAGGCCCTTGGCCCCTACCGATACCGGCTCATGGCACCGGACTGGCAGGACGATGTTGATGCCGGCCAACTGGAAAACATTGAACAGCAGGCTCTCAAGGGACTCTTCATGCCGGATGGTCTCGATCAGCATCCCATCCGCGACCCCTATGGCCTCCTGAATCACTGGCTGACCTATCAGCTGCCCTCCCTGTTCAAGACACATCACAACCTGGTCACCGTCACATCGGAGGAAGGTCAGGAGTACGCTGTACTGATCGGCACCCTGCATGGCAACCCGTTTGATCAAGGCACTCAGGCGCAGCTTGACGCGTCCCTCGCTACCTTCAACGATCAGTTCCCCAGGGCCACCCTGCTACGCTCCGGGATGATCTTTCATGCCAGTGAAGGCGCCAGACAGGCTCGACGCGAGATGTCCACCTTCGGACTGAGCGCCCTGATGGGGCTTCTGCTCATGCTGTGGCTGGTCTTTCGCTCTCCAAAAACCATGGCCAGTCTGCTGCTTCCCCTGGTGACAGGCGGCCTGTTCGCCCTGACGGTGACCCTGCTCATCTTTGGCCGCCTTCACCTGCTGACCATCGCCTTTGGTACCAGTCTGATCGGTATCGCCATTGATTACGCCATTCACATGCAGTGCGCCCGCGCCGCCGAACAGCATCATTTCTCACTGTCTCGCCTGCTGCCGGGACTGGCACTGGGGCTGGCCTCAAGCGTCATTGCCTTTGCCGCCCAGGCCCTGACACCCCTGCCGGGCCTGCGGCAAATGGCCATCTTTGCTGCAGCTGGCCTGATAGGTGCCTGGATAACGGTCGTGGTCTGGCTGCCTCGCATCCGCATGAAAAATACGCCTCACGCTGCCCGGCTGGCTGACCGGCTCTGGGCTCCGTTCTCACGCCTGCAGGGACGACTTCGCGCGCCGACGGCCCTTGGCCTGGCCGCCCTTGCACTGATACTGATTGTCAGCCGTCTCGGCACCGATGACAGCCTGCGCCTGTTGAATACTTCCTCACCGGACCTGCTGGGCGACGAGCAACAGGTGCAGCGTCTACTGCACCGCGACACGGGCACTCGCTATCTATTGCTGACGGCGCAGACGGCAGACCTGTGGCTTGATGCGGCCGATCAGCTGCATCCCCTGCTGTCTTCTCTGAAGAAGGAAGGCCATCTGGGCGGCTTCGAACTACTCAGTGACCATGTGCCCACCATGGTGCATCAGGATGACAATCTCGAGCGCACCCGCACCCTTTATCAACAGAATCTGGCCACCCTGTACACTCGTGCCGGCCTGCCCGAAACACTTGTTCAACAGGCCGACAGAACACTGACCTCTCCGCCCTACCTGACGCTGGATCACTGGCTGGCCACCGGCCCGGGCAAGAGCGATCAGCGGCTCTGGATCGGCCCGGCAGACCCTACTGAACCACAAGGTGCCGTCGCAGGTATCATCAGCCTGACCGGCAAGGCGGATGCCAGTGCCATCAAGGCACTGCAGGCCGCAGACAGGAACGACCCGCATCTTCGCCTGGTAGACCGGGTTGCCGATATTTCCAGCGTACTGGGCCAGCTTCGGCGGCAAATTGCCTGGTGGGTCGGCGGCGCCCTCGTACTGCTGGGTCTGGGGCTGTCCCTGCGCTACCGTCGGCGTACCTGGCGCGTCATGGCGCCGGCTGCCGGAGCGGTATTGCTGGTTCTGAGCCTTTACAGCCTGCTGGGCGTGCCCCTGAATCTATTTCATCAACTGGCCCTGCTGCTGGTCATTGGTCTGGGACTCGATGCCGGTATCTTCATTACCGAGCACCCCACCGCGCACCATGCATGGCTTGCCATTACGCTATCCACGCTGTCCAGCCTGCTGGCCTTCGGCCTGCTGGCCTTCAGCGCGACCCCGGTTCTGCATTATATTGGCCTGACCACACTGCTGGGATTGTTGAGCGTCTGGCTGCTGGTACCGCTGGTTCAACCCAGGCAACCGACCTCGCCTCAAGGGAGCATTACGCATGAGTGAGTTATCCACCACCACTGATGTGGTCATCATTGGTGCCGGCCCGGCCGGTGCCCTGGCGGCCAAATGGCTGGTTGATCGAGGCGTCAGGGTCGAGGTCATCGAGGCTCGGTATTTCCCGCGGTTTTCCATCGGAGAAAGCCTGCTGCCACAGAGCATGCATTACCTCGAGGAAGCCGGGCTGCTTCATGTGCTGGAGGAAGGCGGTTATCAGCACAAGAACGGCGCCCGATTTGACCAGGACGGAACAAGCGTCGATATCGATTTTCGAGACAAGTTTACTGACGGGTATGGCACCACCTGTCAGGTAGAACGGGCCGATTTTGATCATCGTCTGATCAGGGCTGCCGAACAGGCCGGCGCGGTCGTTCATTTCGGCGCCCGTATCAGCGATTTCACCGCAGACACTCAGGCGCCGTGCCTGACCATTACACCGGACGAGGGTCCGGTGCGACATCTTACGGCCCGGTTCGTGATCGATGCCAGCGGCTTTGGCCGCGTACTGGCCAGGCATGAAGGACTGATGCGTGCACCAGGACTCTCCGAACGAACGGCCGTCTTTGCACATATAGAAGACCACATCAGCGACCCCGGCTACGATCGGGAAAAGATTCTTCTGGGCGCTCACGCTTCAGAAGCAGAGCGCTGGTTCTGGCTGATCCCCTTTGCCAATGGGCGTGCATCGCTGGGGTTTGTAGAGCGCGCCCATCGACTGACTTCGCTGGGTGATACTCCCGAAGCCCAGCATCAGGCACTGTGGAAAAGTTTTCCGTACCTGACAGAGCTTCTGAAGGACGCGCGTCTGGTGCGTGAGCCCGCCACCCTGGGGGGGTACTCGGCCGATGTAGAGCGGCTTCACGGGCCCGGCTATGTGCTGGTCGGCAACGCCGGTGAGTTTCTGGACCCGATCTTTTCCTCCGGCGTCACCATTGCCCTGCGTTCGGCACGAGACGCCGCCGCGCTGGTTTATCGCTCACTGCAGGGAGACAATGTGGACTGGCACCGCGAGTTTGAACTCCCCCTGCGCCAGGGCATCAGCGTCTTTCGCGCCTTTGTCGATGCCTGGTATGACGGCTCCCTGGCTACCATCATTTTTCATCCCGATCCGCCCGCCTATTTGAAACGCATGATCAGTGCTGTGCTGGCCGGCTATGCCTGGGATACCACCAACCCGTTCGTGGCCGCACCTCGCAAGCACCTTGCATCGCTGGCGGCCCTGTGTAAAAAGGAAACTGCCTGATGCGAGGACACCTGGCCCCCTGGTTGGGCATCATGCTACTGACCCTGCTGGCCGGCTGCATGGGCCCGCAACTGGCACCCACGCCGGCGCTTGACCACCCGGCCGCGCCGAACACTCTTACCCGCCTTCTGACCTTTGCGCCTCATGACAAGGATGATGATGCACGTCAGCTGCTGGGAGTCATTCGGTTGATGCCCGGGGGGCTACAGACGGTAGTGGCTACGCCCACCGGCCAGAGGCTGTTCACGCTGGTTGATGATGCCCAGGGCGCCCGCTATACCCAGACGCTGATGAAGCCGCCCTTCCCGGCTGCCTGGCTGGCGGCCCGGCTGGAGTGGGGCCTGTGGCCTGCGCCGGCTCTGGCTGATGCCTGGCAGGGCAGTGACTGGACGCTCGCCACCGAACGAGACCCACAGGGCAGAACCATCCGCCATATCCGCCAGAAAGGCCGTGATATCGTTACCGTGACCTATGATGGCGACCAGCCGCTGGCACCGGCGCCGGTGTATCTTGATGATCATCAGGCCGGTTATACCCTGACCATCGCCCCCTTGCCCGACGAGGGGACACCATGAGCCAACAGATACCCTGCCGTCTGTCGGCTCCAGGAATCGCGTCCTGTCTGGGCAGCGATCTATCCGTCATCACTAAAGCGCTTGAGACCGGAACACGCGGGCTGACAATGTGCTCGAAGTACACCCCGGGGCATCCCCTGGCGCTTGGGGCCGTAACCATGCCCCTGCCGGACATGTCCCACTGGCCGGCCAGACATCAAAGCCGCAACAACCAACTGAGCCTGGCCGCGCTTGAGGCGCTTGGAGAGGCACTGCCAGCATTATTGGCTTCGGTCGCCCCGGAGCGCATTGGCGTGGTAATGGGCAGCAGCACTTCCGGTGTCAGTGAAACCGAAGCGGCCATTGACCGTACCGGGCCCGGCAATGACTTTGATGATCAGTACTGCTACTTCCGTCAGGAACTGGGAGCCACGTCTGCGTTCATTGCACATCACCTCGGGATTCGCGGCCCCCAGTGGACCATTTCCACGGCCTGCACCTCCGGCGCTCGGGCGCTGAGTGCGGCCCGACGTCTTTTGGCCTCCGGCCAGTGTGATGCGGTCATTGCCGGCGGTGCCGATACCCTGTGCAACCTCACGGTACATGGCTTTGCGTCTCTGGATGCCGTCAGTGCGACGCCCTGCCTGCCGTTTTCACGACACAGAGACGGCATCAATATTGGAGAGGCTGCCGTTGTCTTCATCGTGACTCGTGACACCGATGGCATTCAGCTGACCGGCTATGGTGAAACGTCTGACGCTCACCACATTTCAGCCCCCCATCCGGAGGGCGACGGTGCAGCTCGCGCCATGGCCCAGGCACTGACCATGGCAGGTACCTTGCCGCAGCACATCGGCTATCTGAATGCCCATGGCACGGCTACGCCGCACAACGATGCCATGGAAGCCCGGGCCATTGATCGTGTTTTCGGCCATTGCGGTGTACCTGTCAGTGCCACCAAGGCATTGACCGGACACACACTGGGCGCGGCCGGTGCGCTGGAAGCAGCCTTTGCCTGGCTTTCACTGACACATCAGTTTCTGCCGGTGCATGTTCATGATGGCCACTACGATGACCGGCTGCCGCCGCTTGATCTGGTCAGCTCGTCCATACCAGGGGCCCCGTTGACTCACGCCATGAGCAATGTCTTTGCCTTTGGCGGCAACAATGCCACCCTGCTGCTGGAGCGCACGTCATGATACTGCCACGCCCCATCGCCGGCCTCGTGCCTCACTCCGGCCCCATGTGCCTGCTCGATAGCGTTACCCATGCCGATGCAGCGGGGCTCAGTGCCATGGTAACGCCAGCACACGACGCCATGTTCATGACGCCGGACGGCCTACCGGGCTGGATCGGACTGGAATGGATGGCACAGGCAGTAGCAGCCTGGGGCTATCTCACCGCCGATACCGGACAGGAAGAGGCTCCCAGAAAGGGGCTTCTGCTGGGCGCCAGTCGCCTGCAGCTGTTTGAACACTACCTGCAGCCCGGCACCACTTATCGCGTCGACATCACGCCCGGATTTGTGGCCGACAATGGTCTGGGTACCTTTGACGGTGCCATTTTCAAGACCGACGCTCGTGTGGCCGAGGCCACCCTCAAGATTTTTCAGCCAAGTGACCCGGCTGCACTGACCGATGGATAATCACACCATGACCTCTTCCGAGAACACCCACAGAATTCTGGTCACCGGTGCCAACCGTGGTATCGGTCGGGCCATTGCGCTGCGATTGGCGAAGGACGGCTTTGACATCGTGGTGCACTACCGACAACGTCAGGATGATGCCGCCATGGTGTGTGAGTGCATCGAGGCCCTGGGGCGCAAGGCCTGGCTGCTGCAGGCCGACATCAGTGACCGCGATGCAACCCGCATCGCCCTTGAGCAGGAAGTGGAGGCACGTGGTCCCTTTTACGGCGTGGTACTCAATGCCGGCTTCAGCCAGGATGCCCCCTTTCCCGGCATGCAGGACGAGCAGTGGGACAGCGTATTAAGCGTCAATCTGGATGGCTTTTATAACGTATTGCGCCCGCTGGTCATGCCGATGATCCAGGCCAGAAAAGGCGGACGAATCGTGACACTGTCCTCGGCGGCAGGTGTGGTGGGACAGCGCGGCCAGGTCAACTACAGTGCCGCCAAAAGCGGGCTGATAGGGGCCAGCCGAGCGCTGGCACTGGAGCTTGCCAAACGACGCATCACGGTCAACTGCATTGCGCCGGGCTGGATAGACACCGAGATGACCGAAGCCGTGCCCCGGGAACAGATCAAGGAGCAGGTACCGATGCAGCGCATGGGCGAGCCGGATGAGATTGCCGGCGTCGTGAGTTTTCTTTGCTCACGAGACGCTGCCTACATGACTCGTCAGGTCCTGTCGGTAAACGGTGGCATGTTCTGACAAGGGGCGCACCGCGGCGGCAGTGACCTGCTTGCGAGGCCGAACAGGATCACGGATAGTAGCCCCATCGCGCCTTCACTTTTTCGAATTACTTCGTTTTTTGAACCAACATGGAGAGGGTTCTCATGATGCGTTGCAAGACTCTGGCAGCTTCGCTTTTGAGCGTTGCCGTCGTTACGCTCGGCTGGACCGGACAGGCCCAGGCGCGCAATACCCAGTACTTCATGCCCTTCAAGGATGTACTTTCCCTGCCTCAGGCACGTGAAGAGCTGGACCCCACGATTCGATTGTATTTTGGCAACCAGGTCCATCCCGAGGTTCAGGACCGTCACGGCGGGTATTACACGGACCGTACCACCAGCTCGATAACCAAGAGTGATGAGGAAGCCTGCCGCTGGGTTGCCCTGTCTGCGCTGATTGATCTTCAGCAACGCGCACGGCTTGTGGGTGCCAATGCGGTCACCAACATCGCCAGCTACTACGACAAGCGTGATTACATCAACGATGAAAATTACGAATGCCATGCCGGCAACGTGGTAACAGGTGTTGCGCTCAAGGGCAACATGGTTACCCTGCCTCCGCAATAGGCTCTGTTTCGGCGAGGTTTCCCCTCGCCGTATCCTGTCATTGATGCCTCGTTTTCCAGCCCGCCTTTCCCCGCCCTGCTTTTTTCTCGCATAATGCCCGCCCTGCTCCGACTCCATCGATGGATTCGGAATGACTCTGACACCTGAGCAAGGCGGAACGATGGCAGCGAGATTACTGAAAAATACAGGCTTGCAGGTAGTGATCGCCATGGTGGCCGGCGTGATTGCCGGCATCATGATGGGCGATGAGGCCCGCCTTTTTGCCCCCCTGGGGGATGTATTCATTCACCTGATTACCATGCTGGTCGTGCCCTTGATTGCGGTTGCCATCATCTCAGGGGCCGCCGGACTTGGCAGCTCCTCTTCGGCCGGACGTACCGGTCTGCTGACCATTGGTTTCTTCCTGCTGACCTCGGCGCTGGCTGTCGCCCTTGCACTGGGGCTGGGCGAGCTGTTTCAGCCAGGTCAGGGGGTTGATCTCAGCCAGAGCATGTCCAGTGAATATGCCGACAAGGGCTCGGTTCCGGGCTTTTGGGATACGGTGCTTGGCATGATTCCCACCAATATCTTTGCTGCCTTGAGTCAGGCCAACATTCTCCAGATTCTGGTGTTCTGCATGTTCTTTGGTCTGGCGCTGACACGAATCGATCAGACACGCGTCAAACCTCTGATGGCCGGCCTTCAGACCATCATGGATGCCTTGATATGGATGATTACCGTCGTGATGTGGCTTGCGCCTGTCGGGGTCTTCGGGCTGATGGCCGATGCGGTGGGTACTTTCGGCTTCGGTGTACTGGAATCGATCAGCGGGTTGATCGGCGTCTATTTTCTGGCCCTGCTGATCTATGGCCTGATCATCTATCCATTGATCATCCGCCTTGCCTCGGATGTACCACTGGGTGTCTTTTTCAGCAAAATGAAAAAGCCTCAGGTAGTGGCGCTGTCAACAGCCTCCAGCATGGCCACGCTGCCGGTCAACATGGAGGTTGCCGAAAAGGAACTGGGCCTGTCCAACGAAACCTGCGCCTTTGTTCTTCCGCTGGGGGCCACGATCAATATGGCCGGCAACGCAATCTATTACGGGCTTGCCGCCGTTTTTTTCGCTCAGGTCTTTCAGGTCGATCTTGGTCTGGCCGCATGGAGTGCCATCATCTTCACTGCCACCATCGGTGCCATCGGTCAGGCGGGTGTGCCCGGCCCCTCCTTTCTGGTGGTAGCGGTTCTGATCGCCGCAGGCATCCCCACTGAGGGGCTGCCTCTACTGATCGCTCTGGATCGTATCTTCGACATGACACGCACTGCCCTGAACATCACCGGTGATGTGGTAGGTGCGGCTGTGGTCGATAAATGGTCGCACCGCTCCTGAACCATAACCACAGGCGCCAGCCATGGTGGCCGGCGCCTGTGTACATGCCGTCAATGATTTTCGATCATCGGCGTCAGGTCCTTCGAAACAGCTTCCAGTACATCCTTCCAACGTAAATAAGGGGTAGCAGCGCGCCCGTTGACCATGACAGCAAAGGCGCCCCATCGCCCCTGACGAGTACGGAAATAGCCGGCTACGGCACGCACCGGCACCGGCTGATTGAGGGTACCCGTCTTGATCATGATATTGTTTTGAAAGACATCACTGCCCCGACGTATAAACCGCATCGGCCCGTTGACCGGCGCCTGCATGCCGGCCACAAAGACCGGAAACAGGGCGGGACGATGATACATCTCATTGAGCAGTGCAATCAGGCCGTGGGCCGAGGTCTTGTTTTGCGTGGTCAGCCCACTGCCGCTTTGCAGGGTCACCGGCCCGTGGCCCGGCACGGTCGCCACAAATCGCTCGAGCGCTGCACTCGCATTGGCCAGGGTCGCCGGTGTCGTACTCGACAGGTCCAGTGCCAGTACATCGGCCATGAAGTTATTGGAATAGTTCATCATTCGAAGCAACAGTTCCTGAAGCGTCGGGCCATCGACCGATGCCAGTACCGTCGCATCTGCCGGGGGTCTCGTTCGGCTCAGGGTTGCATTGCCGGTCACCGTAATATCGGCCTGATGCATAAGATCCACCAGCGTATAAAGGCTCTGCTGGGCCGGATCGGCACTGGCACGATAGATATTACGCGGGAAGGTATCGAGCGCGATGGTGCCATCGAGCTTCAGTGTATCGGTTGACCCGCTGGTCACTCGTGCGCCGCTGATGCGCGTAGGCTGCGTCGTGGCAACGGTCTTGATGCTACTGTCGACCGCCGTCAGTGCCTTCTCGCCAAAACAGCCCTGCAAATGTGCCGGTTCACCGACCTTCGATCCCGGATAGACGCGCACACACCAATTGGCAAAATCCACGGCAGCCGAAGACAACAGGGCATCATAGGCGTGGCGTGAGGAAGTACGCGCCCGACAGCGATCCGTGCTTATGCAGGGCACCGGGCCAAATCGCCACTCACTGACCAGTACATTACCCCGCACACGCTTGACGCCCAATTGCTTGAGGCCCTGCACCAGCATCCAGTAGTCGTTGGACGTAAGCCCCGGGTCACCGGCACCGTCCAGGATGATATCACCGCGCAGCGTGCCATTGCTTTCCACTTCTCCGGTAGTCACCAGCCGGGTGGTAAAGCGCTTCTGGGGGCCGAATCGGTCCAGTGATGCTGCAGAAATATAGAGTTTGGAGACCGAGGCCGGTGTCAGCATGGCCCTGGGCGCGATGGCGCCCAGTGTGGTATTGCCATCAAGAAGTACTGCCTGAGCACTGACGTCAAATCCCTTGGCAGCAATGCCTTCAACGGCATCAAATCCGGCAGCATGGGCAAGTGACGTCACACTGCAGGCCACCATGCAGGCCAGTACGGCCAGACGCTGCGTTATCGGGTGTTTCATGAACCGCTCCCTGTCATTATCGTGCCTCCATTGGAGCACATCAGCTTACTGACAGGGTTCCAGGAAAAACAGGGTTTCCTTTCATCAAACCTTATTAATGACGCCATCCGTTGGCATGAGAGAGGGCTGCCAGGAAAGTGTGGCGCGCATTCGCCACAGCGATTGGCCGCTGTCATGATACTTGCGCTCGAAGGGGGTCATGAAATCGCCGTTCGGAGCCCAGCACTCGACGGCAGGCAGGGCCGTTACTGCGCCTGCCATGGTCATCGCCTGAGCAAATTCCTCTACGTAGATACGCCAGTTGGAACGCACTTCAACCTCACCCCCCAGTGCCAGCAGCGCTGGGAATACCGGGTGGCCATGCCAGCGGAGCTTCAGATGGCCGGGCTTGGGATAGGGATTGGGGTAAAGGATATAATGGCGTGAAGGCTGCCAGCCGGCAGCCAGGGCGAGGCGCCAGAAATCCACCAGATCCGCGCGAATCAGGAAGGCGTTATCGGCCAGGGCGCCGTGCTGCCGGGACAGCCGATCTGCGCTGCGATCAATGCCGATGACACAGTTGTCGGGGTACAGGGCCGAGAGCCGGCGCGTTGAAATGCCGACACCGCATCCGGAGTCCAGTATCAGTGGCCCACCATGGTACTCACGCCAGCGTTGTGCCCGCTCGAAAGCCTCCCGGGAATGATCCGCAATCGGCCGCTGCCAGGGCGCCGAAAGTGCGCGCTGTACCCGGGTCGCGAGGTGCTCGTGAACCGTGTGTTGCGAGGTGGAAATACTGGAAGAATTGCCCTGCATCTGTCTGCCCTGCCGTGATGATCGCCCAACCACCGGCATCATACCGCAGCCACGCAGGACCCGGACAACAAAACATGACCACGAGAAGGACGCACCAGCATGACGTGCGACCCGACGCAATGCTATCATCGCCGTATTCTCCGCCCATGATGGTTCGTTCCCATCATGGGCGAATCGATATGAACGTATTACGAGGGACGCGGCTTGTCACAGTTACCGGTGATCGTCGGCATGGGCGGCATCAACGCTGCCGGCAGAACCTCGAGTCATCAATCCTATCAGCGCACCGTGCTTGACGCCCTCCCCACGGCATCACAGCATCATACGCTTCTGGGCCTGGCATCACTGATGGCCCTGGCCACACGCGAAGCCGATCAGTGGCGCGACACCCAGGGCAATGCACTGGATGAAGCAAGTCTGATTGCTCAGCATCGCGACTGGATCCTGACTCATACCAATATTCGTCGGATCGAGGATCCTCAATTCGGCGATGACGGCATTTCATCCGCCAAAAAGGCCGGTCTGTCGCTCGACACACCATTGACCTTCGTGCTCAGCCGTCGACAGCTCCCTACGCCGACGCCGGCCCACTGGCAGGTGCGAGAGATCGACAGGCGTCAGGTGGAAGTGACCGTGCCGGCTGGCCCACTGGATGTCATGTTGCCGGAGCAACGTGACGCTCTGGTGAAAAGTGCCGGACAATTACCCACCGGGTTTGAACCGGCTTCCTTCTACCGCAGTGTGCATCACCCGCGCGGGCTGGCCATGTCCATCTTTGGAGCATCAGACTGTCTGGGACAGAGCGGGCTTGAATGGCAGGACATCATTGACCGACTCGACCCGGATGCCGTGGCCGTTTATGCCGGCAACTCCATCGGTCAGCTCGATCAAAACGGCTGGGGTGGCCTGCTGCAAAGCTTCGTGACAGGACAGCGTGCCACGTCCAAGCAGATGCCGCTGGGATACGGCCAGATGCCGGCCGATTTCATCAATGCCTACGTTCTGGGCAGCGTGGGAACGACAGGCTCCATGCTGGGTGCCTGCGCTACCTTCCTGTACAACCTGCGCCTGGGCGTTGAAGACATCAAACAGGGCCGTCGGCGTGTGGTCATGGTCGGCACCTCGGATGCTCCGATCACCCCGGAGGTCGTCGAAGGGTTCCGTGTCATGAGCGCACTGGCAGATGATGCCAGCCTGAAGGCTCTGGATGCTCTGGAGCTGCTGACCGATGCCGATTATCAGCGCGCCAGCCGTCCCTTTGCACGCAATTGCGGCTTTACCATCGCAGAGGCTTCTCAGTTCATCCTGCTGATGGACGACAGTCTGGCGCTTGAAATGGGTGCCCAGGTGCTTGGCAGCGTGCCGGATGTCTTCGTTAATGCCGATGGCTGGAAGCGCTCCATTTCGGCACCGGGTATCGGTAACTACCTGACCCTTGGCAAGAGTGTGGCACTGGCCAGGGATCTGCTGGGGGATGACGCCGTACGCCATCGCAGCTACATTCATGCCCATGGGACCAGCACTCCCAAGAACAGGACGTCCGAATCGCACGTCATGGATATGGTGGCGCGAGCCTTTGGCATCGAGAACTGGCCGGTTGCAGCCATCAAGGCCTTTATCGGCCATTCCCAGGGCAGCGCTGCCGGAGATCAGATGGCCAGCGCACTGGGAACCTTTGCCTTTGGCATGATTCCCGGCATCCCCACCCTTGACCAGGTAGCGGATGATGTCTTCGCTGAAAAACTCGATTTTTTCACTACGCCAAAGGCCTTTACCGCAGATGTCAGCTTTATCAATGCCAAGGGGTTTGGCGGCAATAACGCTACGGCTCCCCTGCTGTCACCGGATGTGACCGAACGCCTGATGACCCTGCGCCATGGCGAGGCCGCCATGACGGCATGGCGAAGCCGCCGTGACAGGACACTTGAACGCAGCGCAGCCCATGAGAATGCATCACATGGCGGACACTTCAAGCCGACCTATCAGTTCGGCGAAGGGGTACTCGAGGGCCCTGAGCTGTCCATGGACAGTGCCGGATTGAAGATACCCGGTTATGCCAACCCGGTATCGTTCAACGTCGACAATCCCTTTGGACATCTGAACGACAAATAACTGGCCCGGACCGCGCTGCCTGGCGTCACTGACTGTTGCAGCGCGAGACTACCAGCGAGGCGCGTAATGAATATTGCGGTGTATCCAGGGACCTTTGATCCCATCACCAATGGCCACACTGATCTGATCGAACGAGCAGCACGCCTGTTTGATAAAATCGTGGTGGCCGTGGCCGCCAGCCCCGGCAAGAAACCGACGTTGTCACTGGACGAACGTGTCCAGCTGGCGCGTGATGTGCTTGAAAGCCTGGACAATGTCGAAGTGGTAGGGTTCAGTTGCCTGCTGACCGAGCTCATCGAGCACCACCACGGGCGTATCATTCTACGTGGCCTGCGCGCCGTTTCGGACTTTGAATACGAACTGCAGCTGGCCAACATGAACCGTGCCATGGCGCCTCATGTAGAAAGTCTGTTCCTGACGCCGGAAGTACAAAACTCCTACATCTCGTCGACCATCGTGCGTGAAATTGCGCGTCTGGGCGGAGATGTAACTGCGCTGGTGCACCCCCGGGTGGCTCGCGCGCTTCAGGAGCACTATCACTAAGTGCCTCCCTGTTGTCTTCATACGGCAGCGTATCGCGCGCTGCCTGCTACCGTGAGGTAACTGTCATGTCTTTGATGATCACCGACGAATGCATCAACTGTGACGTCTGTGAACCGGAATGCCCCAATGATGCCATCTCACCGGGCGAAGAAATTTATGTGATCGATCCCGGGCTGTGTACCGAGTGTGTCGGTCACTTTGATGAACCTCAGTGCCAGCAGGTATGCCCGGTAGACTGCATACCGCTTGACCCCGAGCATGAAGAGACCCGGGATCAGCTGATGGAAAAGTATCAACGCATTGTGGTTGCCGGCTGAAAAACCAGCGCTCCGGACATGAAAGGGCCGCCTCGATGGGCGGCCCTTTCATGTCCAACACTGCCTAAAAACTATAGGTTGCGAACAGCTCGACGAGTTGCGATGTGTGGTCATCATAAAGACCACTCTGCTTCGCTCCATCGTCCGGAAAGGCCACACCGTACACGCCGGAAATGCTGAAGTGATCCGTGACGGTCCAGTCGGCATAAAGATCTACCTCTCGGGCAAAATCACGACTGGAAATACCCTGCGGAGTTTCATCGTAGCGGAAACGATAGCCAATCAGGCCGGTTTCAAGCGACTCATGAGGCCTGATCGATGCCTTCACCATGTCCACTTTCAGATTGGAGTTGAACAGCATGTACTCACCGACCACTTCCCCGAAGTACCAGCTGCCCCACCCACCGGCGAACGAATAAAACAATGGATCATAACCCTGGCTGAATTCAGCGTAGCGATAGGCAATTTCGGGCGTCCAGGGTGTATTGAGGAAGGTATAGGTAACCTGCCCGTACCAGGCGTGATCATCGACATTCTGTCTGTTGTTGGTCTCGTATACATACTGGCCGCCGAGCGCAAGGCCGGGTAGCGATGCCAGAGGGATGCCCTTGGCACGCAGGTTATAGACTTCCATGCCATCGCGGGCATCAATATCACTGTCGTAGATATCAAGATATGCCGCACCGAATTTGGCGCGATCTCCCAGGGTATAGTCCACGTTAACCCCGTTCAACGACGTATCCTGATCGGAGCCGCCGCTGACGTATTGATGCGCCTTCAGATGAAACAGATCACCATGCCAGCCCTGGCTTTCCAGTGACAACACCGCGCTGGACTGAAATTCGTCACCCGGGCCGATGTAGTACACAGCGTTCTTGCCGGTATCGCTATAGGCATCACCAACCAGAAATCCATCACCGAACTGGAAGGTCTGTCGGCCAAAGGAAAAGGTAATGGCATCCTCACCCAGTGAATCTGTCAGCATGTCGCCGCTGCGCCACCCCAGGTAGGATTTTTTCAGACGGGCTTCTTCTGGATGACCCGGTGTTGCGCCGTCGACATCGCCATGGGCATTGCCCCGTGTCAGACCATAGCTGCCGGAAACGCCCCCGAACAGGGTACCCCTGCTCTCAGGCAGATCAACTTCACCTGCCAGACTCGGGATAACGGCTGCTTCCCACCAGTCCGGGCCCTTATCCGGCTGCGCCCCTTCCCGTGTACCACCGAAGTTGGCATTGCGCGTGCCGGCTGCAAAACCGTGAACCGTCAATCCGCCGCTGAGCCGTACACCAGTAGCAGCATTGTCATACAGCGAGATATTGGTTGTCGGCAAGATGATCCCTGCCGATGTCAGATCAACATCCGTCACGGTCCCTGCCTGAGCCGTCGAGGCCAGCAGCAGCCCTGAGACCAGTGAGCTGGACAGTGCCAAAGGCCGCAGCTGCTTCGGTGAAATCACGTTATTCATTGTTGTGCCCCTTTTTGAATGAAATAAAGGCGTGACAGCTTGAATCGTTCCAGTTTTCCGGGAGGGCAAGGGCGAGAATATGTCAGTATTGCCCCTTTGGAGCAGTCGGCGGCTGGTCACGCATGAACAGTGTTTTTGTAGTAATTGACACGATGTTAAATACATTCTTGTTATATTACAAAAGCACGGACCTGCCCGGCCGCATGTCTTCCTGCATATGCCACTCGTTTTACCATGGACTACAGACGTGAGTTTCCTTCCTGCTGCGACTCAGCGCGTGTGGGGCCTGGCCTGGCCCATCATTCTCTCCAACATAACGGTCCCCCTGCTGGGACTGGTGGACACTGCCGTGGTGGGGCACCTGAGTGATGCCCGATATCTGGCCGCCGTAACACTGGGCGCCACCCTGTTCAGCTTTCTGTTCTGGGGATTCGGTTTTCTACGCATGGGAACCACCGGCCTGACGTCGCAGGCCCATGGCCGTGGCGATACCAAAAGCCTTCGACACCTGCTGGGCCAGTCGCTGATCATTGCGCTGATACTTGGCCTCATCCTGATTGCCCTCTCGCCGCTACTGATTACTGCAGGGCTCGATCTGCTGGGCGGTGCCCCTGATACGCGTGAGCTGGCAAATGGATATGCTTATATACGAATATGCTCGGCACCAGCGGTGCTGGTCAACTATGCATTGATAGGATGGTTTCTGGGCCAGCAGAACAGCCGAGTCACTCTGTTGATCATGGTATTGACCAACAGTATTAACATCGTTTTGGATCTGATCCTTGTTGTCGGACTCGACATGACCAGTAACGGCGTAGCACTGGCATCAGTGGTGGCAGATTATTGCGCCTGTGCGACAGGACTCTGGCTCGCCATGCGACAGCTGAAGCGCATTCCCGGCACCTGGAGTATCGAGTTACTGTCCAGACTCAGGGCCTACGCTCCTCTTTTTCACGTCAACCGCCACCTTTTTGTGCGCACGATGTGTCTACTGTCTGCAATGGCCTTCTTTACGGCACAGGGCGCACGCATCGATACAACAACACTTGCCGCCAACGCCATTCTCATGCAGCTGGTCATGATGACGTCCTACGGCCTGGATGGCTTTGCCAGTGCCGCAGAGGCACTCGTGGGGGAAGCCGCAGGAAAAAATGATAAAACACTCATGTCCCACCACATCGTTGCCTGTACATGGTTCTCGATACTGACAGCAACTGGGGCTGCACTTCTGTTCTGGCTCGCAGGCCCATGGTTCATCAGCCTGATGACGGGTCTGGCACCAGTGACGGCAACAGCTGTCAGCTTTTTGCCGTGGCTTGTTGTCATGCCACTGGTCGCCGTATGGAGTTACCTGCTGGATGGAGTTTTTATCGGTCTGACCGATACAAGAGCAATGAGGGATACCATGATTATCGCTCTGATGGCCTATATGGCCTGCTGGTATGTTACGCAATCTCTGGCCAATACCGGGCTATGGCTGTCATTTACCTTGTTCACGGCCGTTCGCTCTCTTGGGCTGGGAGCGATTTATCTGAAACGGCACACTTGAAACTTCAGAGTGTAAGAGCATCCCGGTAACACTCAAAAAATCCTGTGAGTCCTTTTGCTTTGATAAACTACATTAACATTTCTTTAATGAACGGCCTCTTTAATCAGGGCATTTATCTATGAGCTACCCTTTCAGCTCCAGGGCATCCGGCTACCGCCTGCAGTCTGCCAGCTTTCGTTACCTGCTGCTGCCGGCAATCCTTCTGATGGCATTGATCGGCTTTTTGTGGCTGTCCCGCGTCCAGGGCACCTGGATTCCTCCACATTATGCTGCCTGGCATGCCGTCATCGAAATAATGGCTACCCTGATGGCGCTCATGGTCACCCTCTGCCTGTTCACAGGATACCAACGCACGGTTCCTGCGGCGTTACTGGTAATGGGCGTCCTTTATGGGCTGGCGGCAGGCTTCAACCTTGCTCATGCCCTGTCATTTCCAGGGCTTGCCCTATTACCCGGCATCACCGATATCAACGTCACGCTATACCTTGGGGCAACAGGGCGCTTTCTTGCCATCAGCGCATTGTTGATGGTGGGGATCTCCAGTGTTGAGCGGTGGCCATCATCGCGCTGGCTGTTCGGATTACTTATAGGTAGTGCCTTACTTGCTCTGGTGCTGGCTGGCCTCATCTACCATCACGACCGCATCCCCCTTCTCTATAACCAGGGTGAAGGGCTGAGCACTTTCAAGATAGTCATGGAGTGGGTACTGGTAGTTACCAGTCTCATGGCAGGCGTCTTTCTCATGAAAAACGAAAGGCTGTCGAAATACGTCAACAACAAACAACTGGCCAGTGCGGCCTTCATTACTGCGTTGTCAGAAGTCTGCTTTACCCTCTACGCCGCATCCTATGATGGGTACAGCCTGCTTGGTCATGTTTACAAGCTGATTGCTTATGGCCTGGTATGCCAGGCCACACTGGGCTCAAGCCTGAAACAACCCTTTACCGAGCTTCAGGAAACCCGGGCCTCACTGGACAGGCTGAAACGCGATTATCACTTTGCGCTGGAAAATGCTCGCACCGGCATCTGGGAATACAACCCAGACCAGGACAGGCTTGATTACTCCCAGCACTGGCATCGCCTGCTGGGTTATCAAAACAGCGACATGCTGGATGGCAGCATTGAAAAAACACTGGGGCAGATTCATCCGGACGACAGGGCCGAATTCAAGCAGATTATTCATCGTCATTTATATGATGAAGGCCCGCCGATCCAGCATGAATACAGAGTGCTTGACGCCAACGGTCAGTGGGTGTGGGTCGAAGCGCAGGGGCAGGTGATGTCACGGGATGCCATGATGCATCCTGTGCATGTAGTGGGCACCGTCACCATCATCAATGAACGCAAGCCCACGCAGCTTGCATTTCAGGCCATGAATAACCGCTTCAGAGCCATATTTGATGCATCGGCCGATGGCATGGCAATGATAGATACCACGGGCGCCCCTCATCAGACCAATTCTCCATTGCAGCAACTGTATGGTGAAGAGATCAACCCGGCCATCAGCCTCTTTGAGCAGGCTTCCGGGCCGGACGCTCGTCGTTTGGCCATTGATTGGAACGATTATCTCGAACAGCTGCCTCTGGGTCAGGAGGCCGCCCTGTCACCATTTACCGGAAAATACCGGCTTGATACCGGGGTGTATAAGCCGCGCTGGACCGAATGGAATATCATGCCACTGAGTAATGAGCCCCTGTTTCTGGTGCAGGTCAGTGACATTGATGAACAGCACTACGCCAGAGAACATTTACGGGAAAATAAAGCCCTCTACCGAGGCCTTTTTACCGGCGGCAATGCCATTAAATTACTGATCAACCCGCTCGATGGCCAGATCATCGATGCCAACCCAGCGGCTTCCGAATATTATGGGTATGCCTTGCGTACCCTGCAGGGCATGTCGATACAAACGCTCAACGGCGGGAATCATGAGGACGTCAAACGGCGATTGCTGCAGGCACAACTGAACTCGATAGCGCGCTTTGAGACCACGCACTGTCTGGCCAATGGAGAACATCGTGCAGTAGATATTCGTATCAGTCCGATTCATATCAATGGCGGAAACATGCTGTTTGCCATTGTTACCGACACTCAGGAGCGGGTCTGCGCAGAGCAGTCACTGGCACAGTCGACAGAGCTTTGCAGGGAAAAGGAACGATACCGGCAACGGCTGCACGCCCTCCGCTCACGCCTTGCGGCTGCGACAACCATCGAAATGTTCAGGGCCGGCGTGACTCAGGAGTTGCCAGGCTGCTTCACTGATACCAGCGGAACGCTGACACTTCCCATTACCGAGCTGGCTCAGCCTCTGCGCGTGCACTGGGGCACGGAGCAGCATGCACAGTCAGACTGCACACTATCAAGAACCATCGACAGCGACCAGGCATCACCCGGCACACTGACATTAATGACAGAACCCCTGACGCCGGAAAGACGAAAACTACTGGAAGACACCCTTGATGAATGCACGATTGCCCTTGCGACAGCTCTGACAATCCTCCGCCTGTATCTGCGCGTTCAGGAAGCAGGGCGCAAGCCTTTTGAATAATAAAAGTACCGGCGTCCTGCCGTTACATCCACAATGCCCCTGCATGAAGCACATCCGCGTCAGTCACGGTTCTTGAACTGACGCGGTCAACCACCTGATGGACGTATCACTTCTCGGACGCATCCGATGGCTTTCTTTTGGCCACGGGATGATTGGACATCGGCGGAGAAGACAAGTCGGTCTCTTCCTGCAGGGCGCTGAAACGCCGAGGATGTAACGAATGTCGCTCACGACGACAAAATACCTTTTGCTCCGGCGTATGCCAGTGGCAAATATAGGCTGTGCCTGAAGCAGAGCGTACACTGTTTTTGATTTTTGTCATGACTGCCTCTCCTGGCGAAATATATTTGTTACTTTAGACCGCTTACGCCACTTTAAAAATCCTTTATCACCTTATACTCATATTTAATAGTGCCTCACAGCATGTCTTCTTATGAAGAAATGTTATATCTCGTGATCATTCATGGAGGATACGGGCAGCTCCATGCCTGACGCGCTAGACTGTCGGCAGTAATGTCCCTTTTACTTCGGAGCTTTTGAATGCCCCCGTCCCGCATTACCCGACCTGCAGCCCAGGATGCCTTTCATGCCTGGTGGGACACCATCATTGTAGTGGTTGTTGGGCTTAACCTGCTGCTCATCCTGCTCGATACGTTATACGCCCTTGGCCCGGTACATGCTCTTGTAGACCTGGGACCAGCCAGCCTTCAGTCTACCGCCGCCTGGATGCACGCGAACTTCACCACGATCGACCTGTATTTTGTTGCCCTGCTGGCACTTGATGTACTGGCGGGCTGGCTTGTTGCTATTCGAGAAAGACGTTATCACCGATGGTTCTTCTATCCCTTCATTCACTGGTATGACGTCCTGGGCTGTATTCCGGTCAGCGGATTCAGGGTATTGAGAGTGCTGCGTGTGGTCAGTCTGCTGATTCGACTTCAACGCATGGGCACCATCAATGTAAGGCAATGGTCGGTCTATCAGTTCTGCTACAAGTATTACCAGATCCTGATGGAGGAGCTGACCGATCGCGTCGCCATCAAGATGCTTGGCAATGTACAGACGGAACTCAGTGACAACGGCAAGCTGACCGACCGCATCACCCGCGATGTCCTGCTGCCTCGTAAACAGGCCCTTATCGAGGACATGACAGACCGTACGATTCGCCTGATATTGCAGGCCTACGGTACTCATCGGGCCGATATTCTCGGCATGGTTCGCAGTCTCGTGCACGACACCCTGTCAGAAAATCCGGACATGCATCGCCTTAAACGGCTGCCAATGGGGGATACGCTGGCAACTGCCATGGAGCAAAGTCTGACCGAGGCAGTATGCGGTCTGCTGGATGGCAGCATACAACGTGTCAATCAGCGCCGCTTTCGGGATCTGGCCGAATCGATGGCTGAAAGCGGCTTTGATGCATGGATCGAGGATAATGCCAGTGCCAATCGTGAAATAGAGCAGGTCATGATTGAAGTGCTGGACGTCATGAAATCCCAGATAAGACAGCAGCAGTGGAAGATGGAATACGGTGCCGAATCCCGCCCCCCACACCATCAGGATGAAGCATCGTTCAATCCGAAATAACGCTTGAGCCAGTAATCGCGCATCCGGTGTGGCAACAGCGCCAACAGCGGCAACGCAAGCCCCCCATTACCCACACGGATAATGGCTGGCCGGCGCGACGCGGCAAGGGCTGAAGCAACCTTTTCGGCCAGGCGAGAGGCCGGCGTTGAGCTCAAGAGTTCTGAAGAACCTGCACGCTTGTCAATGCCGGCGCGAAACGGCCGCCACGGGGAGTCTTCCTTCAGGCGTCCCGAAAGCTCGTGACGTGCTCGCTGCCCAAACCGGGACTCGATGGCGCCAGGCCGTACCAGCACCACGTCGACCCCGAGAGGAGCCAGCTCCATGCGCATGGCATCGTTCAATCGGTGAAGCGCTGCTTTCGATGCGCAGTACACTCCAGCATAGGGAGAACTGACCTCCCCTGCGACACTCCCGATATTGAAAACAACCCCCCCACGCGCCTTCAAAAGCAGCAGTGTGGCGCGAGCAAGTCGCACCGGCGCCATCACATTGACCTCGAACTGATGGGTCAGCGCCTTATCATCGAAATCAAGTACCGGCCCCATGGCGCCGAATCCAGCATTGTTGATCAGTACATCCAGTCCCTGGTAACGCTGCTCCACGTCAGTAACAAGGGCATCCACCCCCTGAGCGTCCGTTACATCCAGAAGTCGTCCTTCTGCTCCCAGCGCCGTTATCCGAGCCAGATCCGCTTCACGACGCACCGTGGCAATCACGTGATAGTTCAACGTCACCAACTGCTGCACCAGAGCCAGCCCAATCCCACTGGAGCATCCGGTGATCAACGCGACCTGCGACATAGTCTTCTCCTGTAGTGCGAACGACCCTTGATTTCCCTACTTTAACCAAAAAGTGCTGAATGCGGCTCGTCATCACGCCGCCGACCACCTACATTTAAAGGCACTACCGTTGTTGCGGCGTTGTCTTATACCGCAGGCGCTCGGTTTCAGGCGTGAAGCCGAGCGCTCCTTTTATTTATTTCTTCCCTTTTTGTGAGGTGGCTCATGGATGAGACATCAAGTAAAACCTCTTCCGATATGCTGGGTACTCAGGACAAATCATCTTCTCCCGGCGGCGGCTGGCTGGCCCTGAAGGCAGTAGAACAGCATATGCTTCGACAGCAGGTGCCCTTCCGTGGCAACCGACTGATGCTCAAGATGAACAAGCCCGGCGGATTTGACTGTCCAAGCTGTGCGTGGCCGGATCCAGCCAAACCCCACATGGCTGAATTCTGCGAAAACGGTGCCAAGGCCGTTGCATGGGAAACCACACACAAGCGCACCACGCCGGCGTTTTTCGAGCAGCACACTGTGACAGCGCTTCGCGAGTGGTCTGATCATGAGCTTGAAAATCAGGGACGCCTGACCCATCCAATGCGCTATGACGCAAGCAGTGATCGGTATCAGGCCGTCAGCTGGGATGAGGCCATGGCTGATATCGGCGCGACTCTTCAGCAGGTGGGCAACCCCAACCAGGTAGAGTTTTACACCTCGGGGCGCGCCTCCAATGAATCCGCATTCATGTTTCAGTTGCTGGGGCGTCTCTATGGCACCAACAACTTCCCCGATTGCTCCAACATGTGTCATGAGACCACCACCGTGGCGCTTCCCATGAGTCTTGGCGTGGGCAAGGCTACTACCACACTCGATGATTTCGATTATGCCGATGCCATCTTCATTTTCGGCCAGAATACCGGTACCAACAGCCCAAGGATGATGGGCGAGTTGCACAAGCTGGTCATGCGTGGCGGCAGTGTCATCACGTTCAATCCGCTGCGGGAAAAGGCACTGGTCAAGTTTGCCAACCCGCAAAGCACACTCGACATGCTCAAACCCGACGGCACCAGGATCAGCGCCCAGTATCATCAATTGCGTATCGGAGGTGATATTGCCGCCATTCAGGGCATGTGCAAGGCACTGATTGAAATGGATGATGAGGCGCAACAGCGTGGCGAGCCTCGAGTACTGGACCACGAATTCATCGAAGCCCACACGCACGGCTTCGAAACCTATATGGCGCACTGTCGCTCCCTGACATGGGAGGTCATCGAGCATCATTCAGGCATGACCCAGTCAGCCATTCGCGAAGCCGCCGAGTGCTACAGCAAGTCCGAACGCGTCATTGCCTGCTGGGGCATGGGAATTACCCAGCACCGCTACGGTGGTGATGCCATCCACCAGATCATCAACCTGCTGCTCATGGGCGGCAATATCGGCAAGCGCGGCGCAGGTGCCTGCCCGGTTCGCGGGCACTCCAATGTTCAGGGTGACCGCACGGTAGGAATCTTTCACAAGCCAACCACGGAAATGCTGGACAACCTGGACAGCACCTTTGAGATCCAGTGCCCTCGTGAGCATGGTCATGATGTTGCCCTGTGCTGTGAGGCCATCATGCGTAACGAAGTATCCGCGTTCATTGGCCTGGGCGGTAATTTCTTTCGCGCAATTCCCGACCCGGAACGTGTTGCACAGGCAACGATCAACCAGCTGGATCTGACGGTTCAGATTTCCACCAAGCTGAACCGAAGCCATCTTGTTCATGGTAAAAAAGCCTATATCCTGCCTTGCCTTGGCAAGACCGAGCGGGATATCAAGGCCGGTGTTGCACAGGCCAGTACAGTGGAAGACGGGATGTGCATGGTGCATGCCTCAACCGGTGAACTTGAACCGGCCTCCCCTCACCTGCGCTCGGAAGTGACGATTATCAGCGATATTGCCCGCGCTACCCTGCCGGTTCACCCAAAGGTCGACTGGGCATGGCTGGCCGAGGATCACTCTCGTATCAGGGACCGGATTGAAGCCGTCTTTCCGGACATCTTTCCTCGATATAATGAACGCATTCAGATACCTGGCGGTTTTCATATCTATAACGCTGCCCGTGAACGGGTATGGCTGACCGATTCCGGAAAAGCCAACTTCCTGTTCGATGCCGATAAAATGGATTCCGGCATGACGCCCCCAGACGCCGATTACTTTCAGCTGCTTACCACCCGTGGCCATGATCAGTTCAATACAACGGTTTATTCGCTGGATGATCGCTACCGTGATATCTACGGAACGCGGATGGTCGCCATGATGAACCCGGAAGACATCGAGGCTCACGGCCTTGAGGCAGGCAACATGATTGCATTCAGTGCCGTGGCTGAAGATAACATTCCACGTCGTGTGGCCGGGTTCAAGGTCGTGCCCTATGATATTCCGCGTGGCTGCATTGCAGGTTATTATCCCGAGACCAATGCACTGATTCCGATCGCCAACAGGGACGAGCGCAGTAATACCATCGCCGGTAAATCCGTTCCGGTGACCATTGCTCTGATGGATAGTGAAGAGGTGGAGCGCACGACTGGCTTGCTCGCCACCGGCTGAACCGACTGGTCAAGGGCACAGGAAGCTGGCATGGGGCCAGCCGTTCTTCAAGCGGTTACAGATAGTGCCGATATTAGCGAAATATCGTACAAGCATCTGTCGGAGAAGCCCCCCATGCCAGCTGTCGATGAACAGAGCCTTATGCCCTGCACTGTGCTCTATGCACGCCAGCCGATTGTAGATCGCAACAAGACACTTAAAGGCTATGAGTTTCTTTTTCGACCTGCTGACGGTAGCGGCTGCTTTCCACTGGACATGGATGGAAACCAGGCCACGGGAACGGTACTTGCCAACGTATTCATCGAATCCGGTATCGAAAAGGCCTGTGACGGTACTAAAGCCTATATCAACTTCACCGAAGAAACCCTGCACGGCGACTTTCCCTTCAGACCCGAACACCTGGTGATCGAAGTACTGGAAACCGTTGATGTCACTGATGAGAATATCGAGGCACTGCGACACCTGTACGAGCAAGGCTATACGCTGGCACTCGATGATTATAGCCAGACCGACGCAGACCACCCCTTTCTTCCCTGGGTACGTATCGTCAAGCTGGATTTCCCGGTCTATGACGATATCGCATTGATCAGAACAGTCATTCAGCTCAAACGGCGCTACCCTTCCCTGCTGCTGCTTGCCGAAAAAATAGAAACACAGAGCGATTATGAGCAGTGCATGCAGGCAGGCATCGACCTCTTTCAGGGCTATTTTCTGGCAAGACCTGCTCCGGTTCATGGTAAACAGCTCGACATGAATCATGCGGGCATACTGAAACTTCTGAAGGTGTTGAACAGCCCGGATGTTACAACGCTTGAAGTGACCCGTATCATCGAAAGAGACCCGGCACTCAGTGTGCAACTTCTCAAGCTCGTCAATTCCGCCTACTACCAGCGCGCGACCGATATCGTTTCCATCAGACAGGCCACTCTGCTTCTGGGTCTGCAACGAATACGCAGCCTGGCAAGCCTGATGGCATTGACGCGCACCAGCCAGACCGGCACTGCACTGCCTCACATGGCACTGACCCGTGCATTTCTGGCCTTTGAACTGGCAGCCCAGTTCGATTCGGATACTCAGGAAAGTGCTTTCATGGTGGGGCTTTTCTCCTACCTGGATGCCTTCTTTTCCATACCCGTGGAGCAGCTGCTGGAAGCCATTCCACTGCACGACAATATCCGCAGCGCCCTGCTTCACCATGAAGGAGTACTGGGCCTGCTGCTTGAAACGTCACGGCTGTACGAGCAGGACCAGTGGATCAGTATCCGGTGGCCGACACTTGCCGAGTACAACATTACCCCCGAATACGTTCACAAGTGTTTTCAGCAGGCACATATGGCAGCCAGCCAGCAGCGCCCACTGTGAAAGCACTCTGTCTTGATATGTTACGTTTCGCTGCCTGCATGGATCATCAACCGGCTTCCGTGGTCTGAGCCTGTCTCGAACAGACAGGCCACAGGAAACCAACGCATGCTGATCTCGGTACAGGGCCTTCGCGCCTTCGCAGCCTGGCTGGTAGTGTTTCATCACTTCATGCAGGTCTTTTTTGACTTCAATGCCACCACCACCACCGGCCACCTGCTTTCCACGCGCGGCCAGGCTGGTGTGGATATCTTTTTTGTCATCAGTGGTTTCGTGATTTATATCTCCACTGCAGGACGGGAGATGGCCTCCCATACCTTTTTGATCCATCGCCTGGCCAGAGTCGTACCCGCCTACTGGCTTTATACCCTGATTACGGCGGGAATTATCACCTTTGCCGGCGAAGTGATGCCGGTCTATGGCGTCAGCATGAGGGAGTTGCTGTACTCTCTTTTCTTTCTACCGTCGCAGAACCCGGGTGGATTCGGCCTGTATCCGATTTTGCCAGTTGGATGGTCACTGAATTTCGAAATGCTTTTTTATGTGATATTTGCCCTGTCATTCGTGGCAGGAGAGCGGTATCGCCTCTGGCTGGTCGCCGGTCTGTTGGCCGTAATGTGTCCCCTGCTGGCACAACAGCCATTTATCAGTAACTTCTATACCAATCCCATGATGTACGAATTTATCCTGGGTATCGGCATTGGCGTAATATACCGACGCGGTTATATCCCACAGGGGCGCTGGATTCCGCTGATGCTGGCGGTGCTGGCAGTGGCATTCATGTTGAAGTTCGACGATCAGTCACCGTATCGGCTGGTGACCTGGGGCGTACCCGGTGCCTTGCTGGTCGGCTGTGCCATTTCACTGGAAGCCCACTTTCAGCGGCTGCCTCTGTTGAAACAGCTGGGCGACTGGTCCTATTCAGTCTATCTGGTACATATCATTGTACTGTGGAGCGGTGAGTACCTTCTGACACGACAACTGGACATCAGCCCCGCCATGACACTGCTGGCATGTCTGCCGGTCATTCTGGGCCTGTCCTGGTTAAGCTTTGAAGTCATTGAGAAACGGCTCTCCAGAATGATCAGGCGCTGCCTTGCCTGACTCATGCTGAAACGCCCCGGTTTTCGGGGCGTTTCAGCAGCTCAAGGATTGTCATGCCTCTCGGGATGACTCCCAGGCAAGAAAGCGCGGCGCCGGCACATCCGGCACCAGCGGATGAACCTCCGCCAGACGAGCCTTGAGTTCATCAGGTGTTGGCGCCGTGACATTGAGGTGTCCCAGCTTGCGGCCGGCCCGCTCGCTCTTTCCATAGCGGTGCAGATGCACGTCTTCATGTGCCAGAATCTCGCTCGCATCCACCTCCCGCCCAATGATATTGATCATGCAGGTCGGATGCAGGGCACGAGTTGACCCAAGAGGCAGGCCCTGAATGGCCCGAAGATGGTTTTCAAACTGACTGGTAACCGCGCCGTCCATCGTCCAGTGGCCCGAGTTATGAACACGAGGAGCCATTTCATTGACCAGAAGCGAGCCATCGGCCAGCTGGAAAAGCTCCAGCGCCAGCACACCCACATAATCGAGTTCATCAAGAAGCTGCTGAATGTAGTGCTCGGCACGCGCCTGAACATCATCGGAAATATCTGCCAGCGGCGCCATGCTGTAACGCAGGATTCCCTGGTGATGATGGTTTTCGGCCATGGGGTAAAAAGCCAGTTCTCCACTCGTACTGCGCACGGCAATGATGGACATTTCACGCACGAAATCGACAAACGCCTCAACCACCAGCTGCGTGTGCCCGATGCTGTTCCAGGCAGCCTCGGCCTCATCGGCATGATGGAGTACCGCCTGTCCCTTGCCGTCATAGCCTTCCGTTACGGATTTGGCGACCACCGGTGCACCCATCGCATTGACTGCTTCGGCCAGCTCGGTGGCACTACCTACCAGCCGCCATTCAGGGGTCGGGATCGAAAGGTGAGAAAAAAGCGCCTTTTCATCGCCGCGATTCTGGCAGACAGCCAGAGCACGCCGCGAGGGATACACCGGTACGTGCGCTTCGATACGCTCGACCAGAGCAGTATCCAGATGCTCGAATTCATAGGTTACCAGATCCACCCCGGCCAGAAATTCAGCCAGCGTGTCGTCATCCTGACCGGTCATGATCCGACCGATATCGGCGCTGGGGGTGCCGGCAGGATCAAGAAGAGAGAAGCGATTTGCCAGTGGGTAGCCAGCCAAAGCCAGCATTCGGCCCAGTTGTCCAGCTCCCAGAATACCAATATGCATGAGCGCTCACATTACGATGCGGGATAAAGAAGCGTACCCTGAGGGTACGCGCTCACTGTTCTCGCGGATCCGGCGTATCCAGCACGCTACGGGTCTGCTCGGTACGGAAGTCATCGACTGCCTGGCGCACCTGCTGATCATGCGTACCGATAATCTGCGCCGCCAGCAGCCCGGCATTCTTCGCACCAGCCTTGCCGATCGCCAGTGTACCAACGGCCACGCCGCCCGGCATCTGTACAATGGACAGCAGGGAATCAAGCCCATTCAGGGCCTTTGACTCCACCGGCACGCCCAGTACCGGCAGAGAAGTCTGGGAAGCCACCATACCGGGAAGATGGGCAGCCCCGCCTGCTCCGGCGATAATCACCTCAAGGCCGCGCTCGGACGCCTGACGTGCATACTCGAACAATAGATCCGGCGTGCGATGTGCCGAAACAACGCGTGTTTCGAATTCTACCCCCAGCTGTTCCAGCATGAGAGTCGCATGCTCCATTACAGGCCAGTCAGATACCGACCCCATGATAACTCCGACGCGTGGTGCCATGATGCGCTCCGTTGATGCATACCGCCCCCTGGTGCCAGCGGCACGACAAGGCAGGAAAAGTACATTCAGGAAACCGGGCAGGATACCCCCGATCATGCATCAAGAAAAGATGGAACGCTCAGAGACAGGCGATAATCGTCAGAGCCGTCAGCACTCCCAGTACCGTGACTCCCATCGCCGTTGGCCAGAAGCGCGATGCCGCTTCGGGCATGTCTGCAGGTACAGCCGGCGCGACCTCGATGCGCCCCTGGTATAGATAGGAAGACAGGCCGGCGACCTGGGCAAATATCTGGCAGGCCTGCTCCATGGGCATCAGCGCGCGGGCTTCAAACCAGGTCGCCGGCTTGTCGACGCACTCCTCGGGAACAAGGTAGGCACAATCACTCATGAACATGAACTGACGCTCCTGCCCCTGCTCCTGCTCTTCCACCAGCCATTCACGTCCGGGAAAGGTCGCCGGAAGCGACTCCGAACCAACATGACAGGAACGCAGCGGGCGCCCGACCAGAAAGTCACCCTCCATCCCCATGATCTGGAACCGATATCCCTGCCCGCCCAGTGTTACCCGCGCAAGATAAGGGAAGCCCGGCTCGGTAAATGCAGGGGTGTAATCACGCATTTGAGTACTGTTTTCAAGACGGCAGGCCAGCGTGTCCCACAGGCCATGCGTCAACCATTCGGTCGCAAACCCATGATCACTGTACTGATTCCAGGCCAGCCGCTGCGCAATGGTGCGTATCAGGTACTCATGCAGACCTTCAGGTACCGGATAGTGGCCAGGCGCCCCTGGAAGACAACCATTGAGTGGCAGCCGTTCGGCATCAACCTTCAAAACGCCCAGCACACCGATGAAATGCTTTTCACCGTCCAGAAAATACATTTTCAGATGCCCCGGCGAATGCCCTTTCGGGTCATCATCCTGCACTGCGAGTGCGTGAGGTTCAGCCGCCGACAGTTGTTTGACGAACTGTGAAAGCACATCGATATACGAAGAGTATGAGCGATAAGGTTCCATCATCGTGATCTCGCAGGCCTATGTGCAGTTGATGCGCGAAGTACTTCCGTTATAACGACCGATGGCCGGGTTACTTCACCCGAACATGCCCGATGCTCATTACCGACAGAGACCAAAGCGCCGTGTTCCCAGATGAAAATGGTTGGCATGGGCCTGATTGTAATCAGGACCAAGAGACGTACCGAAGATATCGCAGGCCCCCTTGAACAGGGTATGCCAGTATTCGCTGCGTGCATCACCCCTCGGCCACTCCGTCAGCAGATCCAGACGGCGGCCGTCAGCCAGCTCAAGCGCCGCCAGGTCAAACGCGGAGGCACTTGCATGTTCACTGCGAGGGGCATTGGCACGATGATAGATATTACGGCATGCAAAGCTTCCATAGTGCCGTACCCGGGCTACTGACGTACCCAGCATGTCGCGTGTTATTGGCTGAAGACGCTGACGCTCGAATACCAGCCAACTGACAACCAACGGACAGCTGGCCAGAAAGGAAGCGTTGAAGGCCACGGAAGTACGATACACGCGTGACACGTTCTTCAGCGGGCATCCCTGTACTTCAAACGAGCCGACAGGCCTTACATCGATATCGGATGTTTTGACCGCCTGCGCCAGTACGGCCTGGCAGGCGCCATCATCCCGCTTCAACCGTTCAAGCTTCCAGCGCGTCAACGGCGTCACCTCATCATTGATATTCAATGGGACCAACGGATTATAGGCGTCAGGAACGAGCGAGCGCAGGGTCGGCTGGCCGAGGCCATACCAGGACACCAGTACCAGCAGTGCACTTCCGATAACAAACCAGCGCATCACGTTGTTCTCTGCTTTTTTTTCAGCATAGAAGAGAACGCTAAAGGAGCTTATAAAAAAATCCCGCACCTGAGTGCGGGATTCAAAAAGGGTCGTGCTGATGCATGCGTTAAGTGAACAGCACAGGATTCAGGACAATCATCCCGAACTCGCGCATGGTAATACCCGGCATGAGTCCCCTGACAATTGCTTTTTAATATGATGTCCATTAATGCCTGCGGCTACCCCTGATCGGTCGAGTTGCTGTCGCGGCTGGTCCTGATCCGACGATTCACCGTCCGCGGGATCCGCTTGATCCGCTCATCCGCGCTGCCCGACATCTCGTCAGCCTCGTAAATATCAGCCCCGACGGGCGTTTCACCATGTTGACGGTACAAATGGCGCAACATGTTTCTACGATCTGCTCGCAACTCCTTCATCAGCACATAAAGCATGGCATAAACAATAAACGTGAAGGGCAATGCCGATAGCACAGCGGCCGACTGCAGCCCCTTGAGACCACCCGCCACCAGCAGCGTCAGACAGATCGCTGCAATCAACACCCCCCAGACAATACGCTTGTAAAGCGGTGGGTTAAGCGATCCATTATCCGTCATCTGCGACACGATGTAGGACGCGGAATCTGCCGACGTCACCAGAAAGATGAAAATGAGCACAACGGCGACAAAGGACAGCACGCCGGAAAACGGCATCAAATCAAACATCTTGAACAGTGCTGTCGTGATATTGTCACTGGTGGCCTCGGCCAGATGCGCACCCTGCGCCAGATCCATATGAATGGCGGCACCACCAAAGACACCAATCCACAGACATGCCAGCAACGGCGGCACGATCAGCACTCCGAACACATACTCCTTGATGGTACGTCCCCGCGATACGCGCGCAATGAAAGTACCCACAAACGGAGACCAGGCAATGACCCAGGCCCAGTAAAAGACGGTCCACGAACTGGCCCAGTCTTCACCACCGTACGGCGACATGCGAAGGCTCATTCCGATGAAGTTCTGCAGATAATCTCCGATCCCCATGGTAATGGTCTGCAGAATGGCAATGGTCGGGCCGGTCACGAGCACATAGATCATCAGGCCGATACATAGCGCCATATTCAGGTTGGAAAGCCGTTTGATTCCCTTGTCCAGCCCCGAAGCCGCAGATGCCATGTAGCAGGCAAACATGATCGCCAGAATAATGAATTGCCACAGAAACCCTTCCGGCACGCCCATGACAAAATGCAGTCCACCATTGATCTGCAGTACTGCCAGACCGATGGAGGTAGCGACCCCCATCACCGTGGCAACAACGGCAAAGACGTCAAGGGCATCACCAATACGCCTGCCCTGAGGCAGCCTGGCCGTCAGAGGCGATAGAACCGTAGACACCATGCCCGTCTGGCCCTTGCGAAACTGGGTATAGGCAATGATCAGCCCCACGATGGCAAAGGCAGCCCACTGATGTACGCCCCAATTGAAAAAGGCGTACTGAATGGCAAGGCGTCCGGCCTCCGGCGTCTGTCCCTCGACATCACCAAAGGGCGGATTCATGAAATGAGTCATCGGCTCGGCCATGCCGTAAAACACCAGACCCACACCGAAGCCTGCCGCCAGCAACATACTGACCCAGGAAAAGAAGCTGTAGGTCGGCTTGCTTTCCTGAGGACCAAGACGAATCTTTCCATACTTGCTGATCGCAAGGGACAACAGAAAAATCACAAAACCAAATACCGAAATCAGGTAAAACCAGCCAAATACGTGGCTTACCCAGCCGAGTGCCGCATTGGCGGCATCGCCAAACTGCTGGGGCACGGCTGCCCCCAGTATCACCAGTAGCGTGATCACCAGTGCAGAGATGTAAAACACCTTCTGACGTCCATGACTTGGAGTGGCCATAAGCGATTCAAGTCCTTTTTTTATGATTGATGCATCGAGTGACTTGCATTGCCTGCACGTCGCAGAACACAAGCAACACCTTATTCACTGTAGACAAAAAGCCCGTGTTTGCTTTCCTCATCACACGAGGTCCCTTGCTCGACGCACAGGATTTGCCCAATAAAAAGGGGATGCTGATCGCATCCCCTGTGGCAGGTCACTATACAGAAATCATAATTTATTTCACGGCAAAGTACGCATCAACCATAACGACCCGTTATGTAATCTTCTGTCTGCTTCTTCTCCGGATGCGTGAAAATGCCATCTGTCGGGCCACACTCCACCATCTCGCCCAGATACATGAAGGCCGTGACATCCGACACACGAGCGGCCTGCTGCATGTTGTGTGTCACCATCGCGATGGTGTAGTCCTGCTTCAGCTCATTGATCAAGTCTTCGATATAGCCTGTCGAGATCGGGTCCAGCGCCGAGGTAGGTTCGTCGAGTAGAATCACTTCCGGTTTCACTGCAATGGTACGCGCGATACACAGTCGCTGCTGCTGTCCACCCGACAGGGACTGGCCGTTTTTCCTGAGCTTGTCCTTGACCTCATCCCACAGCGCTGCCTTTTTCAGAGCCCATTCGACCCGCTCTTCCATATCTCGCGAGGACAGCCGCTCGTATAGCTTGACGCCGAAGGCGATGTTATCGAACACCGTCATCGGAAAGGGCGTCGGCTTTTGAAACACCATACCGATGCGGGCACGCAGCAGATGAATATCAATGCGCTTGTCATTGATGTTTTGCCCATTGAGCAGAATCTCGCCGTCGGTCCTGAGGCCCGGATACAGATCATGAATACGGTTGAAACAGCGGAGCAGTGTCGACTTGCCACAACCGGAGGGGCCGATAAATGCCGTAACCTGGTTGGACGGAATCTCCAGGGAAATCTGTTTCAGCGCCTGAAAATCACCGTAATGAAAATTCAGGTTATTCACCTTGAGCTTGGCCGACCCGGTCGACGTGGCGGTAGTACTAACATCGTCCCCAGACATGGAGCGAGTCATCGTATTCATCGTGTTGGCCCCTGTTCGCGCGTAGGCAAACGTTTTTCCAGAAGATTGTAGTGTCATCTGCTTCATCCTTTTTTACGCTCTGCAATGACGCGAGCCAGGATGTTCAAAACGAGAATGGCTACCGTCAGTATAAGTGCACCCGCCCAGGCCAGTTCGACCTGTCTCGGAATGAACGAATTTATGGTCATGTTCTGATAAAGCGTCATCGGCAGGTTGGGCATTTCACTGCCAAGGTCAAAGAAGTTCCACTGGTTGGTATTCAACGAGGTGAAGATCAGCGGGGCTGTTTCACCGCTGATCCGCGCACACCCCAGTAGAATACCGGTGGTGATGCCGGCGCGCGCGCCGCCGTAGCAGACCTTGCATACCACCCACCAGCGATGTGCACCCAGCGCTGATGCCGCCTCACGCAGTGTATTGGGAACAAGCCGCAACATGTCTTCCGTGGCCCGAATAACCACGGGGATAATCAGTACCGACAACGCAGCCACCCCGGCCCAGCCTGAAAAGTGGCCGGTAGGCAACACCACGATGGCGTAGATATAAAGCCCGACGATGATCGACGGCGCCGACAGCAAAACATCGTTGATAAAACGCGTCAGATTGGCCAGTCGTGACTGGCCGCCGTATTCGGCAAGCCAGGTACCGGCGGCCACGCCCACAATGGTTCCCGCCACGGTAGCCAGCGACGTCATGATCAGACTGCCCAGAATGGCATTGCCAAGCCCGCCGCCGGTCATGCGCGTACGTTCGGTAAATACCGTCACATCCAGGGCGGTAATACCCTTGGTCACCAGGCTGAACAGAATCAGCAGCAACCAGAGAATGCCGAAGGCTGCCGCACTCACGCAAAACAGCATGACCAGGCGATTGAGCATCCGCCGGCGCCGATAGACGGGGTTGGACGGTGTCAGGTGAGTACTGGTGTGGGTGCTCATTTCGGAGCCCTCTGATCCATACGGTTGAGCATCACTCGCGCCAGAGCCAGCACGATGAACGTGATGACAAACAGCATCAGACCCAGAGCCAGCAGTGCCGAACGCTGCAAGCCATCGGCTTCGGGAAACTGATTGGCAATCAGTGCCGCTATGGAGGTGCCCTGTCCGGTGATGGTGGGATTGAAAAAGAGGTTGTTGCCGATGACAAAGGTCACTGCCATGGTCTCCCCCAGTGCCCGCCCAAGTCCCAGAATCACGCCCCCTACCATCCCGGCCTTGACCGAGGGGAAGATCACGTGACGCGTGACTTCCCAGGTAGTGCAGCCCAGACCATAGGCGGACTCACGCATCATGGGCGGTACGGTCTGCATCACGTCCCGAGTGATCGCGGTAATGAACGGAATGATCATGACCGCAAGGATCAGGCCGGCCGTTGTCAGCCCGGTTCCGGCCGGGAAGAGCGAAGGAAAGTGAGACTGCAGGAAAGGCGCCAGCACCTCCACTCCCCACATGCCGTAGATGATCGACGGTACGCCGGCCAGGAGCTCAACCGTGGTACCCAGCGGACGGCGGAGTGCACGCGGGCATTTCTCCGTCAGAAAAATGGCGATACCAAGTGACACGGGGACAGCAATCGCCACCGCAATGGCAGAGGTTACCAGCGTGCCGTAAATGGCCGGCAGCGCTCCAAATCGATTCAGGTTGGCGGCCCAGCGGTCTTCCGTGAAAAAGCCCCAGCCAAACTTGGCCAGTGCCGGCCACCCGGATACGATCAGGGAGCCGAGAATGGTAGCAAGCAGCACCAGCACCAGCAGAGCAAACCCACGCGTGGACAGCTCAAAGAACCGATCCCGCCGATGCTCACGCCTGAGCGCGGCCTGCTCCCCGGGTGTTGCATCAAGCAACATGTTTTTCTGTACATCTGTAGCGTTTCCAGACACAGCGCCACGCCCCCTTAAAACCGGTAGAAACACAGGATCATTCTGCAGAAAAGCGCCACAGCCTTCCGGCTGCAGCGCTTTCAGGCATTACGCAGGCCTAGTTCGTCCAGACAGCCTTGCCATTATCACCCTGCACCTTGCTCCATACATCCTGGCGGATCATGGACGCAACATTGTCCGGCATGGGCACGTAATCAAGTGACGCGGCGGCATCGCCACCATTGTTATAAGCCCAGTTGAAGAACTTGAGTGCCTGTTCAGCAGCTTTCGTGTCCTTTACATCCGTCGGCATCAAAATGAAGGATGCCCCGACAATCGGCCAGCTCTGTGCACCGGGCTGATCGGTCAGCACCAGATAAAGGCCGTCGGCATGTTTCCAGTCAGCGTTTGCTGCTGCTGCCTTGAAGCTGTCGCTGCCGGCGCTGACAAACTGGCCATCCTGGTTACGAAGCTGAGCCACCTTGAGGTTATTCTGGTGGGCATAGGCGTATTCGACGTACCCGATCCCGCCCGGCGTGCCTGCAACCTGGCTTGCCACACCGGCATTGGCCTTGGCGCCGACCCCTGCAGGCCATGCCACTGACTTGCCTTCACCCACGCTATTGGCAAATGTGTCACTGACCTGAGCCAGATAATGCGTAAAGAGGAAATTGGTGCCGGATCCTTCTGCACGGTAAACCGGCGTGATGCGCGTGTCGGGCAGATCCATGTCCGGATTGAGGCTTGCAATGGCCTCGTCGTTCCAGTTTGTCACCTCGCCCATGTAGATACGCGCCAGGGTCTTGCCGTCAAGCTTGAGCTGCGTACCGTCAATACCGGGAACGTTCACGACCGGCACAACGCCGCCCATGATCTGAGGCCACTGCACCAGATGGTTTTTGGCAAGCTCTTCGGGTTTCATGGGGGCATCGCTGGCGCCGAAGGTCACGGTACGTGCCGTGATCTGCTTGATGCCGCCACCGGAGCCGATCGCCTGATAGTTAAGGCCCACGCCAGTCGCATCCTGATAGGCATCAGCCCACTGGGAATACACGGGATACGGGAAGGTAGCGCCTGCGCCTGTGATGGTCTCGGCAGACCAGGCTGCAGCAGAACCGAGCATCAAGGAAGAAGTAACAAGTGTAGCGGCGACGTGCTTAAGCATAAGGGTGCTCCCGAGGACGCGATAAGGCCTTCATTGGGCAGAAGGCACATGTTTTTCGATGTCGCCACGGTAGCAAGTGAATATGTCAGTTTTGTGTCAGGCTGTCATAATTACGTCGTGGCCCCCAGTTGCCAGTATTCAATCGGGCGCTTGAGGCAAAAAAGAGGTAACTCCGCTGCCGTTACCACCTTGATCAATTCATTGCAGTGATGATCATCGAGAACGAACATCACTTCTTCAGGCCGATCCGCCAGCTCGAAGAAATGCGCGCTGTGCGTGCGCCCGTTCTGGCCCTGCGCCTCGGTATCCAGCCTGCGGGTATAGCTGTTGATGCCCAGCTCACTCGCCAGTGAGATGACCTTTTCCAGGACCTGCTCCCCCTGATGACGGCGCCCCTCGGGTGCCATGAAAAGCACTTCGAATCCGTTCATTGCTGACCTCCCAGCCAGAGCTTGAGTAACGCAAAGGTGCCCATGCCCAGCCCGGTCATGCATAGTGCACCGACAACATGCAGGGCAATTCCTGCCAGGGCCGTCAAGTAACGCCCCGATTGAAGGGTGGACCACATTTCAGCCGAAAAGGTCGAAAACGTTGTCAGGGCACCCAGAAAACCGGTAATGACAAACAGGCGCCAGAAGGGTGACAGGTCCGGCAGCGCCGCAAAAAATGCCAGTGCCAGTCCGATCAACCAGGCCCCCAGCAGGTTGGCCACCAGCGTCCCGGGGGGGATGGCAGGAAACAGGGCATTCAGCATCACGCCGAGCCACCACCGAAGATTTGCGCCCAAGGCCGCACCCAATCCAATCGAAAGTATGGAAGATAACATGCCGGATCTCATACTCCGCCCGAGCTACCTGCCGGGCCACCGTAAGTAAATGAACGCGCCTGAGCGCATGAATGTCACGTTTTCAATACTATGCTTTCCGGCCCTGTCCCTTCAGCAGGAATACTCTTTCGAGTCTACTGACATCAGAAGGTTCCTCCGCTGTTCCGGTACCGTTGTGAACCATTCGCGGAGCGACCACAAGCACATTATCATCTCCACTTTATCACCGAATCATGTTAGCTTTATCTAATTAGAATGAGTTCCTTCACCGGCGACCGCTGGTTTCAACAGGGCGCCACAACATGTTGAAACACATGTTTCCCAAGTATCCCCCCGCCTCGCTGACATCGCTCCAGCTACGTCTTTACACCACGTTCTGGTACGCCAATATTCTCGCCCTGCTGACGCTGGTGCCCTATCTGGTGCTGGATCTTTTCGTTGCGCCCCTGCTCTGGCCCTTCCACGCAATGGCATCGGTTCTGGTACTTTATTCCCAGCTTTTGCTGCAGTACGGGCATCTCAGACTGTCACAGCTCATGTCCCTGTCGACCTGTCTGGGTATTGTGGTTGTGGGCTATATAGCGTTTGGTAAAGACAGCGGCATCGAATACTTTTATTTCCCACTGCTGGTATCAGCAGTGACCAGCAGCGTATGGCCACTGGCACGCAGGGTCATGGTGGGGCTGATTACCGTCTGTGCCATCGCCACCCTCCTGACGTCCCTGGCTCCCCCGCCATGGGTCGCCATGGACTCTGGCACGCTGGGCTTCATCAAGCTTTATAACCTGCTGATGACCGTCATCATGCTGGCCTTTATAATGACGCGAATACGCACGCTGGTAGAGCTGCTGGGAAAGGATGCTGATATCGATCCCCTGACGCATACCCTTAACCGACGCGCCTTCTACCTTGCCGTGAATCGCCTGCAGCAGCGCAGGCAGGCGTTTGCGCTCCTGCTGCTGGACCTTGATCATTTCAAGACCATCAATGACACCCACGGACACGAAGTAGGTGATCAGGTTCTTGTACATGTCACACGGCTTCTGAAGCAGCATAATCAGCGTAATCGAGATGTCCTGAGCCGTTATGGCGGTGAAGAATTTCTTCTGTTATTACACGACGCCAGCCCGGAACAGGCATTGCAGACCAGTCAGGCCATTCGTAATACCCTGGCGGTCAACCCGTTCAAGCACGACAACACCCTCCTCACCATGACCGTTTCGATTGGTATCAGTCTTTCATCGGAAAGCAGGGACATCGACAAGGTCATCGCGCTGGCTGATGAGCGTCTTTACAAGGCCAAGAGCACTGGCCGCGACCGGGCAGTTCTTTATCATGCCTGACCCTTTCAACGACAATCACAGCATCCTGAAAACAAGGAGACGATTATATTTCACGGAAAGTTGATGCGGCACAAGGAACTATATTGATTCATGTTAAATTAAAAAATACTGATCACCACACGGATATGCCAGAGAGCTTAAAAATGTCTGCCGACCCCAAGCGACTTGAATGGATTGATGCCGTAAAGGGCGCAAGTATTCTTCTAATCGTTTTTTATCACACGATAATATTCTGCCTCGACGAGCAATTTCTTGGTGACCTTTATAGCCACAGGATTCTTGTCATATTGGCTACGGTACTTGTTCCTTTAAGAGTGCCCCTGTTCTTTCTTGTTTCAGGCTTTCTGGCCGCGTCTGCCATAGACAGGAAATCCTGGGGCAGCGTATTTCACGGACGCATAGCGAATATTTCATGGATCTACCTTGTCTGGTTTATCCTGCAGTGGATAACTGCCCTGCTGGTATTCCATCTTGGCAACCCGGATATCATGCCTCGCGATCCTGCGTTCAACCTCGCCACGTTAACGCATGACTTTCTTACCGGTGAAAGTGCAACCTGGTACCTGTATGCACTGGTTCTTTACTTTATATTTTCCAAAATAATTCATCATTCAAAAATAATTCTTGTCGGCCTGGCCGTCGTGGCTTCAATTTATGCCGACACCTTCATCGAAAGCTGGAATTTAAGAAGCATTGGACAGAATATTATTTTCTTCGTAGCCGGTTATGCATTCAAGGAACAAATCAACTCCAGGTTCAAGGCATTCAGCACACCGCGTTTTCTGGCCACAACACTAATATCCTTATTACTCCTTGGGCTCGCTTCAAAGTTCAGTTTGATGCGTGCTCCCGGCTTCCGGATGGCATTGGCCTTCATGATGATCTTTGCTGCCATCGATCTTTTATCGCTGCTTTCACGTTATTTTAAAATGACGTTATTGAAACGAATCGGCCAGAATACGCTTCCGGTTTACGTTATACATTTTATTCTTATCCAGATAATCATCCAGCTGATCGACACCTTGAATGTTTATGAACCCGTCGGGGAACAGGGAGTGCTGGGTGAGGCCATTATAATAATTCTGCCATTCCTGCTGACTGCACTGATCAGCATCATGTGCCTGACCCTGCACAAATGGTTGATGAGCGGCCCGGGCAGCATCCTGTTCACGTTGCCCCACCGTCCTTCAACCGGCAAATTGCCGGCAAGGGAGTAAATTCAACGCTGATGGCGCTCACGCACGCCCAGCGCCCTGAGCTGCTCTGCCTGACTGACAAGGCTGCCCTGCCCATCCGATAGTCGCTTGAGCGCCTGTTGGTGACTGCGTCCGGCGCGCTCCAGGTGCTCACCCAGATCGTCCAGGCTGGACACAAAGCCCTGAAACTTGTCGAGCAGACGCTCGGCGCGCTCGGTAATGGCTCTGGCATTTTCATTTTGATGCTCCAGTCGCCATAAATTGGCAACCGTGCGTAAACTGGCCAGTAGCGTGGTCGGCGTGACCAGCACGATCTGCCGATCAAATGCGTACTGAAACAGGCCAGGATCGTGCTCGAAGGCCAGCGAAAATGCCGGTTCAACGGGCATGAACAGAAAGACCATATCCGGTGATCTGATTCCTTCCAGCGCCGGATAATCCCTGGCCGAAAGCGTCTCGACATGCTGTCGAACCGCCTGAAGATGGCGCTTGAGCGCTGCGGTACGCTCGACGTCGTCTTCAGCGCGCGTCCACGTCAGATAATCGACCAGCGAGACCTTGGCATCCACAATCAGGTGACGTCCTTCCGGCAGGTCAATAATCACATCAGGGCGCCCACGCCGGCCCTGCTCTCCCTTGAAGGACACCTCACACCGATACTCCTTGTCCTTTCTCAGTCCCGAGCGCTCCAGTACGGACTCCAGCAGCATTTCACCCCAGTTGCCCTGACGCTTCTTGTCACCCTTGAGGGCCTGCGTCAGACTGGCCGCGTCCTCACTCATCTGGTGATTGAGTTCGGCAAGCTGCGTCAACTGGGCACTCAGGCGCGTCTGTTCGCGACGATCCTCGCCATGCAATACCTCCAGCCGAGACTGAAACTGTCCGACCTGTTCCCGAAATGGCTGAAGCAGCGCTTCCAGGCTCTGGCGACTTTGATCATTGAACTGACGGTGGCGCTCTTCAAAAATACGTGCCGACAGTCGTTCGAACTCATGACACAGGGCATCACGTGCCTGCTCGAGCGTTTGTATCTGAGTCTGATGGTGGGCTTCGGCCTGCTGCCACCTGGATTTCAATACCGACAGCTCGGACGCCTGCTCATGGCGCACCTGCTCACTGTCCTTGAGCATCCGGCGCGCCTCGGCATCAGCCTGACGAGCCTCTCGCAGGTGGGCACCCGTCTGCTCGAGCAGAATATCCCGCTCCGCCAGATATCGTTCGTTTTCAATCCGTTCATGCTCGCTGTGCTCAAGCCGTGAGCGAAGTAATTCATTTTCCTGTCGGGCCGCGCCGAGCCAGCGGCCGATGATCCAGACCGGCACCAGCGCCCCCAGCACGGTCCCGCCCAGCCCCGCCATCAGTAGCATCATGTCTTCATTCATCCTGCCACCCCGAAACCGTTATGTTCATGGGCAGTGTATCAGTAACCTGCGCGCCCCCTTGAAGGGGGCGCGCCATATCCCCACCCACTACTGCAAAGGCCAGGCAGAACAGCCACAAGTCTTCTAAAGTAATAAGGATGCTATCGATCATGGAGGACACGATGGAAACAATTACCCTGCCAAACAGTGAACTGAGTGGCAGCCGAATTGCGCTGGGCACCTGGGCAATTGGCGGCTGGATGTGGGGCGGTACCGATGAGAAGCAATCCATCGACACCGTTCGCAGTGCCGTCGAGCGCGGCATTACCACCATTGATACAGCGGCCGTTTACGGGTTTGGCGAATCAGAGCGCCTGGTCGGCAAGGCGCTGAAACAGCACGGTCTGCGTGATCAGGTATTACTTGCGACCAAGTGCGGCCTCAACTGGCGCGATGATGAATCCGTGTTTCGCGATGCCGGCAGAGCGCGGATCGAACAGGAGGTCAATGACAGCCTGTCTCGCCTGCAAACCGACTACATCGACCTGTATCAGCTGCACTGGCCGGACCCCACCCGCGATATTGAGGAAGCAGCCGACACGCTGAAATCACTCAAGCAGGCAGGAAAGATCCGCGCTGTCGGGGTCAGTAATTTCAATGTAGAGCAGATGAATGCCTTCAATGAAATCTGCCCGCTCAGCACTATTCAGCCGCCTTACAACCTGTTCGAGCGCGACATCGAACAGGACATCCTTCCGGCAGCGCATCAGGCCGGTATCGGTACACTGACCTACGGCGCCCTGTGCCGCGGACTGTTGTCCGGCAAGATGAAGGCCGACACCACCTTTGACAGTGATGACCTTCGCAGCAACGATCCGAAATTCCAGAAGGGACGCTTCGAGCAGTACCTTTCTGCTGTCAGCCGTCTGGATGACTATGCCCGCGAGCGCTATGACAAAACAGTGCTGGAACTCTCGCTGCGCTGGCTTCTTGACCAGGAAGGTGTATCCATCGCCCTGTGGGGCGCTCGCCGCCCTGACCAGCTTGATCCGGCCAGCAAGGTAATGGGCTGGTCGCTGGATCAGCAGGCCAAACGCGATATTGATGCCATTCTGAATGAATGCATCACGGACCCGGTCGGCCCCGAGTTCATGGCGCCCCCGACGCGCAACGAATAACTGACCACCAGGCGCGGAAGGACTCCGCGCCGTTTATCCACGATAAAGACATGACACAAGGAGTTGTCTCATGACCCAATCACTCAACGGTATTCGCGTTGCCATCCTTGCAAGCGATGGTTTTGAAGAATCCGAACTGGCCGTACCAAAGGCTGAAATGGATGCCGCAGGCATCGATGTGCACGTTGTCGCGCCGAAAGGTGGCAACATTCGAGCATGGGCCGAAACCTGCTGGGGTGATGAATACCCGGTCGACAAAACGCTGGACGACGTCAGCGAGCATGATTATGCCGCCCTGATGCTGCCCGGCGGTGTCATCAATCCGGATACGCTTCGCCAGAATGACAAGGCCCTGGCATTCGTACGCGCCTTCTTCAAGGCCGGCAAGCCGGTCGGCGCCATCTGCCATGCCTCCTGGATACTGATCAATGCAGACGTGGTGGAAGGCCGTCGCATGACATCGATCCCCTCCGTGGCCCAGGACCTGATCAATGCCGGCGCGGAATGGGAAGACAGTGAAGTCGTATGCGACAACGGGCTGGTGACCAGCCGCAAGCCGGCAGATCTGGATGCGTTCTGCAGCAAGCTCATCGAGGAAATCGATGAAGGCCGCCACACGGATCAACACGCATAATTCCCCTCATCACGGACGATACAAGGGAGTCACTACATGACTGATCTTAAAAATACGACTATTGCCATTCTTGCCACTGACGGGTTCGAGGAAGCCGAACTGACGTCACCCAAAAAGGCACTGGAAGCACAGGGCATGACTGTTCACGTCGTCGCGCCAGCGTCCGGCAGCATTACTGCCTGGGCCGAGACGGACTGGGGAACAGACTACATGGTCGACAAGACGCTTGATGATGTCAGTGCAGCTGATTACGACGCGCTGATGCTGCCGGGCGGGCTCTTCAATCCCGATACCCTGCGTACCAACGATGATGCACTGAACTTCGTTCGTGACTTCTTCAAGGCGGGCAAGCCGGTAGGTGCCATCTGTCATGCCCCATGGATCCTGATCAATGCAGGCGTGGTGGAAGGCCGCCGCATGACCTCTGTCGCCTCCGTCTCCCGCGACCTGATCAATGCAGGCGCGCACTGGGAAGATGCTGAAGTCATCTGTGACAGCGCGCTGGTAACCAGCCGAACCCCGGACGACCTCTACGCGTTCAACAACAAGTTGATTGAAGAGATCAAGGAAGGCAAGCATCGTCAGCAGCATGCCTGATAATGCCTTTCGCATCTGAACAACGGGCGCCATTGGCGCCCGTTTCTGTATTCCTGCCCGGCCTGCTACATGCGCCGCACTACCGCAAAGAATCTCTCTACTACTGCCGTTTCCGTCGGCCTCGTCACTCGGGAGACCCCGACAAATACCGGCAGATTCAGTAAAAGCCCCCAGAAGCCCGCATGAATATCGAAAGGGTTACGCCATACCAGAGTAAACAGGACCGTGACGGCAAAGCCCGCCAGAATCCCAGCCATCACCCCGGCCCGCGTAGCCCGAGGCCATAGAAAGATACCGATGAAGGCAGGCAGCACCTGCGCGGCAAATCCCAGTCCCACCAGCAGTATCATGATCAGATTGGACGGCTCGGTAATTGCCACCGGAGCCACAATCCCCGCCATGATAGGCAGCAGTAGCCAGCGTGCCAGTCTGGTGGTTGCCCGATCCCCCAAACCGACCAGCGGCTGCGCAATATCCTTCGCCCAGCTCAGCGCCGTTGAATGTATAAACGGTTCACAGGACGACATCGCGGCGGCCAGCGTGCCGGCGCCCAGCAGGCCGGTCAATACCGGTGGCATCGATGTCAGTGCCAGTTGAAGCGCAACGGTATCGGCTCGCGCCAGACCCGGAAGTGACCAGACGCCAATGAACCCCACCACCACCATCGGCAGGATAATCACATAGTAACTCGGCAGCCAGGTCGCGCTGCGCCGGAGGGTTCGTGCCTTTCGGGCACTCATCCACTGAGTCCAGACCGGCGGCATGAATGACAGCATCGAGACGATGATCGAGGTTGTCCAGAACGAAAAACTCATGGTGCCATCTGCGCCGGGCAGGGTCAGCCAGGCAGGACGCTCGGTCTGAAAACGCTCGAAAACCGCGCCGAACCCCCACTGACCGGTGAACTGATGTACCGCCCATAACCCCGTGCACCAGGCAACAACCAGCATCAGTGCCCCCTGAAAGGCGTTGGTCAACCCGATGGCACGCTGACCACTGATAAACAGGTAAACCCCCATGACCGCCAGCACCAGCCAGACGCCCATCCAGACCGGCAGCGCACCATGACTCATGACATTAAGAATATATGCCGCACCGATGGTCTGAAGAACCGCATACGCCAGCGTACCAATGGACATGACCAGCGCTGACAGTGCACCCAGCGCCGGACTTTGATATCGATCCCGAATGGCGCTGGCCTGGGTGACATGGCCAAACTCAATACCCAGCCGCCAGACCTTCGGTCCGAAGTACCAGGCCACCATGGCCAGATACGACAGATAGATCACGACATAAAAGACCGGTACGCCCTTGCTGTAGGCCCAGCCAGGTGCGCCCATGAAGGTATAAGCGCTGATACTGCCGGCACCGATCAGAAGATAAAGCATGACCGGTCCCATGCTTCGTCCGGCGACCCCCCACTGCTCCAGCCGGGTCATGGCATGGCCACGGCGTGCCAGAAGCCCCAGGGTCATGGCCACCAGCAGATAACCGATCGTGATCAGGAAGGCGGTATCAGTCATCATCATCCCCAACCAGCCAACGATTTCCGGCTACCATGACAAGCGTAGAAAGTGCCACGACCAGATAAGCCCACGCCCCGACAGCCGGCAATCCCAGGACGATAATCGGTCGATTCACCCACCCCATCACCGGCCAGAGCCCCAGGCCGATCACTCCGATAAACAACGCCAGAAACCACCACCCACGCCGCGTGAGCGGTCGCACCCCCTCAGGTAACTCCCTCATCCGCCTTTCCCTTCTCCTGTCTGGATGTACTGGCCCGATACCCATGCCCGGCGCCTCATGATGCGGCGTCATTGTGAGCAAGCCGAAAGCGACCTGCCACCCCGAACACAAAAAAACCCACCGGCTGACCGGTGGGCCATTCATAAGGGGCGCATGTGGCCATTTTACTGGCTGAAAAGGCCCTTCAGCGCATGTGGTTCACTGCGCTCATACTGAGGGGGCACCCTGACCTGGGCCTTGAGCGCGGCCGCCGCGTGCCAGGGCCAGCGGGGATTGAACAACATGGCACGTGCCAGCCCGACCATATCGGCCTGCCCGGTACCAATGATTGCCTCGGCCTGCTCCGGCTCGGTAATCAGTCCCACAGCGATCACCGGCATATCGACGGACGACTTGATCCGACTGGCCATCGGTACCTGGTAATTGGGACCAGCCGTAATCTGCTGATGCTCGGACAACCCGCCACTGGAAACATGAATAAAGTGACAACCGCGGGCCTCAAGGGCCTTAGCCAGTGCAATGGTCTGATCAGTATCCCAGCCGCCTTCTACCCAGTCCTCGGCGGACACACGCACCCCCAGCGCCATCTGCGCCGGAATGGCTTCCTTCACTGCATCGAACACCTCAAGCACCAACCGCAGCCGATTTTCGAGTGTACCGCCATAGCCATCCTCGCGATGGTTCGACAAGGGCGATAAAAACTCGTGCAGCAGATAGCCATGAGCAGCGTGCAGCTCGATCACATCGATCCCCAGAGACGCGGCACGTTGTGCGGCGGCCACAAAATCTGCCTTCAGGGTCTTGATATCATCCTCGTTCAGGGCGGTCGGTACTGGATCGCCCTCGGCAAAGGGAAGCGCGGAAGGAGCCCATGTCTGCCAGCCCCCTGTCTGATCAGGAGCAATGGATGAACCACCCTTCCAGGGAACATTGCAGGAGGCCTTGCGGCCGGCATGCCCCAGCTGAATGGACAGAGGCAGATTCGAATAATGGCGAATCGCATCGACAACGGGCTTCAAGGCATCACGATGCGCGTCCGACCACAACCCCAGATCACCTTCGGTAATGCGACCTTCCGGTGATACGGCTGTCGCCTCGATGGTCAACATGCCAGCGCCGGACATGGCCAGATGACCCAGGTGCATCATGTGCCATGACGTAGCAAGGCCATTATCGGCTGAATACTGGCACATGGGTGCCACCACGATGCGATTGGACAACGTTACGTCACCCAGCGTGATGGGCGTAAACAGATGACTCATCAGACAATCCTTTTGTAAGCATGCTAACAATATAGCCACGAGATTAGTCCGAAGGTCCTGTTTTTCAACCCATCCCACCGAATATTTCAAACACGACGTCAAGGGGCATCACTACAACGCCGATATATCGGGCATATACCATGCGGCGCATAACGCGCCCGGCGTATCAGGGAGATACTCATGCTGAAGTACCTGTTCAACAAGACCACCAGGGGCGCACTTAAAAAGGAAGTGACTGTCATCCGGACGCCCCTGCACGCCCTGGAAAAGCAGGCCCGTAGACTCAAGGGAGCGCGAGTGATATTCGGCTTTGTGTCCGCAGGTATCGAACTTGAGCCGGTACGCCGAATACTGCGTGAAGCAGCGCCCGAAGCAGGACTCATGCTGAGCATGACCGCCGGTGAGCTGCACAGTGACGGACGTGAATCGATATATATTACACCGGGCAAGGATACGATTGTGCTGCAAGGATGGCATACCGACCTTGTCGATCAGGTTCATGTTGCTCGTGTACCACTGCACTGCGAAGACATAAAAAACGGCCACCCCACCATGGACGCCGATCAGCGTGTCAACCGAATCCGCCAGGAACTCGAGCGCATCAAGCTCCCCTTTGCGCTGAATCACCACGACACTGTGGCCATTCCACTGGTAGACGGGCTGTCCAACAGCGAAAGCTTCCTGATGCGCGCCGTCTACGACAGTGGTCGCTTTCCGGTGATGTTTGTCGGTGGCTCATCCGGCGGCCCGCTCGATTTCACGACAACCTGCCTGGCCGATCGGGATGGCGTATTTGATAACCATGCCCTGATTGCATTTGTCCGGCTCAAAAAGCCGTATCGCTACTCGGTTTTCAAAAGCCAGAACTTCGAGGCAACCCGCACCCAGTTTACCGTAGGAGAAAGCCAGCCCGAGCTTAGAACCCTCACCAACGTGATCGATCCGTCGACAGGCCGGCTGGTCGATTTCATCAGCGCCCTGTGCGCCCACTTTCGGTGTGATGAATCCGGACTGGAAGAACACCTTAAACGCTACACCTTTGCCATTCGAATTCAGGGGGAGCTGTTCATTCGCTCCATCCTGAAATTCGATTACACCGCCAGACATGCGCAGTTCGCCTGTGATGTCGCCTGTGGAGACGAGCTGGTACTGGTCAAGCCTACCGACTTCTGTGCACAGACCGCCGAGGATTTTGCGCATCATCACCAGGGCAAGGGCCGGCTGGTCGGTGGCATTCTCAATGACTGCATTCTGCGCAGGCTGAATAACGAAAACGCCCTGGCACACATGGACACCTTTTCCCGTTACCCGGTCAGCGGCTTCTCGACCTTTGGGGAGCTGCTGGGCGTCAATATCAACCAGACCCTGTCTGCACTGCTGATTTACGACCCTGCCCCCGGATTCAGGGACGAGTACACCGATAATTTTGTGACGCACTACGCCAACTTCCAGAATTACTTCAGGGAGACCGAGCTAAAGCGACTTCACATGATGAACGACATGAAATCGACCCTGGTTGCCAGCCTGACCGACTATAGAAACTTTGCCGAACAGGTCACCAATGATTTCCCGGAATTTCAGGCCTCCATTGTCGGATTTACCGACATGCTGGACAGCATTACCCGGCGCGTCGAAGGCTTTACCCACGATATGAGCCTGAACAGTGCAGCGTCAGCCGATGTAGGTGAGCGAATAAAGGAACTCAATCACAATGCCGCGCAGGCCCGGGAACTACTGGCCACCATCGGCGGTATAGCACAGCAGACCAACCTGCTGGCGCTTAATGCGGCGGTAGAAGCTGCACGCGCCGGTGAACACGGCCGAGGCTTTGCCGTTGTCGCCCAGGAAGTTCGCTCACTGGCCAACAAGACGCAGGAAAGTCTGGTTCAGATCACGGAAGTGATCAACGCCGTTCAGGGCTCGGTCGATACGGTCAGTCGACAACTCGAGCAGATGGGCAGCATGGTGTCGGAAGTATCACAACAGGGTGACAGCATGCAGCAGGAGATTCTCCATTCACGCGCTGAAGCCGACCAATCCCGGGGCAACATGGAGCAGATGCTGTCGCGCACCTCCAGTATTCACGAACGCATGGCTCAGGATGCGGATTACATGGAAGACATCGAACGACTCAGCAATGCGCATTGATTGCGTCATGAAGGTTGCCCTATCCCGCACGCTCAACCAGGCTGATTCAGGTAATGGCAGTATCCTGATGACCGGTTAAGGAGAACCGACATGACGACCATGATTGTTGTTGCCGATGCGGCCCGCGCACGCATTTTTACCGAAGATAACGGCGCAATGAAGGAACATGAAGCGCTGGTGCATCCCGAAAGTCGTGAGCATACGGGCGATTTGAGAACCGGTGGCAAGGGCGCGTCAGGCAAGGGCCCTCATCAGCACCAGACAGGTAACGAGGATGCCACATCCGACAAGCATGAAGCGTTTTTTGCATCTGATGTGGCCGAGTATTTGAAGCAGGCGCATGATCAGGGCAAGATCGAGAAACTGATCATTGCTGCAGCGCCCTCATTTCTGGGCACGTTACGTCAGAAGATGGGTAAATCCCTGCAGCAGTGCATTGACCAGACCGTGGACAAGGAATTGTCCCGAGAGAGCGCTGAAGAGATTCGTGACCGGTTCGCACCCAATGCCAAACTGGGGTGAACACAATGTTCAGAATGCAAAAAGGCCCGCAAAAGCGGGCCTTTTTTCGAAGCGGATCAGGTAATTTAATTACTTGATCTTGGCTTCGCGATAAGTGACGTGCTTGCGGACAACCGGGTCGTACTTCTTGAATTCCAACTTGTCAGGCGTATTACGCTTGTTCTTGTTGGTAGTATAGAAGTGACCGGTTCCTGCAGAGGACACCAGCTTGATCTTGTCACGCATATCAGCGTACTCCGAAAAAAATCGTTTTAATTAGACGCGTTCGCCGCGGCTGCGCATTTCTGTCAGCACGGTGTCGATGCCTTTCTTGTCAATGATACGCATGCCCTTGGAGGAAACACGCATTTTGACAAAACGCTTTTCGGATTCAACCCAGAAACGATGGCTGTGCAGATTGGGCACAAACCGACGACGGGTTTTGCGCTGGGAGTGTGAAACATTGTTACCGGTCACCGGACGCTTACCGGTAACCTGACATACCTGGGACATGGAAGCCTCCAAAACCGTAAGCCATGAGCTTGTTAGGTACAAGGGATATAGTGTCGGGCAAACCGGGAAGTGGCAGGCGTCGGCCTTATGCCCTGTACTCAAAGGGCGTACTTTATACCAGACACCCCACCTGACAGCAAGCCGACACTGCCTTTTTGGCTAAAAAACCTATAGCCAGCCGCGTTCGGAAAAGGATACCACTTCTCCCTCACCGATGACGAAATGATCGAGTACGCGAATATCAAGAAGTGCCAGCGCATCACTCAGGTGACGAGTGACATCCCTGTCCGCCTGACTGGGCTCGGCCACACCGGAGGGATGGTTATGCGCGAAGATAACCGCACCTGCATGAAGGGCCAGTGCCCGTTTGGCTACCTCCCGAGGGTATACGCTGGCACTGGACAGGGAACCGGTAAACAGTTTTTCAAACCGCAGTACCCGGTGCTGTGTATCCAGAAAAAGGGCAGCAAACACTTCATGCCCCAGGTCGCGAAGATGTGCGGACAAAAACCGTTTGACCAGCATGGGAGAGGTCAGCGCATCTCCGCGTACCAGAAGGGTTTCAAGGTGGCGCCTTGATAGCTCCAGAGCAGCCTGCAGCTGAACATACTTGGCGATGCCCAGCCCGTGAGCCTGACAAAAGCGCGCCTGATCAGCACCCAGCAGAGGGCGAAGACCGCCGAACTCGTTCAACAGATCCCGCGCAAGGTCAACGGCCGAACGCCCCTTGACCCCGACGCGCAGGAAGATGGCCAACAACTCGGCATCACTGAGCGCCTCGGGGCCAAGGCCGATCAGTTTTTCACGAGGCCGTTCTCCCTCCGGCCAGTGACAGATTCCCATGTACATTCATCCATCGGCAAGACAACAGTATCTGCATGAGCTTATCGGCAGCCGAGGTAGAACATTCATGCCGACCCGGACACGTCAGGGGGTGCCGGAAGGCTGCCAGGCCTTGAGCCCTGCCTTGCGGTGGGCCGACTTCTCATCGGGAGGCAAACTCCAGTCTCCGTCGTACAATGCCGCCTCCCAGGCCCCGTATACCGGATTGGGAAGCAGAATGAACCGTCGACCAAAACGAGCCTGGTCATCAAATACGGCCTCATTGCGTACCGATGCCAGGTCACTGCCATAAATGGACTTAAAGTCAGCCAGATTATCGCCCATCATCAGCGCCACCTGATGACTCGAGGTCACCAGATCCCGACGCGCCTGTTTGTCGGAACTACCGGACTTGAGCAGCAGGTGAGAGCGTGTCAGCTGCGGGAATCCCAGGGCGGCCAGATTCGCCTGGGTATCGGTCCATGCATCCTCATCACGATTGGTGATGTAATACACATCAACACCCTGCCGATCCGCGTACTGCAAAAACGAGACAGCGCCCGGCAATGCCGTCGCCTGACGCGCTTTCATCCACTGGTGCCAGCGCTCACTACCATAGGCTTCATCCTTGCCCACCAGCCAGGCCTCGAAGGCCATGTTATCAACGAGGGTCTCATCAACATCGACGACGACCGCCAGGGGCTTGTCGTGACGCGACTGACCAGCCAGTGCGTCATCAAGCCTGTCGCGGGCAATATTAAAGGCCTGATAGCTCAGTGCCTTGTATTCCGCGGCGTGCTGCACCCACGCCGTGGCCATGACCAGTTGCTCATTCAGATCCGATAGGCTGTACTCGGATGGCGCCGGCTGCTGTTCTGACGGTGCCGAGGCACACCCGGCCAGCACCAACCCCGCGACCAGCGTACCCACCATCGGTGACAGGACACGTTGCTTCATGAAAGATCCCTTCCTGTTATGTAATCCCTTTCCAGCATAGCGAGCCTCCCCGGTCGCGCCACCATGACGTACAACAAGCGCTGGTGCTAAGGTAGCGAAGGATTATTCAATGAGCAGGACATGTCATGACATCTCTTATCGGCCGCCGCATCCTTCTGGGCGTCAGTGGCGGCATCGCGGCGTACAAAAGTGCCGTACTGGCAAGGCTGTTGAAGAAGCAGGGAGCCGAGGTCCGTGTCGTGATGACCGACGGTGCCCAGGCCTTCGTCACTCCCCTGACCTTTCAGGCACTGACCGGAAACGCGGTACGCACCACCCTGCTTGACCCGGAAGCCGAGGCCGGCATGGGACATATTGAACTGGCTCGCTGGGCCGACAGTATTCTGATCGCCCCGGCCTCCGCCGATCTGATGGCTCGGCTGGCAAATGGCATGGCCGATGACCTGTTGACCACCCTTTGCCTGGCCAGCCAGGCCACGCTCTACATGGCCCCGGCCATGAACCAGGCCATGTGGGCACATCCCGCCACAACGCGTAACACCGAGCGCCTTCGAGAGTACGGCTGGCACCTTTTAGGGCCGGACAGCGGCGAACAGGCCTGCGGTGATACCGGCAGTGGCCGGATGCTGGAGCCTGAAGCCATTGTCACGGCATTGCTTGATGCAGCCGAGCCCCCCCTCGCCGATCTGGCGGGACTGCGGATCGTACTGACCGCCGGCCCTACGCGAGAGGCCGTTGATCCGGTCCGCTACCTGAGCAACCACAGCAGTGGCAAGATGGGATTTTCGCTCGCGCTGGCAGCCAGGCGCCGGGGCGCCGATGTCACGCTGATTACGGGGCCGGTAGCACTTCCCACACCGGAAGGAGTACACCGACAGGATGTCGAAAGCGCTGTCGACATGCTGCATGCCGCAGAACAGTGCATCGACCATGCGGATATCTTCATTGGTTGCGCCGCAGTAGCCGATTTCCGGCTTGAACACCCAGAAGAACACAAGCTCAAAAAGCGGCCTGATGAAGACACACTGACCCTGACGCTTGTCAAGAATCCGGATATCATTGCCACGCTGGCCCATCGGGCCAATGCACCGTTCATGGTCGGCTTTGCCGCCGAAACCCGCAACGTGACCCACTACGCCGAAGACAAGCTGATACGCAAGCGTCTTGACCTTGTCGTGGCCAATGATGTGTCACGTGAAGGACTCGGGTTCGGCAGCGACGACAATGCGGTCACGCTTCACTGGCAGGAAAGCGGCCGACACTGCCACCAGGCCTTGCCGACCGCCGACAAACTGACGCTGGCTCATGGTATTCTGGACCATCTTCTGGTGAGGTTTCACGCTACTCACCCCGCTTCACTCTGACAGGACCCCGTATGGATCACCCGCAGCTCAAGGTAAAGATTCTCGACGACCGCGTCCGCCGGTTCGACCTCCCGCATTATGCCACTGAAGGCAGCGCCGGCATGGACCTTCGTGCCCTGCTTGATGCACCGCTGACACTGTCACCGGGCGAATGTGAGCTGGTTCGCACCGGACTGGCCGTGCACATCGATGATGCACGCTATGCCGGCATGATCCTGCCTCGCTCGGGACTGGGCCACAAAAAAGGCATTGTCCTGGGAAATCTGGTGGGCCTGATCGACTCTGATTATCAGGGTGAACTGATGATCTCGGTGTGGAATCGTGGGCAGCAGGAAGTCACGCTTGATGTCGGTGAACGTATTGCACAGTACGTGCTGGTGCCGGTCATGCAGGCCGAACTGACCCTCGTTGACGATTTTGAAGAAAGTATTCGCGGCGCCGGAGGCTTTGGCCATTCCGGCCGCCACTGACCCGCCCGACAAGAGACATTGCAAGGATGACGCCGTGAGCCAGATCCCCCAATCCATTTTCCGCGCCTACGATATTCGAGGCGTGATTGACCAGGACCTTACTGTTGCCGGCGCCCGTCTGATCGGGCAGGCCATCGGCAGCGAGGTGGTGGCTCAGGGCGAATCCCGCATTGTGGTCGCACGGGATGGGCGTCTGTCCGGCCCGGACATGCTCCTGGCCCTGACAGAAGGCCTGCTGTCGACAGGAGTCGATGTCATCGATCTTGGCCGGGTTCCCACGCCGGTCCTTTATTTCGCGGTTCATACGCTGGAGGGCGTTCACTCCGGGGTAGCCGTTACCGGTAGCCACAACCCGTCAAACTACAATGGCTTCAAGATCATGATCGGGGGTCACACCCTGTCCGGCGAGGCTATCCAGGGGCTTTATCAGCGCATCAGTGACGGTCGCTTCAGCACCGGCGAGGGCCATTGCGAGTCTCACGACATTCGAGACACGTACCTGGAACGCATTCGTCAGGACATTCACCTCAAGCGACCACTCAAGGCCGTAGTCGACTGCGGCAATGGCGTGGGGGGTGAACTCGGCCCCCGTCTGATTGCCTCCCTGGGCGTGGATACCGTCCCGCTCTTTGACGATATCGACGGGCACTTCCCGAATCATCACCCGGATCCAGGCAAGGTCGAAAACCTTCAGGATCTGATTGCCATGGTTCAGGAAACCGGGGCCGATATCGGCCTCGCATTCGATGGTGATGCCGACCGGGTCGGTGTCGTTACGCCCAGGGGCGAGGTGATCTATCCAGACCGCTTCCTGATGGCTCTGGCAGAAGACCTGTTGACCCGCAAACCGGGTGCCCGGGTCGTCTTCGACATCAAGTGCACAGGCCATCTGGCAGACATGATTGCCCGCCTGGGCGGTGAACCGGACATGTGGTTTACCGGCCATTCTCTCATCAAGGCCCGCATGAACGAGGTCGGGGCGGATCTGGGAGGAGAAATGAGTGGCCACATCTTTTTCAAGGAACGCTGGTACGGCTTTGATGACGGCATTTACGCTGCCGCACGGCTTCTTGAGATACTGGCCGGCCAGTCAGAGGATGCCGATACCTTTTTCAGCCGCTATCCACAGGACCTCGGCACGGCCGAGCTCAATGTTGAAGTCACCGATGCAACCAAGTTTGACCTGGCCCGACGCATCGCACTGGAAGGTGACTTCGGCAATGATGGCACTCGCACGACGCTTGATGGCCTGAGGGTCGACTATCCGGATGGCTGGGGACTGTGCCGAGCGTCCAATACGACACCCATGCTGGTCTTCAGGTTTGAAGGCGCCTCTCAGGCCGCCCTGGACAGAATTCAGGACTGCTTTCGAACGGCGCTGCTCAAGGTGGCCCCCGACGCCACACCAGGCTTTTAACGCGTTACGCCGCACCTTGCCGGACGCGACGATCACTACAGGCAACCAGCCCTCTCGCCTGACGAGAGTTATATCGCCTCGTTATGATGAAAGGTCGTCTCCGGCAGCCGCTTTGATGGTTTAACCCACCCCGCGCCAATCAGGACACATGATGAGCACACCAGAACGCGACCCGAGAGAGGTCGTTAGAATCCTTTCCGAGGCCCTGCCCTACATTCAGCGCTTTTCCGGCAAGACCGTGGTCGTTAAATATGGCGGCAACGCCATGACCGACGATACCCTGATCGATTCCTTTGCCCGCGATATCGTTCTGCTGAAGGAAGTCGGCCTGAACCCGATCGTGGTCCACGGCGGCGGCCCGCAAATCGGACAACTGCTTGAGCGACTTCAGATTGAATCCCGGTTCGAGGAAGGCATGCGGGTAACCGATGCCCAGACCATGGACGTGGTGGAAATGGTACTGGGTGGTCTGGTCAACAAGAGCATCGTGAACCAGATCAACCAGGCAGGTGGCAAGGCCATCGGCCTGACCGGCAAGGACAATGCCCAGATCAAGGCCCGACAGCTGAAGGTGCAGCGTTACAGCCCCGAGATGGCTGCGCCGGAAATCATCGATATCGGGCATGTCGGCGAAGTGGAGCATATCTCCACCGACCTCATCGACATGCTGTCTCAGGCCGACTATATCCCGGTCATTGCTCCCATCGGAGTCGATGATAACGGCGCTTCCTACAACATCAATGCCGATCTGGTTGCAGGCAAGGTTGCCGAGGCCCTGAATGCCGAGAAGCTGATGCTGTTGACCAACGTCGCGGGCCTGATGAATGCCAAAGGCGAGGTCATGACCGGCCTGACAACGCAGGACGTTGACAGCCTGATCGAGGATGGCGTGATTTATGGCGGCATGCTGCCCAAGATCCGCTGTGCACTGGATGCCGTCAAGAATGGGGTAACCAGCGCCGTTATAGTGGATGGTCGGGTAGCTCACGCCATATTACTGGAAATCTTCACCAATTCAGGCGTTGGCACCCTGATTACCGACAAAACCTGAGACTGGTGTTCGGCAGACTGCCTGCCGAACACCCCTCCATTTTACGCCAGGGAATGTACGCGCTATGGCTCCGACAAAAAAAGGCGCCGCCCGCCGGGAACAGATACTCCAGGCGCTGGCAGGCATGCTTGAGGGCGACAGTAACCAACGGATAACGACCGCCGAGCTGGCCCGGGAAGTGGGGTTTTCGGAGGCTGCGCTTTATCGCCATTTTCCCAGCAAGGCAAAGATGTTCGATGCCCTGCTCGACTATATCGATGAAGTACTGTTTGAGCGCATCAACCTTATCGCCCGTGAGGCAGAGGATATAACGCAGCGCTGCCACCATATCCTGACGCTGGTGCTGAACTTCGCTGAAAAAAATCGCGGGATGTGCCGCTTGTTGACAGGAGAGGTACTGACCGGCGAGCTGGCGCGTTTGCGCCCGCGAGTGCAACAGATCTTCGAGCGCATGGAAACCCAGTTGAAACACCTGCTGAGAACCGCCCGGGCAACAGATGACATCGCATTACCGATGACCGCCAGTGCCAGTGCCCACCTGATGATGGTCACGGTGGAAGGCCGAATCAGTCGTTACTCCCGCAGCCAGTTCAGACACCGCCCCTGTGAACACTGGGATGAGCAGTGGGATGTGCTTGCACAGGCACTTTTCCACGCACCACGAGCCCACATGGCGCTTTAGCGCTGTTGTGCAATGGCTTGTCGGCAGGCCATGAATTCGTCTGCCGGCATGGCGACACCAAACAGATACCCCTGAAGCGTGCGGCACTGGTGGTCTCGCAGATAATGCCATTGCCGCCTGCTTTCAACGCCCTCGACAATCACATCAAGATCCAGAGCAAGCGCCATGCTGATAATGGCCGTGATGACTCCACGTTCCTGCAATCGGTCCGGCACACCATCCACAAATCGCTTGTCAATTTTCAGACGATCCAGTGGCAGGGAAGCAAGATAGGCCAGCGACGAGTACCCCGTCCCGAAATCGTCCAGCGCAATGGCAATGCCCCGCTCGCGCAGTGTCTGAAGAATGGTATGGCTCAGCGCCAGGTCATGCATCAGCTGTGTTTCAGTAACCTCCAGCTCAAGTCGCGAGGGTGCCAGATCATGCCTGTCGAGCAGACGCTCAACCTCTTCGATCAGGGCCGGGGTCAACTGCAGGGCCGACACATTGACCGACACACGCGGCATATAAAACCCGACGCGATCCCAGTCCACCAGTTGCTGACACACGCACTCAAGACTCCAGCGCCCCAGAGCATTGATCAACCCCATTTCCTCGGCAAGAGGAATGAACGAATCCGGTGGTACATTTCCAAGCTCCGGATGGCGCCAGCGCATCAGTGATTCGGCGCCCACCATTTGCCCTGAGCAGGCATCGACCTGAACCTGGTAATATACTTCCATTTCATTACGAGCCAGTGCATCCCGCAACGCCTGCTCCATGGGCAGGCGACAGGTCTCCATATGGGAAAGGTCCGCCTCGAACTCGCCACTAATCTGGTTATTGGCGCGCGCATACTGAAGCGCCAGCCTGGCCTGACGAATGAGCACATCAGCGCTGCACGAACTGGCCTGGGCCAGACCAATACTGATATCAATGGCCAGAAACTGGCCGGCAATCTGATAGGCAGGTTTCAGGACGGTCAAAAGACGAGCCATTGTTTCATGCTGGCGATCGGCATCCGGAACGAATACGGCAAACTCATCTGCCCCCATGCGAGCCATTACAGAAGACTCACTGACGCACTGGCTGAGCCGTTGAGCCACCTGATGGAGCAGTTCATCACCGGCCTGGTGCCCCAGCTCATTGTTGATCGACGAATACCGGACAATATCAAGATAAAAAAGCGCGCCCTCGCCTCGCTCAGCAAACTGCTCAAGGTGGTTGATAAAGGGTAAACGCTGCCATAGCCCTGTCACGGCATCATGATCCACGACATAGGCCAGATGCTGTTGAACACGCTGGTGAGAGGTCATGTCCAGCAACAGGCCTTCACGAAACAGCCGCCCGCGCTCATTGATGACAACGCCGCGATCTAGCACCCAGGTCTGAGGGTGATGGCGACCGATACCGGGCTTGAGTCGATACAGAACTTCATGACGCTGCCCTTCAGACACTGCATGCGCCAGCTCACCTCGCCAGCGACAAAGGTCATCCGGATGAATCAATACATCAAAGGGGGTCTGATCGGCCAGCAGCTCATCCAGCTGGCCGTCAATCAATTCACGCGCACCGTGGCTCATGAAAAGCAGGGTATTGGAAGAGGCATCCGTGCGGTATACGCCGCCAGGCAGATTATCAATGATGGCTGCAGAGAGTGTTTCCCGCTGACTATCGGCATGAAGCGCAGATCGACGAGGTATCGCAGAGCACAGGCTGCCCATGTGATGGCACAATCTGGACCATCTCATTGCCACATACTGAAATGGCGATGATTTGCTTACCTTGCGCTGCGTCGATTTCACCAGAAGTCATGCCTCTACCAATCAGGAAATACATAGTATTGCCCTTGATTACATAACATACTTGGCTGAACGGCTTATCGCTGACTTTTGAACAAAAAATTACATTGAATACGTAAAAAGCCCGGCACGCGCAACAGGCGGGCCGGGCTCGTGAAGCGTTTGGCGATCAGGCTGCTTCGGCGTCTTCTGCCATGAAAGCCTTGAGCTTTTTCATGGCATTCTTTTCAAGCTGACGTATTCGTTCGGCAGATACCTCATAGGTTTCGGCCAGCTCATGCAGGGTAGCCTTTTGCTCCGCCAGCCAACGCTGCTGAAGGATATCCCGCGAACGCTCGTCCAGACGTGCCAGTGCCGACGCAAGCCGACGAGAGGAGTCCTCTTCCCAGTCGGTACTTTCCAGCATGGATGCCGGATTGGTCGCCGTATCTTCAAGATAATTGGCCGGCGCATGCCAGGTCTGCTCTTCATCATCGCTGGGTGATGCATCAAAGCCTGCATCATGTGCTGAAAGACGGTTTTCCATCTCACGCACTACACCCGGTTTGACGTTCAGATCCTCGGCAATGGCATCCACTTCATCATTGTTCAGCCAGGCCAAACGTTTCTTGGCGCTGCGAAGATTGAAAAACAGCTTCCGCTGCGCCTTGGTAGTGGCCACCTTGACGATGCGCCAGTTACGCAGGACAAACTCATGAATCTCTGCCTTGATCCAGTGCACCGCAAACGATACCAGACGCACACCCTGTGCCGGATCGAATCGCTTGACGGCCTTCATCAGGCCGACATTACCTTCCTGAATCAGGTCGGCCTGAGGCAGGCCATACCCGGAATAACTCCGTGCGATGTACACGACAAAGCGCAGATGTGACATGACCAGCTGGCGCGCAGCGCCAAGATCACCTTCATCATGCAGGCGCACTGCCAGAGAATGCTCTTCTTCTGCCGATAATACCGGAATGCCATTGACGATCTGTATATACCCGTTCAGGTCATTGCCCGGCGACAGATTCCCGATAGGCTGAAGACTATTACTCATATGCACTGGGTCTCCCCGTTGCCTTTTATTACGTTACCCATTAGAGGACAACATTTGAATAAGGTTCCCTTGACTCTTCAGTATAGCGTACCCATGTCATAGTGCGACAGCACCGATTCGTGCATGCCTAGCGCGGTCGCATTCGGGCCAGGTGCCGTCCTACCGCAATCCATGCGCCAAGCCAGCCAAGAACGGTACTGCATACAAGCAGCAGCAGTGAGCCCTCGAACCCCAGCCCGGGAAGCTCCCAGTCGGTACCATAACTGCTCGCCAGTGCAGACAGCGGTGAAGAGAGCCACCCCATACCGACCGCCAGCAGCACCAGTGCCAGCATCCCTCCCCCGAGCCCCAGCCAGGCACCGCTGTAAAGAAAGGGGCGACGGACAAAGGCATGTGTTGCACCAATCAGAGTAACCACTTCGATTTCGTCACGTCGATTTTCGACCGCCAGACGAATCGTGTTGCCAACGATAAGCAGAACTCCCAGTGCGAACAGTGCGCCAAAGGCCAGCACGATACGCTGGCCCAACCGGGTAAGCTGCTTGAGACGCTCAAGCCACTGCATGTCGGCGCTGGCTTCATCAACACCGTTTACCTGGCGCAATTGCATGGCCAGTGCTGCTACGGCCTCTGGCGTGCGAGTAACAGGCTGAACCACCAGGGAGGCAGGCAGCGGATTATGATCCAGCCCCTGCAGGGCATCCCCCAGATCAAGGGATGCCTGAAACTGGTGCAACCCCTCCGCAGCGGTGATCAGCTCTACATGCCCCACATCAGCGCGCTGACGCACCTTGTCGGCCACTTCCCGAGCAGATGCCTCTTCAAGCGAGGGTGACAGATACACGGTCAACTGCGCGGTATCCTCGAGATTACGATCCAGCACCTGGGCGCCTCCCAGCAACAGCCACAGGGTTGCCGGCAGTACCAGGGCCACGGCAATCGCAAACAACGTCATCAGGGTACCCAGGGGACGCTGACGCAAGCGGATCAGACTGTCGCGTGCAACCTGTCGATGATGCGCCTGCCACGCACGGCGCTGCTGCAGAAAGGAAGGCGCCTGCTGATTGGCGCCACGCCGTGAAGACATTCGTTCACTCATGATCCATTCTCGTCTGCGATCAGCCGACCATCCTTGAGTCTTAATACCCGATGTCTGAGCCGGGCAATCAGTGCCAGATCATGACTGGCAATCAACACGGTAGTGCCAATGCGGTTGAAATCCTCGAACAGGCGCATGATATCGGCAGAAAGCTGGGGATCCAGGTTACCGGTCGGCTCATCCGCCAGCAGCAATGCCGGCTTGTGAACCACGGCCCGTGCGATACCGATACGCTGCTGCTCACCGCCGGACAGCTCAATCGGCAATGCTCGCTCCCGATGAAGCAGCCCGACCTTGTCAAGCGCAGCCCGAACCCGGCGAGCAACATCCGAGGCCGGCATTCCCTGAATCAACAATGGCAACGCCACATTGTCAAAGACCGTACGATCAAACAGCAGCTGATGGTTCTGGAATACCACGCCGATCTGGCGGCGATAAAAGGGAATGCGGACGCTTCCCAGTTGCCCCAGATCATGACCTGCAACAACAATACGACCACGAGAGGGACGCTCAAGGCAGGTCAGCAACTTCAATACCGAGCTTTTCCCTGCTCCGGAATGCCCGGTGAGAAACACCATCTCCCCTCGAGACAGGCGAAAATTAACATCCGCCAATGCCTCGAAACGGCCTCCATAACGCTTCCCTACGTGTTCGAAGGCAATCATCGGCTATGACTCGCGATCATCTTGAGTAAACAGGGCCTGCACAAAATCGTCAGCCTTGAAGGGACGAAGGTCATCCAGACTTTCACCCACCCCGATGTAACGGATCGGGATACCCAACTGTTTCGCCAGAGCAAAGATAACCCCACCCTTGGCCGTGCCATCGAGCTTGGTCAGCGTAATTCCGGTTACCGGAATGGCCTCATTGAAGGTTTCAGCCTGACTGATGGCGTTCTGCCCCGTTCCGGCATCCAGCACCAGCATGACTTCATGCGGCGCCGTGGCATCAAGCTTGGCCATGACACGTTGCACTTTCTTGAGCTCTTCCATCAAATGAGACTTGTTGTGCAACCGGCCGGCCGTGTCGGCAATCAGAACATCCACGCCCCGCGCCTTCGCCGCCGCCACACCGTCATAAATCACCGATGCACTGTCAGCACCGGTATGCTGAGCGATGACCGGCACACTGTTGCGTTCCCCCCAGACCTTGAGCTGCTCTACGGCGGCGGCACGGAATGTATCACCGGCCGCCAGCATGACGCTGCGCCCCTGGGCCTGATAGCGCCTGGTCAACTTGCCGATGGTTGTGGTCTTGCCAACCCCATTGACTCCGACCATCAGAATAACAAACGGCCCCTGCCCCTTTTCAGGCAGGCGGAGCGGCCGAGCCACCGGCGTCAGAACAGTAGTCAGTTCCTCCTGCAGCGCCTTGTACAGGTTTTCGGCATCATTGAGCTCCCGGCGCGACACCCGCTCGGACAGGTTATCCATGATCTCGGTCGTTGCCTCGATACCCACATCGGCCATCAAAAGCCGTGTTTCGAGCTCTTCCAGGAGATCATCGTCAATCTGCTTCTTGCCGAGCAGCAGCGTCGCAAGCCCCCCGGTCAGGTTGCTGCGGGTCTTGCCCAGTCCCTGACGCACACGCGAGAACCAGCCCTTGCGCTCGACGGTTTCGGAAGGATCAGCTTCCATGGCCGTTTCGACTGGATCAAACATGGCCGGCAGGTCATCCACTCGGGGAGATGACGACACGACCGGCGCGGGCGCGGGCGCGGGTTCGGGAGCAAGTTCCGGTTCCGGTTCCGGTTCCGGTTCCGGTTCCGGTTCCGGTTCCGAAACAGGCTGCTCCGGCACCTCAGGAGGTGACAAGGCTTCATCACCCTTTTCGGGAGCTATTCGAGCATGATTTTCGGGCTCCCTGACCGGCGGGGCTTCGACGGGCGGCTCTTCCACCGGTGGCGTTTCCATCGGGGGCTCAGGCTCGTCGATGGCCGGGGGGGCAGATTCATCAGGCGCAGGTGACCTGGCATCCTTCAGCGCCTCTTCCCATGACGTGTCATGGTGCCGCGCTGCGGGTGATGCAACGGTATCATCCTTCCGGACGCTGTCGTGGGCAGGCTCTTCGCTGGACTGCTCGGCGGCCTCGGCGTCACGTTGCGCCTGATCCTGAACATCCTGCTCGTGCTGTTCCTGCTGCTTTTGTTTCTTGCGTTTGAAAAAACCGAACATGTTGGCTGTATCTTTTGTTGACGACCCGTCACACCTTAGCCCTGAACCGGCCGCGCTGCCCTGCCGGCTGGCCTGACGAAGTCCGAAAATTCCGATCGGGGGCTCCCGACACATGCCTGCTCATCCTACCACTCCCGTCACGCGACGGGTACAATCCACGCCATGACAAGACGCCGACCCCCAACCTCCTCTTCACGCACCAAGCGCCCCCCAGGCAAGCTTCGCCTGATTGGCGGTATTCATCGTCGCCGACAGTTGCCGGTGCCAGACCGCCCCGGCCTGAGACCCACCCCGGATCGCGTACGCGAAACCCTGTTCAACTGGCTAGGCAGCTCCGTACATGGTGCCAGGGTACTGGATGCCTTTGCAGGCACAGGCGCACTGGGACTCGAGGCACTCTCGCGAGGCGCCACTGCGCTTTCCTTCATCGAACAGGACCGCATTGCAGCCGATCAACTGGCTGATAATCTGGCAACGCTGAATGCTACGGCCACCCTGTTGCGCCAGGATGCCCTGATAGCGCTTGCCACTGCCCCTGCAGCGCCGTTTGACATCATCTTTCTGGACCCGCCCTTCAACCGTGATCTGGCCGCACCCAGCTGTAGCCTGCTGGAGCAACAGGGCTGGCTGGCATCAGAAGCATGGATCTATCTCGAGACGGAAGCCACCCTGCTTCCCGAGGTGCCTGCCACCTGGCGGCTACACCGTGAAGCACGCGCCGGAGAGAGCCACGCAAGGCTTTACCGCCGTTCAGCTCTTGCCGAGACCTGAGTGGGCGCGTAGTCTTTCGACCGACGCGGTGCGTCAGGGTGAAAAAGGACGACCAGGAGACGTGAACGAATGAGTAATGAATTGTTTGACAAGCTGGAACAGAAAGTCAGCACGGCCGTTGATACGATCGAGATGCTGCGTATGGAAGTTGAAGAACTGCGTCAGGAAAACGAGCAGCTCAAGAACGAACGTACACAGTGGGAAAGTCGTCTTAACGGCATTCTGGCACGCTTCAGCGATTTAACCGATGACGCCAGCCAGGCATCCTGATATCCGGCCCCATCAAACGCCGCGAGTCAGGCCGATGTCGTATCTGTGAGCAGCGGGTACGACATCAGTACAGCATCCTCGCGCTGCCCTCCGGCGCAGGGATAATACCCGGGACGCACGCCGTCGCGAACAAACCCCATCCCTTCATACAATGAAATGGCCGCCTGATTGCCGGCTCTGACCTCCAGCAGCAACCGCTCCTTGCCCAGCGCCGCGGACCGGGTTATTGCCGTCTGAACAAGCAGTCGGGCAATGCCCTGCCGGCGCACATCGGGCGCCACCATGATCAGTTCAAGTTCTGCATCAAAGGGCTGCCAGCCCAGCACGACAACCCCTGCCAGCACCTCATCCTGCCACATACCACACAGTAGGTTATCCGGACTTCCCAGCCCACGCAGAAACTGAACCCGGGACCAGCCGCCCTGGTGACTCAGTCTGTCGAGCGTAACCAACGCATCAAGTGCATCCAGTGTCAGAGGCTGAATCATGTCTTCATGCAATATCATGCCGCGCCGAATGCCTCCCCGTGCCACCAGGTGTGCCATTCGGCCAGCCGTGGCCAGAGGCGACGCTTCTGCGTCCATTCACCCAGCATGTCCTCCAGGGCAGGCCCCTGCCAGACGGGCAGGCCGAGAAGGTGGCTTTCGCCGTCCTCGATCTTCAGGACGGATGCCACCTGCTCATCCTGACCAAACACCATAACGCGCTCGGGTACCCAGCCACGCCCCCTGCGTCCTGAAAGAAAGGCCTTCACCCCCTCGCGCGCTTCATCAAGCGGTGCCGGACTGGGCAGCCCTTCAATCATTGGCCAGCCCAGCTGTTCAAAGACCGGCCAGTGCCCTGGCGTAATGCGACAGGCCACCAGCAATGCCTTCAACAGCGCCTGGGCCTCCGTACCGAGTGCCCGACCAGGCACCACCACCAGCCAGCGCCCTTCCAGTGCCGCTACCGCCCATGTAAAGCGCACTTCCTGAGGCACGGTATCCACCACCGGGTCAGCAGCGGATGACTCAACCTCCTGAGCAGCAGCCGGCTTTCCTGCAGATGCAGGCGAGCTGTCCGTCGATGTTCGAATATCGTCCAGCAGCGCGCGCGCCGATACTACCGATTCGGCCGTAGCACTGTCCGGCGGAGTTATCGCAGCAGCAGATTCAGATACCGGCGCGGCCGCATCACGCAACGCCGCCATTCCGCGGGTGCCCGGCTGCGGCGCAACGGCCGGCTTTTCAGGCCAGTCGCACACTGGGGTCGGCAGCGCATGGGGCAGTTGATAGCGCGCTTCCCACATCGGCAGCCCCATCGCCTCAAGGTACTGGCGGCGGTAAAATTCAGAAACCATGCAGAATGCTTACTCGCCGCCGCCAAGGCAGTTGGGTGAGTCAGGTCGCGTTTTACCTCGAGCCTCCCATTCTTCCGGCGTATACAGGTGCAAGGCCAGCGCATGCACCGGCCCGGCAAGCTCGTCGGCCAGCATGCCGTAGATACGCTGATGACGCTTGACCTGACTGAACTGCTCAAAGGCCGCCGAGACCAGCGTGACCTTGAAGTGGGTTTCTGAATTGGGCGGCACGCTGTGCTTGTGGCTTTCGTTCTCGACCTTCAATACGGAAGGGTCAAGTTCAGCCAGCTTCTGTTCAATAATCTCTTGAATGCTCATGGATCACCTCTTGTTGTCACGTTCAATCAACATCACTGCGAGGCATCCCTGCCCGTCTTATTCGCGCGGGGCCCTGAGCCGCAGGGCACTCAGTACCAGCGCGATTACAGCACTTGCAACCGCCACTCGAAGAGCCAGCACTACAGGCTCGCCACCGGCCATCGCCAGCAGGCCACCCGACAGCGCCAGCGCGACCAGCGCCGCCCCCAGGGATTGCCCGAAGGTTCTGACACTCGCCATCACTCCCGCAGCAGTACCACTGAACTGGCGCGGCAGGCTACCCATCAGTTCCCGATTATTCGGTGATTGATAAAATCCGAAGCCCAGCCCGCAAAGTGCTGTCCGCCATGCCACGTCGAGCCAGCCGGCGCCGGATTCAAGCAGGGCCAGTGAGATAACGCCCAGAATAAAGATCATCATGCCGATGGTACAGATCAGCGGCGGCGAAAAACGGTCAGCCAGTCGCCCGGCCCGAGGGGCGGAGAGCATGATCGCCAACGGCCAGGGAGTAAACAGCAATGCCGAGGCCAGTGGAGAATACCCCAGGGCGCCCTGCAGCAGAAAAGGCACGCTCAAGAAGGCGCTGGCCTGCCCCACCCAGGCAAAGAATGAAGTAACCGCCGCCATCGAAAAGCGGCTGGATCTGAAAATATCCAGCGGTAACAGCGGATTGTCGAATCGCTGCTGGCGGCGAATAAACAGCACTGCGGACACGACCCCCAGCACAAGCCACAGCATCCACCGGCTTCCCTCTGCCGAGCGAAGCTCATCCACACCGACCACCAGACCACCGAACATCAGTCCGGACCACACCGCGCCCCAGCCATCAAACGCTATCCTGCTTCCCGGAGTCACGGGCAGGTACCGCCATGTAAGCACCAGCGCGACCATCCCCACGGGTACATTGATCAAAAAGAGCAGCGGCCAGTCACCAACCGCCAGCAGCAATCCACCAAGCGTTGGCCCGGTAGCTATACCGGTGGCAACAATCATGGCCGAAAACCCCATGGCGCTTCCCAGCAATCGCGAGGGAAAGACCATCCGATAAAGCGCCGGGCCGAGGCTCATCATGGCAGCGGCACCCAGCCCCTGAAAGCAGCGAAAAAACACCAGCCATGACAGGGAGGGCGACCAGGCACATCCCAGCGATGTCACGATGAACACCACCAGACCGGAAATATAAATGCGCCGCGCCCCAATACGGTAGCTGAGCGCAGCAAAGGTCAGAATCGCGCAGGCACCGGCAAGCTGGTAGATATTGACGACCCAGATCGCATCCGACGACGAGATGGACAGGGCATCGGCAATGGTTGGCAAGGCCACATTGACGATGTTGGTATCGAGAACGGCCATGAGAGAGCACAGCATGAGTGCTGCCATGGCCATCGCGCGTGGTTTGGGGGGGTAGCCGTCATCGTCGTGACGGGAAGAAAGCAGATGCTTCACGTAATACCGTTTCTCATTTGCGTTCAGGGAACGGTATCCTAGTCATCTTCCTCGCTGGATACAAAGTCTTCGCCCATCTCATCGCTGTCAAGCGGCGTATCTGCCTCAAGATCCAGCGCCAGATAGCTCAACTGATACTGAATGAATTCCTGAAACAGCGCCCAGTTGCGTGGAGCGGGCCATTGCTGCGCATCCTCTTCCCAGGCACTCAGCTCATTCTCGAGAATATCGCTGTACCGCTCGCGTACATAGGCATGCAGCGCATCTTCGGTATCCATCTCGGGAATCAGATAAACCGTGCTTTCCTGCTCGATGTCCTTGAGCATCAGATCGTCATCGCCGTCGGTGGCTTCCAGCGAGTTGATCCAGTCAACAAAGGCCTGCGTCGGGCTGACACTCAGGGCGGAACGATTCACCAGTTTCATGGTGCTCTCCTTGTCAGGTCATGCACGTAAGTGACGCCCATTATGCGCGCTCGACCGGGCGGCGTCCAAGGCCATCAACGTAAACAGGGCAGCCATTTACGGACTGCCCTGCTGAAACTACTGCGCGCCCACGCCCTTTCAGCCCTGGCGAGGCCGCATGGCGGGGAACAACAGCACATCCCGGATCGAAGGCGCATCGGCCAGGAACATGACCAGACGGTCTATGCCAATGCCCTCGCCTGCTGTCGGCGGCATGCCATATTCGAGTGCCTGAACGTAATCGGCATCGTAATACATTGCCTCGACATCTCCGGCATCCTTCTCTGCCACCTGCGCCTGAAAGCGCTCGGCCTGGTCCTCGGCATCGTTGAGCTCGGAGAAACCGTTGGCAATCTCGCGCCCGGCAATAAAGAACTCGAACCGGTCGGTCACGAAGGGGTCGGCATCGCTGCGACGTGCCAGCGGGCTGACCTCGGCCGGGTACTCGGTAATGAAGGTTGGCCGGTCCAGCCGGTGCTCGGCCACTTCCTCGAAGATTTCCGTCTGAAGCTTGCCCAGCCCCCAGCCGGTCTTGACCTCGATACCCAGCCGCCCGGCCAGCGCGCTGGCCGCCTCAAACGAGGCCAGGTCCGCCTCGGTAATATTCTCGCCATAGCGAATGATCGATTCACGCATGCTCATGCGATCAAACGGCTCGGCCAGGTCATAGGACGTGCCCTGATACTCGACCGTGGTTGACCCCAGCACCTGTTGCGCAACATCCCGCAACAGGGTTTCGGTCAGATCGATCAGTGCCGTGTAATCGGCATAGGCCCAGTAGAATTCAAGCATGGTGAATTCGGGGTTGTGCCGAGTGGAAAGCCCTTCGTTACGGAAATTGCGGTTGATTTCAAAGACCCGCTCAAACCCGCCGACCACCAGCCGCTTGAGATAAAGCTCGGGCGCAATACGCAGATACATGTCGATATCAAGCGCATTGTGATGCGTAATGAACGGACGCGCCGTGGCACCGCCAGGAATGGGCTGCAGCATCGGCGTTTCCACTTCCATGAAGGCCCGCTCGTTGAAAAAGCGGCGAATGGCAGCGATCACACCCGCGCGAATACGGAAGGTATCCCGCACTTCGGGATTCATGATCAGGTCAACGTAGCGCTGGCGATAGCGCGCCTCCTGATCGGTCAGGCCGTGAAACTTGTCCGGCAACGGGCGCAGGCTCTTGGTCAGAAGGCGCGCCTCCTTCATCATCACGTACAAGTCGCCCTTGCCGGACTTGTGCACCGGCCCGTGGCCATAGACGATGTCGCCGATATCCCAGCCCTTGATGTCATCAAGTACGTCGGCCGGAAGGCCCTTCTTGTCGACATACAGCTGAATCTGGCCGGAAACATCCTGAATCACGATGAACGGGCCGCGCTTTCGCATGATGCGTCCGGCAACCTTTGCGTGACGATCCCGCTCCTCCAGTGCCGGCTTGTCGAGTTCACCGAGCTCGGCCTGCAGGTCAGCCGCCAGATCCTCACGATCGATATCGTTCGGAAAGGCGCTGCGGCCGGTGGCAGCCGCCTGTTCACGGCGCGCGGTCAGCTTGGCGCGGCGCTCTGCGATCAGGTGATTGTCATCCTGGCCGTCGAGTGATGTGTCCTGTTCTGACATGGTCTGTCCTATGATGAGCGAAACGCCGGCTTACAGCCCCTGCTTGAGGCTTGCCACGATAAATTGATCCAGATCGCCGTCGAGCACCTTTTCGCAGTTGCTCGACTGCACATTGGTCCGAAGGTCCTTGATGCGCTGGTCATCCAGTACATAGGAACGAATCTGGCTGCCCCAGCCGATATCGGACTTGCTGTCTTCCGCTTCCTGCTTGGCCTCGTTGCGCTTTTGCATTTCGAGCTCCCACAGTTTCGCCTTCAGCTGTTTCATGGCGAAGTCACGGTTGGCATGCTGGCTGCGCTGGTTCTGGCATGACACCACGATGCCGGACGGCTCGTGGGTAATACGCACGGCGGAATCGGTGGTATTGACGTGCTGGCCCCCGGCGCCGCTGGAGCGGTAGGTATCGACACGCAGGTCCGAGGGATTGATATCCACCTCGAAGCTGTCATCGACTTCCGGGGACAGGAATACGGAAGCAAACGAGGTATGACGGCGACCACCGGAGTCGAACGGGCTCTTGCGCACCAGACGATGCACCCCGGTTTCGGTCCGCAGCCAGCCAAAGGCGTATTCACCCTGGATGTGGATCGTGGCCGACTTGATTCCGGCGACTTCACCGGCAGACAGCTCGACGATTTCAGCGGTAAAGCCATGGTGCTCGGCCCATCGCAGGTACATGCGCAGCAGGATGTTGCCCCAGTCCTGCGCCTCGGTACCACCGGAGCCGGCCTGGATATCAAGGTAGGCGTTGTTCGGATCCATTTCTCCGGAGAACATGCGCCGAAACTCGAGCTTCTCAAGCTGATCATCAAGGCGAGCCAGTTCGGCCTTGACCTCTTCAACGGTGTCCTCGTCATCTTCCATGACAGCCAGCTCGAGCAGTTCCTCGTTGTCTGTCACGCCCTGGGTCAACGCATCAAGGGTCGATACCACGTTATCGAGCTGGGACCGCTCGCGCCCCAGTTTCTGGGCGTAGTCCGGATCATTCCAGACATTGGGGTTTTCCAGTTCGCGGGTTACCTCTTCCAGCCGGTCCTTCTTCTCGGCATAGTCAAAGATACCCCCTCAGGACGTCTGTCCGCTCGGACAGGTCCTTGAGTGTCAGATGAATCGGGTTGAGCTCTTGCATGAATGATCTCTTGTGATGACAGACGCACCCGGGCAGCCCCGTGTGCAAAACGTCCATTGTAGCCAACCCCGATGCAGTACGTCATCCGCTGCGATAACAACGCCACGACTCGAAAAGCATCGCAGAATAGGCTTATATAAGCAGCATAACTCTATCAGCACGCAAGGAAGCCACCATGCAGCCACGCACGTTTTACCGCGCCACCGCCCTCACCCTCGGGCTGGGCGCGGCCCCGTTTGCCTTCGCCGACACCCTGAATGTAGGCATCAGTGGCGATCCGGCCTCACTGGACCCGGCCAAGATTACCGGTGGAGTCTGGGAAGAAGATATTCTGCGGGATATCTATGAGGGGCTGGTCTCGGTCAGTTCAGAGGGGGACATCATTCCAGGCGTTGCCGAAAGCTGGAACGTCAGCGATGACGGTACGGTATGGACATTCACGCTGCGTGGTGACGCCAGGTGGTCAGACGGCACGCCGGTGACCGCCAACGATTTCGTGGCCGGACTACGCCATCAGCTCGACCCGAAAACCGCGGCAAACTATGCCCAGCGCCTGTATCCGATCAAGAATGCCCAGGCCATCAACGGCGGAAAAATGCCGGTAGACCAGCTTGGCGCCACCGCCAGCAAGGATGGTCGCACGCTGACCATTACTCTCAATGAACCCACGGCCTACTTCTTCAAGTCGCTGGTGCTGCCGATCGGCTATCCGATTCCGGCACATCTGGTGAAGGAGTACGGCGACACATGGAGTGATATCGGTCATATCGTGACCAACGGTGCCTTCACCCCCACCAAATGGGTCTCGCACTCCGAGCTGACCACCGTCAAGAACACGCATTTTCACGATGCCGATGCCGTCAGCCTCGACGGAGTTGATTACTTCCCGATGGAAGACAAGAACGCCGGCATCCAGCGCTTCAGGGCCGGCGAGCTGGATATTCTGCGTGACTTCCCGGCGTCCCGATATCAGTGGCTCAAAAAGAACCTTCCTCAGGCCACCCACCTCTTTCCGTCGCTGGGCACCTACTACTACGTCTATAACCTGAAAGACGGCTCTCCGGTCACGGACGTGCGCGTGCGCAAGGCACTGAGCCTTGCCATCAACCGGAAAGTGATCGCCGAAAAACTGCTGGATGGCGCCGTAACGCCGGCCACCACACTGGTACCGCCGGGCACCGCAAATTACAACGCACAATCCCAGCCGGGCCTGGATGCCCCCTATGAAGAGCGTCTCGATACCGCCAGAGCACTGATGAAGGAAGCCGGCTACGGCCCCGACCATCCCCTGAGACTGACCCTTCGCTACAACTCGGGCGACGAGCACAAGCGCATTGCAGTGGCAGTGGCGGCCATGTGGAAGCCTCTCGGCGTCAATGCCGAGCTTCGCAATACGGAAGCCAACGTGCACTACGCCGACCTGATGGCAGGCAATTTTGAAGTGGCTCGCGCTGCCTGGATCTCAAGCATTGATGATGCACAGAACTTTCTGCAGCTTCTGCTGCAAAAATCCAATAACTACGGAAACTATCAAAACACCGAATACCAGTCGCTGATGGCCAGGTCGGATACCGAGCAGGACGCTGGCGCGCGTGAGAGCCTGATGGAGCGCGCCGAGAAACTGGCCCTGGCGGAGTACCCCCTGACGCCGATCTATACCTACAGTTCGCGCAATCTGGTAACGCCTGACCTCGACGGCTGGAACAACAATGCACTCGACATTCACCCTTCCCGCTGGATGTCACTGAAGGATAAGTAAAATATCCTTCTGCGGGCCGGCCTGTCACGGGCCGGCCTTTTTTTCAGTGCGAGAGCGGCATGACATCGACTTCAACGATCAGCTCATGGGCGCCGCCGCCACTCATCAGCCCCTTCAGGGGCACCACGTCCGCGTAATCGCGCCCGAAGGCTACGGTAACATGGCGCTCACCAGGCACCATGTTGTTGGTAGGATCAAAATCAACCCACCCCACCACGGGATCAAATACGCTGAACCAGGCATGTGAGGCATCAGCCCCGATCATGCGCGGCTGACCCGGCGGTGGCACGGTTTCAAGATAGCCACTGACGTAACTGGCCGGAATGCCCATCGAACGCAATGCACTGATCGCCAGCTGAGCAAAGTCCTGGCATACCCCCCGCTTTTGCCGCAGCACGGTGTGCACGGGCGTTGCCAGTGTCGTAAAGCCCGGGTCATATCTGAACTCGTTGAAAATGCGGTGGCACAGCCGCCAGGCGCCTTCCAGCACCGGCATTCCCGGCGCAAAGACATCCTGAGCGAACGCCTTGAGTACCGGGTCCACCGGGGTCATTCGCGTCGGCGTACGGAGTAGTCGTGCCTGCAGCCCTCGGGCATCTCGAGCCGTCTCGAGCCAGACCAGCAGCGTCTCCCATGGCATGGACTCCCCCAGACGATCTTCTGTCGGGCGCGGCAACACCTCAACCTCACTGACGACGCTGACGCTCAGGGCATCATGCAGCTCGTTGACGTGAAAAAAAACATGCCGATTGCCAAAGAAATCCAGCCGCTGCTCCATGGTACCGGGCATCGGCGAGACATCCATGTGCGATGAATCCACCCTTTGCCAGGGCAGAGCCCGCGGGGACATGCACCCCAGGTTGTAACAGTTGGCGACATCCAGTCCATAGCGGTATCGCGTCAGATGGCTGATTCGATAACGCATGGCTCACCCCTCGTACCGGTCAATGGGCCGGGGAATATCAGTATGATTGAAATAGGCCAGCGTAATCGCATCCGACAGCTGAGCCAGCAGTGTCTGCACCCGGCGCATCAGCTCGACAAGCGGCTCGGCAGGCTCTCCCTGCTCGTTCATCAGCTCATCGGTATCCACCAGCTGCAGGATGGACACCAGTTCAACCATCAGACGCTGCTCAGCGTTAAGGCCCGGCATGTTGGAATCCCGCTCAGGCAGATCATGCACCTGACGCCGCAACCGCTTGCACTGATACCCCACCGACCTGGGAGTGCCCTCATCCAGCAGCAGCAGATCGATGATCGCTATCGGGTGCAGTTCAGAGCGGTACCGGCGACGATAGGTCATCAGGGTATCCGCCATGCGAAGCACAACCTCCATCAGCATCGCAGGCGGTACCGGGTGAGTCACGAACACCTTTTCAAGCATGGCGGTGGTCTTGAGGGCGCGCTCAAGATGCTGACCGATATCCATGAAACGCAGCGTCTGCGTGCGGCTCATGGTTTCATTGTTAAGGCCGTAAATGGCGGACTGCAGCAAAATGACGTTGTCCAGGGCACGTACCATCCGGGAGGTGGAGCCCTGCGCCGGAAAGCTGTTCATTGCATTCTGCAGGCGCTCCAGCACATACCAGGTATCCTCGCTGAAATACTCCCGCACCGACTGGGCGTTCATGATCAGAGACTGCATCAGTGATAACAGCCCGTCCGGGCGGTCGCGATCAAACAGACTGACCAGCTGGGCGATCACCTCATCTTCCGAAGCGGTAGGCGTGAAGTGACCACCGTTGATCGTGCAGGCAAATTCCACCATGGGAGACAGCACTCGCACCTGGTCTTCACGGGCCACGGTACTGACCAGCGGCAACGCTGCCCTGAGCGCTCGGCAGGCCAGATTGAGCCGCTCGCTGTAGCGCCCCATCCAGAACAGATGATCCGCTACCCGGCTGGGTAGCAGACCCGCCTTGCGTGACAGGCGCACCCGGCTCATGGCGCTTTGCAGGAGACTGATGCGCTGTTCGATCTCACTGGGCAGCCAGACATCCTTGCCCACGAAAGGGGCGTCCAGTCCGTGCTGCAGCTCGAGCGCATCCTCACCGCACCGGGCCAGCCCGCCGGGCAACACCATATCGCCCTGCTCGCCGAACAGCACAAAGCTGCGAAGCACTGCATGCCGGGACTGCAGCGTACTGTCCTGCCAGACCGGCACCGTACTCAGGGGCAGGGCCTGACGTGCCACGTACCGCCCCGGATCGGCCTGCAGCCGTGCCAGCCATTCCATGCGCTCGTCGCTATCAAGCAGCCCCACGGCCACGGGCGCGCCCGGGACTACCAGGTCATGGAGAATCACATCATCAAGCCGTCCCATGACCGTTGCCAGCGAGGTCGGCTCACCGCACCACCAGGCCGGAACGGTCGGTAACAACAGCGGTTCTCCCAGCAGGGCCGCGCATGACTCGGCCATGAACGGCAGTAGTGCACCACTGTCAATCACCCCGACTCCCGGGGGGTTACAGCAGACCAGCAGGCCCTGACGAATGGCCTGCAACAGACCGGCACTGCCGATCCCGTCGCCATCAAGCTCCAGCGGATCACTCAACGCATCCGGCAGATACCGCATCAGACCATCCATCGGCTGCAGGCCACTCAAGGTCTTGAGCCACAGCCGACCGTCCTTGTACATCAGGTCGGAGCCATGAACGAGTGCAATATCCAGGTAGTTGGCCAGAAAGGCGTGTTCGAGGTACTGCTGGTCCCGATAGTTGCGAGTCAGCAGCCCGATCAGGGGCTCGGCGGTATAGGCCCCGGCCGGTGCCAGAGTCTTTTGAAGCTGTTTGAAAAAGCCGGCCAGCCGCCGTTTTTGAAAGCGACCGGACAGCTCGGGTACGACCTGGGTCAGGGCCAGACGATTCTCGAGAGCATACCCCAGACCGCCAGGCGACAGCGTGCTGTCACCATAGGCACACCAACGGCCCTGCGCATCCCGCCCGACATCACAATTAAGCTGAACCAGCCACTCGCTGTCTTCATCCAGAAGCTCATGGCACGGCAGCATGTACCCGGCATTGCGAAACAACATGTCGGGGGGCAATACACCTTCCTTCAATAATCGCTGCTCACCGTAAAGGTCCCGCAAGACAGCAGACAGCACCTGTCTGCGCTGCACCAGACCGGCCTCGAGCGTTTGCCAGTCAGTGGCATCCATAACCCAGGGAAGCAGGTCGAGGCTACGGTGCTGTTCGAAACGAGGGTTGAACGCTGCGCCGTATTCCCGCAGCTGATCCTTCATGTCGGTAGAAAGATTATCGAGTGTGTCTGCATCCTGGCCTGCCAGCCATCCCAGTATGCTGGTCCAGTCCGATGCATCGCCGCAGGACACCCATTCATCCCTGCCCCCGACCCCAGCCTCATAGGCCTGTCGAAGACGTGTCAGTGTATCGAGGCAGACGCCGGCATCATCACTCATTACGTGTTCTCAATGGAGGGAGGCAGGCGCGCAGAACAGGCACGCGTGCCTGTCCGTTACGCCACGGATAACCTGAGTGCATCAGACATCAATACCGTGTGAATGTCATTCAATCCGGATTGCAGGGTATCGATCAGGGCATGCAGTCCCTCAACATCGAGAACGGCCAGGTCCTGATCGTCCATCTGCCGGCGCAGCGCCTCCAGTGTCGCCAAGAGCGAATCGTTGTGGGGCAGAAAGGCAGCCTCTTCCCGTACCCTGTCCAGGCAATAACTGATCGATCGCGGAAAGACGCGGCAGGACATCAGAAAATCGATCACATCCGACCGCTCATCCTCTCGAGTCACATAACGCTGGTAGGACTCAACACCCCCCAGGGCGTTGAGTACCGCATGCCACTGAATGCCTCGCTGCCCCCTCGGGCCCGATGCCGGCAGCAGTTGATGCAGAATCAGAATATCCATGATTCGTGAGGTCATGTCCGCCCGCTCAAGCAACCGACCGATGTTGAAGAGATGATAGGCATCATCGCGAAGCATGGTGCCATCCATGACCCCGATGACCATCTGACAGCGACGAATCACTTCCACCATCAGGGTATAGCGCTTGTGCCGGTTGGAGGCATGCAGGCACTGCTCCTGCATGAAAAGGTTAAGCCCGTTGAGCTCCTCCCATATATCCCGCGGGATCACCTCACGCACGCAGCGTGCATTGAAGCGTAGCTGCGAGCAGGAATAACGAATGGAGGCGGTGCTGTTTTCCGCCGCAATCAGACAATGCATCACGGCACGTTCGCTGGCGCTGTGTTCCTCCTTGATGAACCGCTCACTGTCCTCACCCAGCACATCCACCAGCACCGGCCAGCTGAAGCCGGTATCCCGGTGTGAATCGATCAGAATATGGGTGGTGGCATTGATCAGACGCGCCGTATCATCGATGCGTTCAAGATAACGTCCCATCCAGTACACATTTTCAGCCACTCTTGCCAGCATGGGTCAGCCCTCGTCGTTGATTATCCAGGTATCCTTGCTGCCGCCACCCTGTGAAGAGTTGACGACCAGCGAGCCGCGGCGCAGCGCGACACGGCTCAGCCCGCCGGTGGTGCAGTAAAGCTCGGCGCCCTGAAGTACGAAGGGACGAAGGTCCAGATGCCGTGGCTCCAGCTGGCCATCGCACAAGGTAGGACTGGTGGACAGGTTAAGGGTCGGCTGGGCGATGAAGTTTCGCGGCGCAGCCTTGATCGCTTCGGCAAATTCAGCCCGCTCCTGCTCGGTAGAGCGCGGACCGATCAAAATGCCATACCCACCGGATTCATTGGCAGGCTTGACCACCAGAGAATCAAGATTGGCCAGCACATGCTCGCGCTCCTTGTCATCCATGCACAGGAACGTGGGAACGTTATCAATCAGTGGGGCTTCACCGAGGTAGTACTTGATGATCTCCGGCACGAACGCATAAATGACCTTGTCATCAGCCACACCGGAGCCCGGCGCATTGGCAATGGCCACCCGACCGGCACGCCAGGCGCCCATCAGGCCGCGAACGCCCAGCACGGAATCCGGACGAAACACGTCCGGGTCAATGAACACGTCATCGACCCGACGATAAATGACATCCACCCGCCGATTGCCACGCAGGGTCTTCAGGTACACCGTGTCATTTTCAACCAGAAGGTCCGTGTTTTCGGCCAGATAACAGCCCATCTGCTGTGCCAGATAGCTGTGCTCGAAATAGGCCGAGTTATAGATACCCGGTGTCAGGATCACGATCACCGGCGTATCGTCCGGGCGGGGCGAAAGCGAGGCCAGCATGCTCCAGAGCTGGCGGGGATAATCATCCACCGGCGAGATGGTCGAACGGGCAAAAAGCTCCGGAAAGACGCGCTTCATGACCGTGCGGTTTTCCAGCATGAACGAGACCCCGGAAGGCACCCTCAGATTATCTTCCAGCACCAGAAACTGACCGGTCTCATCACGCACCAGATCCGTGCCGCAGATATGGGCCCACACGCCATGAGGCGGCGTAATACCCTGGCAGGGGGCGAGGAAGTTCCTTGATTCGTGAACCAGACTGGCGGGCACCACACCGGCCTTGAGGATACGCTGATCGTTGTACAGGTCATTGATGAACAGGTTCAGCGCTTCGAGACGCTGCTTGAGTCCATCGCTGGTACGTTTCCATAACCCGGAAGGGATGGTCCGAGGTACGACATCCAGCGGCCAGGACCTGTCGATGTTCTGACTGTCGGAGTAGACCGTAAAGGACACCCCCATCGCACGAATGGTGTCATCCAGTAACTGCTGCCGTTCGACCAGTGCCGACCCACCCTGCTCGGCGATGAACCGGGCAATCGGCAACGCATGCGGCCGAGGCGTTCCCCGTGTTTCCACCAGTTCATCAAAAAAACCGGCATAGGGTTCATACTGCTCCAATGCAAGTACATCAGACATACTGCGTACCCCCTGTAATGGCTCTCGTGCCACATTTTTGTTTTGTTCTGGACAAGAGCAGGCAGTGCCTCGAAGACCCGCGACCGGCAGGGCCTGTCAACCCGAAATACCGCGACGCTGAATCATTGCCTCCGACGGCCCGAAAATGCAGGCCGCCCTATTGATATATGCCATTTACAGCCACAGCGCCACGCCAATATCCCCCTGGAGCATGCTGAGTCCCAACCGCCGCCTCAGACGAAAACAGTAGAAAACACTTGTTTTTTAATGGCCGGTCCACTCGCCGCAGTAGACAATCCATCATTCCTGACGCTATGGTCAACTTTGCTCTCAGCGACCTTCAGATGCTCAAAAAGGTCCGAACTGTCCTTATTACAACAAACAATACTGTCAGGATATTTCATGAAAAATTCTGTCCGGCTCATGGTTGCCACCCTGACCATGACGTCTGCCCTTGCCACTACCCCGGCACTGGCCCGCACCTTGAACATCGGCGCAATCGGCGAACTGGCCTCCTTTGATACCTCTCAGGTCTCCGGTGGCACATGGGAATCGGACATCCTGATGGATGTCTACGAAGGGCTGGTCAAGGAAAACCCGAGCGGTAAACTGCTGCCGGGCATGGCCACCTCCTGGGAAACCAGTGACGATGGTCTGACCTGGACATTTCACATGAGAGACGGCGCGAATTGGTCCGACGGTACGCCGGTAACCGCCGACGACTTTGTCTTTGGCTGGCGCCACCTGCTCAACCCGGCCAACGCCTCCAAGTACGCCTATAACCTGTACCCGATCAAGAATGCCGAAGCCGTCAGCACCGGCAAGCAGCCGCTGGACGCTCTGGGCGTTGCCTCCCGCGATAACGGCAAGACGCTTGAGGTCACGCTTAACCAGCCAACCCCCTATTTCCTGCAGTTGATGGCTCACTACACCGCGTTTCCGCAGCCGAAGCATCTGGTGGAAAAGTACGGCAAGGACTGGACCGGGATGGAGCACATTGCCACCAACGGCGCCTTTCATCCGGTTCAGTGGGTCTCCCAGTCTCGCATCACGACCGAAAAGAACCCGGCCTATTACGATGTCAGCCAGGTGGCGCTTGATGGCGTCAATTACTTCACATCCGAAGACCGGAATGCCGGGATCTCCCGCTTTCGTTCAGGCCAGTTTGATGTCCTGCGGGAATACCCCTCCAACCGCTATCAGTGGCTGAAGGAAAACCTTCCCGATGCCACCCACATGAGCCCCATGCTGGGCAATTATTATTACGTCTTCAATCAGCGCAAGGGCGAGCCGACGGCAGACCCCAGAGTGCGTGAAGCCCTCAACCTGGCCATTCGCCGCGATGTGCTGGCCAAACAGATCATGGGCGGCACCTTCCTGCCGGCCTACGCCTTTGTACCACCGGGGGTGAACAACTACACCCGCCAGCCGCTAGCCTTCAAGGGCGAGCCCATGGCCGAGCGCATGAAACGTGCCAGGGCCCTGATGAAGGACGCCGGGTACGGGCCGGACCACCCGCTGACGCTGAACCTGCGCTACAACTCAAGCGATGAACACAAGAAAATCGCGATTGCCGTGGCGGCGATGTGGAAGCCGCTGGGCGTTAAAACCCAGCTGCAACAGGCTGAAGCCACCGTGCACTACCAGGCCATTGCCGAAGGTGATTTTAACGTCGCCCGTGCCGCCTGGATTGCCGATTACGATGACGCCGAAAACTTCCTGAGTCTGCTGTCCACCGGGGCAGGCAACAACTATGGCGCCTACTCAAGCCCCGCCTTCGATGCGGACATGAAAAAAGCCGCCAACACCGCCGACCCGGCCGCTCGTGAAAAACTGCTCGAACACGCCGAAGCCATTGCCATGCAGGATAACGCCGTGGCACCGCTACTGTTTTACGTGACCCGTAACCTGGTCAATCCCGACCTTGAGGGCTGGGAAGACAACGTGAAGGATAACCACCCTTCACGCTGGGTAAGCTTCAAGGAATAAGCCGCGTGCGTATTGCGGTAACGCTGGCCAACCTGTGGGCCTCTCCCCGGGCTCCTCGCCCGGTGGACAGACGCTCGACAGCCCCTGCGCCGGACATGTCGGGCTGGCTTGATGACATGACCGATCAGGACCGGCTGGGCCTGTGCCAGGACAAGCGACTGGTCACCCAGGCCCTGTTCAACACCCCGGTGACCGTCCTCGCCCGCGAGGGAGAGTGGGCAAGAGTCAGGGTGCTGGATCAGCCAACCGGCGTACCAGCCCGCGGCTACCCGGGCTGGCTGCCCATGGCGCACCTCGCCACACCATCTCGCGAACAGGGGACGCCTTACCGAGTGACACGGGAGGGCGCGACGCTGGCGCTGGACAACGGCACGTTGCTGCCACTGCTGTTTCTGACCCGGCTCACGGTGCGCGACATGACCTCAGAGTCGGCTCACGTGGAGACACCGCTGGGGTCTGGCACCCTGCCGACCCGTGCACTGATGCGCCTGGACGATATTGCCGACCATGGCCCTGACGCCCTTTTGCATCTGGCACGCTCGTTCATGGGCCTGCGCTATCTGTGGGCCGGTAACAGCCCGCTGGGGCTAGACTGCTCCGGCTTCACGCACACGGTATTTCTGGGCCGAAACATCAAAATTCCCCGCGACGCCTGCGACCAGGCACGCGGCGGCGACGCCATTACGCCAGGTCAGCAGCGACCGGGGGATCTACTCTTCTTTGAACGCCCGGACCGCAAGGGAAGCCTGCGGATTGATCACGTCGGCCTGTATCTCGGCGATGACACCCTGCTGCATGCGCCAACCAACAACGCCCATATCGAGTGTCAGCAGATTGAGGGCAGTCGATATGCCCGCGAGCTGGCTGTCGTACGACGCTACACTACCGGCAACGCCGCTTCCGGCTGCGATGCCCTTTGACTCGTTTATTACGTCAGGAGTAATCCCCATGCTCTATTCGTCACGCCGCGGGCTGCGTCGTCCGCTGCTGCTGGCCGCCCTGCTGGGCCTGTCGCTCAGCCAGGTCCAGGCCGCCACCCTGAATATCGGCACCCAGGGCGAACCCGCCTCACTGGATACCGCCCGGATCGGAGGCAGTGTCTGGGAAAACGATATTCTGGGAGATATTTATGAAGGGCTGGTGACACTGGACCCCGAAGGTCAGTATGTGCCCGGTGTTGCCAGAGACTGGCGCGTGTCCGATGACGGCCTGAGCTGGACGTTTCACCTGCGCGATGACGCCAAATGGTCGGACGGCGCTCCCGTGACCGCTCAGGATTTCAAACTGGCCTTTTCCCGTTTGTTCACGCCTGAAAATGGCGCCGTTTACGCCAGCCTTTTCTACCCGATCCGAGGTGCCGAGCCGATTACCAAAGGCGAGGAATCCATGGATGCGCTGGGCATCGACACACCGGATGACCATACACTGGTGTTTCACCTGAACCAGCCCACGCCCTACTTCCCCACACTTCTTGCACACATTGCCGCCTCACCGGTTCCGGCACATGTAATCAAGCGCTACGGGAAGGACTGGGCCAGCATGGAGCACATCACCACCAACGGTGCCTTTACTCCTGTCAAATGGGTCTCTCAGGATCACCTGACCACTGTCAGGAATGACAACTTCCATGATGCGGACTCGGTCAGCCTCGAGGGCGTCAACTTCTACCCGATCGAGAACCGCAATTCAGGCCTGACCCGCTTTCGCTCAGGCGAACTCGATATCGTGCGCGACTTTCCACCGGCACGCATTGATGCCCTGAAAGAGCAGTTACCCGGCGCAGTACACCTTGCTCCGCAGCTGGCCAATTACTATTTCGCCCTGAATCAGCGCCCCGGCCACCCCACCGCCGACCGGCGCGTCCGCGAAGCACTCAACCTGGCCGTGGCTCGCGATGTCATTGCAAGGCACATCATGGGCGGCACCGTAACGGCGTCCAGCAGTTTCGTGCCTGATGGCGTAGCCCATTACGATGCCCGCTCGATGCCCGGCATGGGGCCGGACATGAAGGCCCGTCAGGCACGCGCACGCCGCCTGCTCGAGGAAGCCGGTTACGGGCCGGACAAGCCGCTGACACTGGAGCTTCGCTATTCGACCACCGAAGCCAACAAGCGCATTGCCGTGGCGCTGGCTGCAATGTGGAAACCACTGGGTGTCAAAACGCAACTGATCAATGCCGAAGGCCGCGTTCACTACGCAGACCTGGCCGCCGGCAAGTTCGATGTCGGCCGGGCCAGCTGGGTTGCTGACTTCGATGACGCCTCCAACTTCCTCGGTATTCTAACAAGCGATGCCGTCAAGAATTACGGCGGTTATCACAGCGAGGCCTTCGATACGCTGATGGAGAAGGCAGCCACCACGCAGGACCTGGATGCCCGTCAGGACGTGCTTCAGCAGGCTGAACAGCAGATGCTGGACGACTATGCCGTGCTGCCGGTGTACATCGATACGTCTCGTAACCTGGTTAAACCCGACATTGAAGGCTTTGCCGACAACGCCCTCAATCGCCACCTGTCGCGCTGGATGCACTTTAAAAACACCCAGTAACCACCACGGGGGAGCTGACCATGACGCTGCGACGATGCCGAGTCCTTGCCCTGCTGCTGAGCCTTGCGGCCGGCAGCGGCCAGGCCGCTACACTGCATGTGGATAATGAAGGGGAACCGGGATCACTTGACCCGCAGAAATCCAACAACCAGTGGGACGCGCGCATCCAGAAGGCGCTGTTTGACCGGCTGGTGGATGTGGCTGCCGACGGCACGCTGATACCAGGGCTAGCCCGTTCATGGGACGTTTCGGCAGATGGCACGGTATGGACCTTTCATCTGCGTGATGCGCGCTGGTCCGATGGCACCCCGATTACTGCCGAAGACGCCGTTTTCAGCCTCCGACGGTTGCTGACACCGGCCACGGCCAACCGGAATGCCAATCTGTATTACGCCATTCACAACGCCCGGGCCGTCAACCTGGGCAAGACGCCCCCCGAATCACTGGGAGTGGACGCCGTGGACGAAAGCACCCTTCGGGTTACTCTGGACCACCCCAGCGGCTATTTTCTGGAAGCCATGGCCATGGCCGAAGCCGCCCCACTGCCGGCGCACGTGATAACGCGGGGAGAGCGCTGGATTACGCCTGGAAACACCGTGGTCAGTGGCGCCTTTACCCTCGGGGACTGGATCCCCCAGTCCCGGCTGACCCTTGACAGGAATCCGGCCTTCTATGCCGCGGACACGGTCGCACTCGACAAGGTCGTCATGTACCCGCTGGAAGATACCAATGACGCCATTCGCCGGTTTCGAAGCGGCCGAATCGACCTGTCCCTGGCCCAGGTTCCTTCAAGCCGGATCGACTGGCTCAGGACGAACATGCCCGAGGCGCTGCAACAGGGCCCCTGGGCAGGCGAGTACTTTTACATGTTCAACGTCCGCAAGGGCCCCCTGGCCGACGCCCGCGTACGCGAAGCACTGAACCTCGTCGTCAGACGCGACATCATCACCGACAAGATACTGGGAACCGGCATGATCCCCAGCACTCGGTTCGTGCCCGGCGCCGTCAGTGGCCAGGGGGATGCCACCATGCCGGGGCTTGACGCGCCCTGGCCGGAACGGCTTTCAAAAGCGAAGGCACTGATGAAGGACGCCGGCTACAGCCCGGCACATCCGCTCAGGCTGACGCTTCGCTACAACACCAACGACGATCATAGAAAAGTGGCTGTGGCTGTCGCCGCCATGTGGAAGCCACTCGGCGTGGAGACAACCCTGTACAATTCCGAAGCGGCAGTGCATTACGCTGCCATCCATGCCGGTCAATTCGATGTGGCACGCTATGGCATGATTGCCACCATCAACGATCCGTTCGACTTTCTCGGAAGCATGGCTCAGGGCGGCAGCGCCGCTGAAAGCAGTGGTTACACCAATGCAGCGTTCACCGAGGCCGTCCGCGAAAGCGAGACCCTTGCCAGCCCGGAGGCACGGTTTGACGCCCTGACCCGGGCCGAACAGCAGCTTCTCGACGATCATGCGGTTCTGCCCATCTATGAATACGTGGCCAGCCATCTGGTCTCGCCGCGGGTCCACGGCTTTGAAAGCAACGTCATGGATGAGCACCCGCTGCGCTTTCTTTCCATCACCCCACCCACCCCTGGAGAATGACATGGCAATGGAGCCACACCGCCATGGAGGCCTGCATCAATGCTGAGTTACATCCTTAAACGCCTGGCCTTTGCCATTCCTACGCTGCTGATCGTCATTACGATTTCGTTTTTCCTGATGCGCGTGGCACCGGGTGGCCCGTTCGATGGCGAGCGCCAGTTGCCACCGGAAATCGAAGCCAACCTGGAAGCGGTCTATCACCTCGATGAACCACTGCCCATGCAGTATCTGCGCTACATGAACAATCTGGTGCACGGCGATTTCGGCCCCTCGTTCAAGTACAAGGATTTCTCGGTCACAGAGCTGATCATGCAGGGCTTTCCCGTCAGTCTTGAAATCGGCGGACTCGCCATTGCCCTTGCGCTGCTCATCGGCCTGCCGCTGGGGGTCATCGCCGCGCTCAAGCGCAACAGTGCGGCGGATTATTTTGTGATGTCCCTGGCACTGGGCGGCATTGCCGTACCCAACTTCGTCATTGCCCCCATCATGGCACTGGTGTTCGGGGTACTGCTGGGCTGGCTGCCGGCAGGCGGCTGGAACGGCGGCGCATGGCCCAATCTGGTGCTGCCGGTGGTGGCGCTGTCGATTCAGCAGATTGCCTACATCGCCCGAATGATGCGCGCCTCCATGATTGAAACGCTGGGCAGCCATTTCATCCGTACTGCGCGAGCCAAGGGACTGAACGAAATGCAGGTGGTCATGCGTCATGCCCTTAGGCCGGCCATGCTGCCGGTCGTATCCTACCTTGGCCCGGCCATCGCCGGCATTGTCACGGGGTCGGTGGTCATCGAACAGATTTTCGGCATTCCCGGCATCGGACGCTATTTCGTTCAGGGCGCCCTGAACCGGGACTACACCCTCGTGATGGGGACAGTGGTGTTCTATGGCGCACTGATCGTGCTCATGAACCTGCTGGTCGATCTGCTCTATTCCGTACTGGACCCCCAGATTCGTTATGACGACTAACCGCGAGAGGCATTCATGACATCTTCAACTCCAACGCCCTACCGCGGCGAACATGATGGCACGCCCTTGCCGGCCGGCGCCCCCAACCCGCCCACGGGGCCGGACAGGCACGCCGGTGAAAGCCTCGGGCGCGAGGCCTGGCGGCGACTGAAGCAAAACCGGGCCGCCATGCTCAGCCTGATCCTGATGGTGATACTGGCTCTGGTCTGTTTCATCGGGCCATACCTGCTGCCCTGGGGACTTGATGAGGTCGACTGGAACAGCTTCCAGACTGCTCCCTCCATGACCGATGGCCACTATGCCGGCACCGATGCCAACGGCCGCGACCTGCTGGTGCGCACCCTGTTCGGTGGTCAGGTCTCGCTGTCGGTAGCCCTGATGGCCACCTTCGTGTCACTGCTGATCGGTGTAATCTACGGCGCCGTGGCAGGTTATGTCGGCGGGCGAACCGACAACCTGATGATGCGCTTTGTCGACATCATGTATTCCCTGCCGTTCATGTTTCTGGTGATCCTGCTGATGGTGGTCTTCGGCCGGAACATCTTTTTGATCTACGCCGCCATCGGGGCCGTCGAGTGGCTCGACATGGCCCGTATCGTGCGGGGGCAAACCCTGGCACTGAAACGGCGCGAATTCATCGAAGCCGCCCATGCCCTTGGCGTCAGCGGCCCGACCATCGTGCGACGCCACCTGATTCCCAATACCCTCGGCCCGGTCATTATCTATGTCACCCTGACAGTGCCAAAGGTCATCCTGCTGGAAAGCTTCCTGTCGTTTCTGGGGCTTGGCGTGCAGGAACCACTGACCAGCTGGGGGGTACTGATCAGCGAAGGCAAGGACATGATGGAAAGTGCACCCTGGATGCTGATCGTGCCGTCGGTATTTCTGGCCGTGACGCTGTTTTGTCTCAACTTCCTGGGCGATGGGCTGCGTGATGCCCTCGACCCCAAAACCCGCTGAGGAGGCTTCATGTCAGCCCTGCTTGATATTTCACACCTGACCGTCTCCTTCGATCTGCCCACTGGCGCCGTCGAGGCCGTCAAGGACGTCAGCTTTCAGGTTCCGGCCGGAGAGACCGTGGCACTGGTCGGCGAGTCCGGTTCAGGCAAGTCCGTCACATCAACGGCCATCATGCGCCTGCTGCCCGACCTCGCCCGTATCGAGGGTGAGATTCGCTTCGATGGTCAGGTCCTTAACCGATTGAGCCCGAAGGCCATTCGCCGGCTGCGAGGCAACGACATCGGCATGATCTTTCAGGAACCAATGACGTCACTGAATCCGATGCACCGCATCGGCCGCCAGATCGGCGAGGTGCTTCGGCGTCACAAGGGCATGAATGGCGACCAGGCACGGACCCGGGTGCTGGAGCTGCTGACACAGGTCGGCATTCCCGAACCCGAACGGCGCATTCAAAGCTATCCGCATGAACTGTCCGGCGGTCAGCGCCAGCGTGTCATGATTGCCATGGCCCTGGCCTGTGATCCGAAGCTGCTGATCGCTGACGAGCCGACCACCGCGCTGGATGTCACCGTGCAGGCCCAGATCCTGCAGCTGCTCAAGTCCCTGCAGCAGCGCTACGGCATGGCGATCCTGTTCATCACTCATGACCTGACCCTGGTACGTCACTTTGCCGACCGGGTCTGTGTCATGCAGCATGGCCATCTGGTCGAATCCGGCCTGACCCGCGAGGTCTTCGATGCCCCGCAGCATGCCTACACCCGCATGCTGCTGGCCGCCGAACCCAAAGGCCGCAAGGTACCGGTCAACGAGGACAGCCCCCTGGTGCTTGATGCCCGGGATATTCGCGTCCGCTTCACCACAAAACGGCGCATGTTCGGTCCCGACGACACCTTCGAGGCAGTACGTGGTATCAGCCTGAAGGTCAAGCGAGGCCAGACCGTGGGTATCGTGGGAGAATCCGGCTCCGGGAAATCGACCCTGGGTCGCGCCCTGCTTCGACTGCTTCCCAGTGAAGGCACCATTGCCTTTGATCAACAGGCACTGGAGGGGCTTGATCAGAAGGCCCTGCGCCCGTTGCGCTCACGGCTGCAGGTGGTCTTTCAGGACCCCTTCGGTTCGCTCTCCCCGCGAATGACCGTAGGCGAAATCATCAGTGAAGGCCTGCGGGTCCACCATCCGGAGCTGTCTCGTCGAGAGCGCGACGCCCGCGTGGTGGAAGCGTTGAAGGATGTCTCACTGGATCCGGCCATGCGCGCCCGCTATCCCCATGAGTTTTCAGGTGGCCAGCGTCAGCGAATTGCCATTGCCCGCGCCGTGGTGCTCAAACCGGAATTTCTGCTGCTGGATGAACCCACGTCGGCACTGGACCGGTCGGTACAGGTAACGGTAGTAGAGCTGCTGCGGGACCTGCAGCAGAAATACGACATGACGTACCTGTTCATCAGTCATGACCTGGCCGTGGTCAGAGCCATGTCGGACACGGTGCTGGTGATGAAGAACGGGGAAGTGGTGGAGTCGGGTACGACCGAGGCCATTTTCGACCACCCATCCATGCCCTATACCCAGGCGCTGATCGAGGCATCCTTTCTGAACCGGGCAGCCTGACGACCCGCCCCCGCCGCAGCGCGTCGGCGGGGGCGGCCACGCCAATGCCGCGTCGAAACCGGCCATCACCTTCTCGGGCCGGTATCAACGGCACGAGTATGCTATTTTTCGCAGCTGAACCCCGCCTCACCTACAAGGATGATCGCTCATGTCGGATGATGTCGGCGCCAGGCTCAAGGCACTGCGTACGTTACGCGGCATCTCCCAGCGAGAGCTGGCCAAGCGCTGTGGTGTCACGCACTCCAGTCTGTCACTGATCGAGCATGGCAAGGTCAGCCCCTCGGTCAGCTCGCTCAAGAAGATTCTCGATGCCATTCCAATAAGCGTGGGCGATTTCTTCACGATGGACTTCGAAAACACTCACCAGGTGTTTTATCACCAGCACGAATTGCCGGACATCGGCAGTGACAACGTGATTTACAAACTGGTCGGTGCCAACCGCCAAGACCGCGCCCTGTCGTTCATGATCGAAACCTACCCCGTCGGCAGCGATACCGGCCGCGAAATGATTACCCATCAGGGCGAGGAAGCCGGGGTAGTCATCGACGGCGAAATCGACATTACCATTGGCATGCAGACCCGGCGGCTCGTGGCGGGTGATGCCTATTACTTCAACACCAACCAGCCGCATCGGTTCCTGAATGCCGGCAAGGTTCCCTGCCGAATCGTCAGCTGCTGCACGCCGGCCAGAACCTTTTAGCCCGCCTCCGACGCGGGGATGGGTGTTGCCTTTTATTCAACATCCTTCTCTCATTACCCGGTGGCCATTCTCGCGCCAGAACACCATTTACCGCCATATTCACACCTCTAAGCGAAAAATTCGCTGAAGAAACTTGCCAGGCCCGCCTGCCAATAGCGCCGCTTGTACTAAAAAAATTGACAACCCCACTGCAACAGCGGAAAGATGAGGGATACCTCTACGGCACCGCAAGGAATCAGCCCATGTCCGAGTCACCGCTGCCCCGGCGCGCGCAGGCATTTCTGGATGCCCACCCCGACATTGACACCATTGATCTATTGATCAGTGACCTGAACGGCGTCATGCGGGGCAAGCGCATCCCCGGCGAGAACCTGCACAAGGCCTTTGACAGCGGCATCAATCTGCCGGCCTCCCTGTTCGCGCTGGATATCAATGGCAATACCATTGAGGAAACCGGCCTGGGGCTTGATTCCGGCGACAGCGACCGGGTCTGCCGCCCGATCCCGGGAACGCTGGCCCTGATGCCCTGGCGCCAGGAAGGCCGCAAGGCGCAGGTGCTGATGAGCATGTATGAAAATGACGGCACCCCATTCTTTGCCGATCCTCGCCACGTGTTGAACGCCGTGCTGGAGCGCTTTCGTACACGCGGACTGACGCCGGTGGTCGCTCTGGAACTGGAGTTTTATCTGGTTGAGCGCCAACGCGACAACAAGGGCCGCATCCATCCTCCCTGCGCCCCTTCTACGGGCGAGCGCGCGGTGCAAAGCCAGCTTTACTCGATCAGCGAGCTTGATGAGTACGCCGATTTTCTGGAGGACATTCAGTACGCTGCGCAGGTGCAGTCCCTGCCGCTGGATACTGCCCTGAAGGAATGCGCGCCGGGGCAGTTCGAGATCAACCTGATTCACTGCGATGATGCACTTCTGGCCGCCGACAGTGCCGTGCTGCTGAAGCGCCTGATCAAGGGAGTAGCCCAGAAGCATGGTCTGGAAGCCACCTTCATGGCCAAGCCCTATGGCGAGGAAGCCGGCAGCGGCGCCCATGTACATATCAGCCTGCTGGACGACCAGGGCCGTAATATCTTTGCAAGCGATGATAATGATCCACTGGGTACGACCGCCCTCAAGCACGCCGTGGCCGGCGTACTGGAACTGATGCCGGCATCCATGGCGGTGCTCGCCCCCAACCTGAATTCCTTCCGGCGGTTTCAGCCAGGGCTTTACGTGCCGATGGCACCCTCCTGGGGATATGACAATCGTTCCGTGGCCGTACGCATTCCCTCCGGGCCCAACGCGGCCAGACGGATCGAGCACCGGGTGGCCGGTGCCGATGTGAATGCCTACCTGTTGCTGGCTACGCTGCTGGGGTCGGTGTTGCACGGGCTGGACAGCGGTTCGGCGCCTCCGCCGCCCATCACCGGCAATGCCTATACCCAGCTCGAACCTACCCTGACCAACAGCTGGCAGCAGGCCCTGACCCTGTTTGCCCACCACCCGGTGATGAAGGAGATGTTCGGCGAGCAGTTTCACGCCGTCTACACCGCCAATCGCCAGGCGGAACGCGATCAGGCCATGCGGCGGGTCAGTACACTGGAGTACGACTGGTATCTACGACACGTGTAATGGCACGGCGGGCGACTCGCGTTGTTCAGCCACCTCCCCCTTGCTGCATTGACGCTGCACCGAAAAAGGGCCCCGACGGGGCCCTTTTCGCACATGGTCATGTCAGCGCATTACCAGCCAAGCCGATCCCTCAACTGGTAATACCACGCACCCAGCGTGGTCAGCGGTACGCTCAGTGCACGCCCGCCGGGAAACACCTGATGCTTCAGGCCGGCAAAGGCATCAAAGCGACCGCTCTCGCCATGAATGACTTCCGCCACCAGCCGTCCGGCCAGGTGGGAGCAGGTCACGCCATGGCCGGAATACCCCTGGGCGTAGTACACGCCCTCATTGATCCGTCCAAACTGAGGCAACCGGTTCAGGGTCAAAAGAAAGGTACCGCTCCAGGCATATTCGACGGCCACCCCCTTGAGCCAGGGAAAGGTCTTTTCGAGCTTGGGACGAATCGCGGCTTCAATGCTTCTGGGGTCCTGGCCGCCGTAACTGACCCCACCGCCGTACAGCAACCGGCCATCGGCGGTAAGCCGATAATAATCCAGCAGGTAGTTACAGTCCTCGACGGCCCGATCATTGGGCAGCAACTGGCGCCGTTGCTCATCGGTCAGCGGCGCGGTGGTAATGATCTGGGTACTGGCCGGCATGGACTTGTTTTCAAGGCTCGGCAGCAGCCCGGTCATGTAGGCATTGCCAGCCAGCACAACGCGGGTGGCCCGCACCTGGCCCTGAGCGGTATGGACGCACGGTGTGTCGTAATCGATACGCTCGACCGGAGAGTGCTCGAATATCTGCCCGCCCAGCCCTTCAAGGGCCGCTGCCTGCCCCAGCACCAGATTCAGGGGGTGAAGGTGTCCACCGGAGTGATCCAGCAGTGCGCCGGTATAGCGATCAGATCCGGTCTCACGGCGCGTCTCGGTGTCGTCCAGCAGTTCAAGCTGCTGATGGCCATACCGCTCCCAAAGCGCCTTGTGCTCCTTGAGCCCCTCGAACTGGCGAACATTGCAGGCCGCAAAAAGGTTACCTTCCCTGAGATCGCATTCAATGCCGTAGCGGGCGATACGCTCACGGATAATGCGGTTACCTTCAAATGCCATATCGCCAAGAGCGCGAGCTGTTGTACCACCATACTTCGCCTCGATGACATCCATGTCACGGCTGTAGCTGTTAACGATCTGACCGCCATTGCGACCTGAAGCCCCAAAGCCAACCCGCGCCGCCTCAAGGACGACCACCCGATATCCCTGCTCTGCCAGATGCAGTGCCGCCGAAATGCCGGTAAATCCGGCACCCACGACGCAGACGTCGCAGTCGATGTGCGCCTGCAGCGCCGGGCGATGGGGGCTTTCATGGGCACTGGCTGCATACCATGAGGCCACATGATCAGTTGTCGTTGAGGCGGACATGAGAATCCTCGAAACCGTGACGTTGATTTTATTTTACAATACAGAGCCAATTTACCGTTGAAGCCCTTTGAATAAAACAAATTGGTCATTTATTTAAAACATGACATCCCTGCTCAACCTTTAACATGGCCTGTCTGCTTCATGGAACACACGTGAGCACACTACACTGCTCTATCCACCGGCCTCCGGAGTCGGCAGCCCTTTTGTGATGAGGTGACGATGTTACGACGTACGCTCCGCCCCTGTCTGGCGACCGCCCTGCTGTCTGGATTGAATCTCGCACCCCTGCAGATGGCACTGGCAGAAGATACCCCACCGAGACCTCACTGGGCACTTGCCGACCTCTATCCTTCCGTGACGGCCTGGCAGCAGACCCTTGACCGTACCCGCGACGACATTGATCGGCTCACGCGTTTCAAGGGCACCCTGAGCCAATCACCCGAAGCACTGGCCAGCGCGCTGGATGCCATCGGCCGCATCGAGAAGACCACGGCGCGCCTGAGTGTGTACGCGGGCCTGGATGCCGATGAGGACCTGAACAGTAGCAAGAAGCGGGAACGGGCAGCGCAGACCACCCGACTGCAGGCACGGCTCAATAGCGTTACCGGCTATGTCACCCCGGAACTGGCGGCCATGACACCGGATGAGCTGGCCCGATGGGCCAAACTGCCGGCATTGTCCGATTACCGCTATTTTCTGACACGACTGGCCGAGCGTGCTCCGCATATCCTGAGCGCCGACACCGAATCGGCTCTGGCGGCCATGGCGCCGGTAACCTCGACTGAAAACAGTTATGCCCTGCTGGCCAATGCCGACATTCCCTGGCCCGCCATCACCATTGACGGGGTATCACGCACCCTGGACCCGTCAGGATACGCCCATTGGCGCAAGGTCGATGAGCGCGACGCGCGCGAGCAGGTCTTTGATACGTTCTGGGCCACCTTTCACCAGTATGCTGATACCTTCGGCTCCCTGCTCGACCACGACGTGACCGCTCATGTGACCTCGGCACGCCTGCACCATTACGACAGTGCCCTGTCCGCGGCGCTGGACAGCAATGACATACCTGTTGCGGTCTACGACCAGCTGGTGCATTCCGCCAATGCTCACCTGGATACCCTGCAGCGCTACCTGCGCCTGCGTCAGCGGTTGCTGGGCGTCACGACCCTGCATTACTACGACATCTATCCGCCGCTGATCCAGAAGGCACCGGAGTTTACACTCGACCAGGCTCGCCAGCTGACCATGGAGGCAACTCGCCCCCTGGGGGAACATTACCAGGCCCTGCTGGACAAGGCCCTGCATGCCAACTGGACCAGCCCATACCCGAGCAAGGGCAAGCGCTCCGGTGCCTACATGAATGGCGCTGCCTATGACGTGCACCCCTACGTGCTCATGAACTTCAACGGCAGGTTCGGTGACGTATCGACCTATGCCCACGAATGGGGCCATGGGGTTCACTCGATGCTGGCCACCGAAGCACAACCCTGGGCCACGGCGGACTACTCCATTTTCACCGCCGAGGTTGCCTCGACGGTCAATGAAATGCTGCTGTCAGATCACATGATGGCTACGGCCACCACGCCTGAAAACAAATTGTTCTACATCGGCCAGGCTCTGGAATCACTCCGTGCCACCTTCTTTCGCCAGACCCAGTTCGCCGAATTCGAACGCGAGATTCATGACGTGGTGGAACAGGGAGGATCATTATCGGGCCAGCGCCTCAGCCGAATGTACGGTGAGTTGCTGCACAAGTACTACGGTGTGGACAAGGGCGTGATGGAAATCAAGCCGGCTTATAACATCGAGTGGGCGTATGTTCCCCACTTCTATTACAACTTCTACGTCTATCAGTACGCGACCTCGGTGACAGCAGCGCGCGCCCTTGCCGACCGTCTGGCCTCCGGTGATCCGGCAGCCCGTGCCGACTACCTGACACTACTGAAACGTGGCGGGGCCGACAGCGGCTATCAGCTGATCAGGGATGCCGGCGTGGATCTGGCCGAGCCCGCCCCCTACGAGGCCTTGATGCGCTACATGAACGGATTGATCGATCAGGCCAATACGCTGCTCGACCAACACCCGGAACTGCTCGAGCGCTCATGAAAACGCCCGGCCTCCGGCCGGGCGCTTCCCTGCACACTCGCCAGGGTTCAGAAGCGCCAGGTCACCTGCGTACCAAATCCGTGACCATCGCTGTCATAGTCTGCCTTGTAGGTACCCCGTGAAGCATCCTGCATGTCGACAGAGGCCTTGTTTTCGTTGAAGTAGGTATAGGACACATCAACGGTGAGTGTCTCGGACGGCTGCCAGCCCGCGCCCACGGAATAGATCCAGCGATCTCCGGTGGGCACACGTGGCGAACGGTTGCCACCGTCCATGGGCGACTCGTCAAAGGCTACCCCGCCGCGCAGCACCCACGCAGGCGTCAACTGATAGCTGGCCCCCACGGAGTACATCCAGGTATCCTTCCAGTTTTCCTGCTCGTTGATGTCACTGATGCCATTTTCAACATTCAACTCGTCGAACCGACTCCAGTGCGTCCAGGCAGCCCCTGCCATCAGCGTCCAGCGTTCATCCAGGACCTGGGTCACGGCAAATTCGATGGTTTCAGGCAGGGTGATGTCCAGTGACGCATCACTATCCACCGAGGCGCCCGGCGCGATGGTCACGACATTGTCGAAGGTCACATCGCCCTTGAGGGTGTAATCCACCTTTGAGCGGTAGGCCAGCCCCAGGGTCGTACCGGGCTGCGGCCTGAACATGACCCCCAGGTTGTAGCCCCAGGCTTCGTCGTCGCCCTTGACGTTCACATCCCCTTCACCCAGAACTCCCACGGTCGGATCAGGTGTGGCAGAGCCCAGCTCTCCCTTGATCCGGTTGTAGGTGACACCCAGCCCCACGGACCACTGGTCATTGAAGCGATAGGACAGGGTAGGCTGCGCAGTAAAGACCTCCACGTCGCTGTAGTCGCCGAAGAAACGCCCCTTGAAGCTGCTGCTGTAATCCGTGATCAACCCATAGGGGACATAGGCACCAAACCCGAAGGTCCACTGCTCATCCAGAGGCACCACCACATAACCGAAGGGGATCGCCTTTCCGGGGATCATGTCTCCGTCGTTTTCACCGGATGTCGGTACACTGCCGGCCAGGCTCGGCTGTGTGGACTGCTGCGTATCGATATCGCTTGAAAGCGCCAGATAGACCGTACCCACGGTCAGTTGCGCCTGATTCAGAAATGACATGCCGGCCGGGTTGTTGAACACCGTCGCGGCATTTTGTGGTGTGGATGCACGACCGGCAAAGCTGGTGCCCTGCGTAGCCACATCCTGTTCATTGAGCAGAAACCCGCCAGCCATTGCCGGCCAGCACAATCCGACACCCGCCACGCCGGCGCTCAAACGTACCCATGTTTTAGTCATTGTTGTATCCCCTGCCATATGAGGTGGCAACCTGGAGTCAAACGATCGTTTGATCCCCTTCACCCTTACCGTTGTGTAAGAACCTGACTCACTGGTCAATCCCGACCTTGGCCGCACGACCAAGGTCGGGGCTGTTAAAGAGAGCCGGAAGCCCTCTGCTCACATCGCTTGACCCTTGTGTTACACCAGGGTTTTACACTGCAGGTCATGACAGACAGTGAGGCCCCCATGAGAAAAGTCAGCGAACTGGCCAGCGCCGCCGGCGTGACGGCCGAAACCGTACGGCACTATACCCGAGAAGGCTTAATAAGCTCTAACCGAAACCCGCATAATGGCTATCAGCTTTATGATGAGCAGGCCCTGCGTCGGCTGCGCTTCATTCAGCAGGCGCGTACGCTGGGCTTCAGTCTTCGTGAGATTCGCGACATCCTGGCCCATACCGAGCACGGCGATTCGCCCTGCCCGATGGTGCGAGACCTGCTCGCTGCGCGGCTTCCGCAAATACGTGAGGAAATTCATCAGCTTCAGCAGCTGGCCGATCGCATGGAGCAGGCGCTGGCAACCTGGTCTGCCATGCCGGATGCCGCCCCGGACGGACACACCCTGTGCCGTCTTATCGAACACTGGGAGCCCCCGGCAGCCACTATCGAACAGCCAGGCGCGGACAAGGAGTAACTCATGCCGACCGAACACCCCGCAGCGCTGCACCTGAGCCTGGACGGCCTGTCCTGTGGTGGCTGTGTCAACAAGACCCGCAGGGCGCTGGAAGCGCTGGACGCCGATGCCGACATCACCATTGATCGTACATCGCTGATCATGGTGACTGACCAGCGCGCCGATACCGTCATCGATGCCATTGGTGCTGTCGGCTTTACGGCCATACCGGCGACCCGGTACCGCCATATCAGCGCCATGTCCTGTCAGGGCTGCGTGTCAAACATGCGCCGGGCCATTGCCGAGGTGGATCCGCATGCACAGGTGGGAGGTGACCCGTCCAACAAGGCCCTGCAGGTTCAGACCACGCTGGGCGATGACGCACTGGACAACCTTCTGAAGGAGGCAGGATTCCCCCCCTCCGCCACCCCGATGAAGGAGACGGAGAGCGCAACCGAGGGTGAGTGTTCTCCGGCACCTGCAGAAACGCTCTCGACTGACCAGGCGCCGACCGGTCGGATAAAAACCATCGAACTGGCCCTGAGCGGCATCACCTGCGCCGGCTGCGTCGCCACCATCCAGACCGTACTGGAGCATACGCCCGGCGTTGATCAGGCCAGCGTCAACTTCGCCAGCCGCAGTGCCCGGGTGAAAGGCCGAGTGGATGCCAAAGCCCTGATTGCTGCCATCGAACAGGCCGGTTATGGCGCCAGTGCGGTCGAGAATGCCGAGGCGCTGGACGCCACCCAGCGCGACAACGCCAAACGGGAATGGCGCCGCAAGTGCCGTGACAGTGCCCTCGCGCTGGTACCCGGCGCGTTGCTGATGGGATTGATGTTTTTCCATCACCCGCATCTGGCAGGCTCCGAACGTCTGGTCTGGCTGGGCGTCGGCGTCCTGGTACTGGGCGTCATGGTCACCGCCGGGCGCGGCTTCTTCAGTGCGGCCTTCAAGGCAGTACGTCACCACCAGGCCAACATGGATCTGCTGGTCGCCCTGGGCAGTCTGGCCGCATGGATCTATTCGATGGCCGTGGTGCTGGCCCCGGCCCTGTTCCCTGTCATGGCCAAACACCTCTATTTTGAAGCGCCACTGATGATCATCGGCCTGATCAGTGCAGGCCAGGCACTCGAGGTACGCTCACGAGGGCGCACGTCCGAGGCCCTGCGGGCCCTGCTCGATCTGCGCCCTCCGACGGCGCGGCGTATTACCGACGGACAGGACGAGGATGTCGATGTCGAGGACGTGCAGCGCGGTGACCAGCTGCGGGTTCGACCCGGCGAGCGGATTCCCGTCGACGGCACGGTCGAGGAAGGCGAAAGCCGGGTCGATGAATCCATGCTGACCGGTGAGCCTATGCCCGTCATCAAACGGCCCGGCGACACCCTCAGTGCCGGCACCGTCAATGATCAGGGCACGCTGGTCTATACCGCCACCAGCGTCGGTCAGGACACCACCCTGGCTCGCATCATCCACCAGGTACGCGATGCCCAGAATTCACGGCCCCCCATCAGCCGGCTGGCCGACCGGGTGGCTGCAGTCTTCGTCCCGGCGGTCATGATCATTGCCGTGATCGCCGCGCTGGTGTGGTTCAACCTGGGGCCTGACCCACGCATCATGCACATGCTGATCGTAGCCACGTCGGTGCTGATCATTGCCTGCCCCTGCGCCCTGGGCCTTGCCACGCCGCTGTCGGTCATGATCGGGGTCGGCAAGGGCGCCGGACTGGGGGTACTTATCCGCGATGGTGATGCACTGCAGACAGCCAGTCGGCTGACCACCCTGATCATCGACAAGACAGGCACACTGACCTGTGGCACGCCTACGGTGCAGCACCAGTGGCATGCGTCAGAGACAGAAGCAGCGACCATGTCACCAGTCGTCAAGGCACTGGAGCAGCGCTCCGAACACCCGCTCGCCGGTGCATTGCTGGCCATGGACGGCATGTCTTCCTGTCAGGCGGCGCCCTTGACCGACGTGCGCTCGATGACAGCGCGGGGCATGGAAGGGCGTGATGCACAGCAGCAATGGTGGCGCATCGGCAACCGCACCCTGATGACCGAGCATCAGGTGGATCTTTCCGCGGCCGATGCCCCGCTGGCAGACTGGGCGTCTGGTGCCCCTACGGTACTGTACCTCGCCCGAGGCCGGCAGCTGATGGCGCTGTATGCCATCCGCGACCCGCTGCGCGATGATGCACTGTCCGCCGTGCAGCGCCTCAAGGCCGAAGGACTGCACCTGGTCATGCTGACCGGCGATAACGCGACCACGGCCGCCGCCGTCGCCGCAGAGCTGGGCATTGATGATTACCGGGGGGACTGCCGTCCGGAAGACAAGCAACAGGCAGTGCGCGACCACCAGAATAAAAGGGCCGTGGTCGGCATGGTCGGTGATGGCATCAACGATGCCCCCGCGCTGGCGCTGGCCGATGTCGGATTTGCTGTCGGTACCGGTACGGATGTCGCACTGCAGTCAGCCGGAATCACCCTGATGCGGGACAGTCTGCACGGCGTGGTGGATGCCATCGCTCTGAGCCGTGCCACGCTCACCAATATCCGGCAAAACCTGTGGGGCGCGTTTGGCTATAATGCACTGGGGATTCCGTTGGCCGCTGGCGTACTGTACCCGTTGACTCATCAGCTGCTTTCGCCCATGGCGGCAGCGCTGGCCATGTCACTGTCTTCGGTGACGGTCGTGGCCAATGCCAGCAGGCTGCGGCATTTTCATCCTTCAACCACCGGGGAGGCGTGAATGGACATGATCATCAACCTGATCGGGCTGTTTGTCGTGGCGCTGATCATTGGCTGGTTCTGGGGCCGCTTCAAGCGCTGAGTGGTTCTGTAAAACCGGCACATGGCCTGACCTGTCCTGCCCGGATGAGTATACTCACCGGGCATTCCATCTCCGATGATGCCCGGCCACCCCTCGACACAGGAACGCCCTTCTGCCATGCCCTTTCTTGCCCTGATTCGAAAGTATTCCCAGTTACTGGTTTATCGTTTCAGCTGGGGCAGCCTGCTGCTGGGCGTGATCATTCACTGTGCCGTGGGCTATGAAGGCCTAGTGTTCTTCGATGAAAAGGCGCTGCTGGCGCCGATGACCTATCTGTATTTTTACCTGACCACTACGCTGACGGTCGGCTATGGCGATCTGCTGCCGGTCACCGAAGGCGGCCGGCTGTTTACCGCCCTGTGGCTGATGCTGGGCGGCATTACGCTGTTGACCGTGGTGATCGGCAAGCTTACCAACCTGTTTGTTGCTCTGTGGAGAAAAGGCATGAAGGGAAAACACAGCTATGCGCACCGCGAAGCGCATACGGTACTGATCGGCTGGGACCCGGCCACCAGCGAGCGCATCATCGATCTGCTGCTGAAGGACGATACGTCCAGTGATGAGGCCATCGTGCTGTGTGACAACACCCTCGACGAGAACCCGTTACCGGGCAAGGCGGGCTTTGTACATGGCGAACAGCTGACCTCCAGAGCCCTGCTTGAGCGAGCCGGGGTCAGTACAGCCGAGCGGATCCTGATTCATACCGGCAATGACGATGTCACCCTGGCCGTTGTCCTGTCGGTGCATGCCCTGGAACCGCAGGGGCACGTGGTTGCCCATTTCAACGACCCGGAAACCGCGCGGCTGGCTCGTCTGTATGCACCAGCGCTGGAGTGCACCTCCTCCATGTCGGTCGAGATGCTGGTAAGGGCATCCCAGGACCCGGGATCGTCATCAGTGATTACCGAACTGCTGGCCGTGGATCAGGGGGCCACCCAGTATCGCACCCACCTGCCAACCACCATGACAGGCCGACTGGGCGACCTGTACCAGCGCATGAAGGAAGAGCACAACGCCATTTTGATCGGTTATATGCCGGAAGATGGCACCACGCTGCTGCTGAATCCCCATGGTGATACCCATGTCGAGGGTGGTGAAATCTTCTACATTGCCAATGAGCGCATCACGTTCTAGACATTGCCTGAACGCTGTCGCATTCATCTGACCGTAATGGCCCACCAGCTCACCACGGCCTTGCTTGTAACCGACCGCAGGAGGCGATCGCCATGACTCATCGCGCACCCGCCCTTGGCCATGTTCTGGAAAGCGTGCTCTATACCCGGGACATGGCCAGCGCCCGAACCTTTTTCGAAACCGTGATGGGGCTGACGCCCTTCAGGGCCGATGAGCGCTTTACCAGCTACCCGACGGGCAACACCATGCTGCTGCTGTTTCAGCAGGGGCTGACGGAGGAGACCGTCCATCTGCCGAATGACATGGGGACCATCCCGCCCCACGATGGCACCGGCAGAACGCATCTGGGCCTAGCCATTGCCCAGGACGATCTCCCGGCCTGGGAAGCCCACCTGGCAGCCCATGACATTGATATCGAGGGACGCTCCCACTGGCCGGGCAACAGCGAAAGCCTTTATTTTCGCGACCCTGACGGCCACTTGCTGGAGCTGGTGACGCCGGGTCTCTGGCCCAATTACTGAGCCAGCCCCCTCAGCTCTCGCCCCTATAGCGTTCCGGGCGATGGTTGATCAGCACAATGGCATTAAGCACTACGGCCCCGACCACCGAATAAGCGACCTTGTCGAGCGGCAATACAAACAGCGCCGCCACCATCAGGCTGATATCGATCACCAACTGGATATGCCCTGCCCGGGCGATATGCCGATCCTGAAGGTAAAGTGCCAGAATATTGATCCCCCCCAGACTGCCCCGATGGCGAAACAGTGCCAGGATGCCCAGACCAATCAGACAACCGCCCACCAGTGCAGCGTATAGCGGATGAATGTGCGAAAGCCCTATCCAGCCAGGCATCCACATGGAAAACAGCGACAACAACCCGATCGCCATAAAGGTCTTGAAGGTAAAGGCCAGCCCCATGCGCCTGAACGCCAGCCAGTAAAACGGAATATTGACGACGAAGAAGATCGGGCCGAATCCCCACCCGGTGATGTAACTGACAAGCAGCGCCAGGCCTGCCGTACTACCGATCAGAATCTGGGCATCGCTGTAAAACTGAATACCCAGTGAAGTCAGGCTCACGCCTATTAAAATCGCCAGCGCGTCTTCCCACGGACGATGGTGAAGCGTGGAATCAATCATCGAACCATCCTTTTGTTGTTATGCCACATGAATGGTGGCTGCAGGCGGACAGCGCTTGTGGCACTGCCGCCAACAAAAGGTAATCCCCCGACTCGCCCCTGTCGAGATCAGGCCGGTTCGAGGTGTTCGATCATCAACTGCAGGCTTTCACGCCCACGATAACGGTTACGGGAAAGCTTGAAGGCGCAACGCACCTGGTCGCCCTCGCTGACCGGCGAAGGGTCGCCGGGATCAACAGCCCGAAACCAGATGGCCCTGGTAAGCTGTCGACCGGCTTCCAGAGTCAGCATCAGGTGATTGCCTTCACTGCCGACCAGACGCGCCATATCCACCTGAAAGACGCCCTCGAACAGGGGCGGGTCAAATTCACGTCCATAGGGCGCCAGGGCTTCCAGCTCATCCAGCAGTGCAAGCCCCATGCATGAGGCATCCAGCTCACCATCGGTCAAAAGCAGCGGGTAAAGTTCGCGCTCCCCCAGTTGTTCCTCGATGGCCTGCGCAATCGCCGTCTCAAAGGCACCCAACTGCTCACGGGCAAGCCCGATGCCTGCCGCGCCGCCATGACCACCGAACCGGGGCAGTGCGTCAGGCGCCAGTGCAAAGGCCCGCTGCAGCGCATCGCGCAGATGCACTCCTTCCACTGACCGGCCGGAGCCGGTCAACATGCCGTCCTCCTCCGCCGGCGTAAGCACAAAGGTCGGTCGCCCCCAGGCCTGCACCAGTCGCGAAGCCACGATGCCCTGTACCCCCGGATGCCCCTGCTCAAGGAAGGTCACCAGCACACGGGCACCTGCCATCAGGGCCGGTTGCACCTGCGCACGCGCCGTTTCCACCATGGTCTGTTCAATGGCCTTGCGAGCCTGATTGTCCTGATCCAGCAGGTCCAGATAGCGCCGGGCTACCGTATCGTTGTCAGCCAGCATGAAATGAAGCGCTGCGTAGGGATCATCCAGCCGGGAACGGGCATTGATGCGGGGCCCCATCTGAAATGCCAGGGTTTCGGCATCAAACGGTGTGCTGTCAGCCCCGAGGCGTTCGGCCATCATCCGCCAGCACGGGGCACCCATACGGTTGATCAGCGAAAGCCCCTGGGTGACCACCGCACGATTGATGGCACTATCGCCCAGCGATACGCAGTCCGCCACGGTGCCCAGCGCCACATAGGAAAGCCAGGGCGACAGCTTGGGCGTGTCACTGCCCAGAATGCCCTGCTCGATCAGCACGGCCCGGGCCAGCGACATCAGCAGCCACGAGACCATGCAGCCTGCAATGGTGGCATCGGGGTAACTGCAGTCGGACCGTGAGGGATTGACTACCGCCAGCGCCGAGGGCGGCGGCCCTTCCACCGGCAGTGCGTGGTGGTCAGTAACAACTACATCGATACCCGCCCTGGCCAGTTGAGCAATGCGAGGCTCATCGGAAGAGCCGCAGTCAGCGCTGATGACCAGACCTGGACGAGGCGACAGGGCCAGCGTTCTTTCCACCAGCGGCTGACTGATGCCGTACCCGTCATGTATGCGATGCCCGATCAGGCTATGCAGCCGCTCGCGTGGCACACCAAACAGCTCGTTCAGGGTGCGCAGGATCACGACATGGGAAGTAATACCATCGACATCATAATCGGTCAGGATGCCGATATGCTCACCGGCACTGACAGCCTGTGCTATGCGCTCGGCAGCCAGACGTGCATCACGCAGTTTTTCAGGATGATGAATGTACTTGAGGCCAGGACGTACCAGCGCCTCGATCGGCGCCCGTGGCGACGACAATCGCCCCGCCAGCACTCGAGCCTGAAGCTCGGTAAGACCGGCAGACAAGGCCTGCTGATACAGGTCGGGATGGCAGGCTCGACGTTTAAGTTGGCGTGCCAGCGTTACCGCCGGCGTTTGTGCATCGCTCATGGCAGCATCACATCAGACACGGGATAAAGGCCGCCCTGACGGGCGGCCGGGAAAGGTCAGTGGCGGTGTTCTGCCACATAGGCCTGAACGGCGGACAGCTCCGCCGGGAGCACGGCATACTGCTCTTCACGCTCCAGCAGATCGGCCATGGATGGCGGCAGCGCCGCGCCATCAAAACCGGCCTTGACGATGGCATCCTCGAACTTGGCCGGATGGGCGGTTGCAAGGGTGATCATTGGCGTGGTCTGGTCAGCGCGAGCCTTCTCGGCGGCGTAGAACCCGGTTGCGGTATGTGGGTCCAGCAACTCACCGGTCCGCGCGAACGCATCCTTAATAACCTCAATGATGCCGTCATCGCTCAGGCTGGCACTGGCAAACTGCGCTCGCAGTCGCGCCAGTGGCGCCTCCGCGAGTACGGCAGGCTCCTGCTGAAACTGCTCCAGCAATGCCCGGACCTGGTCACCGTCACGATCATAGGCGTCAAACAGCAGCCGCTCGAAGTTGGACGACACCACGATATCCATCGACGGCGCCAGCGTGGCCAGCAGCTCCTTTTTGGAAAAGTCATTGCTGGCAAGCGTGCGGTGCAAGATGTCATTGGCATTGGTGGCAATGACAAACTGCCTGACCGGTAGCCCCATCTGGCTGGCAGTAAAGCCGGCATAGAGGTTACCGAAATTGGCCGAGGGCACCGTGAAGCTGACCTCACGATGGGGCGCCCCCAGATTCACGGCGGCATACACGTAGTACACGATCTGCGCCATGATCCGGGCCCAGTTGATCGAGTTGACCGCAATCAACCGCGTACCGTTCAAAAACTGCTGGTCTGCAAAGCTGCCCTTGACGATGGCCTGGGCATCATCGAAGTTACCTTCGATGGCTACATTGAACACGTTATCCGACAGCACGGTCGTCATCTGCCGACGCTGGACTTCCGACACCCGCTGATAGGGATGCAGGATAAAGATATCCAGGTGATCACTGTGGCGACAGCCTTCAATGGCGGCCGACCCCGTATCACCGGACGTCGCCCCCATGATGACGCCCTTCTCGTTGCGCCGGGTCAGGAAGTGGTCCAGCAGACGACCCAGCAGCTGCAGGGCAACATCCTTGAAGGCCAGCGTCGGCCCGTGAAACAGCTCCAGCAGATAGTGGTTTGGTCCAAGTTGAACACTCGGAACGACCGCATCGTGCTTGAAGGTGGCATAGCTGTCTTCGATCAGGCCACGGAAGGTGGCATCATCGATGCTGTCACCCACGAATGGCTTCATTACCCGAAAGGCCACTTCGCTGTAGGGCTTTCCGGCCATGTCGGCCAGCTCATCATGGCTGAACCGGGGTAGCGTCTTCGGCACGTACAGGCCGCCATCACTGGCAAGTCCGGTCAACAGCACGTCTTCAAAGTCGAGTTCCGGGGCAGCGCCCCGGGTACTGATATAGCGCATCGCTCTTCTCACAGAATCATGTGCCGACCCCGGCACAAGGCAAGCCTGTTCAGGCGTTATCGTCGAGGTTTTCAACACGAATACGAGTGACGGAGCCGGCCACGTCCGCCAGGGACTCCAGCTGGCGAATGGCCTCGTTCATGCTGGATTCACGTGTGCGGTGGGTCAGCATGATGATGGGCACCAACTCGCCTTCAGTGGCTTCCTTCTGGGTCAGGGCTTCAATGCTGATGCCCTGCTCTGAAAGAATCGTCGCCACGCGAGCCAGCACGCCTGGCCGGTCGACCGCCATCAGGCGCAGGTAATAAGCCGTGACGATGTTTTCCATCGGCAGCACCTGGGGTGCCTGGTCGCTCTGCTCGATGATCCCGCTGAACGCCAGATAGGGCGTGCGGTACTTGTGCTCGGTGACCATGTCACGCGCCACGTCCAGAAGATCCGCCACCACGGCAGACGCGGTCGGTTCAGCACCGGCCCCCGCTCCGTAATACAGCGTGGGGCCCACGGCATCGCCCATGATCTCGATGGCATTCTTGACGCCATGCACATTAGCCAGCAGACGCTGCTTTGGAATCAGCGTCGGGTGCACACGCAGCTCGATGCCCTCATCGGTCCGGCAGGAAATGCCCAGATGCTTGATCACATAACCAAGGTTATCGGCCTGCTCGATGTCTTCCGAGGTAATACGGCTGATGCCTTCGGTATAGGCCTTTTCGAACTGCAGCGGTACGCCGTAGGCGATCGAGGCCAGAATGGTCAGCTTGTGGGCCGCATCGATTCCTTCCACATCAAAGGTCGGATCTGCTTCCGCGTATCCCAGCGCCTGAGCTTCCGCCAGCACATCGTTGAAGTCACGTCCTTCATCACGCATGTGCGTCAGGATGTAGTTGCCCGTGCCGTTGATGATGCCCGCCAGCCATTGGATACGGTTACCGCCAAGGCCCTCGCGCAATGACTTGATCACCGGAATGCCGCCCGCAACCGCCGCCTCGAAGGCAACCATGACACCCTTCTCGGCCGCCGCCTGAAATATTTCGTTACCATGCACGGCGATCAGGGCCTTGTTGGCCGTTACTACATGCTTGCCGTTGCTGATGGCTTCAAGTACCAGTTCACGCGCGGTGTCATAGCCGCCGATCAGCTCGACCACGACATCGATGTCCGGGTTTCTGACCACCTCGAAAATATCGTTCGTGACGTTGATACCAGCCAGGTCACAGGCCGGGTTGTCACGACGTGCAGCCACCTGCTGGATGACAATCGGACGCCCGGCACGACGCGCGATATCGTCAGCGTTGCGTGTCAGAACATTGAAGGTGCCGCCACCTACGGTACCCAGCCCACAGATACCTACCTTTACCGGTTCAAGCGTTGTCATGGTTTCACTACCCAGCCAAGTCGAATAAAGATCATCTCGATCTGCGAAAAAAGAGCCCAAGTGTAACGTCATTGGGCACGGCAATGAATGCCGGGCCCGCTGAAAGGCTCAGCGCTTTTCGAGCATTTGAATCAAACGCTGCGCCGGCAGATAGCCGGCAATCATCTGGCCATCCGGCAATACAATGGCCGGAGTCCCCTGAATCCCGATCTGCTGACCCAGCTGATACTGTGCCGCTACCGTGCTGTCACAACGAGTACGTCCCCGTTTGGCGTCCCCTTTCATGGCCGCCGTCATGGCCTCACTGCGGTTCTTGCTGCACCACACGCCGGCCAGCTCCTCGGCTCCCCTGGACCCCATTCCGGCGCGAGGAAAGGCCAGATAGCGCACTTCGATACCGGCCTTGTTAAGGGCGGGCACATCATCGTGCAGCTTGTGGCAATACGGGCAGGTCGTGTCCGTAAATACCGTCAATACGTGCCTGACCTTGCCGGCAGGCCGAAAGATCACCATGTCCTGCTCGCTGACCTGATCCATCTGCGCCTTGCGCTTCTCATTGCGCTGCTGCTCGGACAGATTGACCAGCCCACCCTCGGTATTTTCGTAGAGATCCCCCACCAGCAGATAGCGCCCCTTGTCATCGGTATAGAAGGTTTCTCCGGACGCGAGGTGTACTTCATTGATCCCCGGAAGCGGGGTGCTGGCCACGGATTGAACCGGCATTTTCTGACCATTGACGACCAGGTTGTCCAGCAGGGCCTGATCATCGGCCATGGCGGCGCTGGAAAGGACACTTGCACAGGAGGCCAGCGCCAGAACGGCACATATTCGACTTAACATTCATCAACCTCTTGGATGGTGCATGGCATGCAGTGCTTCAAGGCGAGCCTGCGCCACGTGGGTATAAATCTGGGTTGTCGACAAGTCGCTGTGACCCAGTAGCTCCTGTACGACACGCAGATTGGCCCCATGATTCAATAAATGGGTCGCAAAGGCATGACGCAGGGTGTGGGGCGACAGGGGCTTGTGAACCCCGGCCACCATAGCGTGATGCTTGATACGATGCCAGAAGGTCTGCCGCGTCATGAAGCCATCACGCCGACCCGGGAACAAAGGCTCGCGCGTAATGGATGCCATCAACAGTGGCCGGCCGTTGCGCATGTATACGTCCAGCCACTCAAGCGCTGTCTCGCCCATCGGTACCAGCCGCTCGCGATCCCCCTTGCCCAGCACACGCACAACCCCCTGACGCGGATTGACATCACTGACACGCAGGCCAACCAGTTCGCTGACACGCAATCCGCAGGCATAAAGCACTTCCAGCATCGCGCGGTCCCGCAACCCCAGCGCGGTATCGGTGTCCGGCGCGTCCAGAAGGGCATCAACATCAGCCTCATCCAGTGTACCCGGGAGATCCGGCCGGACCCGCGGCAGGCTGATGCGAGCAACCGGATCATGGATAATCATCGCCTCTCGCACGTTCCAGCGATAAAACCGGCGCAGGCTCGACAGAAGCCGAGCATTGGATCGGTCGCTGTAACCGGCCGCCACCCGCTCGCTGAAAAAGGCCTCGGCATCGCCCTGCTGCGCCGTCAGCGGGCGAACGCCATGCGCTTCAGCAAAGCGCAGCCAGTGGCGCAGGTCCGTGCGATAGGCCGACAGCGTATGGGGGCTGGCACCACGCTCAAGCCACAGTGCATCCAGAAAGGTATCCACCAGCTGTTCACCGGATGGCGACATGTCATTTCCCCTGAAAATGAAAAGGCCCCGCGGCAATCATGCCAGCGGGGCCTGCTGTGAGCTACCCCTGGGGCAGCCCATCGCCTTGAGTGGCGATCAGGACAGCTTTTCCTTGATACGTGCAGACTTGCCGCTACGCTCACGAAGGTAATACAGCTTGGCCTGACGAACGTCACCGCGACGTTTGACGGCAAGGCTGTCAACCAGCGGGCTGTAAGTCTGGAAGGTACGCTCGACGCCTACACCGTGGGAAATCTTGCGCACGGTGAAAGCGGAGTTCAGACCGCGGTTACGCTTGCCGATGACGACACCTTCAAAGGCCTGCAGACGCTCGCGAGTACCTTCAACAACCTTGACCTGCACCACAACCGTATCACCCGGGCCGAACGAAGGAATTTCCTTGTTCATCTGCTCGTTTTCGATTGCCTGGATCACCTTGTTCTTGCTACTCATGACACACTCCTGATATTCATTGGTGTTCACCCCTCTTCAAGCGGTGAACGCTGATCCCGGCGCTCGAAAACGCGGGAGTCACATTGTGGATGACGCATCCTGTCAGGCATCTGCCGCCCACACTCGCACCGCGCAAATCACGTACTGCGGGTACTATGAGGATGCACCGCCGTCGCCGGGAGCGACGTAGTCCTTTTTGAACGCTTCAAGAAGATCATGTTCCTCCTTGTCGAGCGTCCGTCCTTCGAGCAATTCCGGCCGTCTCAGCCAGGTTCTACCCAGCGACTGCTTGAGCCGCCAGCGCCTGATTTCGCCGTGATGGCCACTGAGAAGCACGTCCGGCACCTGCCGACCATCAATGGCTTCCGGCCGGGTATAGTGCGGACAATCCAGCAGTCCATCGGTGAAGGAGTCCTCTTCGGCAGAGCCCTGATGCCCAAGCACCCCGGGAACCAGTCGCGCCACCGCGTCGAGAAGTACCATGGCCGGCAGCTCACCACCGCTCAGCACATAATCTCCTACAGACCACTCTTCATCGATATCGGCCTCGATGACTCGCTCATCGATACCTTCATACCGTCCTGCCACCAGAATCAGTTTCGAGTGACGCGCAAGCGCCTGAACCCCCTGCTGATCCAGCCGGCGCCCCTGGGGCGATAGATAGATCACACGGGCAGGACGATCGTCCTCGCTCGATACCTGTTCTGCTGCCCGCCGAGCCTCGTGTATGGCCGAGCGGAGGGTATCCACCTTCATCAGCATGCCAGGACCGCCCCCATAGGGCCTGTCGTCCACGGTGCGATGTCGGTCCGTGGCGTAATCCCTCGGGTTCCAGGTAGCCAGCTCGATCAGCCCGCGTTCCACGGCCCGTCCCGTGACGCCATAACGCGTAAGCGCGTCAAACATCTCGGGAAACAGGGATACCACACCTACCCACACAGGATATTCTGCCTTCCAGCGACGCCATACCGCATGTTAAAACTCCGGATCCCAGTCGACGGTCAGTTCGCCGCGGTCGAGATCAACGTCGGTTACAACATTGCTGATATACGGCAGCAATCGCTCGCGCCTGTCGATACTGTCGTCACTCCCCTTGACCACCATGACATCATTGGCGCCGGTTTCGAACAAGTGATCGATCCGTCCAAGTGTCTGGCCATCAACGGTGACAACGCGCAGACCTTCAAGCTGATACCAGTAAAGCTCGTTCGCATTCAGAGGAGCCAGCTGCTCGGTCGGTAACCGGATTTCGGCGCCGGCGAGTGCCTCGGCATCATCACGCGAATCAACACCCTCGAGAAACACCACGAGACCCTTGCCCTGCGGGCGGCCCTGAAGCACACGCATGGTGCGCGTCTGGCCCTGAGTCACGACAAGCCATTCGGGATAACCGAAAATGCCCTCGATGGGATTGGTGTATGAATACACCTTCAAGCCACCCTTGACGCCATGAGGACTGGTCAGCGCACCAAGCAGCACACTGTCCTGCGTCGAGGGACGCGTACGGGACGTCATCGGGTCAGCCATCGTCTCAGGCCTCGACAGCCTGGGCCTTGCGTGCTTCCTTGACCAGCTCGCTGACGCGTTCGGTCAACTGGGCACCCTGGCTCTGCCAGAATTCAACGCGCTCAACGTCAAGACGCAGACGCTCTTCCTGGCCGCGGGCAACCGGGTTGAAAAAGCCGAGGCGCTCGATAAAGCGGCCGTCACGGGCACGACGAGAGTCGGTGACCGCTACGTGATAAAACGGACGCTTCTTGGCGCCACCACGGGCTAAACGAATCGTTACCATCGTTAATGTCCTTTGGGTTGGTATCAATCAGAGCCTTGGCAAGCTCCGGGTGAATAGTCACGTGCCCGCATAATGCGGGCACGTTTGTTTGAAGACGCGGTATTCTACGGGAAAGTTCAATGATTGGGAACCACTTACCCTGTCCCTGACCGAAGGCCTACCTCCCGGGAAAACCACCCGGTCCGCCACCCATCGGGCCGCCCGGGCCGCCACCGCCCATCATGGAGCTCATGCCACGCATCATCTTCTGCATGCCGCCCTTCTTGCCCATCTTCTTCATCATCTTCTGCATCTGCTTGTGCTGCTTCAAAAGACGATTGAGATCGGCCACCTGGGTTCCGGACCCGGCGCAGATACGACGCTTGCGAGACCCATTGATCAGTTCCGGCTTGCGACGCTCCTTCTGGGTCATGGAGTTGATCATCGACTCGAGCTTGCCGAACTCCTTCTCGCTGGCCTGCCCCTTGGCCATGTCGGCCATCTGCCCCATCCCCGGCAGCTTGTCCAGCAGGTTGCCCATGCCGCCCATCTGCTTGAGCTGCTGAAGCTGGTCGCGGAAATCTTCCAGATCAAAGCTCTGCCCTTTCTTGATCTTGCGGCTGAGCTGATCGGCCTTGGAACGATCAACCTTGCGCTCGGCCTCCTCGATCAGGCTGAGCACATCGCCCATGCCCAGAATGCGCGAAGCAATACGATCCGGGTAGAACGGCTCGAGGGCGTCGGTTTTCTCGCCCATGCCCAGAAACTTGATCGGCTTGCCGGTAATATGACGCACCGACAGGGCCGCACCGCCACGGGCATCCCCGTCGACCTTGGTCAGAATGACACCGGTCAGCGGCAGCGCCTCATGGAACGCCCTGGCCGTATTCGCCGCATCCTGCCCGGTCATGGCATCGACGACAAACAGCGTTTCCTGCGGTGACAGGGCGCGGTGAAGCTCCTGAATTTCGCCCATCATCACGTCATCGACGTGAAGACGGCCCGCCGTATCCACCAGCACAACATCATGAAACTTGATGCCGGCATGCTTGATCGCCGCATTGGCGATATCCACCGGTTTCTGACTGCTGTGAGACGGGAAGAACTCGACCCCCACCTCGGAGGCCAGCATTTCAAGCTGATCGATCGCCGCAGGACGATAGACATCCGCCGATACCACCAGCACCTTTTTCTTCTCGCGTTCCCGCAGGTACTTGGCCAGCTTGGCAACCGAGGTGGTCTTGCCCGCCCCCTGCAGGCCTGCCATCAGGATCACCGCCGGCTCGCTGCGTCCGAAATCCAGTGGCACATTGGCCTCGCCCATGATCGATTCCAGCTCCTGCTGAACGATCTTGACGAACTGCTGGCCCGGCGACAGGCTCTTGGAAACTTCCTGGCCAACGGCACGTTCACGCACCTGATCGATGAACGCCTTGACCACCGGCAGGGCAACATCCGCCTCCAGCAGCGCACGTCGCACCTCTCGCAGCGTGTCCTTGATATTGTCTTCAGTCAGCTTCGCCTGTCCGGAAATGGACCTGAGCGTGTGCGACAGGCGATCTGTCAAACTGTCAAACATAAGCCTCTCCGGCAAAACGGCGCCTGACGGGAAGCCTCCCGGGCGCGGTGTCATGGGCATTTGACAACGGATTATACGCACAAGAGGCCCGTGCCTCCATGGGTTGGCGCTGCACCGAACGAATTTACCCGACTGCGACGTCATGGCCAGGCCATCGGATGCCACCACAGACAGCTTTACGGTATAGTGGTCAAAACAAGTCCACCCCGAATCATGCACGACCATTCAAGGAGATGACGCTCTTCATGCAGGCACTGCCCTTTGCCTTCGCGGCCATCTTGCTGTATCTCGCTGCCGGTCTGTGGCAGGCCATGGCCCTGGCGCGCCGAGTTGAACCTCGCCCGGCACCGGTACAGTGGCTGGGCGGCACCGCAGCCCTGTGTCACGGCGTCATCGTTTACCTGACCATTCACGCGGCGACGGGATTCAACCTGGGCCTGTCGGAAAGCGCATCGCTGGCCTGCTGGATCATTACGCTCCTGTTGATCGTGGTCAGCTTCTTCAAGCCCATCCTGGCTGCCTCGGCCATTCTGTTTCCGATTGCCGCCGTCTCTGTCACGGCCGTTATCGGCCTGCCGGGCAACACCGTGGAAAGCGGATTCAGCCCCGGCCTGATCATCCACATTGCTACCTCCATGCTGGCCTATGGACTGCTGAGCATTGCGGCCGTGGTCTCCATTCTGCTGGCATTCCAGCAACATGCGCTCAAGCATCATCATCTACGGGGCATCATCCAGGTGCTGCCTCCCCTGGTACGCATGGAGCGGTTGCTGTTCGAGCTTATCAGCTGGGGAATGGTCTTCCTGACCGGTGCCATCATCAGCGGCTTTATCTTTCTGGATAATCTGTTTGCCCAGCACCTGGCCCACAAGACCGTCCTGTCGATTGCCGCATGGATCATTTTCGGCATTCTTCTGTGGGGCCATCATTATCGTGGCTGGCGAGGTCAGCGCGCCGTTCGCTGGACCCTTACCGGAAGCGTCTCACTGCTGCTGGCCTACCTCGGCAGCAAACTGGCACTGACCCTGATCTACCACTCTACCTTTTGATGGGCAGGCGCCGATGCAGGCCCCGTGCCTTGACACCGGCGCAGCAAATCCCTACAACCATCTCTGGCTTTATATCGAGGATTATTGAATTTTGAGCAACGACACATCGTTGTGGGTGATGTTTGTCCTGCTGGGACTACTGATTGCCCTGTCAGCCTTCTTCTCGAGTTCCGAGACCGGCATGATGTCCATCAACCGGTATCGCCTGAGCCACCTCGAAAAGGCCGGTGACAAGCGCGCCAAGCGCGTACTGCGTCTGCTTGCCCGTCCGGACCGCCTGATCGGTGTCATCCTGATCGGCAATAATTTCGTCAACAATCTGGCAGCCTCGATTGCCACCATCATCGCGATCCATTTCTTTGGTGATGTTTCCGGTCCGGCCATTTCCACGGCAGCCCTGACGCTGGTAGTACTGATTTTTGCCGAAGTGACGCCCAAGACCATGGCTGCAGTAAAGCCCGAGCGCATCGCCTTCCCCGCCTCGGTAATTCTTGAGCCCCTGCTGAAGTTCATGTATCCGCTGGTCTGGCTGGTCAACGGCATCTCGAACGGCCTGTTACGCATGGTTGGCATCAAGGATGTTTCAGGCGGCGCTTCCAGTTTAACGCGAGATGAACTCAGAACCGTGGTGCACGAGGCCGGCACGCTGATTCCCCGCCGCCACCAGTCCATGCTGATCTCGATTCTTGATCTGGAAAACGTCACCGTCAACGACATCATGGTGCCTCGCCACGAGATTGTCGGCCTGGACCTGGACAGCCCCATAGACAGCCTGCTGGCTGACATCCGGGCCAGCCAGCACACGCGGCTCCCGGTCTACAAGGGTGATATCAACAATATCATCGGTATTCTTCACCTGCGCAATGCTGCGCGCTTTCTGTCCAAGCCGGAAGTCACCAAGGCTGCCATCGTTCAGGAAGCCCGCGAACCCTACTTCATCCCCGAATCCACCCCGCTCCACACGCAACTGCTCAACTTTCAGCAGCAAAAGCGGCGCATCGGTATCGTGGTAGACGAGTACGGCGACATTCAGGGGCTGGCAACACTCGAAGACATTCTCGAAGAGATCGTGGGAGAATTTACCACCGACGTCTCGGGCACCCATCAGGACATACACCTGCAAAATGACGGCAGCTATGTCATTGACGGTACAGCCAATATTCGTGAGGTGAACAAGGTGCTCGGCTGGCAGCTTCCCACGGATGGCCCAAAAACCCTCAACGGACTGATTCTCGAACACCTGGAGTCCTTTCCCGATGCTGCAGCCTGCCTCCAGATCGGCACGTCCCGGATGGAAATTCTGGACGTCAAGGACAACCTGATCACTGCAGCGCGCTGCTGGCAGGCTACCGTACGTCGCCCCATTCGTGACTAGAGGGCCGACACAAGGGCTGTTTCAGGTTGAAGTGGCGCGAATACAGTAGTCTTTGAGCCTTTGACGCGACGGAGAGCACCATGACTCTCGCCTACCATTGGCCGGCTGCTGCCGCAGGGATGCGGGCCATAAGGCACCCTGCCACTTTCCTGTGGATCGGCGGGCCGTGCCTGGTCCTGGTATGCCTGATGGCCATGACCCAGCCGTGCCAGGCTGATCTCTCCCAGGATGATGTGCTTCGCCTGACCCGCTCGGGCCATATCATTGAATTTCCAGCCATACTGGAGAAGGCACGACGCCATCACAGCGGTAAATTGCTGGAGGCCGAGCTTGAAAAGGAACATGACCGCTATATCTATGAAATTGATATTCTTGATGACCAGGGCACAGTCTGGGAATTGAAATTCGATGCGGTCACAGGTGATTACATTACCGCCAGCGAGGAAAAATAAGTTATGCGGTTGCTACTGGTTGAGGACAATGTCCCGCTTGCCGATGAGCTCAACGCGCTGTTCAGCAGAAACGGCTACGCCGTGGACTGGTATACCGATGGCCGCGACGCTGCCACCATGGCGGTCAAGGAACCCTACGATGTCATCGTACTGGACCTGGGGCTCCCGGGCCGACCCGGCCTGAGCCTGCTTGAAGAATGGCGTGAAGCCGGTCTGGATATCCCCATCCTGATTCTGACGGCTCGCTCAAGCTGGAGCGAACGTATTACCGGCCTTCGCGCCGGTGCAGACGATTACCTGCCGAAGCCGTTTCATCCGGATGAATTGATTCTGCGTCTGCAGGCACTGGTTCGGCGCCGTCATGGCCAGCGCCCCTCTCCGACGCTGGCTGTCGCAGGTGTAACTCTGGATGAAAACAGCCAGACAGCAATGCGCGACAGCGAAGGCAAGGCCGTCAGTCTGACCCGCGCCGAATTTGCGATCATGCGCTATCTGATGCACCACCCCGAACACGTTATTCCCAAGGATCGGCTGCTGGATCACCTGTACGACAGCGAGCATGACCGCAACCCCAACGTGGTCGAAGTCCACATCAACCACCTTCGCCAGAAACTGGGCCGCAGCATCATCGTGACCCAACGTGGCCAGGGCTATCGATTTGGTGGCGACAGCACGACATGATGTCGCTGACCCGACGGCTGGACATGGGGCTGTTGCTGGCCAGCCTGGTCGTCATGCTGTTGCTGGCCCAGGGCAGCGTGCTGCTGTTTGACTACGCAACGCGCGATTATCTGGGGGAGCGACTACAGGAGGATGCTGAAAGCCTGATCGCCAACCCCCAGCTTGAAAACAGCCCACAGCGCCTTGATCCGGATACACTGCGAGCATCCTTTAATCGCGTATATTCCGGTCACTACTTTCTTATCCAGATTGACGACCTGCCGCCCATTCGCTCCCGTTCGCTGTGGGACTTTCAGATCAAGCCCCATAGCCAAGGCCTGTCCCACGGACTGGAGCCCGGTCCGGAAGACCAGAAACTACTGGTATGGACAGGTCAGTACCACCGTGGCACTCATGAAATCCAGGTCACGACTGCGCTTGACTATACCCCGGTAACCTACCGGCTATTCTGGCTTCGCTGGTCCATCTGGGGGCTCGGCGGGGCCATGGCAGGGCTTCTGGTATTGATTCAGCGTCGTGTGATCCGGCTTGGCCTCAAGCCACTTGACCGCCTGCAGCAGGAACTGGCCCAGCTTCACGAAGGCGAACGCATGGCCCTTGAAACCCCCATGCCCGCTGAAATATCTCCGGTCGTTACCGAGCTCAACCATCAGCTCGGACGCATCGAGCAGGTGCTCAACCGCTCACGCGATGGCATTGCCAATCTGGGGCACGCCCTCAAGACACCGCTGGCCGTGATGGAAGCCCTGCTTTCCAGGGAAGAACTCAATCAGCATCCTGATATCAAGAAGGGCCTGCAGCACCGGCTGGATGATATCCATCGACTGGTCGAGCGTGAGCTACAGCGAGCACGTCTTGATACCAGTGAGGTATCACCGGCCGCACGCTTTCGCCCGGAACACGATTTGCCGCCACTGCTGGATACCCTGCGTGAAATTCATGGTCCCAGGATTCGCTTTCTCTGTCTGGGGGACAAGCCTGCCTCTCTTCCGTGGGACAGGGATGAACTACTGGAAGTGCTGGGCAACCTGCTTGATAACGCCGGCAAGTGGGCAGCCAGTCAGGCTCGCCTCACGCTTCATGCCGAAGAACATGCCATGCGCCTGCAGGTTGATGATGATGGCCCAGGGATAGCCATCGAACATCGAGGTGATGTGTTGAACAGGGGAACGCGCCTGGATGAGCAGGTCAGCGGGCACGGACTGGGGCTGGGCATTGTTGAACAGATCGTTGGCCACCATGGCGGCACCCTCACCCTGGGCGAGAGCAACCTTGGCGGCCTCTCTGCAACCATCACCCTGCCCTGGCCCACCCCCAAGCTGGCAGGATAAGCCAGCCTGGTGAAGAAGCTAGTGTGGCGGTGAAAGCGGAGCGGTACTGGCGGTCAGATCGCCCTCTTCCTTCAACGCCATGACGGCATGCTGCAGGTCCAGACGGCTGGTATCCGCCGGCAAGGGCTCACCGAATCTGAGGCAGACCCGTGCACGACACCGGCTCGGCCATCCCTTGAAGGGCCGCCCCCCTTGGCGGGAAGTCCATGACCCCCACAGGCCGGACAGGGCCGCCGGCACGACAGGTACCGGGTCTCGCTTCAGGATCAACTCGATCCCGCGCCGAAATTCATGTACCTGACCATCCCGGGTCAACCGACCTTCGGGAAACAGCATCACCACTTCACCATTACGCAACGCGTCGCTGATTTGATCGAGCGCTCGGCGCATCCCCTTGGGATCACGACGTTCGGATTCCACCGGAATAGCGCCGGCAATCCGAAAAAACCAATTCATCCACGGTGACTGATAGATCGGCTTGTCCATCAGAAAGCGCAGCGGACGTGAGCTGGCGCCCCCCATGACCAGTGCATCCATGAAGCTGACATGATTACACACGATCAGTGCAGCGCCCTCGGCCGGAATATGACGACGCCCGGAAAGCCTCAACCGATACCAGCAATGCACCAGCAGGAAAATGACAATGCGCATGGTGGGCCGAGGATGAAGACTGGCTACACTGACGGCAATCAACAGGGCCAGCAGGGCCAGCAATACAAACAGGGTGGATAGTGAAGCCTTGAAGACACTGAGCACCAGCACACCGAACACTGCTGCAGCAATCATGAAGACAGCATTCAGCAGGTTATTGGCAGCGATCATCCGCGCTCTCTGATCTTCCGGGCTGCGCAACTGAATCAGCGTATAAAGCGGCACGATATAAAGCCCGCCTCCCACGCCCACCGTCGCCAGCTTCAAAAGCATCCACCACAACGCGGGCATGGACAACAGGGACGCCATCGATTGTGGCGCACTGGCCAGGGGGTCTGTCATGGCAAACCCGAACCCACCCAGTGCAATCAAAAGGGCACCAATGGGTACCAGGCCGACTTCAAGGCGGCCGGCTGACAGGCGTGCACAGATCAAGGCACCCAGCCCGATACCGACGGCAAAGGCAGCCAGCAACAGACTGACAGCCGTTTCACCTCCCATGACGATCTGGCGAGTCCAGATCGGCAACTGTGTCAGATAACAGGTGCCCAGAAACCAGAACAGGCTGATGGCCACCAGGGCTGGAAAAACCCGTTTGGCACGCCAGGCGTCCTTCATGACGCGCGTTGATTCGCGAATGGGCTGCCAGCGCACCTTGTGAGATCTGACAGGAGGAGCGGAGGGAATAAGCCAGCAGGTGCCCAGCCCGATCAATGCCACGACCACCAGGCATATGGCGGCCAGCCAGTTGCCTTCCGAAGGCTCGGACAGCAGAAAGGAAGATGACAGGGTACCCAGCAAAATGGCGAGAAAGGTACCCATTTCAATCCAGGCGTTGCCACTGACCAGTTCATGTCGCCCTAGGTGCTGGGGCAAAATGGCGTACTTTACCGGGCCAAACAGCGCTGACTGCGTTCCCATCATGAACAGTAGCGCCAGTAATACTTCGAAGGCTCCGTTGATCAATGCCCAGGCAGCCCCGAGCATGGTCAACAGCTCCAGCCATTTAAGCGCAGTAATCAGGCGCCGCTTGTCCATGGCATCGGCCAGCGCACCGCCCAGTGCGGAAAACAGCAGAAAGGGAAGAATAAAGAGACCGGCTGCCAGGTTATTGACAAGACCGGCATCCCAGCCGCGCTGTGGCACGGCAACAAAGGTGACCAGCAACAACAGGACATTCTTGAACACGTTGTCGTTGAATGCACCCAGCGCCTGAGTCCAGAAAAAGGGCGCAAAGCGCCGGTGCCACATCATTTCTGCACTCACGCGCTGTCCTTGTAGCGGAGACCGCGAATGATGGTAGCCAACAACTGATCCAGCAGCTCCGTGACCTCCAGCGGCTTGCCCTGCCAATATCCCAGACGCTCGTTAAGTCCCAGCTGCACCAGCCCGTGAACACTGCCCCACAGAGAGCGGGCCATGTAGTTGGCCTCGACCTGACTAAGCGTGGGCTGAATCTCCCGAAGAGTCTGCTCCACGCGGATGAACAACTGCTCGATCATGTTACTCTGGCGCTGATCAAGCTCTCCTTCCTGCGCCAGCGGATGGTCAAAAAGCAGTTGCCATCGGTACGGGTATTTCTGGGCAAACTGCCAGTAAAGGCGAGCAAGACGGTAGATGCGCTCACTTGGCGCATGATCTTCATTGTCTTCCTCGATGCCGCTTCGCAGGGCATTGAGGGTATCGATATTGACGTATTGCAACAGATTACTGAAGCTGCCGTAGAGTTTAAGCAACGTACTCGGCGCGCACCCGACTTCTCGGGCGATGGAGCGTAACGACAGGGAGTGGATCGGCTGAGACACGAGCCACTCATCACATGCCGCCATCACTCTCGCATGCAGCTCATCCGGTGCATGCTGTCGTGGACGGGCCATTGCATTCCCCTGGTATAATTATCATCGAACAGCGTTTTCGTACAGCATATCGCGCACCGGTTTAAACGCAAGGGCTTTGTTCCCCTGTGTAAAAACATGAACAAACAGGTTAAGGAGTGGCATGGCAGGTCGACTATGGGTAGGTGATTTTTCCCTCCCCTCCGCAGTATCGCCACTGACGCGACGCGGGCCGGTAATTACCAGTACCAATCTGGCACCTCGGCGCCCCATCAGCACCCTGCGCCATGAGGCCGGAGTCGGTGCAGTACTTGATCAATGCTTCTGGGGCCTTACCCCCCCATGGCTCAAGGTACTGGACCATGCGCCTCACTGTGCTCGAGCCGAATCCCTGTTCGAGCGCCCCATGTTCCGGGATGCCATCACCACGCAGCGCTGCCTGATCCCGGTATCCGGTTTTTACGTATGGAAGCCGCAGCCCAAGCGCAAGCAGCCATTTCTGGTCGTTCATATCCAGCGGCGACCGCTGCTGCTGGCCGGACTATGGTGTCGTTTTGAACAGCAGTTCACTCATTACGACAGTTGCGCATTGATTACCGTTCCCTCGCTGCCCCACCTGACGCCACTGACCGATCGGCTGCCGGCCGTCATAGCGCCTCACCGGGCTCGACAGTGGCTGTCACCGGACACGCCGATGGATGAGGTGCACCAGATGCTTTCCTGCCCGTTCCCGGAACCCCTGGGCGCCTATCCGGTCACAACCCTGGTCAACAGTCCAGAGAACCAGTCCATGCAATGCACCCACCCGACCGGCCCGATGCTGGTCGACAGGCACCACGACACACCGGATACACCATGACGCCTTCCCGGCTCGCACTCTGCCTGCTGCTTACAGGATTGAACCTTGCCTCCCTGCCGATGACCGCAGCGGCCTCGATCATCAAAAAAAGCCCGAATGATCCGGCCACCTACCAGGCCATGACGCTGGATAACGGCCTGACCGTCATTACGGCTCACGATCCGGGTGCCGAGCGCGCGGCGGTAGCCGTAAACGTCGAAACCGGCAGCGAGGATGACCCGGCGGCCTACCCGGGGCTTGCCCATCTGACCGAACACATGCTGTTTCTGGGTACACGGGACTATCCGGCGCCCGGGGCCTTTGACACCTTCATGAGTCGGCATCACGGACAACACAACGCCTACACCACACTGCGCAATACCAACTACCACGCCAGTGTAAGCCCCAAAGCGTTACCAGCATTGATTGAGCGTTTCAGCGGCTTTTTTACAGCCCCCACACTGGATAGCCATTACGTCGACCGGGAACGTCACGCCGTCAATGCAGAATTCAGCATGCGGCTGGATAATGACGCGGATGGTCGACGAGACGCGATGATTCAGGTCATGAACCCGGATAGCCCGGTACATCGCTTTACGGTAGGCAATCTTGAAACACTGGGCGGGGATCCTGACCGACTGGCGCAGGCGGTCAGAACGTTCTATCAAACCCATTATCACGCAGGGAAAATGACCGTGGCACTGGTCGGCCCGCAATCTCAGACAGAGTTGCAGTCTATGGCCCGTGCCCATTTTTCCCGGGTCCGCGCATCGGACACCGCCTTGCCTGATCACGAACGCACATCCCCGGCGCTCTTTGAGCCAGAAACCCTGCCCCGCACCCTGAACGTACACAGCCGTCGCGACCAGCGCTCCGTAAGCTTCATGTTTCCGATCGCCCATAACGAGCGCGATATTCACAACAAGTCCGCCGATTTCATTGCAGGCCTGATCGGTGATGAAGGACCAGGCAGCCTGCTGGCTCGCCTGAAGGCCATGGGCTGGGCCAATGGCCTGACAGCCGGTGTCAATCAGCTCACTGGACGCCAGGCACTGTTCACTGTCGGCATCCAGCTTACTCCTGAAGGAGCACGCCATCTGGACCGGATTCAGGCCAGCCTGTTCGACGTTGTGACTCACATCAGGGCCGGGGGGCTGCTGCGCTGGCGCTACCAGGAACAGGAACAACTGGCTCGTCAGCAATTCCGCTTTGAAGACGTCCCCGATACCGACAACCTCGCGATCTACCTGAGCAGCCACGCCCATCAGTACCCTCTGACGGATTTGCGTCGGGCACCCTATGTCATGGACCAGTTCAATGCTCCTGAACTGCGTGCGATTCTGTCAGCCCTGCGCCCGGCGCGGCTGCTTCGACTGTACAGTGGTCCCGACATTCAAGGGCAGAAGACCAGTCCCTGGTTCAAGGCCAGCTATACGACGCATGCCGTCACCGCGTGGCCTGATGCCGAGCCACTTGATGGACTGCGGCTCCCCTCACCCAATCCTTATATCGCGCGCAATCTGACCCCGGAAGGACCAGAGAGGCAGCCACCGGCCCGCCTTGTTGATCTACCGGAAATGGATATCTGGTATCAGGGCACCCGACAGTTTCACAGCCCCCGAACAGCGTGGCGACTCAGCCTGCAAACGCCACGAGCCAATGCCAGTGCACGAGAGCAGATCCTGACCTCTCTGCTGGCCCGATGGTGGATCGACAGCCTGAGCAGTACCCTTTATCACGCCGCCACTGCCGGTCAGCAGATCGGCGCCTACAGCCATGCCAGAGGCATCACCCTGTCATTGACCGGCTGGAGAGACCGTCAGCCCCTCATCATCAAACGCATGCTGACCCAATTGAAGACTGGCGCCATACAGGCTGACGATGTGGAGCGGCTCACCACCGAACTGCGCCAGTCATTGATCAGTCAACGTCAGAATCCTGCCTGGCAGCGTCTGGCAGCCGCCCTTCACCCTTTGACAGTGATGCCCGCCTTTACCGAGCAACAGCAGCAACAGGCGCTCAAGGGCATTACCGCTTCGGACCTGCGAGCATTCCGGGCACGTTTCATCAACCACCTGCATCTGGAGGGAATGATTACCGGCGATATCACCCAGGATCATGCCCTTCAAGCTGTCGAGGCAATCAAACAGCAATTGCATCCGAACCTGACGGATACCGCCATCGACACCCCCGCCCCCCAGTATCCAACGCGTCAGGCGCCGGCCTGGACCATTCCGGTCGATGACGGCAATCATGCCGTCATCCGCTACCTTCAATGGCCCTCACGGGATGAAAGAACGCGCGCCGCCGCTGCCGTACTGGGACAGTGGATCGCCTCGCCCTTTTATAATCAGTTACGTACCGAGCAGCAGCTGGGTTATGTGGTAAGAGCCGGTTATCAATCCATACTGGATGCCCCAGGCATCATGATGACCGTACAGTCTCCCACACATGATGGAGATGACCTGAGCCAGCGTATACAGACACTGATTCAGGCCCTGCACCCGCCCGCCACTCCGAAAGCCCTGGCCCCCTACCAGAAGAATCTGGTACGCGAGCTGCTGAAAAAACCACGCACACTCGACGAGTTGACCAGCAGGCACTGGCAGGCACTGGGAATGAATACACTGGGTACGCATCCCCGACAACGCATGGCTGACGCCGTACGCGCACTCACACCGGATGACGTCCAGGCCGCATGGAAACAGGCCCTTGAATCCCCCTCGATAACACTCCACGCCCGCCCGAGCGACAAGGCCGTGCCGCCACCCGCGCCTGACTGGGGGCTGCGCCCCCTGCCTCCGGCACCAGCAATGAAAAACGCGCCCTGAGGCGCGTCTTTCATTGCTGTAAAGGTAGAGTGCCGAGCTAGCCGAACGCTTCTTCCGGCATCATGCCCTCGACATACAGCACCAGCTCTTCCAGTAGCTGACGATCACGATCTTCAAGGGGCTGCTGATTAAGCCGTTCGATCGCACGCGCAAACTGCTGCAGCGTCAGCGATGACAACTGAGGCGAGTTCATGCGCTCCCAGCGAAACTGCTCCCATTGTCGGCGTTCTTCATCACTGAGCGTGACCGGATAATTGCGCGCCCGATACCGGAACAGCATTTCCTCCAGCCGCGGATCCTGAAATGACGGCTGCAGCTCATGCAGCGCCTCTACGGGACACTCACGCACCCGAGCCATTTCCCGCTTGTCACTGCCGGAAAAGAACGCTCCGCTGTACAGCATCAAATCCGGGTCTTCCACGGCAGCACCGGGTGGCCCCTCGCCGAAGACGGCCTCGACCTTGCCGACCACGTCGCCTCGCCCGGCCAGCGCCTTCCAGTGCTGCTCGGCCTGCGCCTTGTCAATGCCAAGACGCTGAGCCACGGTTTCATCCACTACGCTGATCGGCATGACGACCGGAGAGCGATTGATATGAATCACCTTGAGAGGAATACGATGTTCACCCTCGCTCAGCTCATCGGCACTGGCAAACACCCGTGCACGGATAGCCTCCGGCGACAGCTCGAACAATGGCTCCGGATCCACCGACAGGTCATAGACAATGACCCCATTGGGGTTGGAGGGATGCCTGGCCAACGGGATGATCAGCGCACTGCAACCGCGTACCGCCGGATAACGACGAGAGATATGCAGCATGGGCTTGCGGCGCTGCACATCCAGCTGCTCGGCCACCGTCTGCTTGCGCCGCAGCGACAACAGGTAATCGAATAGCCGGGCATTTTGCGCTCTGAGCAGCTTCGCAAGCTCGATGGTGGCATACACATCCGCCAGCGCATCATGGGCGTTGCCGTGTTCGATCCCGTTGGCCTGGCTTAGATGCTCAAGCTTGAAGCTGGGCACCCCGGGCTCACGCTCCGGCCACTGAATACCGTCAGGACGCAGCGCATAAAACGCGCGTACCACATCGATCAGGTCCCAGCGTGAATTGCCGTTTTGCCATTCACGTCCGTAGGGGTCAATGAAGTTACGGTAAAACAGATGACGACTGATCTCATCATCAAAGCGCAGGGTGTTGTACCCCAGTGAACAGGTATTGGACACCTGCATCAGATCGGCAATTCGTCCGGCAAACTCGGTTTCAGGCATCCCTTCCCGACGCGCCTTCTGAGGCGTCAGACCGGTAATCAGGCAGGCATCGGGATGAGGAAGATAATCATCCGCCGGCTGACAGTACCAGACAACCGGCTCACCGATCACATTGAACTGCTCGTCAGTGCGAATGGCAGCAAACTGGGACGGACGGTCCCTTCGCGCATCTGCACCAAAGGTTTCATAGTCATGAAACAAGAATGTGGCCTGCACCCCGCCTCCTGTTAATCAAATACCGGACATGGACCCCTGCCGGGATCAGCTGTCCTTGCTGTTGGGCAGTGTGACGTTCAGCTCGAGGATGGAGCAGTCATCTTCGCTGTCGAGCGTAATATTGACTGCTTCCTGATCCACCGACACATAGCGGCGGATTACTTCCAGCAGTTCCTGCTCGAGCATGGGCATGTAATCGGGCTGGCCGCGATGGCCTCGCTGGTGCGCCACGATGATCTGCAGCCGCTCCTTGGCCACCGAAGCGGACTTTTTCCGCTCGCGCTTAAGAAATTCGAGAAGTTTCACCGGCGCCCTCCGAATATACGACTGAGAAAGCCTTTCTTCTGGGCCTGGTGGAAGCGAAGGGTGACCTCTTCTCCCAGCAGGCGAGAGACAGTGTCGGCATACGCCTGACCGGCGTCGCTGCTGTTATCGTGCGTGACCGGCACCCCCTGGTTCGAGGCCCGAAGAACGGCTTCGGATTCTGGAATCAGACCGATCAGCTTGATCGACAGGATTTCGGTAATGTCATCCAGATTCAGCATGTCTCCATGATCCACCCGTTCCGGATTGTAGCGGGTGATCAGAAGATGCTCGCGTACCGGATCGTTGCCCTGCTCTGCGCGACGGGTCTTGGACGACAAAAGGCCCAGAATCCGATCCGAGTCCCGCACGGAAGATACTTCGGGGTTGGTCACCACGATGGCTTCGTCAGCGTAGTACATCGCCAGCTGGGCACCTCGCTCGATACCGGCCGGTGAGTCGCAGATGATGAAATCAAATTCTTCCTTGAGCTCACTCAGAATGCGCTCGACGCCTTCCGGTGTCAGCGCATCCTTGTCACGCGTCTGGGACGCGGGAAGGATATACAGGTTTTCAGTACGCTTGTCGCGAATGGTGGCCTGGTTGAGCGTCGCCTCCCCCTGAATCACATTGACCAGGTCATATACCACGCGGCGCTCGCATCCCATGATCAGGTCAAGGTTACGCAGGCCCACGTCAAAATCGATAACAATGGTCTTGTTGCCACGAAGCGCCAGCCCTGTCGCAATCGCTGCCGCGCTGGTGGTTTTCCCTACTCCGCCCTTGCCGGAGGTCACTACGATAATCTTGGCCAAAATCACATTCCTATGCTGACGTTACGCAGTACATTATCCGGTTGCCCTCGGATTGTTACAGCGCCTCGATATATAAATGATCGTTGTTCAAATACACCTGAATGGCTCGCCCGAGCAATGCAGGGTCAATATCTTCCAGCCGCTTGTAATTCCCGCTGATCGAGAGCAGCTCGGCATTCAATTCGTTGCAGAACACCCCGACATCGGTATCGCCGTGGATACCGGCCAGAGCGCGTCCACGCAATGGGCCATATACATGAATACTGCCTGCCGCCAGAATCTCGGCGCCGGCATTGACAGCACCGACTACCACCAGGTCGCCGTCGGGGGCACTGACCTGCTGACCGGAACGTACCGTTCCCCGGTATACGCGTCCACCACCAGGTACCGCAATATCGACGGCCGGCTCTGCCGGTACCACCGCCGGTACGGACTCCACGGTGCGTGCGCGTTCCTCGGTAGGCGGAAACCAGCCAAGCCCAAGAGCCCAGGCTGACTGCTTGACCCCGTCAGCGCCACCCCGCACCGCGACCGGCAGCAGTTTGTGAGCACGACAGACGGCACACAGACGCTCCAGCGCCAGGTGCGGCTCGTCGAGTTTTTCGACGCTCAGCACCACCGGCGTATGCTGAAAAAAGGCCGGCGACTGACTGATCTTGCTGACCAGTTGCGCCCGGATCTCTTCCGGGTCGGCACTGGACAGCTCCATAACCGTCATTGGCAGCATGCCGCCCTTGAAGGTAAAGGCCGTATTTTCCCTGTCCATGTTGAGGCTCATGCCATGCTCCACATTGGCTGATATTTCCTGGATCCCGTACCGTATTTCACGCATCCAGGCGGCTTACGCTATAGGCAGTAACGGTCAAACGCAATTGATGATACGGCTTGTTCCCGGCAATGTCAGGTGTAGATCAGAAGCGACATAACGGGCAATCGCGGTATTGTACGCCGGGATGAGCAAGGACGTGCTTAAAATGGGTGCCCCACCCATGTAAACTGCTTCACTGTATTTCAATGCCGGTCGTCACGGTACCGGCTTCTATTGCGTCGACTCACCCATCGCGCTCAGGACATCCCATGCTCGGATTTTTCAATCGCTTTTTCGCCCCCGCCTGGCGTCATCCCGATCCACAACGTCGCCGGCAGGCCATCGACTCCCTGGACCCGCAGCAGGACCGGGAAACGCTGACAGCACTGCTCAATGATGACAATGCCCAGGTACGTGATGCGGCCCTGTTTCGCCTTGATGACCCGGAGCTGATGCTGGCCCGCCTCGACAAGCAGCAAAATGATGTCATTCAGACCCGATTGATCAAGCACCTGAACGGCACCTCCGCGCACCCCCTGCCGATCGAGAAGCGAAAGCAGCTGCTTGAGCTGATCAGCGAGCAGGCGCTGCTGAAGGCGGTCGCGTCCAACGCCGATAATCAGCAACTGCGTCTTGCTGCACTGGCGCGGATCCGGGATGAAAAGTGCCTGATCGAACAGGCCTGTCAGAATCGGATCGCCGCAGTGCGTCACGCCGCCGCCGAACGAGTAGAAAGCGATGAAGGCCTCGAGCAGCTTGTCCGCCAGTCAACCCGCGACCGACATATCGTACGTTATGCACGCGATCGCCTGAATCAGCGCCAGCAGGATGCGCAGGAAGTACAGCGCCGCCACGAACAGCGGGAAGCCCTGATCGCGAGTCTGGAAAAACACGCCACGGCGCCGTGGGATGCCCTGTATGAACATCGGCATCGCCATTTCCTGAAGGAATGGGACACCATGGCCAGCGAAGCCGGCGAAGAGCAGGTGCTCCGGTTCCAGAATGCCCATCAGCGCTGCGAGCAGGTCATCCGTCATCATCATGCCGAGCTGCTTGCCGCACAGGAACACGAGCAGGCCCTGAACAGGGAACGTGAAGACCGGGCCGCCGTTGTCGAAGCTCTCGAGAACGCACTGACACACCTGAAAGGCGAGGCTCACCCGCGACGTCAGGATATCGACAGCCTGCTGGCGCTAAGGCGCCTGCAGGCAGAACGCTGGGGCTACCTCAGTGAACACAATTCACCCACACCGGAACGCCAGGCCCGTTACCACAGTGCGCTGGTCATCATTGACCAGCTTGTTGATGCCTGGCAGCTGCTGGATGATCACCGAGCGGATATCGAGCAGGCGCTGGATGAACAGGACATGGGTGAACTGGCCCGACTTCGCGGCCTGGTGCACTGGCCGGCAGATTACCCACTGCCCCTGTTGATGCGTGAAGTCGACACCGCCCTCGAGACCCACCAGAGCCTGAAACAGACTCGGGATGACACTCGAAGCCGTGAAGACAGCCAGCGCCTTGAACAGCAGCTGGACGAACTGGATAAGCTCCTGACAGACGGAGAGCTTCAAAGCGCAACGCGTCTTTTTGATGCCTTGAATCACCGTTTCGGCCGCCTGAGTGACGCTGATCGGCACCGCCACAATGCCACGGTCAAACGGCTTCGAGCCCGACTGGCCGAACTGCGGGACTGGCGCAGCTTCGTTGCTTCGCCCAAACGAGAGCACCTGTGTACCGCCATGGAAGAACTGGCCGAGCAGCCCATGGCCGATGTCAACAAGGATCAGCGCCATCGCCAACTGGTCAATGAATGGCGACTGCTGGGAAATGCCGCAGCGACGCGCGAGCTGTCCCAGCGCTTTCGCACGGCCTCGGATCGTATTCGGTCAAGCCTGGCAGACTACTACACCCAGCTTGGCCAGCAGCGCGAGGAAAACCGCGCGTTCTGTGAAGCCCTGTGCACTCAGCTTGAAGAACTGATTGCCCATGCCGACCAGCGGGCTGATCCGGATGCCCTGCGTACCATTCGCAACAAGGCCCGGGAAGAGTGGCGGCAGCACACTCCCCTGCCTCGCCAGCATGTTGACGCCCTGAAACACCGGTTCGGGCTTGCTCTTCAAAGTGTACAGGCCCTGATTGACCAGCAGGCGCATCATATTGCCGAACAGAAGCGGACACTGGCCGAACAGGCCGAAGCTCTGCTTGTGGATACACGGGATATCGAGCAGCGCACCCGAGAAGCCAAGGATCTGCAACAGCAATGGCGCAGTCTGGGGCGAGCCCCCAAGGGTGAGGAACAGCGACTCTGGAAACAGTTTCGTCAGGCATGCGACCAGCTGTTCGCCTGGCGCGATGATGAACGCAAGACGCGCCGCAACGAACAAGACAGCCATCTGGACGATCTGCAGACGCTGATTGATCGCATCGATAACTGGCATCCGAATCACGCTTCGGACGCCGAGACCCTCGATCAGGCCGAAGCCGAATTCAATACCTTTGAGCCCCTGCCACGCGGCCGGCGCAGCGAAGGCATGCGCAAACGCTGGCGCGGCATCGTTCGTCAGCGTCGCGATGAACTGCACTCACTGGCGCATGATGTACTGAAGCAACGGTGGCATGCCTGGCGCCCTCTCTTCGACGCCCATGTATCAGCCGATGATGCCGCCCTGGCTGATCAGGGCATCGAGGACGTATCACTGGTCAATGGCACAGACCTTGACAGCGATGCGCGCCAGGCTCACCAGCATCGCAACCTTCAGCGACGCCAACCGGTTCGGGTAGAGGATGATACGCTGCAGCGACTGCGTGTTCACCTGGCACTGATGGCCAACGCCCCGATCGATGACAGTGACAACGACCGCAGGCTCGATATCCAGGTCGCACGTCTGAACGACAATGTGGGCCAGATACACAGCCTCAGCGAAGAGTTTGCACGATGGCTGTGCAGTCTGCTGGCGACCGGTCCGGTGAGTCACGCCCAATGGGAAGCGCTGCACCCTGAGCTTGATGCCCTGATCGGCCGACTGGATTTTGAAGATTGAAATTGATTTGGTGTAATTTGTTGACAGATATAAAAAAAAGCGTAGTATGCACCTCAAGTTGATGCGGGGTGGAGCAGCTTGGTAGCTCGTCGGGCTCATAACCCGAAGGTCATCGGTTCAAATCCGGTCCCCGCTACCAAACATTGAAAAAAGCAGGCCAGTTATTACTGGCCTGCTTTTTTTATGTCTGATGACCGGCCCGCTGTATCTGCATGATGTCTGACTATCATTGCTTCCTTTCCACCTGTCAGAGCAGGGACGACGCCCGGACACTTATCCGGAAGCGGCACAGACCTCCTCAGGACGCTACCTGAACCCACTGACGGGTCTTGTCCGACTTCTCGATGGCATCAATCAGACGGTTTACTCGTGCAGCTTCACGAAAGTCGGGATAGAGGGAACGTTGGCCGAAGATCCCCTCGATCAGATCACGCACTTCGATAATCTTTTGATCGTTATAGCCCAGGCCATGCCCCGGCGCAGGACTGAAAGCGGCATAATCGGGGTGTTCGGGACCTGCCAGCAACGTGGTAAAACCACGCCGCCCTGTCGCATCGTCAGCGCGATAAAGCTGCAATTCGCTCATGCGCTCCTGATCAAACACGATGGCCCCGCGGGTTCCCGTCAACGTATAAGCAAGGCCCATTTTTCTTCCGGCGGCTATCCGGGACGTTTCGATATTCCCCATCAACCCCCTGTCAAAGCGCAGCATGGCCTGAGCCTGATCATCATTTTCCACGGCAGCCATGCCGGCACCGTCGGCTTCAGGCCGCGACGCGATAACGGTCTGCAGCTGACCGCACACCTCAGTAATACGCTGCCCGGTTAAAAACTCCGCCATATTGAGAATATGTGACCCTATATCGCCCAATGCCCCGGCGCCCGCCATTGCGCGCATGGTATGCCAGTCATGGGGTTTTTGCGGATCAAGCAGGTAGTCCTCATTGTGTCGCCCCCGGAAGTGAACCAGCTCGCCGATTTCGCCGCGCATGACAATCTCGCGAGCCAGCTGAGTGGCTGAATTGCGAATATAGTTGAAGCCCACCAGAGTTTTAACGCCAGCCCTTTCAGCCGCCTCCACCATCTCTTCGGCATCAGCCGTACAAAGCGCAAGCGGCTTTTCGGCATACACATGCTTGCCAGCGGCAATGGCGGCCAGCGCTATTTCCTTGTGCAGGAAGTTGGGGGCACAGATATCAACCACATCCACCCTGCTGTCCGCCACCAGGGCACGCCAGTCATCAGTGGCGCGAGCAAACCCCCAGGCACTTGCACGGCTTTTCGCTCTGGCGAGATCAGCATCGGCGAGCAACTCACAAACGGGCCTTGCAGGTAGATCAAAAATACTGGAAACCGCATTAAGGGCAACAGCATGGGCCTTGCCCATGAAGCCGGTGCCGATCAGGCCAATATTAAGTGTTTTCATTGTGTCTTCGCTCCGGCAGGCAGGACGAACAATGCGCAAGCGCCGGGCTGGGCCCGGCGTACCGCGTCGCGGGTTCCGTCGGCACTGGCCAGCACCACCTGAACAATCTGCTCGCCGGTAGCCGGGTTATAGACCGGTGCATGACGCTGATGCCGGCCGGTCACATACCGGCCGCCGAAATAGTGGGATAACGTCTTCACAAGGGCTCCAGATAACAGGGCGCGGGGGCTGTGTCAGTCGGCAATGTCAAAACCGGCCTGTTCGGCAAGCTGGCGCAGATTACGGTAGCCCAGACGAGCATAGGTCAACGGGTGGGCAACTTCGGGGTCCTGTTCGGCTTCAACTACCAGCCAGCCTTGATAGCCCTGTTCGCACAGAAGGGTCAGGGTTGGCAAAAAGTCCACGTTGCCATCTCCAGGCACGGTAAACAGGCCGTCCAGTACACCATTCAAAAAGCTTTTATCCCGATTTCGAACTGCATCCAGCACAGGAAAGCGCAGATCCTTGCAGTGAACATGATGGATACGCTGACTATAGCGCCGGGCAATGGCGAGCGGATCACCATTGGCACCGCGCAGATGACCGAAATCAAGCAGCAGGCCCACCCCCATGCCCGTGTTATCCATCAGGCGCTCAATGTCGGACTGACTTTCGATCACCGTCCCCAGGTGATGGTGATACACCAGTTGAATCCCCTGAGATTGAAGATAGTCACCAACAACGTTCAACCCATTCAGCAGGCGCTGCCAGTCATCCTCGGCAAGGTGCGGTCGCTGGGAAAGCGGACGCTGCTGATCGCCATGTACGCAATGAGTAACTTCACAGAGCACCATCACTTTGGCTCCACACTGCTTGAGAAGCTGCATGTGATCCTGAATGGCTTCAATCTCTTCGTCAGGGCTACGCTCAAGAAGGCGCGCGGAATACCAGCCTGATACCAGTGACAGATCGTGGGAACGCAAAACGCTGTTCAGGGCCTCGGGCGTTCGCGGAAACTTGTTGCCCAGCTCAAAACCGCTGAAGCCTGCTTCGCGCCCTTCCTTCAGGCAGGTTTCCAAAGGCGTTTCACTGCCCAGACTGGGCAGGTCATCATTCGTCCAGGTCAGCGGATTAATACCCAAAGTGACGGTTGGCATAACGTAATTCCTTGGCATTGAATATTGTTGGCATTAATGGCGCTGGCGCTGCTTGGCCTCTCGATAGCCTTTGTAAGCGGCATTGACCGCTTCGCGCTCAGAGACCTGGGGTACGGCGACCTCCCACCAGGCACCGCCTTCCTGGGTGCTGGGTAATGGGTCCGTTTCAAGGGCAATCACATAGGTAGTCCGAGCAGCGCGGGCGCGCACCAATGCCTGCTCCAGTTGCGCAATGCCACTTACCGTTTCGGACTCGCAGCCCAGCGCCTTGGCGTGAGCTGCAAAGTCGGTTTCAGGTGCCCCCGCATCGATAGCGCGACAATCCTTCAAGAGGTTGTTGAATCCTGCACCGCCGGTGGCATGCTGCAAACGGTTGATACACCCGTAGCCGCGGTTATCAAGCACTACCACCACCAGCTTGTGGCCCAGCATCACCGAGGTCGCCAGCTCCGAGTTGTGCATCAGATAGCTGCCATCGCCTACCATCACCACCACTTCGCGCTCGGGCCTGGCCATTTTAACGCCCAGCCCACCAGCAATTTCATACCCCATGCAGGAGAAGCCATACTCCACGTGGTAACTGCCCGGCCCCGAGCATTGCCAGAGCTTGTGCAATTCACCGGGCAGTCCACCGGCGGCACAGACTACGGTGGTATCGTCGAGGGCCTGCCGATTGACCGCACCGATCACCTGAGCATCCGTGGGCAGCTCGAGTCCCTGATCTGCCGTTATGCGGTGTACCACGTCACTCCATTCACGCTTGAGGGTGCCGGTCTGTTCACGCCATACATCACTACTGCGCCATTCGCCCAGCGCGGCATCGAGCTGTTCGAGCCCGATCAGGGCGTCGCAGCACAGCGGAAGGGCCTGATGCTTCAGACTGTCGAAACGGCCCACGTTAAGCGCAACAAGCGTTTTATCGCTGCTTTCGAACAATGCCCGTGATCCCGTAGTAAAGTCCTGCAGCCGCGTACCTATTGCCAGGATGACGTCGGCCTGCTCCGATAACTGGTTGGCGGCGGCGCTGCCGGTCACACCAATGGCTCCTGTCGCACAGGGATGGCTATCTGCCAGTGCGCCCTTGCCGGCCTGAGTTTCAGCGACGGGAATACCTCGCGCCATGGCAAATGCTGCCAAGGCCTCGCAGGCATCGGCGTAATGAACTCCACCACCGGCAATGATCAGTGGCCTGCTGGCCTGTTTCAGTGCAGCAATCGCCTGATGCAACTCATGAGCATCCGGTGGCGGGCGGCGAACATGATGTACTCTCGGAGTAAAAAAGGCGGCTGGGTAGTCGTAGGCAAAGGTCTGTACATCCTGTGGCAACGCCAGGGTTGCCGGGCCACAGTTTTCAGGGTCAAGCAGCGCAGCCATCGCCTGGGGCAGACTGGTCAACAACTGCTCGGGACGATGAATGCGGTCAAAATAGCGTGATACCGGACGAAAACAGTCGTTGACGCTGATGGTGGGATCACCGAAATGCTCCACCTGTTGCAGGACCGGGTCAGGTTCACGAGTGACAAAGGTATCCCCTGGCAGCAGCAGGACCGGCAGGCGATTGGCATGAGCGAGCGCAGCAGCCGTCACCATATTGGTCGCCCCCGGGCCAATCGAACTGATCGCCGCCATTAAACGCCTGCGACCGTTGGCTCTGGCAAAGGCAATGGCTGCGTGGGCCATGGTCTGCTCGTTATGAGCACGAAAGGTCGGCAATTCATCCTGTACGTGGTAAAGGGCTTCCCCCATGCCGGCCACATTGCCATGACCGAATATTGCGAATACCCCCTCAAACAGTGGCACCTCCCGGCCAGCCATCTCGATACGCTGAGCCGCGAGATATTTGACCAGCGCCTGGGCCATGGTGAGTCGAATAGTATGCATTTCAAGCTTCCTCCGAATGGACCAGCGGTTGCGACTGTGCCTGCCTTGATTGACGCCATGCCTGTATCAGCTCGGCATAGTTTCCGGCCACCTGCGTTATCAGGTCAGCATCATTTATTCGCCCGGCCAGCCACTCTCGACTGGCGCTGGAAAACAGCGTGCGTCCGACGGTAAACCCCTTGCAGCAGGGGTGTTTGGCGGCGTTTTCAAAGCCACGCTTCATGTCATCCATGGGCGCATCCAGTCCAAGCAGCACAACGCCTCGGCAGTAGGGATCCTCGCTCTTGATCGTCTCGCACACGGCATGCCAGGCCGCATCCGGCATGGCAGGAAGTTTCCACCAGTCGGGGCGAATGCCCAGGTTATAGAGCCGTTGCAGAGTGCGTGGCAAAACGCTGACATCACTGGGCATGTCCACTGGAGGAATGACTTCCATCAACAGCTCCAGTCCATAAATACAGGCCGCCTGATAGAGTTGACGCAGGCGTTCTTCCTGCTCGAGACGCAGCGAGATATCATCGTCAGGATGGTAAAACACCAGACATTTGATGATCTGTTCCCGCGGCCACTGGCGAAGACAGGCCCCCAGGTCATCTCCGTGCTGGAAGCGCAGTGGCCGTGATCCCGGCAGCTCCACCGGGCGTGCGATCCACCACCCCTGACCGCTGGCCTTGTTGAGCGCTTCCTGCCCCAGAACATCATCCACCAGAATGGCGGGAGTCGTTAAGCCGCCGAGCCTGGCGCCCTCTCTGGCTGCAGTGACAAGGAGTTTTTTCAATGCCGGCAACCGTGCACTGTCCGCATGCTCTTCGCGGGCCATATCGGTGAGCTGACGGCGGTGATCAAATGCCAGTCCCAGTACTTCAGGCCACTGGGCAGGCACTCGGGTGGTTACTCGATGCAGGTGATTCAGGCGCTGGTCGATATCGGGGCGAGGGACATCATCGCGGCGGGCCAGATAATCAAACAGCTCGTCCTCGGTGGGCATGGCAGGAGCACAGCCATGACGGGAAACCACCAGCGCACCACAGGCATTGGCATAGGCTGCGGAGGTTTGCCAGCTTTCACCGCGCAGCCAGCCACGTAACAACCCACTCATGAAAGCGTCACCGGCGCCCAGCACATTCAGTACCTCAACCTGAACGCCCCTGACCAGGATACCGTCTTCCAGACGATCCGGAACAGGACCTTCAAATACCACACAGCCCATGGGCCCCAGCTTGCACACAAGGGTAGCCTTGCTCACCTCGCGCACCGCACGCAGTGCCTCGAGGGTCTCGGTCATGCCCCCGGCGATGTGAAATTCTTCCTCGGTGCCCACGATCAGGTCGAAGTCAGGCAGCCAGTGCTGAAGATCCCTGGTGACCTTGTCATCAGCGATGAAACGGGTTTCGCCATCACCTGAATGGGTCAATCCCCACAGTACGGGCCGATAGTCGATATCCAGCACTCGCTTCACACCATAACGAGCAGCGGCGTCCAGCGCCCTGCGGCATGCCCGCCGAGTTGTATCGGTTGAAAGGTGCGTACCGGTAATCGCCAGGGCTTTTGAGCGCCCAATGAACTCGGGGTCGATGGCATCGGCGTCGATGGCCATATCAGCGCAGTCACGACGGTAGAACAGCAGTGGGAAACTTTCGCGATCCTTCAGGGCCAGCAGCACCAGCCCAGTGTGGCGTTCAGGGTCGACCTGAAGCGCGGTGGTATCCACACCGGCACGCTCCAGTTCCTCGCGTACAAAGTTGCCCATCTGCTCGTTACCCACGCGTGAGAGCATGGCTGATTTAAGCCCCAGCCTCGCGGTGCCGTAGGCCATGTTGCCGGAACTCCCTCCCAGATATTTGGCGAAGCTGGCTACGTCTTCCAGGCGGCTGCCAATCTGCTCGGCATAAAGATCCACTGCCACGCGCCCCAGGCAAACAAGGTCAAGCGGTTGGTGTTGCGTATTATTGTTCGTCATAAAGTCTCCCCACGTTACAAACTCGTTGTACTGGGCAAGTGATAGCTAGTACATGAAGGCGTCTAAAGCATCCATTACACGGCATTCATCCAAGGCGAGAAGGCGGTCGGGAATCGATCGAGTGCAAGGCTCTGCACTACCGGAAGTCCAGCCTTCCAGACCCACAATGTCCTGACATTCATGTCGTTCAGAGCATTGGCGCAATGGTCGGGGAGTTGATGTCACCCGTTCCAGGTTCACAGCATCCGGGTACATCAGCCACGTGAACTTCACACATGCCGGGCCTGCAGCGACGAAGGAGCTGTTGATACATTCATGACAACTCCTCAGCGGTCACTGGCCAGCCGCTCTCCGGCAGGAGCATCAGCATGTCCGGCTGCTGCCACCGACTCGGAATGACCGGGAGCAGGCGCACCATCGGCCTTCCTTTCGCGGTCATTTCGCTGAAACTCGGCCAGTTCTGCATCCAGGTTTTCCAGCTCGGCACCACCCGCCATCATGTTGAGCACCTCCTCGCGACTGATCTCTTCCTTGCGGAAGGAGCCCAGGCTGCCCCCCCGTGACAACAGAGTGAACGCATCAGCTACCGGGTATGCATGGTGGACGTTGTGGGTAATGAAAATGACCGCAAGACCGTCAGCCCTAGCCCTGGCGATGTAACGGAGAACTACGGAAGCCTGCTTGACCCCCAGTGCCGACGTAGGCTCATCCAGGATCAATACCTTGGCGCCGAAATAAACGGCTCGCGCAATCGCCACACATTGACGCTCCCCTCCCGAAAGCGTCCCTACCGGCTGGCTGGGGTCGCGTACATCGATGCCGATCCTGGCCATTTCCTCCTTGGCAATGCGATCGGCATACTTCCAGTCAATGCGCTTCAAGGGCCCCCAGCCAATGGTTGGCTCACGCCCCATGAAGAAGTTACGGGTGATCGACATCAGTGGAACCATTGCCAGATCCTGGAAAACGGTTGCGATGCCGGCATCGAGTGCATAAGCAGGAGACTTGAAACGAGCGGGTTTGCCATCGAGCAGCATGTCGCCATGAGTAGGCTGATGCACACCGGAAAGGGTCTTGATCAACGTCGACTTGCCTGCGCCGTTATCACCGAGCAGACACATGACCTCACCGGAATAGACCTTCATCGAGATATTGCTTAGCGCAATGACGCTGCCAAAGTGCTTGCTGACACTGCGCATTTCGATCATGGGCGTCTGAGTTGTCATGTTACCGGGCCTCCATCGCCTTCTTGCGCATGTAGTTGTTGAAAAGCACGGCTACCAGCAGCATCACTCCCAGAAACACCTGGAACCAGTCGGTATTCACACCGGTATAAAAAATGCCCATCTGCACCATGCCGAAGATCAGTGCTCCCAGGGCCGCCCCGATGGCCGAGCCATACCCTCCGGTCAGCAACGCACCGCCGATTACTACTGCAATAATGGCTTCCAGCTCTTTCAACAGCCCACGGATGGTGTCGGCAGACCCCGTATCCATTACCTGGATGCAGGCAAAGATCGTCGCGGAGAAGGCAGTGAACATGAACAATGAAATCTTCACGCGGTGAACAGGAACCCCCGAATTTCGCGCGGCATTGGCATCACCACCGCTGGCGAAAATCCAGTTGCCGTAAGGCGTACACAGCAATACCCAGGTCGCCACTGCCGTCAGACCAAACCACCACACGATGGAGACGGGGATACCCGAAACCACGGGATTGCCCGCAAAGTTGGTGGCGATCCAGCCGTTGGCCGCCATCCAGCTGAACAACCCCGTAGCGACCTCTCCGGAAAAAAGTGACGCAAACCAGTCACCGGGGATATGTTCCTGAATACCACCTATCTGGGTGCGCCCCGTCAGAAGCCGACTGACACCAATTGCCAGCCCTCGCAGGATGAAGAGAAAGCCAAGGGTAACGATGAATGACGGCAGGCCCGTTTTATTGACGAGGTTACCGTTGATCCAGCCCACCAGCCCGGCACAGGCAAACGCAAGCAGAATAGCCGCCCATAACGGCCAGCCGTATTCCACGGCAGGGATGGCAATCAGGATGCCGGCCAGCCCGATCATTGAACCGATCGAAAGATCGAATTCTCCGCCAATCATCAGCAGGGCGGCCGCCGTAGCAATAATGCCGAGCTGAGCGGCAACTTCGAGAAAATTGACAATACCCGCCGGGGTAAACATGCCGGTACCGCTTGCAGAGACAATAAAGAACGCAATAACCAATACGGCACCGGCCAGTGCCCCCAGCTCAGGACGATTGAGCGCTCTTTTCCAGAAGGAGACTCTCTGAATACGCTCATCCCGATCAGTCGCGGATGGCGCAACCGACTGTTTCGTTTCAGTGGAACTCATGGCGATCGACTCCCAGGGTTCGGTATCGCCGAACCCCTTGATATCAGGTAGTTATCAGCGGATGCCCTGACTGCTCAACTTGATGACCTGAGATGCATTTTCCCTGGTGACAAACCCAGGACCGGTGGCGACATCTCCTGCGGGCAGTAATCCATTTTTGACGAATTGATCCAGGAAGATGACAGGCAGATACCCCTGCATGTACTGCTGCTGATCGATCGCAAAATCCAGATCTCCCGCATCCAGAGCCTTGAGGATGCCTGGCGAGAGATCAAAGGTGCCCAGGGTAAACATGTCTGTAGCACCCTGCTCTCGCATGGCTTGAATCATGGGTTCCGCAGAGAGAGCGCCCAGGGTCAGCACACCACGCACATCATTGTGTTCATTGAGGTAAGCGACGATGGCATTGCGGATATTGGTAGGGTCATACGTGGTCGCCAACTGCTCGGCATTGCCGTTGAAGCCATCAACAAAACCATCACAGCGCTGATCAAGCCCCTGATTGCCTTGTTCGTGGTTAACGCAGACGCCCTTCTTGACGCCCAGTTCCTGCATGCGCTCGGCGGCCTGCTTTCCTGCTTCGTACTCACTCTGCCCCACATGAAGCCGGGCACCGTATTTTCGTGCCGCATCGCCACCGGAATTAATGGTAATGACGGGGATGTCATTATCGACGGCATTTTGAACCACGCTGCCCAGAGCATTTTCATCCGTGAAGGAGAGGATCAAGCCATCCGGCCTGGAAGCCACGGCGGCCTGTACCAGTTGCTGCATCCTGGCCATGTCGAAGGTCGACGGTGCGCGATATTCAAGTTCGGCACCTACAAGATCAGCAGCAGCTTCGGCACCGTTTTTCACAACTGACCAGAAAGGGTCCGATGGGACACCGTGCGTCACCATGACAAAGCGGCTCGTGTCCTGCTGCGGCGCTTGTGCCTGTGCAGCAGTACCAGCCATCAACGCTGCCGTGGCAGCAGAAGCCAGAAACCAGTGAGATAGACGCGTCATAGAGTCATTCCTCTTCGTATTATCATTATTTTCAGATGATTCTTCGTTGAATGCCTTGCTGGAGATGAAATATAGATTCCATAAACAAAAAATATCAAACCATTTATTCTATACTTTGGTTTAAATGGAATATTTATTCCAATATCCTAGACTGCACAACAGCCAGCCACTTTGCTCACTTGTTACCTGTGCCCATGAACTGCAGATGAGCTACCGCGAAGGAAATTTGCATGACACAACCACCACAAAGTTATCGTGAGCTGGAAACGCTGATCTCTGCCGAGTACGACACGCTAAGCAAACGCCTGCAGCAAACAGCGCGCTTCATACTCGACCATCCCCAGGAAGTGGCACTGGCAACCGTGGCCAAGATTGCCGAGCAGGCGGACGTCACCCCCTCCACCCTGATTCGCCTGGCCAACAGCCTGGGGTTCAACGGCTTCTCCGAAATGCAACAGCTGTTTCGCAGTCGCCTGGTAAACGAACTACCCAATTACACCGAGCGGATTAGCGCCGTACGCAGTGCCACCGGAGAAACCCCGGACAGTACACAGCTTTTATGGGAATTTGCTGACGCCAATCGCGCCGTGCTGGAGCAACTGCCTGGCAGGATTGATCCGGAAGCACTGGAGAAAGCGCTGGATATCTTTGAGCAGGCCCAGTCAATTCATGTGATGGGGGCACGGCGCAGCTTCATGGTGGCCAGCTATATGACTTATGCACTGGCGCATGTCGATAAACCGGCCCTGCTGATCAGTGGCCTGGGCGGCATGTATGGAGAGCAACTGCGCGCCATGAGCCAGCATGACGCCCTGTTGACCATCAGCTATTCCCCCTATGCCGAAGAGAGCCAGAAGGCCTGCGAGGATGCGCATCAGCGTGGCTTGCCCATCGTGGTCATTACTGACTCGACCCTGAGTCCGCTTGCTCGCTTTGCTGATGTAGTGTTCGTGGTCAATGAAGCTGAAGTGAAAAGCTTCCGCGGCCTGACCGCCTCCTTCTGTCTTACCCAGACCCTGGCAATTGGCCTTGGGGTAAGGCAGAACAAGTCCTCTGAAAGAGGCCTGTCGCCAGATATCCGTAAAGATCCATAAAAAACACCCTATTCATCCATAGCCATTCACTTCCAGGAACAGGACAGAAAAGCTTATGAAACTTGCACTCATCGGCGCTGGACGTATTGGAAAGGTGCACGCACAGGCCATTCACTCTCATCCCGATGTCACACTGGCAGCCGTGGCCGATCACCATCAACCTGCCGCACAGGCGCTGGCTGAGCAGTACGGCAGCAGAGCGGTCAGCGTTGATGACATTTTCGCCGACAGCCGCATTGATGCCGTGTTGATCGCCTCCAGTACGCCCACTCATGCGGAATATCTGGAACGCGCCGCTCGTGCAGGAAAAGCGGTGCTGTGCGAAAAGCCCATCGCTCTGGATCTGGAGCGAACGCGTGATGCGCTACAGGTGCTCGATGACAATCCGGTAGTCTGCGCACTGGGCTTCAACCGGCGGCATGACCCTCAGCTTGCTGCACTCAAGCAGGCCATTGCCCAGGGACGCATCGGGTCTCTGGAAACCCTGACAATCATCAGCCGGGACCCGCTGCCGCCACCGGCAGAGTATGTTGTCGAGTCCGGTGGCCTGTTCAAGGACATGATGATTCATGACCTGGACATGGCCCGCTGGCTACTGGATGAACCCATCAAAAGCGTCTTTGCCGTGGGCAGCAGTATCATCGATCCAGCCATTGGTGAAGCAGGCGATGTGGATACCGCCATGGTCACCCTCACCACCGCCAGTGGAAAGCTTTGCCAGATCAGTAACTCACGACGTGCCTGTTATGGCTACGATCAGCGCATCGAGGCGTTTGGCAGTCTCGGCATGCTGCAGGCGCAGAACGAAAGCGATACCCGGTTGCGCTTTACGGGCGAAGCCGGACAAGTAGAAGAAAAGCCCAGGTGGTTTTTCCTCGAGCGTTATGCTGAAGCCTATCGTCTGGAAATCAGTGACTTCGTAGCAGCCTGGAAAGAAGGGCGGCCTCCCCTGGCAGGTGCCCGGGACGGGCTTGAAGCATTGCAACTGGCCGAGGCAGCTGAGCGCTCGCTTCGCGAAGGTCGGAATATCCTGATGGATACATTGGTGTAAAGGGCCGGACACGCTTTCATTCACGTCATTCGGCTTAAGGAGCTGCTGCCGAATCGTCAGGAGGAGTACAAATGACTTCGTTACTGATACATCCCACCCCCCCGGATGCCCAGGGCACTGTAATTGACGTGACCCCCGCCTCCGCCGGCTGGACCCATATTGGCTTTCGAGTACACCGGCTCGCCAGGGGCCAGCGTCTGGAGGCAGGCAGCGGTGATCAGGAAGTCTGCCTGGTGCTGATTACCGGCCGTGCAAACGTTGCCTGTGGGGAGCATCGCTTTGCCGACATTGGCAAACGCATGGATGTCTTCGAACAGATCCCCCCCTACGCGGTGTACCTGCCAAATGGCGTTGACTATTCGGTGGAAGCAACCACTGAACTTGAGCTGGCAGTGTGTGCAGCCCCGGGATATGGCAATCATGTGCCACGCCTGATCGCACCGGAACACATCAGGCAGAGCACCCGTGGGAAAGGTACGAATACTCGGCATGTGCATGACATTCTACCGGAGACGGAGGCCGCCGATAGCCTACTGGTGGTCGAGGTATTCACCCCGGCTGGTAACTGGTCGAGCTATCCGCCCCACAAGCATGATGCAGATAATCTGCCCCATGAGTCTCAGCTGGAAGAGACATACTATCACCGTATCAACCCATCTCAGGGGTTTGCCTTTCAACGCGTCTATACCGATGACCGATCACTTGATGAAACCATGGCAGTGGAAGACGGCTGCTGTGTACTGGTGCCAGGGGGCTATCACCCCGTAGGCGCTGCCCACGGCTACTCACTTTACTATCTGAATGTCATGGCAGGGCCAAAGCGGGTATGGAAATTTCATAACGACCCTGATCATGAGTGGTTAATAAAGACGTAACAGGGCAACGGTTATATATACCCGATCATTCTGATACCAGGTGGTCTGAATGCCTGAAAGAGCCAGTGTCATTTCATGAACGGCCTGTTTTGCAGCCGCGAATACAGAGCCATCCGTTCATGTCCCCCGGCTCACGATCCATCATTGAAAAAGCCGATTCACAGGGTGAATCGGCTTTTTAACGCCTTGTATTTTTATCCCTGCGTTATCACACGTCGACGATATCAGGGATCATTTGCCGCAGGCTGCAATGACACCACCTCCGAGCGACCGAACATATGATGCTTCAGATAAGAAGCCTCCCGGTGACGACGAGTGGCGTAGTTGTCACCGAAATCCACCAGCTCGGTAATCATGCCCATCCAATTCTGCAAGACAGCATATGACCAGAACCGCGGAGCGCGTGCTGCCAGGTTCGGCCCGTACTGGATGGCTACGCTGGTCATTACCGTAGCCGCCGCTGAAGGCAACGAAGCCCAGCCATTTTCCGGCGACGTTGATTGATGGGCATCATAGTGATGGGCCAGCGTTTCAATGATGCGCCCGTACACTGCATGATCAAGCTGGTGTACTTCCTTTTCCGATAGTTGCAGCGGGCAAGCCTCCAGCGCCTCAACCGCCTTTTGTCGCTTGAGGCCGACATACGGCGCCAGCTTTTCGATCAAGCCCCGGGGCAGTGACAGCCCTGCCAGCTGGGCCATATCCATCTGACCAATATCGATACCGTGCCCTACGGTAACACCGCTTTGACTGCTGTCCGGCATGGGAACACATGCCTGTGTAGCATCACCACCCTGCTCCAGTTCAAAGATGAAATCAAAGTCGATGGCAGCAGTAGCAATCTGTGCCGGGGTACGAGTCGGTGCTTCAGCCATTGTCTTTCTCCCTGGTGGTACGCGGTACATATCCACCATAAGGGAGGCCACGCGTCAGTGCGCGTGGCAGGCAGTGTCAGTCTTAAGGCTTACACTAGTAATCATATAGTGCTATCGAAGTAAACCTCACGACGCTGTTCGGCACTTTGCTTGCCAAGCTCAAGAAGGCGCATGGTATCCAGGGCGCTGCTCAGGCTGACCGGGGCGTCGCCATTATGCTGCAGGGCATGCCTGACCCCCTCATAAAAGGCCGGATAATTGCCGTGTAGCGATGGCCATGTTTCCCGCACCAGATGTCCGTTGGCATGGCGTGTTATCGTGCCGGGCACCGGGTCGGCTCCCCAGCCCTCGAATCCAGGTCGAGCACCGCTTCGGAGCGCCGCCTCCTGAGGATCCATTCCGTAAATGGTATAACTGCCGGTCGTACCATGCAGACTGAATCGGGGCGCCGGCTCGCAGGCTACGACTCCTCCGTGCAACAGCACCCTGAAGCCGTTATACCGAAGAACAACATGGAAATAGTCCGTTGCCTGGCCACCTTCCCGTAAAATTCCCAGATCGGCGTAGATCCCGTCAGGGCGACCAAACAACTGTAATGCCTGATCTCCCAGATGTGCCCCCAGATCCATCCAGTTGCCGCTGCCCGGGCCGGGCTGCTCCTTCCATTGGCCGTGGTCCACTGCCGGACGAAACTTGTTGAAGCAGGATTCAAACTGTTTCAGTTCACCCAGCGTGCCCTCTTCCAGCAAGGCACGAATCGTCAGAAAGTCGGCATCCCAGCGCCGGTTGTGAAACACCGCCAGCATCAGGCCACTGCCCTCGGCCTTTCGTGCCAGCAGGGTGGCTTCGTCAAGGCTCAGCGCAAAGGGCTTGTCCACTACCACATGCTTGCCATGCTCCAGTGCCTTCATGGCGATCTCTGCATGGGTATCGTTGGGCGTGGCAACTACTACCAGATCAATATCATCGTCATTCAGCGCATCCTGCAGCGAGCAGGCATGTGCCTCAGGATATTCGGCATGAACGAGCTCAGTCTGTCGGGTAACAACCCTGGAGAGCTCCAGACCCGGCGTCGTGCTGATCAAGGGCGCATGAAAGGCCTTCCCGGCCAAGCCAAAACCGATCAGTGCTACGCGGGAAACGCCGTGGGAGGGTGCTTCGGACATGATATCTTTTCCTTGAGTGCTTGAGGCTTCCCCATGTCAGCTCAATATATCCACTGACATGGCGGTTGAATTTATGGCCAACTGACAGCATTACTTCAGATAACATACCTATCCAGATCACACCGAGCCAGGAAAGAGCGATGCAAATAGTTGACCCAAGAACCGGCGCCCCGATGGAAAGCCCGTCATCCGCATCTTCCGGTCAAAAAGCCGGCGATACCGCCGCCATTGATGATGCGCACCTCATCGTGGATGTCGACATGAGCAACTTCCAGCAGGTCGTGCTCGAAGGATCCATGCAGACACCTGTTCTGCTCGATTGCGGCAGCCATAATTCGGAGGCAAGCGCCCAGCTGGCGCCCGTGCTTGAGAAACTGGCCCGTGAGTATGCCGGCGCGTTTGTTCTCGCCCGGCTAGATGCCGAGCAGAATCCACAGATTGCCGCCCAGCTTGGCGTGCGCTCGGTGCCTGACGTCAAACTGATCAGCCAGGGCCAGCTGTATGATCAGTTCCAGGGCGCCCTGCCTGAGCATCAGATTCGTGAGTGGCTGGGGAAATACCTTCAGCTGCCGGAAACCGCCGGGCCAAGCCCCCATGAACAAGCTGTAGAAGCCGTCGCGACCGGTGATACCGCCACGGCAAAGGCACTTTATGAACAGCTCATCAGTGAATCACCGGAACATCATGCATATCGCATCGATTATGCCGGCGTCCTGACCAGCGAGGGCCAGTTCGATCAGGCCCTGGAAATTCTGGATGCCCTGCCACCTCAGGACCGGGACAGCACACCAGGCCGCGGCGTTCGTGCTCGCATCGATTTTGCCCGGCAGGCCCCTGCCGCTGATGAAGTCAATGCGCTCGGCGAGCGGAATGACAGTGAAGCACAGCTTGTCAGAGCCCGTTTTGCACTTGGTCAGGGACGCTATGAAGAAGCACTTGAAGGGTTGCTGTCATTGATGAAAAGCGATCGCAGTTATGGTGATGACGCTGCCCGCAAGACACTTCTGGAAGTGTTTGATGCCCTCGGCAAGGACCACGAACTCACGACGCTTTACCGCCGCCGCATGTTTACCCTGCTGTACTGAAGCAGCACGATGACGGGCCCGGCAAAACGCCGGGCCTCGCGTTTATTTATCCGGCCAGCACGCGGTCCATTCGCTCAAGTGCAGCTTCAAGCGTGGCTTGATCCGTGCCGAAGTTAAGTCGTACAAAGCCAGGCCATCCGAAATCTGCCCCATCCGACAAGGCGACACGACAAGCCTCGAGCAGAGCCTGTTGAGGTGCCTGATCAAACCCGGCCTTCCGGCAATCAAGCCAGGCCAGATATGTGGCCTTCGGCGCGCACCAGCTCACTCCAGGCCAGCGTGCGACATAATGCTCGATCAGTTCCACATTACCTCGCAGCAGCGTCAGTAATGCCTGACGCCACGACTCACCATCCCGATACGCTGCCAGCGCAGCAGTCTGCCCCATGATGTTGTCGGATGGCGTCAACCCCAGACACGCCTTCCGAAACCGACGTCGCAGCGCAGGGTCACTGATCACGGCACAGGCGCTGGTCAGTCCAGCGACATTGAAGGTCTTGGAGGGAGCCCATAACGTAATGGTTCGAGAAGCCAGCCGCGGCTCGGCGCTGATCAGCGGCGTATGGGTGCGGGCATCATCCAGCAGCAGGTCACAGTGCAGCTCATCCGAGCAGATCCAGAGGTCATGACGCTCAGCCAGGTCGGCCAGCGCACTCAGCTCCTGACGAGAAAACACATGCCCGGTCGGGTTATGAGGATGGCACAGCAGCAGCATGCGGGTGCGAGGAGTAATCGCCGCCTCCAGCGTCTCCAGATCAAGCTGCCAGTAAGGATGCCCTTCTTCGGGGGGCTTCATGGGGGCAGCCTGGGTATGACGACCGATGTTTTCCGCCACATGCAGAAACGGTGGATAAATGGGCGTCAGCGTCACGATATCGTCGCCCTGCTCTGTCAGACACAGACCGGCAATGTGGAGCGCCGGCACAACGCCAGGCAGCCACAGCTGCCAATCGGGCTCGACCCTGAAGTCATAGTGCGCCTCGCTCCACTCACAAAGTGCCGTCTTGAGAGCCTCCGAGGGAGAAGTATATCCGAACACCCCATGCCGGGTGCGCGCCTCAAGTGCATCAATCACCGGGGCCGGGGATTTGAAATCCATATCGGCCACCCACAGGGGAAGGACGTCATCGTCATAGCGGCCCCACTTGCTGGATCCCATCTCGCGCCTGTCGGAGGGCGGCGTAAAATCAAAGGCATCGTGCGCGCTTGTCATGGTATAAAGCCCTTCTCCTCAACTTCGGGTAATTACGTATGACCGTAGAACAGGACCCCGGGTTCTATCGACTTGCCATGCAGGGCCTTTCCCATCTGGTCGGTCACTGGCTGCTGATTGGTGATGCGGATGCCGACCGGCTGGCCGTCATCCTTGCTGATACTGCACGCCTTACAAAGCTTGGCCAACCCACCGACAACCCGAGCGGCCACCAGCTGACGTCCTGGGCTCAGGGTGAACAGCCGCCAATGTGGGTAGCTCGTGCCTCGCTTTTTCTACTGGTGCAGATGCCACGGCGCCCTGCCCCGCAGACTCCCGAAGAGGCGGCGGCCTGGGCCTATGTCTGGCTTCGCCTGCGTGACCATGAAAGCAGGGACGCGGCACTGAAGGCCTTGCCTTCTCATGTTCAGGAGAGCCTGAAGGACACCATGGACCGTGCCTGGCTTGACCTTCATTCACAGCGATTGATTTAATCAGTCAATCCTGACGCGGACGACGCGACCTGGGCTGAAATCCTGCCGGCTTGTCGGCCAGCCAATCGACAAAGGCACGAATATCCGGGTGGCTCAGCAATGCCTCGCGACTGGCGTGATGCTCTCCCAGAGCCTGTTCGCTCAGAACCACATGAATATGGCGATGACAGGGGCGACACAGCCATAGAATAGCACTCAGCATTTGCTCCCGACTGTAACGCTTTCGAAATCGCTTGCGCCCATGAACCGTTCGCGGAATCAGATGGTGTCGAGTCAGTGCAGCCACCGGCCGGTCGCACAGCTCGCACCGCGCTGGCCTGTCCTGCTTCCCGGGAGGTAATGAGAACTCAGGTGGCATGCGCCCTCCATGATCGTTACCTTGCATGAATCACTTTGCAGTGCACTATAGATCATCACCCCTTGTGACTGCTGCCCCTGACAAGGAGCCGATACCTGCATGACGCCTGCCATTCGCCTGCTGAAACAGCAGGGCATCCCGTTTGACACTCTCCGCTTCGAACACGCAGAGGGAGCACACTCCTTTGGCGATGAGGCCGCCCAGGCACTGGATTATCCGGCTGCCCAGATATTCAAGACACTGATGGTCACTCTGGATCAAAGAAAACTGGTAGTGGCGATTGTTCCTGTAGCCGGCACACTGGATCTCAAGGCATTGGCCAGGGCTGCCGGAGCCCGCAAGGCTGCCATGGCAGAGCGTGCATCAGCCGAACAGGCCACCGGCTATATCATCGGGGGTATCAGCCCGCTCGGACAGAAAAAATCGCACCCCACATTCATTGATGCAAGCGCACGGCAATGGGATGCCATACTGGTCAGTGGTGGCCGAAGAGGGATCGATATCTCACTGGCTCCCGAAGATCTTGCGCGACTTGTCAAAGCACAGTTTGTCGCTATCGCACGGGTAGACTGACAGGCCGCCTGTATCCGCTATCATGATAGAATGCACCCGAAGGAGCATGACATGGCGCCAGGGCAGTACGATCTTTGGCTGTATCCGCAGGATATCGACCGACACCGACGTATCGAGGCCGACCTTCAGGGCTATTTCATGGAGCGGTTTGCCGATTTTCCGCACATCCGCCTGCCTGTGGCACAAAGCCTCGATCAGGAAGTACCGTTCAATCGGCTGTACGATTCGCTGATCCATCGGGCACGCAGCTGGTGCCGGGAACACCGCGATTATTCGCCCAGCCCCATGCAGCTCAATCAGGCCTTTTTCAGAGCCGTCTCACGCTCTCCCAAGTTCATCATAGAAGACGACACGTCCCATTCATGATCATTCAGACAGATCACGCGCCCGATGCGCGCCAGCTCGACATCATTGCCCATCAACTCGGCCGCGCCCCCCATGGCATACAGGCCGTCAGTGCCGAAGATCACAAGGGCACGCCGCTGGTTCTTCGCATGCACTCCCTGATCGATGACAAGCCCTTCCCCACACTCTACTGGCTCTGCAGTGACCGCCTCAAGGTGACGCTATCCCACCTGGAGGCTGCCGGGGTCATCAAGCAACTGGAAGATGCCCTGCGTGATGACCCGGATTTCATGGCCCGTTACCGGGAAAGCCATGAAGATTATGTCCGACAACGCTGGGCCTTCATGCCAGAACCGCAGCGTGATGAAGTACGTCGCCGGGGATTTGAAGACATTCTGACGCATCGGGGAGTAGGCGGTATCGCCAACTGGACGCAGGTACGCTGCCTTCACACGCAGTATGCGCATCACCTCTGCGGTCATAATGTTATTGGCCAGTGGGTCGATGAACATTATCCGGACGTTGCAGCGTCCGTTTAACCTTCAGCAGCCAGCCGCAGGTTATCGAACTCTTCAAAGCTCACTATTCGACAAGGGGCACACCATGATCAGTATCTGCGTATATCTGGGTTCTCGCGATGGCCAGGATGCTCGATGGGCGGCACTGGCCGAACGTACCGGCAGACTCATTGCAGAGCAGGGATGCCGGCTGGTTTACGGTGGAGGCAGGGCCGGTTTGATGGGGCGCTGCGCCGATGCCGCGCTGGAAGCCGGTGGTGAAGTCATCGGAGTAATCCCTGAGCATCTGGTGTCCCGCGAGGTCGCTCATACCGGGCTGACCCGGCTTGACCGGGTCGCCAATATGCATGAGCGCAAGGCCCGCATGGCCGATCTGGCTGACGGCTTCATGACCCTGCCTGGCGGCATCGGTACGCTTGAAGAGCTGTTCGAAACCTGGACCTGGCGCTACCTTCAACTGCACGGAAAACCCCTGGGGCTGGTCAACGACAATGACTTTTTTACGCCCCTGCTGGACTTTATCAACAATGCAACGCAGGCAGGCTTTCTGGACCCGACGACCAACAGGATGTTGCTCGCCGAGCCTACGCCGGAGGCATTGCTGGATAAACTACTGACCGCACACCATCATCACTGACAGTGTCGGACAACGCACCCCATGGAAGAGGAGCGTCTCATGTACGCCATCCATATCGAAGATGATCATACCCTCAGCTGGCGCAAGGGCGCCAAAATTGCCGAACCAGGCGAGTTTGAAGTTCGCATCAATGTCGCCTGGGCGGGAATGAATCGGGCAGACAGCCTTCAGCGGCAGGGAAACTACCCCCCACCGCCCGGCGCATCGGAAACGCCCGGACTTGAGGTCAGTGGCACCATTGCCGCCATCGGCTCCGGTGTTACCCGCGTCAAGATCGGGGACCGTGTCTGTGCACTGCTGACCGGCGGCGGTTACGCCGAGCAGGTAATAACACATGAGCTTCAGGTATTGCCGCTGCCTGAGGCGTTCACCCTCAAGGACGCCGCTGCGCTTCCCGAAGTCTTTGCCACGGCGTGGCTCAATCTATTCATGGAAGCCGGGCTGCAACAGGGTGAGCGCGTGGTACTGCATGCTGGAGCCAGTAGCGTAGGCACAACGGCCATCCAGCTCTGCAAGGCGTTCGGCAATCCCGTATTTGTCACGGCAGGCAGTGATGACAAGATCGAACGATGCCGTGCTCTTGGCGCCGATGATGGCTTCAATCGTCACAACGGCAGCTTCGTTGATGCCGTCAACGCCTGGGGCGGTGCGGATGTCATTCTTGATCCCGTAGGTGGTGACTACCTGCCCCAGAATCAGAAGGTACTGAAGACCGACGGGCGTCTGGTCATGATCGGCGTCATGGGGGGCATGGAAGAGACCCTCAACCTGGGCACCATGCTGATGAAGCGCCAGCGCATTATCGGCTCTGCCCTGCGCTCTCGCTCTCCCGAGCAGAAAGGCAACATCATGCGTGAGCTGCACGAGCAGGTCTGGCCACTGCTTGGTTCGGGGAAGATAGCGCCCGTGATTGATGGCAGCTGGCCGGTCGAACAGGCCAATGAGGCCATGGACTACATGGAAGGCAATAGCGGCATGGGCAAGTTGTTGCTGGAAATAGCGGACACTTAATCGGTCTGGCTGGACCGCAGATACGTTAATTGAAGCAGGCGAGCATCCTCACCGGCGCGATGCCGACGGATGCTCGCATCACACAATACCTCTTCCTTGACGTCAGACCATCGATTGAGCTGAGCTTCATCAAGGAGCCGCCGCAGGCTCTCAAGCCTGAACCCCGGCAGCATCCCGGCATGGTGAAACATCAGTGACAGCCAGGTATTGTCAAAGCCCCAGCTGTCGCTATAGGCAATTTGTACATCCTTCAGCTCATCATTAAGCCAGCGGGCGACATCACGCACGGGGTACCCCTCTCGAGCCAGACGTGCCCGGGAGATGCCATGCAGTAATTCTGCCTTGGGATCCCAGTGCACCCATTCTTCGCAGGGCTGAATCAACAGGGCACAGGTAGTACCGTCAGCACGGGCAAGGCCAACTTCGATAGGGTAGCTTCCTCGACCGAACCCGGAAGCTTCAACGTCCAGAATGACAGGCAGCATCTCGTGGTTACCCACCCTTTTCAGAAAGCACAAGGGACACGTTGTGTCCCTTGTATCAAGCCTGGCAGCTTAGTTCCCTGACGGCGAATGAACTAATGTATCGATACTGCCATGGCAGGCGCATTACGTGCCGAAAATGCTGGCACGTCAGAGGTCGTTACAACCCTGCTCTCCCAGTAATCGGCACGAGCCGGATCAATCTGAAGGCCCAGCTCACCACATGTATATGCACGAGCCAGGCGAACAGCCGCTTCCTCGTGACCGGCTTCTGCTGCTCGCGCAAACCAGGTCACGGCACGCGAATCACGCTGCGCATACTGCGCGCAACCGAATTCGAAGATCCGGGCAGCATGATACTGTGCCTCGATGTCACCGGCCTCGGCCGCCATGATCACGAAACGAGCGCCACGCGCCTTTTCCTGAGAAGAGGCTCCACAACGAAACAGCAACAGCCCGTACATGGACTGGGCATTTACATGACCGGCATCGGCACAGCGCTTGAAAAGACGCATGCTCAAACGATGCCAGCGAAGGGTATTCTTGCTTTTACAGGTATAAAGTAAACGTTCAGCCAACCGATATTCCAGTCGCGTAACGAGTGAAGCAGCCTGCAACATGGCGACTCACCTTTGAAACGATAATCAAAGTATTCAACGTCCCTTGTCATCACTGACGCAGGGCGTCCATCAAACCGATTTCACAATACGCGCAAACAGCACCTCTCTGTGCCGTGCCACCGTATCATCACGCTTACTGGCCGCCTGTCGACGGGCAGGGCCGGCAATATACGCCTGGAACCCCTGCGACTCAACCCTCCATTGCTGCTTTTTAGCGACCTGTCTACCATGAAGGCTCACTTCCCAGCACCGGAACGGTTTTCTCATGGAAAGACGCCCCCTTGGCAATAGCGGTATTGATGTCAGTGTTCTGTCTCTGGGCACCATGACCTTTGGTGAACAGAACTCGGAATCCCAGGCGCACGAGCAGCTCGACAGGGCACTGGATGCCGGCATCAATTTCATCGACACGGCAGAAATGTACCCTGTCCCTCCCCGGGCAGAAACCCAGGGCCGGACAGAAGAGTTCATAGGTAGCTGGCTCAGGCAGCGCGGCAGACGGGACGACATTATCCTTGCCAGCAAGGTCGCCGGTGCCGGCCGCGACATGACTCATCTACGAGGCGGTCCGAAACTGTCACGTCAACACATCCACGAGGCGGTAGATGCCAGCCTGACACGCCTTGGCACGGACTACCTGGACCTTTACCAGCTTCACTGGCCGGACAGACAATCCAATTATTTTGGCAAGCTCGGGTATGTGCCCGTCGATGACAGTGATGCCACTCCGATCGAGGAAACACTGAGCGCTCTGAAGGAATTGGTTGATGCCGGCAAGGTCCGTACGGTAGGGCTGTCCAACGAAACAGCCTGGGGTGCCATGACATTTCTGCACCTGGCCGACAAGCTGAATCTGCCGCGGATGGTCAGCATTCAAAATCCTTACAACCTGCTGAATCGCAGCTATGAAATCGGTCTGGCGGAGGTCAGCCACCGCGAAAACGTAGGGCTACTGGCTTACTCGCCACTCGCATTTGGCGTACTGTCAGGCAAGTACCTGGGCGGCGTAAAACCCGAAGGCGCCCGCTTGAGCCTGTTTGAACGCTTTCAGCGCTATACCTCTCCACTGGCAGAAGAGGCAACCTGGGCTTACGTGGACATTGCACGTCGGTTCAGTCTGGATCCGGCGCAAATGGCTCTGGCCTTTGTCAACTCACGCCCCTTCGTGACCAGCAACATTATCGGCGCGACCACGATGGCGCAGCTTGAAAGCAACATCGGAAGTGCCTCACTGACGCTGAGCGATGAGGTCATCGAAGCACTCGAAGGTGTTCATCATCGTCTGCCCAACCCCTGCCCCTGAACATGAGCATGACGAGGCAGGCCAATAAGGCCTGCCTCAGGCCCGTATAGCTTAAAGCAATCTGTAGCTCACCTCTGTATATCGGCCAGGTGATATACTATGAACCTAACACCGGAACACAGAGGTGCTACCCATGCTGAGCGTGATTTCGCCGGCTAAAACGCTCGACTTTGAGACGCCACCATCCACCCGGCTGCATAGTCAGCCCGACTTTCTGTCCCACAGTCGGGAACTGATCGATGTATTGAGGACTTATTCACCTCAACAATTGGCAGACCTGATGAAGCTCAGTGACAAGCTGGCCGGTCTGAATACAGCCCGTAATGCCGAATGGCATACGCCTTTCACTCCCGAAAATGCGAAGCCGGCAGTGCTGGCCTTTCAGGGAGACGTTTATCAGGGGCTGGAAGCAGAGCGCTGGCAGGAACAGGACAATGAGTGGGCCCAACAGCATTTGCGCATTCTATCGGGCCTGTACGGCGTTTTAAGGCCATTTGATCTGATCCAGCCCTACCGGCTTGAGATGGGCACAAGACTGGCCAACAGCCGCGGCCAGGACCTCTATAGCTATTGGCGCAGTGACATTACCACTGCCCTGCAGAACGCCGTAGAAGAAAGTGGCTCAGCCACCCTTGTAAACCTGGCCTCGAATGAGTATTTCAAGGCGATGGACAAAAAGGCATTCGGACCAGAGATCATTACCCCTGTGTTCAAGGATGCCAAAAATGGCCAATACAAAATCATCAGCTTTTACGCCAAGAAGGCACGTGGCCTGATGAGCAACTGGATGATACGCCAGCGTCTTGATGACCCTGAAGCGCTCAAATCCTTCAATGAGGATGGCTACAGCTTCAATCAGGCCATGAGCGATAAAGAACAGTGGGTCTTTACCCGAGAAGCCCCCTGAAAAAAGCGGGTCCCCGACCACCACAACCACACCTTCATATTGACCAACCTGGGAGTTCTTTCATGAGGCACCTTCTTATCACCTTCATGGTGGCCCTGATGACGTTTGGCGTCGCGGTAGATCATGCCGAAGCCAAGCGGATGGGCGGCGGAAAGAGCTTTGGCTCCTATTCGCGCTCATCACAATCTGCAACCTCAACCAACCGCGCTACCACACCACCTCGTCAGGCCACTGCACCAAACAGCCGGCTTTCACGCTTTGCAGGCCCGTTTGCCGGCATGCTGGCAGGCGGCCTTCTGGCATCAATGTTCTTCGGTGGCGCTTTTGACGGCATCCGGATGACAGACATGCTGCTGATCGCGCTGGTAGCATTCATCGCCTTCAAGTTCCTGCGCCGCCGGCGACCGGCCATGGCAGGTCACGGTCAGCAGGAACAACCGTGGCAAAACCGCCAGGCCCAGCCCGAAGCCCCTGTTGCCGGAAGTGGTGGCACAGCATCACGTTCAGGTACTCCTGCATGGTTTAACAAGGAGCAGTTCCTGCAGGGCGCCAAGGAGCACTTCAATGCCCTGCAGCGCGCATGGGACAAGAATGATCTACCGGAAATTCAGGAATATGTAACGCCTGAACTCTACAACATGCTTCGCAAGGAACGTGCCGAGCAGCCTGTTAACAACGAAACCGAAGTGGTCAAGCTGTTTGTCGAGCTGGGCAGCATCAACGAGTTTGATCAGCAGGCTGAAGCGACTGTACTGTTCCACGGGATTATCCGTGAAGAAGGCAAGGAAAGTGAGTTCAATGAAACATGGCACCTGACGCGCCAAATCAAGGATGGGGCGCCCTGGTACATTCAGGGTATTGAGCAGAACGCGACCTGAGCACTGCTTCGATACAGAAAAGGCCAGCGGAAGCTGGCCTTTTTCATGTCTACTGTTTGCGAAAGCCATTTCTCCATGGCACTCACTAAAAGAAAAGGGTCGGCATATTGCCGACCCTTTTTCTGCCAAAGCGCGATCAATCAGTGATCGGTAGCTTCTTCAGCCTTGTCACCCAGCTCTTCAGCCTGATCCTGCATTGCGTCGCCAGCATCCGATGCTTTTTCCTGCGTATGCTCAGCGGCGTTATCAATCTTTTCACCGGCCTGCTCTGCCGGGCCTTCTTTTTCACAGCCTGCCATTACCGTGGCAACCATCATCACACATACAAAACTCAGCAGCTTTTTCATAGCATTTTCCTTGCGTAAATATGGATGCGTCCTTGCTCATTATCGAGCGCGTGCCTTGTGCACACTACCACTAACGCTACATAACGAAAACAAAAAAAACCTCAGTACAAAGTACCGAGGTTCCCATCAATACGTTTGAAGCCATGATGAGCCTCACACGTTGGATATTATTTCAACACGGATGGATCTAGCCGACCATAGCGCTTTAGCCGCACGACCAAGGTCTAGCCACAGGGGATAAATACCAAGGCTAACGGGGCTCTTTATTCAACCTTCATCAATCCAGAGCCCGCTGCACTGCCTCTGTGCCTTGTCCAAACAAAGCCCTTGCCCTGCACAGCTTTTTTTACGCAGCCCGGTGGCCGACGCCGCTGTTTTTTTGAGCCATAAAAAAAAGCCCCTGGTCGTATGACCGGGGGCTTTGGTATAGATGCCTGACGATGACCTACTCTCGCATGGAGAAGCTCCACACTACCATCGGCGCTAAG
>NZ_JAPIVE010000004.1:0-296 GCF_026240105.1 Larsenimonas rhizosphaerae
TTCGGCGATGACCAGAACAACCTGTTCTGACGTGAAAGCGATGTGCTGCTCTCAACCCCCGGAAGCGACGTCCGATGAAGTGCGCTGCATTCTACCGAATCCTGCTGACCTGTCAATGTTTTTTCTTTTCGATCAATCCTGAAAATCAAAACCAAATCAGTAGGTTGCGCTACTTCAGCTGCCTGGCCGTTTGCGACGTCCCCGGCAGCGGATGCGTACTTTACGCACGTGAAGTCTCGAGCGCAACCCCTTTTTCAGGAAAAGTTTAGGCGTTTGTCGAAAACGGCTTTTGAGAA
>NZ_JAPIVE010000004.1:396-395179 GCF_026240105.1 Larsenimonas rhizosphaerae
GCAGAGAAGCAGAGAAGCAGAGAAGCAGAGAAGCAGAGAAGCAGAGAAGCAGAGAAGCAGAGAAGCAGAGAAGCAGAGAAGCAGAGAAGCAGAGAAGCAGAGAAGCAGAGAAGCAGAGAAGCAGAGAAGCATCGTGGCCTGTCTGCTGTCCCATGATGTTAGCGCCCCCCGGCGTCCTTGCCTGTACAAGCCATCCTGGCTCAAGGGGGCGATTCACGCTAACAGGGTCCCTTCCTTGGGTAGCGGCGCGTCCTGCGCCCCCCTCTAACGTGATATCACTATATAGGAGATGTATTGTATCTGTCCAACTTTTTTTGCTTTTTCTATTACTGGCACACTTCAAAGCTGTACAAACACTTTATCCATGTTAACAAACTGTATGGAAGGTCACTGTTATCACCCCAAAGAGCGACCGCTTGCGGCTTCAACCATGGACCAGGGTGATACGTGCATACCGCTTTTTACCCGCCTGGAAGACTCTTGCCTGCCCATCGACGGCCAGCATCGTGCCCGCAGATACCTTTTCACCATCAATCCAGACACGCTGATTCTTCAGCATGTCCTTGGCCTGGGCACCATTACTGGCCAGACCGGCCTGATTGAGGATCATGGCAATCGGCGCTTCCTGCATATCAAGTTTCAGAGTGATGTCTTCAATATCATCGGGGATCTCACCTTCCGCCAGCTGATTACCACTGGACTTGTGTGCATTGGCGGCTGCCTCCTCACCATGGAAACGCGTCACCAGCTCCCGCGCCAGCTCCATCTTGACATCACGTGGGTTCGCACCACGCTCAACGCCATCCATGAGCTCACGCACTTCATCCATCGATTTCAGAGAAAGCAGTTCAAAATAACGCCACATTAAACTGTCGGGCATCGAAACCAGCTTGTTGAACATCTCCCCGGGCCGATCATTGATACCGACATAGTTACCCAGTGACTTGGACATTTTCTGGACACCGTCCAGCCCCTCAAGAATCGGCATGGTCAAAACAACCTGAGGCACCTGGCCAAAGTGCTTTTGCATCTCGCGACCCATGAGAAGGTTAAACTTCTGATCAGTCCCCCCCAGCTCTACATCTGCTTCAAGAGCCACCGAGTCGTACCCTTGTATAAGGGGGTACAGGAATTCATGAATGGAAATGGCCTGATTGCCCTTGTAGCGCTTTTCAAAGTCGTCACGCTCGAGCATACGGGCCACGGTCGATGTCGCCGCCAGCTCAATCATGTCCGATGCTGACAGCTTGCTCATCCACTCGGCATTGAAAACCACCGTGGTTTTTTCCGGATCCAGAATCTTGAAGACCTGCTCCTGATAAGTCAGTGCATTGGCCTTTACATCCTCTTCGGTCAGCGGCTTGCGTGTCACGTTCTTGCCGGTCGGGTCTCCGATACGGCCAGTGAAGTCCCCTATCAAAAACAGCACTTCGTGGCCCATATCCTGAAACTGACGCAGCTTGTTGATCAGCACCGTATGCCCCAGATGGAGGTCCGGAGCCGTAGGATCAAAACCGGCCTTGATGCGCAGCTTGCGCCCTGATGACAGCTTCTCGACCAGCTCGTCTTCGACAAGAATCTCATGCGCTCCGCGCTTGATAATCGATAATGCTTCCGCGACATCCACCATGACTGACGGCTCTCTTCGTAGGTGAGGTTATGCAATCCTTCGGGATCACTATAAAGTGGCGCGATCATACCATGGGCAATAGACGGGATTCATGATCATGCCTGCCACCATTTCCGGCCTGTTTGTGGGCCTGATGTCCGGTACCAGCCTGGACGGCATTGATGCTGCTCTGATTCGCTGTACCGATCAGCGAATTACCTTCATTGATGCCCGCGCGTGCCCCATGCCGGACACTCTGAAAGACGAGTTACTGGCCCTGTGCCATGCACGTTCGGTCGAATTCGACCAGCTGGCCTCGGCAGAACACGCCTTTTGTGTACTGCAGTCAGAACTGGTGAATCAGCTTCTGAAAGGCAACGGCTATACCACTGATGATATTGTGGCCATCGGCAGCCATGGCCAGACCATAGAGCATCAACCGGAACTGTCCACGCCTTATACCTTTCAGCTGGATAATCCGAGCCTGTTAAGCGAATTGACAGGATGTGATGTGGTGGGGGATTTCAGGCGACGAGATCTGGCCGCTGGCGGACAGGCCGCACCGCTGGCCCCGGCGTTCCATCAGGCGATCTTTCAGGATGCACAGTGCTGGCGCGTGGCTCTGAACCTGGGTGGATTTGCCAACATTACTCTCCTTCCACCGACAGAGAGCGGTATCAGTATCACTGGATTTGATACAGGCCCGGCCAATGTCCTCAGTGACTATTGGTTCCACCAGCATAATGAAGGCAACTATGATGCTTCGGGCTACTGGGCTCGCAGCGGCACTCCCCACCAGGCCCTGCTGGAATCCATGCTGGCAGACCCCTTCTTTGCACGAACCGCCCCGAAGAGCACAGGCCGGGAATACTTCAACCCTGACTGGCTCGGCAATCATCTGGCAGCGCACCCGGCCACCCCGGAAGATGTTCAGGCCACCCTGATAGAGCTGACCGCCCGCACAATCGCCGATGCCGTACGCGACGCCCTGCCTGATACGGCATGCGGCGATGTTGATGTCATCCCCTGCGGGGGTGGTGCCCACAATGGGTACCTACTTGAACGGCTGGCATGTCACCTTGCTCCGGTGCGCCTGCGTGACTGCACTGATTTTGGCTGGTCGGCTGACTGGATGGAAGCGGGCGCCTTTGCCTGGCTTGCATGGCGACGCGTCAATTGCCTGCCCGGCAACCTGCCGGAAGTAACCGGCGCGCGAGGCCCCCGAGTGCTGGGCGGGCTCTACCGCCGGTAAGCAGATGACTGCCCTGCCTGCTCGGTCGCCTTTTCCTGGCGGCCGGCAGCACTTGATGGCACGGGGTGAACGACGAACAGTCTCCACCCTACCTAAACATATCGCGGGTCAGCGATCGTAAACAATCAGCCCATCAGTACGTAGTCGATTAACGGCATGTTCCATGGTCTGCATGCCGACTGCCGTGCCGGTTTGAATCGCGGAGTAGATCTGGGCGACCTTGTCCTCTCGAATCAAATTGCGAATGGCCGGGGTAGCCACCAGCACTTCGTGCGCAGCGATCCGCCCTCCCCCCACTTTCTTGAGCAACTGCTGCGACACGATGCCCTGAATGGATTCAGACAGCATCGAACGTACTACGGACTTCTCGTCGCCAGGAAAGACATCAACGATGCGATCAATGGTTTTGGCTGCAGAGGTGGTATGCAGCGTCGCAAATACTACATGACCGGTTTCCGCAGCAGTCAGGGCCAGGCGAATGGTTTCAAGGTCGCGCAATTCACCTACCAGAATGACATCCGGATCTTCCCTGAGAGCGGAGCGCAGGGCGGATGCCATGGTATGGGTATCACGACCTACCTCGCGCTGAGTTACCAGACAGCGGGCCGGAGTGTGAACGAATTCGATCGGATCCTCTATCGTCAGGATATGCTCATAACGCTGACGGTTGATGGCATCCAGCATGGCTGCAAGCGTGGTGCTCTTGCCTGACCCGGTAGGCCCTGTCACAAGTACAAGCCCTCGTTTGAGCGCCGCAAGCTGTCTGAACACATCAGGCAACCCCAGCTCATCCAGATTCGGAACCTGGTCTGGAATAGCGCGAAACACCGCAGCAGCCCCCCGATCCTGCTGAAAAACGTTGGCACGAAAGCGTGCAACACCGGGGATCGCAAAGGAAAAGTCAACTTCATGCTCGGTTTCAAACACGCTGCGCTGCTGCTTACTCATGATGGCGTTGATCAATTCAATGACCTGACGATCATCCAGTGCAGGTACATTGATCCGCCGAATATCCCCATCAACTCGAATGATTGGGGGCAAACCGGCGGACAGGTGTAAATCCGAGGCGTTCTGTTGTGCCGAAAATGCCAGCAGTTCTGTAATATCCATGGTTTCTCGCCAACTATCCGTATCTGGGGTCGTCATGTCAGGACACACTGTGCAGGACAATATCGTCGCGGTACGCGGGCGACTTGAATCCGCGTTGCAAAAGGCCGGACGGACGCCGGGATCAGCCAGCCTGCTGGCGGTGAGCAAGAAAAAGCCGGCCGAGGATGTACAGGCTGCCTACGAGGCCGGACAGCGGTCCTTTGGAGAAAACTACCTGCAGGAAGCGCTCGACAAGCAGCAGGCCCTGTCAATGCTCGACATAACATGGCACTTCATCGGCGCCGTTCAGTCCAACAAGACACGCGAAATAGCCGAGCACTTCGATTGGTGCCATACCGTGGACCGGCTGAAGACTGCTCGCAGATTGAGTGAGCAACGGCCAGACCACCTGCCGCCCCTCAATGTCTGTCTGCAGGTCAATATCAGCCGGCAGGAGTCGAAATCCGGCGCGGCTCCTGAAGAGGTCGAGACCCTGGCAGCAGAGATTGCCACCCTGCCCGGACTCTCCTTTCGTGGCCTGATGGCCATTCCGGCACCCACCGTGTCGTTCAACGAACAACGCCTGCCCTTCAGAGCACTGCGTGAACTACTGGACACATTACGCATCAACCATCCTGATCAACCGCTGGATACGTTATCCATGGGAATGAGCGATGATATCGATGCCGCCATTACAGAAGGATCAACGCTGGTACGAGTCGGCACGGCCATTTTTGGTGCCCGGGCAAGCTGATCAGCGCGACGGGCATGCCAAGCACCCCGTTTCACGTTAAGGTAGCCGCCATCACTGATCATTCATGAACAGACAGGAGCATGCATGGCACATCAACACATTGCGTTCATCGGCGCAGGCAACATGGCCAGCGCCATTTTCGGCGGCCTGATCGACGGTGGTTTTCCCGCCGATCATATTATTGCCGCCTGCCCGGATGCCGACCTGCTTGACGCCGTCGCCAAACGCTACGGCGTCAAGACCACAATCGATAATGCCGAAGCGATCCGTCAGGCCGATGTCGTGGTACTGGCAGTCAAGCCACAGATAATGAAATCAGTCTGCGAGCCACTGAAGAGTCAGCTCAAGGATGGCCCGTTGTTCATCTCGGTAGCTGCCGGACTCAAGGTGGATACGCTGGATCACTGGCTCGGTGGTGGACAATCCATCATTCGCTGCATGCCCAATACACCGTCACTGGTTGGTGCCGGCGCATCAGGCCTTTATGGCAATGCACGGGTTACTGACACACACCGCACAACGGCCACCGAGCTGATGCAGGCAGTAGGTATTGTTGAGTGGGTCGAGGAAGAATCCCTGCTGGATGCCGTTACTGCCGTCTCCGGCAGCGGGCCGGCATACTTCTTTTTGATGATCGAGGCACTTGAAGAAGCCGGCGTCAATCGTGGGCTCCCCCTGGAAACCGCACGGCGCCTGGCCATTCAAACCGCTTATGGAGCGTCGAAAATGGCGAGCCAGAGCGAGCAGGACCCCGCCCAGCTCAAGCGCAACGTCATGTCGCCGAAAGGAACGACAGAGCAGGCCATCTTCAGCTTTGAAAACGCCGGCATCAAGGCCATCTTTGATGATGCCACGCGGGCATGCAGCGACAGGGCCAGTGAAATGTCCGACGAGTTCGGAAAAATCTAAATTACGTAACGGAGCCACACCATGGGGACAACCCTGGGAAATACCGGCCTGATGCTGGTAAACACGCTGATCGGCGTTTACATGTTCGTTCTGATGCTGCGCTTTCTGCTGCATTTTTCGAAAGCGGACTACTTTAACCCCATTAGCCAGGGGGTGGTAAAAGCCACCTCACCTCTGGTTAATCCGCTACAGAAAATCATTCGCCCGATCGGTGGCATTGATATCGCCACCCTGGTAGTCGGGCTGATCTTCAAGGCACTGGGAATCATTCTGGTGCTATGGATTGCCGGCGCCGGCATGCCGGCCCTGCCCAGCCTGTTGATCGGCGCGCTTGCGGGAGTACTCAATGCCATTTTGAAGATCTACTTCTTCGCGATGATTATCCTGATCATCCTGAGCTGGGTTGCACCGCAGGCCAATCATCCTGGCGCCCTGCTGGTCTTCCAGATCACGGAGCCGGTCATGGCACCGCTGCGGCGTGTCATCCCGCCGCTTGGTCCGCTGGACCTCAGCCCGATCGTGCTGTTTTTGATCATCAATCTTCTTGATAGCCTGGTCGTCAATGCCCTGGCCCGTGCCGCCGGTTATCCGGTAGGTGCACTGATCGGTTTTTAACCCGCCTGATCAGCCCGGCTCCCAGCCGGGCTGATCGATATGCTACATTGTCCTGCCCTGGCGCACGTCTTTCCTGCTGCGCTACTGATTCAACCGGAACAGACGCAACAATGCCTGATACGATGCCCTCGACTTCGGTAGGGTTGGTGACGCCCCGCACCGAAACGTTTGAGACGCCGCTGGCCCTGGCCTGCGGCAAGGAGCTGCCCGGCTTCGAACTGGTGTATGAAACCTATGGCGAACTCAATGCAGATGCCAGTAATGCCGTACTGGTTTGCCATGCCCTGTCCGGCCATCATCACGCTGCCGGCTATCATGACCTCGAAGATCGAAAACCCGGCTGGTGGGATGCCTATATCGGCCCGGGCAAAAGCATCGATACTCGTCGTTTCTTCGTGGTCTGCGTCAACAATCTCGGCGGGTGTCACGGGTCGACCGGGCCACAAAGCATCAATCCGGCCACGGGGCAGAACTGGGGGCCGGCCTTTCCACTGGTGACCGTGGAAGACTGGGTACATAGCCAGGCCATGCTGGCTGATCGCCTGGGCATCGAGCGCTTCGCCGCTATAGTGGGTGGAAGCCTTGGCGGGATGCAGGTGCTTCAATGGGCCATCACCTATCCGGACCGGCTGGCCAATGCTGCCGTCATTGCCGCAACGCCCAAACTGTCCGCACAGAATATTGCCTTTAATGAAGTGGCACGACAGGCTATTCGCTCCGACCCGGACTTTCATGATGGCTGGTATGAGCAGCACGGCACGCTACCAAAGCGCGGCCTGAAGCTGGCTCGCATGATTGGTCATATCACCTATTTGTCTGAACATTCCATGGGGACTCGGTTTGGCAGGGACCTGCGGACCGATAGCCTGAATTATGGCTACGACGTCGAGTTTGAAGTGGAATCGTACCTGCGTTATCAGGGCGATGCATTTTCGACACGCTTCGACGCCAATACCTATCTATTAATGACCAAGGCTCTGGATTACTTCGATCCAGCCAGCCTTCACCAGGGCGATCTCTCAAAGGCCATGGCACATACTCGCTGTCCGTTTCTCATCGTCAGCTTTACCACCGACTGGCGCTTTGCCCCGGCACGCTCCCGAGAGCTGGCCAATGCCCTGTTGCGGGCAAAACGGCCGGTGAGTTATGCCAATATCGACTCCCCCTTTGGCCACGATGCCTTTCTACTTCCCAATGACCGTTATGAAGCGGTGTTCACCGCATTCATGACCAGGGCCTATCACGACATGACACGGAGAGCCGCCTGATGCGTGCCGATTTTGCTCAAATCATGCGGTGGGTACCTGAACAAGCACATGTACTGGACCTGGGGTGCGGGGATGGCATGCTCCTTGACACCCTGAGCCGCGACAAGCACATCACCGGATATGGCCTGGAAATTGATCCGGAAGGTATTACTGCCTGTCTAGCGCGTGGCGTAGATGTCATGGAGCAGGACCTTGATGGTGGTCTGGACAACATCGGGGATGATGCCTTTGACGTTGTGATCATGACTCAGGCGCTCCAGGTTCTGCGACGACCGGATCTGATGCTCGATGAAATGCTTCGGGTAGCCCGTGAGTGCATTATTGCCTTCCCCAACTTTGCCTATTGGCGCCACCGCCTCTATCTGGGACTGAACGGGCGCATGCCGGTATCTCGCGCACTGCCTCATGAATGGTACGACACACCAAACATTCACCTGTCGACCTTCAAGGACTTCAGACGGCTATGTGATCAGCAGGGGCATCGCATCATTGACCAGGCCGTCGGCAACGGCCATCACCAGACGCACTGGAGTGCCGAGCGCTGGCCCAATCTGTTCGGCCAGACGGCCATCTTCCGCATCCAACGCTGACCGGGCCCCCATGACCGAACTACGCGCCACGCTTGATGATGTCATTCACACACTGCAAAGCGGCACCGGATCATTTGAACGCCTCATTGCATGCGCAGGCCCGCCCCTGTCCGGGCTGGTTGAGCGCACCTGCCCGGAGGCATCGGATACGACCCGGGAACTTGTTGTTCAGGACATATTCTGTCTGGTACACAAAAACCTCGGACGCCAGCCTGCAAGCGAATGGTCAGGCCATGACTGGATAATGCTGGTGGCTGTCAGGCGCATCAATAACTACCTGGACAGCATAGACTCTACCGCAATGGCCCAGTGGGTAGATCGTATCGAACAGGCCATCGAGCAGTGGCTACCCATTCAAGGCGCCCCTCGCTATCCGGTACACACACCACATGCAGCGACAGGCGACTGCCAGACCCTGTGCCATCATCTGGAAATATCTCCCGCTTCGAATGTACCAGCCATGCTCGATCAGTGCCTTGCAACACGGATCAGGGATATACCCCTGCCCTCGGAGGCAATCGAACGGGTCATGCAGGAGATTGATCGCCATCGTCCGGTCAGGCATGGGGCTGCCCCCATGGAAGAACCGGCGTTCAAATCCCTGTCGGATCCCTCGCTTGCAAAGGCAACACAGAGAGCACGCTGGCAGTATCACATTCGCGACATATTCAGGCAGCGGGTAGGCGAGCCTGCCGAAGACGCCCTGTTCAATCTCTGGTACCGGCACCGCAACAGGCGGCAACGGCTTGAAGCCATGGGACTACCGCGTCGAAGTGTGGAAAAGACCATGGGATCAAGGCTGTCGGTCAGCATCGTTCCAGGCCAGCTGGTACAGTCCATCTCCTTCCCCGACAAGACAGAACGCCGACGATTTGCAAACCGGTTCATCTGGGACGGGGACTGGGATACGCGCCTGTCAGAGCCCCGTACCGGTCGGCAGTTTCAGTTTATCTACGACATCTGGCGGCACCGGGCAGATCTGACGCAAAGCCTTACTCTGGCGGACTACCAGGCGCGTATCGATCAGGGCCGTCCCTTACGCTCGACACACAAGGGCATCCTGCTGGATAGCCGGGAGCGAATCCTGACTTACCTGCACGTTTATCGCTTCTATCTGGAAGACATGGCCTGCTTTGGTCTGGATGCTCACCAGGGCAAGGATGCCATCGGCGTTGCCGTAACCCGCCATGGTCAACTGACCAAGATCAACAAGGGTCTGCATCGCATCGCCATGGCACAGGTACTCGAACTGGCAGAAATACAGGTTCAGGTGCGCAGTGTTCATCGCGGCTGGTGGCAGCAGGTAACCGAGCATCTTCCTGGCAGCAGAGCCCTTGACCAGGTGGGTCAGGCACTTCAGAAAACCCTGCCGGCAACGCACCCGCCCTCAGAGCATTTTTCGCGTGAAAAATGGCGCAGAAAGCATCAGCGCTAGTCAGGTATAACAGACAGAACCTGCCAACACAGGAGAGCAGTAATGAACTTTCACACTCGCAAGTGGATCAAGCCGGAAGACCTTAATCCCAACGGCACTCTTTTCGGGGGCAGCCTGCTGCGCTGGATCGACGAAGAAGCCGCAATCTACGCCGTCATTCAGCTTGATAACCCTCGGGTAGTGACCAAATACATGTCCGAGATCAACTTTCTTTCCAGCGCTCGGGAAGGCGATATCATCGAACTGGGCATTACAGCCACCCACTTTGGGCGGACATCGCTGCGACTGCGCTGTGAAGTGCGCAACAAGATCACACGGAAAAGCATTCTGACCATTAGCGATATCGTTTTCGTCAACATGGGCGCTGACGGTCTACCTGCCCCGCACGGCAAAACCGAAATCACCTACGCAAGCGACCGGTTTGATGACGAGCCGGATAATCAGCCAGCGTCATGACATCGCAACGCTCAGCGGGCGATCACACAGGGTAAGCGGTCCATCAAACCGGCAGCCGTAGGCCAGCACGTGCACACCGCTTTCTACCGCACGATCCAGTGCCAGCCCATAGCCTGCATCGATGTGACGAGCCGGACACACGACCCGCACATCATCACGAGCCACACAGAACAGCAGCACGGCGACTCCTCCCTGGCGAGCCCACCCTGTCAGTGCCTCCAGGTGCCTCTGTCCGCGGCGCGTCACCGAGGATGGAAAGTATCCGCGCCCATCCTCTTCTCGTAATGTGACCTGCTTGACCTCCATGAAAAGAGAAGGCTCATCGGGCAGGCTCACACAAAAGTCGATTCTGGAATCATCAAGCTGTACTTCTCGTCTGATTATCGTATCGGCTGGGGAGCATGCATTGTATGGTAAAGGAAGGGTGATACGGCCCGCCTTCAGGCTCTCGGCAACCAGCGCATTGGCACGGCCGGTATGCACCGAGGCCACTGCGCCGCCGGGCAGTTCGACGCGCTCCCATGTCCAGGCAAGCTTGCGTGCAGGATTGTCACTGGCAGATACCCATACACGAGCACCTGGGCGGTCGAGACTTCGCATGGATCCGGTATTCGGACAGTGTGCCGTGATGGCCCGGCCATCCCATAGCACGATATCAGCCAGAAATCGCTTGTAGCGTTTGACCAGTCGGCCTTCAATCAATCCATTCAAATACACGTTTTATTTACTCTGATCCATAAAAAACGGCCAGGTGTTAACGCCACCCGGACACTTGAGAATTTCTACGCTGTGTCAAAATCGCATTATTCTTAACAAGGCCCGCCATGAAGCGGTTTCATGCACTACTGAGCAGAACGGGCAAACGAAAAGTATTGCATACGGCTTGAAAATACGCTAAATAGCTCTACCTTTCGTGGGCCACCCACCATGCCTGGCGGTCGAAGTCATTACAAGCAAGAGGCAGTCCCATGGCAGTAGCTGAAAACCCAGACAGTTTGAAATCCTTTACGCCCTATGAAGAAGCACCGGGCGAGGAGTACATGAACGAAAAGCAGCTCGCGCACTTTCGCCAGATCCTGTCCAACTGGAAACAGGAATTGATGGAAGAAGTGGACCGCACCGTTCAGCACCTGCAGGAAGAAGCAAATAATCACGCTGACCCTGCAGACCGTGCCACTCAGGAAGAAAGTTTCAGTCTTGAATTGAGAGCCCGTGATCGTGAGCGCAAGCTGCTCAAGAAGATCAATCAGACCATCGATAACATCGACGAAGATGATTATGGCTTCTGCGATGCCTGTGGTGTCGAAATAGGCATCCGCCGCCTGGAGGCTCGTCCAACAGCAACGCTTTGCGTGGATTGCAAGACGCTGGCTGAGCTCAAGGAACGCCAACTCGGCAGCTGATGCTGCAGCCTTTCCTGCGCCGCGCCATCTGCGGCGCTGACCTGTCCGCCGGATATTTCGCCATGTCAGGCTATGTTGGCCGGTTTGCGCCTACGCCTTCCGGTCCTCTCCACTTTGGTTCACTGACTACCGCTCTGGCCAGCTGGCTGGATGCGCGTGCTGTCGACGGGCAGTGGCATGTCCGCATTGAAGACATCGACCCTCCCCGCTGCCCTCCCGGTACAGATACTCTCGTCCTTAAACAGCTTGAAGCATTCGGGCTTGTCTGGGATGGACCGGTCACCTGGCAACACGACCACGGTGAACGCTATGAAGCCTTTCTGAACACCCTGGTGGAAAGCGGTCATGCCTACCCCTGTGGTTGCTCCAGGAAGGAATGGCAGGCTTACGGGGTCTATCCTGGCTGGTGTCGTCATACACCGCGCCATCCCGAGCGTTCATCTGCCTGGCGTCTTGACGTGACAAGCGGTCCATCGACCATATGCTGGAATGACCGACGTCTGGGGAAGCAACAATGGCCACTTGAACCACTCGGGGATGTTGTTCTGAAGCGCCGTGATGGCCTGTGGGCCTATCAGCTCGCCGTCGTGATCGATGATGCCGAACAGGGAATCACCGATGTTGTACGTGGCGTGGACCTACTCGACAACACGCCCTGGCAGCACCTCCTTCACGACCTTGCCGGCTATACCCCACCCCGAATGCTGCACCTGCCACTAATGCTCACCCCCGAGGGCCAGAAACTGTCCAAGCAAAACCTCGCACCGGCGCTTGATACTCGAAGGGATGCACCACGAAGCATTCTACACCAGGCACTGATGGCACTTGGACAGAAGCCCCCGGAGGAATTGATGGATGCTCCAGTAGTCGACCAGCTCGCCCATGCCAGGGCTCACTGGCGCATCAGCCGACTACCGGGCTGCAATGTAACGGCACGTTCAACAACGTAGACCATTGTCTCAGTTTCACAGGCCGGTCAACAGGTTACCCTATACACCACATCGATCGCGCACCAATTTGGCACACACCAGTAGTTCGATGTTCACTTTTGGCGCGCAAGAAAACCCTGCAACAGCTTTAATGCCATCAAATTGATACCGCATTCAAAGCACATAAAAACAAATTACTGTTTTAAAAGAAAAAAATAAAAACTGGCATCACGCATGCAAGTTATAAGGTGAATACGAAGACCGACAGCCATTCGGTGCATAACAAAAACAACGCCACCACTGGCACGGAATAACCAATAACAACAATTTATTCCGATGATACGACAGGCAAAACAATAACAACTCTTTGCCACACAAACGTATGACATAAACAATAACAAGATAGAATCGGTCAAGTAACACGGCGCCGTGAGCACGGGAAAACAATAACAAGGCCCCGGCCAACGGCTACTTCGATCCAACAACAAGAAACGAAGGTAGAAAGGCATCTGCCGTGGTGCATGGAAGATTGTTTTGAATACGAGACGGTCATTGGTCGCCGTCACAAGTACAAGAACGGTGGACTCACCCCCTTGTGACCGTGGTGCGTATTCAGGGCATTAAGCCATCATTAGAAAAATATGAGCAAAGCGCATTCAAGGGAGGCATCGCCTCCCTTTTTCCTGCCTGCAATATAAGTAAATCCTGTAAATACCTTGTGCTTTGCAATACCCGGTCGCTTCGTTACACTTGGCCTATTCATTTACCCATGTTTAAAAGCCTTCAAGGTGGCCCACAGCGTTTGAATACCCCAACTTCTTCACCCCACATTGCTTCTCCCCGGATCCTGACGCGAGACGAGCACTCCCTGTCGCGCCGCATGATCAATGAAAGCGCACTCAAGGTCCTGTACCGGCTTAACCGCGCAGGATTTGAAGCTTACCTGGTGGGTGGCTGTGTACGTGACTCCCTGCTGGGCAAGCAGCCAAAGGACTTTGATGTGGCGACCAATGCCACGCCGGAAGAGGTCAACGATCTTTTCCGCAATGCTCGTATCATTGGCCGCCGCTTCAGGATCGTGCATGTACGCTTTGGCAGGGAAATCATCGAGGTAACCACCTTCCGGGGCCAGCATGGTGACGCCGAGGACAGCCCGCATGCCCAGCAAAGCGATGCCGGCCTGCTGCTGCGTGATAACGTGTGGGGCAGCGTGGATCAGGATGCCATACGTCGTGACTTCACCATCAATGCCCTGTACTACAATATTGACGATTTCTCGATTCATGACTGGGCTAATGGGCTGGATGATCTCGACAACCGTCTTGTTCGGATGATCGGTGATCCGGAAACACGCTATCGAGAAGACCCGGTGAGAATGCTCAGGGCAGCCAGGTTTTCAGCCAAGCTGGATTTCGACATCGAGGAAAGTACACGCGAGCCGATTCTTGAGCTCGCGCCCCTGCTGCTCCAGATCCCGCCGGCGCGCCTGTTTGAGGAAGTGCTCAAACTGTTTCTATCAGGGCAGGCCCTTGCCACCTACGACGTCCTGCGCGAACTCAACCTGTTTCCGATGCTTTTCCCGCCGACGGCGGAATCCTTCGAGCATCTCCCTTGGGCGGATCGCCTGATTCGTCAGGCTCTCGAAAATACCGACACACGCATCAGGGAAGACAAGCCGGTTACGCCGGCCTTCCTTTACGGTGCATTCCTGTGGCCGGCAGTTCAGCTCGAAGCCCAGCGGCTGGAAGATGAGGGTGTGCCAGTCATGCCGGCCTTCCAGCAGGCTTCTCAGCAGGTCATTCACAGACAGCTGCAACATACCTCGATTCCCAAACGATTCAGCTTCCCGATGCGCGACATCTGGGAACTTCAGCATCGATTGCCACGTCGCAAGGGCAAGCACGCCTTTCAGTCACGCGAGCATCCTCGTTTTAGGGCGGCGTATGATTTTCTGCTGTTACGCGAGCAGGCAGGCGAACTTGAGCCAGGCCTTGGCCAATGGTGGACGGATTTCCAGGTAGCCTCCGAACAGCAGCAACGCGAAATGATAGAAGCCGTGTCAGGACAGGCACCCTCTTCAGTCAAGGCGCCACGACGGCCACGTCGCAGAAAGCGGCGCACACCCCCGACCTCATGATGGCCACAGCCTTCATCGGCCTCGGAAGTAACCTGGGAGAGCCGGCAAACCAGCTCACTCAGGCCTTTCAGGCCTTGAACCGCATTCCCTTGACCCGACTTACAGAAACTTCACCGCTGTATCGCAGCGCTCCGGTAGGCCCACAGGATCAGCCCGACTTTGTCAATGCAGCGGCCACTCTCGTTACCCGACTGTCTCCCCTGGCGCTGCTTGATCAGCTTCAGGCCATAGAACAGGCACATAGACGGGTCCGGGCGCGCCACTGGGGCCCCAGAACGCTTGATCTTGACCTGCTCTGGTTTGAACATCAGTACATGACTCACCCCCGCCTGCGCCTTCCGCACCCCGAGATGGTGCACCGCGCCTTCGTCATGATCCCGCTGGCAGATATAGCCCCGACCCTCATGATTGATGGGGAGACCGCACGTAGAAGAGCAGATAACTTCCCCCATCAGGATGTATCGTTACTGATAGAATAACGCCACACATCCAGCGCGCTTTTTATCCGTTCATATCGAGAGATCTCATGAAGAACGTGACCTTGTCTACCCTGCAGAAACATCGACAGGAAGGCAGCATCTTCAGTTGCCTGACCGCTTACGATGCCACTCTGGCAACACTCGCGAGCCAGGCCGGCATTCATGTCCTGTTAATCGGCGACTCCCTCGGCATGGTGCTTCAGGGGCATGACAGCACGGTTCCAGTCACCATGCAGGACATGATTTATCATACTCGCTGCGTGGCCCGCGCCAATACGACGAGCCTTGTCATGGCAGATATCCCCTTCATGGCACACGCTACTACCGAGGATTTGCTGCACCACAGTGCACAACTGATGCAGGCAGGGGCACATATGGTCAAGGTAGAAGGAGAAGGCTGGCTCGCCGACGGAATTCAGGCCCTGACACAACGAGGCATACCTGTTTGCGCCCATATGGGCCTGACGCCGCAAAGCGTCAATGCCTTTGGCGGTTACAGGGTTCAGGGACGCAGTGATGAAGCAGCCCACCGAATGATCAGCGATGCCAGACACCTGGTATCGGCCGGAGCAGCCGTCATTTTGCTGGAGTGCGTGCCTCGCCAGGTGGCACTGGCGCTACGCGAGGAAGTCAACGTACCGGTTATCGGCATCGGTGCCGGCCCGGACGTCGATGGGCAGATACTGGTCATGCACGATATGCTGGGCGCCACTACCGGCCGCATGCCACGTTTCGTCAAGAACTTCATGACCGAGGCATCATCCATTCAGGAAGCATTCGAAGCCTATCATCTTGCCGTCACCGAGCGTCGATTTCCCGCCGAGGAGCATTGTTTCTAATGCAACAATTCAATGACATCGCCAGCCTGCGTGAAACGCTTCAACATGCACGACGCCAGGGTCAACGAATTGCCCTGGTACCGACCATGGGTAATCTGCATGAAGGCCATCTGACCCTGATAGCCGCAGCACGTGCAGAAGCAGACCTAGTGGTTGCTTCCATCTTTGTCAATCCGACACAGTTTGGTCCGGGCGAAGATTTCGATCGCTATCCACGAACCCTTGAAGAAGACTGCCTGAAACTGATGAGTGCCGGTTGTGATGTGGTATTTGCGCCCACGCCTGCCACCATGTATCCCCATGGAACAGAGCATTTGAGCCACGTTCATGTTCCGGCGGTTTCGGAGGGCCTTTGCGGCGCGAGACGTCCCGGCCACTTTGACGGCGTATCCACCGTGGTCAGCCTGCTGCTTCATATCGTACAACCGGATATTGCCTGCTTCGGTGAAAAGGATTACCAACAACTGGCCGTCATTCGAAAAATGGTCATGGACCTTCATATGCCAGTCACGATTGTTGGAGTCCCCATCGTGCGTGAACCCAGTGGACTCGCGTTGTCCTCCCGCAACCAGTATCTGACCGCAGATGAAAGGAAGGTTGCTCCAGGCCTTGCCGCCGTACTACGTGATGTCAAAAGAACACTGGAAAATGGGGGCGACATCTCAACGGCCATCGATCAGGGACAGCAAGCGCTGGTTACCAGAGGATTCCGACCAGACTACCTCGAACTTCGTGAGGCCATCAAACTCACACCTGTAACCGACTCAACTCACAACGCCGTACTGCTGGTTGCCGCCTACCTGGGGCAGACACGACTTCTGGATAATACAGCCGTTACCCTGTCCTGAGATTCTCCGTCCTCCGAAGTGGTTTGATTGGAAAATCAAACTATGCTCATAAAAGCGCCGGCAGTCGCCGGCTTTCATGACGCATTACCGTGAGGAGCCTTCCTATGCAAGACGTGGTGATTGTTGCCGCCAAACGAACCGCCGTCGGCGCATTCAATGGGTCGTTGGCTGGCGTATCCGCTGTCGATCTGGGTGCACGAGTCATTCAACAGTTACTGCAGGATACCGGTGTGTCTCCCGAAGCAGTCAGCGAAGTTCTGATGGGGCAGGTACTTACAGCCGGCTGTGGCCAGAACCCGGCCAGGCAGGCTGCCATCAAGGGTGGTCTGCCTGTTTCCGTACCCGCCATGACCATCAACAAGGTATGCGGATCGGGCCTCAAGGCACTTCATCTGGCAACACAGGCCATCCGCTGCGGGGATGCTGACCTTGTGATTGCAGGGGGGCAGGAAAACATGTCCCTTTCTCCGCATATCCTTCCTCATTCGCGCACCGGGCAGCGCATGGGACACTGGTCCGCCATCGATACCATGATTCAGGACGGTCTATGGGATGCCTTCAATGATATTCACATGGGCATCACCGCTGAAAATCTGGCCGAAAAATATGGCATCAGCCGTGAAGACCAGGACGCCTTTGCCTTCGCATCGCAGGAGAAGGCCAAAGAGGCCATCGCCAGTGGCGCTTTCAAGGATGAAATAGTCCCGTTCGAGATCCCTCAACGCAAGGGTGATCCGCTTGTCTTTGACACCGATGAAAACCCCAGAGCAGTAACCCTTGAAAAGCTGGCCGGCATGCGCCCTGCCTTTAAAAAGGACGGCACGGTAACGGCCGGTAACGCATCCGCACTCAATGATGGCGCGGCGGCTGTCATGCTGTGTTCTGAAAGCAAGGCTCGGGAGCTGGGCCTTGAGCCTCTGGCACGCATTGCCGGTTATGCCAACTCAGGGGTGGATCCTGCAACCATGGGCTTTGGACCAGTCCCGGCGACGCAAAAGTGCCTTGAAAAGGCCGGCTGGAATATTGGCGAGCTTGATCTGATCGAGGCCAATGAAGCATTTGCCGCACAAGCCATCAGCGTAAATCGGGCACTTGAATGGGATACCGGAAAGGTAAACGTTAATGGTGGCGCAATTGCATTGGGCCATCCGATCGGTGCTTCCGGCTGCCGCATTTTCGTGACATTGCTTCACGCCATGCTGAAACGCGACGCCAAAAAGGGATTGGCAACACTATGCATCGGTGGCGGGCAGGGGGTCGCTCTGGCAATCGAGCGTTGATCTACTTTAACCCTGTCTATGGCTTCAGACATGAAAAACCCCGCCGAAGCGGGGTTTTTTAACAGTAAAAGCAATTAGAGAGACGCTTCAAAAGCAGCCTTTTCTTCTGCTTCTACTTCCTTGATGGACAGTTTTACACGTCCGCGGTTATCGATATCAAGCACCTTGACGGTAACCTCATCCCCTTCGTTCAGGAAGTCACGCACATCGTTGACGCGCTCCTGTACGATCTGGGAGATATGTACAAGGCCATCCGTGCCCGGCATGAAGTTGACGAACGCACCAAAGTCAGCGATACGAACAACCTTGCCGCGATACAGCTTGTTGATCTCTGCTTCGGCAGTGACTGCGGTTACTGAATCAACCGCCTTTTTCATACCTTCCTTGGTGTCCGCGTAGATCCGTACGGTGCCATCATCATCGATATCAATGGAAGCGCCTGTCTGATCACAGATCTGGCGAATGGTCGCCCCACCCTTGCCGATGACATCACGAATCTTTTCAGGATCAATCTTGATCGTCGACATGGCCGGTGCGTTATCGGACAGTTCAGTTCGGCTCTGGGAGATGACGTTATTCATCTCGCCCAGAATATGCTGACGGGCATTGAAAGCCTGCTCAAGAGCGATCTCCATGATCTCCTCATTGATGCCTTCAATCTTGATGTCCATCTGCAGCGCGGTCACGCCCTTCGCTGAACCTGCCACCTTGAAGTCCATGTCACCCAGATGATCTTCGTCACCCAGGATATCGGTCAGTACGGCAAACTTGCCATCATCATCCTTGACCAGACCCATTGCTATACCAGCCACCGGTGCCTTGAGCGGAACGCCAGCATCCATCAGAGCCAGTGAAGAACCACAGACGGATGCCATGGAGCTTGAACCATTGGACTCAGTGATCTCGGATACAACACGGATCGCATAAGGGAAGTCTTCGGCGGTCGGCAGCATGGATACCACACCACGCTTGGCCAGACGGCCATGACCGATTTCGCGACGCTTGGGTGATCCCATGAAGCCCGCTTCACCCACACTGTAGGGAGGGAAGTTGTAATGCAACATGAACCGCTCATGCATTTCACCAGCCAATCCTTCGATCAGCTGTGAATCACGCGTCGTCCCGAGCGTCGTCGTGACGATGGCCTGGGTTTCACCACGAGTAAAGATTGCCGAACCGTGCGTTCCCGGAAGAAGGCCAACCTGGATATCCAGCGGACGAACCGTCTTGTTGTCACGCCCATCAATACGCGGCTCGCCATCGATGACCCGGCGACGAACCAGTTTTTTCTCTAGTTTGGCAAAGGCGCCGCTGACATCTTCACTGCTGTAGCTGGTCTCGGATTCACCACTGAGTTGCTCAAGTGCACGTGCCTTGAGATCAGACAGCGCGTCCTGACGCTGCATCTTGTCAGTGATGCGATAGGCCTTGCCAATACCATCGGCAAACCCAAGTTCGATCGCATCCTTGAGAGAATCATTTTCCTTGACCGGCTCCCAGCCCCATGAAGGCTTGCCGGCTTCCCTGGCGAGTTCGTCGATGGCCTGGATAACCGTCTGCATCTCTTCGTGTGCGAAAAGAACGCCACCCAGCATCTGGTCTTCGCTCAGCTCGGACGCCTCGGACTCCACCATCAGCACGGCATTACGCGTACCTGCAACAACCATGTCCAGATCAGATGATGCCAGGTCTTCATTGCTGGGGTTGAGGAAATACCCTTTCTCTTCGGTAAAACCAACACGAGCCGCCCCGATGGGGCCCTTGAACGGCGCACCCGAAATGCTGAGTGCGGCCGAGGTGCCGATCAGCGCTGCAATATCAGGATCGCGGTTCTTCTCGGCAGACAGAACCGTACATACGACCTGCACTTCATTCAAAAAGCCCTTGGGAAACAGCGGACGGATCGGGCGATCGATCAACCGCGATGTCAGTGTCTCCTTTTCGGTAGGACGCCCTTCACGCTTGAAGAAGCCACCCGGGATCTTGCCAACGGAATAGGTTTTTTCCTGATAATGTACGGACAGTGGGAAAAACCCCTGACCCGGCTTGGCTTCCTTCTTGGCAACGACCGTACACAGTACAACCGTTTCACCTACCGTAACGACCACACTACCAGTGGCCTGACGCGCAATACGCCCTGTTTCCAGGGTGACTTTTGTATCGCCGTATTGAAAACTTTTAGTTACCGGATTCACCATGAATTCCTTCGATGTCGATTTAAATCGCGTTGTCTATTTTCACTTGAATGCTCATGTTCATCTTAAGAGCTAATGATGCACCTGTCACTGATATCCTCAGACAGGTAGCCATCATGTGAAGTTGCGCGATCAGGACAAGATCATGTCCATAAAAAAACAGGCAACCCCAAGGGGTTGCCTGTCTGAAACATGCGCTTCGGAACCGTCTTAACGACGCAGGCCCAAACGCTGGATCAACTGCTGATAGCGGTCAAAGTCCTTCCCTTTCACATAATCAAGCAGCTTGCGGCGCTGGTTGACCATGCGAATCAGACCACGGCGGGAATGATGATCCTGCTTGTGATCCTTGAAGTGACCCTGCAGACCGGCAATGTTGGCGGTCAGCAGCGCTACCTGTACTTCTGAAGAACCGGTGTCATTTTCAGACGCGCCGAATTCCTTGACGATTTCAGCTTTCTGTTCAGCTGTAAGAGCCATGATTACTTCCTCTAATATGCATTTTGCATAAATGTTGGAGACCACGCATATTTGCAGTCTCCCCGTACACGCAGAGCACCTTCAGGTACTTTCTGCCGTGTTTACAAGCCGCTTGGGTGCCAGACGCCCCGTGGGTTCTACCAGCGCAATCCCGAGCAGCCGATGTTCATCATACACGCGAACAGGGTCATCATCGACAACCGAAGTCCGGTTTTGAAGCATGACACCCTGGCCCTGCTGAAAGCGAGCAGACTGATCAGCATCAAGCATCACTCGAGGGAGATGCTCTATCAGCACGTCCATCGGCAGCAGGCAGGCCATGCGCTCGCTGTCACCAAGGTTTTCCAGATGTTCCAACGTAACCATGCCAGAGGCATCGAACGGTCCGGTACGAAGTCTGCGAAGCGCATCCAGGTGCGCACCACATCCGAGAACTTCGCCGATATCCATGGCCAGCGTGCGAACATAGGTACCCTTGCTACATGTCACATCCAGCGAAAAGCCGGTCGGTCCTGCATCAAAGGGCCTGCTATGATAAACGCTAACCGAGCGGGGTGCACGCTTGATCTCGCGCCCTTCACGAGCAAGCTCATAAAGAGGCCGCCCCTGATACTTCAGGGCTGAAAACATCGGTGGAACCTGCTCGATTTCACCGGTGAATTGCGCTACTGCGGCATCAATGCTGGCCGGCTCAAGCAGGGGAACAGGCCGCTCCTGAATAACCTGCCCTTCAGCATCACCCGTATCGGTACATTGCCCCAGCCTGAGGGAGGCAATATAGCGCTTGTCTGCATCCAGCAAATAGGATGCAAACTTGGTCGCCTCACCCAACAGGACAGGCAATAGCCCGGTAGCCATCGGATCCAGCGTTCCGGTATGGCCCGCCTTCTGCGCCCCAAACAAACCACGCGCCTTTTGCAGCGCGCGGTTTGAACTCATGCCGGAAGGCTTGTCGAGCAACAGGACACCGTCAATCGGCTTGCCCTTTCGGCGCCGAGCCATTACGGAGATTCTTCCTGTACATCATCGTCATCACGATGGCGATCACGATCAGAAGCCACTGCTTCGTTGATCAGCGATGAAAGCTGCTGACCCCGAGCGATGCTTTCATCGTAATGGAAACGAAGCTCGGGCACATGGCGCAATGACATGCGACGTGCCAGCTGAGAGCGAAGAAAGCCTGCAGCATGCTTAAGAATCTGCATGTTCTCACGAATGACCACAGGATCATCCTGCCCCAGCACCGTGACATATACTTCGGCATACGCCATGTCACGGCTGACACTTGCATTACTGACCGTCACCATGCCCAGCCGAGGGTCTTTCACCTCGCGCTGGATAAGAACAGCCAGTTCCTGCTGAATCTGCTCGGCCACCCGGTCGGTACGACTAAACTCTCGCATCGGTTACTCCCGCGCCTTACAGCGTACGTTCGACCTTGATTTGATCAAAGACCTCGATCTTGTCGCCGACCTGAACGTCGTTATAGTTCTTGACGCCAATGCCGCACTCCATACCGTTACGCACTTCGCTTGCGTCATCCTTGAAGCGGCGCAGGGACTCGAGCTCGCCTTCGTAGATAACCACGTTTTCACGTAGAACGCGGATGCGCTTGTTACGGTACACGCTACCTTCAACCACCATGCAACCGGCCACGGCGCCAATCTTCGGTGCGCGGAAGACATCACGTACTTCTGCGATGCCCACGATCTCTTCCTTCCACTCCGGCGCCAGCATGCCGCTCATGGCCTGCTTGACTTCATCGATCAACTGATAAATGACGCTGTAGTAGCGAAGGTCCAGACCATCACGCTCGACCACGACGCGTGCTGCAGCATCGGCACGGACGTTGAAGCCAACAACGATGGCATCACTGGCAACGGCCAGGTTGGCATCGGTCTCGGTAATACCACCGACACCAGAGGACACAACAGAGACCTTGACCTCATCGGTTGACAGCTCTTCGAGCGCACTGCGAATGGCTTCAAGTGAACCCTGTACGTCAGCCTTGAGAACGATATTGACCTTGGCCACTTCGTCCTGACCCATCTGACTGAACATGTTCTCAAGCTTGGCCTTCTGCTGGCGTGCCAAACGAACATCGCGGTATTTGCCCTGACGGAAGTTGGCGACTTCACGCGCTTTCTTCTCATCGGGAACCACGAGAAATTCATCACCGGCACCTGGCGTACCATCCAGACCCAGTATTTCTACCGGCATGGAAGGACCGACCTTGTCGACCTGCTTGCCAAGCTCATTGACCAGCGCACGAACACGCCCGTAATGAAGGCCGGCCAGCACGATATCGCCCTTCGACAGGGTACCGTTTTGTACCAGCACGGTGGCTACAGGACCACGGCCACGGTCAAGGCGAGACTCGACCACGACACCCTTGGCAGGTGCATTCGGCACCGCATTGAGCTCGAGCACTTCAGAGACAAGCAGCACGGCTTCCAGCAGCGAGTCGATCCCTTCACCTGTCTTGGCAGAGACATGGACAAACTGCGTATCGCCGCCCCACTCTTCTGAAATGACACCACGCTGCGACAGCTCATTCTTGACGCGATCAGGATCAGCGCCGGGCTTGTCAATCTTGTTGACTGCCACGACCAGAGGCACTTCGGCTGCCTTGGCGTGCTCAATCGCCTCTACTGTCTGCGGCATGACACCATCATCAGCGGCCACAACCAGGATAACGACGTCCGTCGCCTTGGCACCACGTGCACGCATGGCAGTAAATGCCGCGTGTCCGGGAGTATCAAGGAATGTGATATCACCGGAATCATGCTCGACATGATAGGCGCCGATATGCTGAGTGATGCCTCCAGCCTCACCGGTAGCAACCTTGGCACGACGAATATAATCAAGCAGTGACGTCTTGCCGTGATCAACGTGCCCCATCACCGTTACAACCGGTGCGCGGGTCACGGAGTCGCCATCATAGGAAATGGTCTGAATCATTTCCGTTTCAAGCGCATCTTCCTTGACCAGTTTCGGCGTATGGCCCATTTCTTCCACAACAATCGCAGCAGTATCCTGATCGATGGTCTGGTTGATGGTAACCACTGCACCCATGGTGAACATGGTCTTGATGACTTCGTTGGCCTTGATGGCCATCTTGTCAGCCAGTTCAGCCACGCTGATGGACTCGGGAATGGCAACTTCCCTTACAATTGACTGAGTCGGACGCTGGAAGCCATGAGCATTGTCACCACGACCGCCACGGCGGGCACCACGACGCTCTGCACGCTTGACCTTCTTGCCACCGCCACGCTTGCGCTCCTGACGGTCGCCACGATCTTCTTCATCGTCACGACCACCACGACGACTGCCTGTCTTGCGGGCCGTATTATCGTTACGCTTGCGGCGGTCACCACGACCTTCCTTGGGCGGTGCATCTGCACCCCCTTCAGTCGGCGCGGGAGCCTCTTCACCCGAGGCCAGGGCTGCTTCCACATCGACTGGTGCGGAGGTGTCAGCCGGCGCCGTTACAGGCTTGGCCTGCTCGGCTGCTGGTGCTTCAGAAGCCGGTGCGGCAACCTGGGCAGCAGGCGCGGCCTGAGCGGAGGCTGCAGCCGGTGCATCCTGAGCAGGAGTTTCCTCCGGCTGCTCATCTTCGCGTTTGACGTAAGTACGCTTCTTGCGAACCTGTACTTCGATTGTCTTGTTACCACGGCCATCACCAGTACGAATCCGGCTCTTGGTCTTGCGCGTCATCGTGATGCGGTTCTTGCCGCGTCCCGGACTGCCACCGTGGTTTTTTGTCAGATGGTCAAGCAGCTTCTGTTTGTCTTCTTCAGAAACCACATCACCCTCGGATTTATGGGGAAGCCCCGCTTCACCCATCTGTTCAAGCAGACGATCGACCTCACGGCCTACCTTGCCTGCAAATTCCTTAACCGTTGTTTCCGCCATTGCGACCCTCCTGAGCCCGTGTCCTGATTACTCTTCACCTGCGAACCAGGGCGCGCGGGCCGTCATGATCAGTGCTGCTGCGCGCTCTTCGTCAATGCCTTCGATGTCCTTCAGATCATCAATGGCCTGCTCCGCCAAGTCTTCCATCGTGACGATGCCCTTGCTGGCCAGTAAATACGCCAGCGGACGTTCCATGCCTTCCATGTTCAGAAGGTCTTCAGCCGGCTCGGCGCCATCCAGTGCTTCTTCGGAGGCTATCGCCAGATTCAGCAATTCATCCTTGGCGCGAGCACGCAGTTCCTCTACCAGTTCCTGATCGAACTCCTCGATCTCGAGCATTTCCTCGAGTGGGACATAGGCCACTTCTTCAAGTGAAGTGAACCCTTCATCGACCAGAATTCGAGCCATATCCTCATCAAGATTGAGGTGGGATATGAAATATTCAACGTAACTGTCGACTTCCTGGTCACGTTTGCCCTGTGCATCCTCTTCGGTCATCACATTAAGTGACCAGCCGGTAAGTTCGGATGCCAGGCGGACGTTCTGACCGCTGCGCCCGATGGCCTGCGCCAGATTGTCTTCACTGACGGCAACATCCATGGAATGGCTGTCTTCATCAACGATAATGGATGCCACATCGGCAGGAGCCATGGCATTGATAACGAGCTGCGCGGGATTGTCATCCCAGAGAACGATATCAACACGCTCGTTGCGCAGCTCGTTGGATACGGCCTGCACACGTGAGCCACGCATGCCGACGCACGCGCCTACCGGATCAATGCGGCGGTCATTGGTCTTGACCGCAATCTTGGCACGAGAGCCCGGGTCACGCGCTGCACCCTTGATCTCGATCAATTGTTCGGCAATTTCCGGCACTTCGATCTTGAACAGTTCCGTCAGGAATTCGGGGCGGGTACGCGACAGAATAAGCTGCGCACCACGTGCCTCGGCATCCACGCGCCACAGAAGCGAGCGAACACGCTCGTTCATGCGATAGCGCTCACCGGGAATCATCTCATTACGCGGCAGGAAGGCTTCAGCATTCTCGCCAAGATCAATAACAAGACCATCCCGCGTGGTTTTCTTGACAGTGCCGCTGACAAGCTCGCCATCACGCTCGGCATACTGACGTACAATTTCTGCACGCTCGGCTTCACGCACCTTCTGCACGATGACCTGCTTGGCCGTCTGGGCAGCGATACGACCGAAGGCAACAGACTCGATCTGCTCCTCGACATATTCATCCATGTCCAGCGGCTCATCACGCTCCTGGCCGGCTGACCAGGGAATCTGTCGGGCCGAAGTGACATAATCCTCATCTGCTACCACGGTCCAGCGCCGGAACGAGTCATAATCTCCACTCTGGCGATCGATGCGAACACGAACGTCCACATCCTGACCCTCGAAGCGTTTACGGGTAGCACTGGCCAATGCGGCTTCCACAGCCTCAAAAATAACGCTGCGGGACACTCCCTTTTCATTGGAGATCGCATCAACGACCAGCAAAATCTCTTTGCTCATAAGTCTGCCTCGCCAGAAAAGCGGTTCTTAGTCATCGAACCGGGGCACTATCTGCGCCCGATCGATGGTTTCTACAGGAAAGCCGTATTCTTCATCGTCCAGCTGAAGGAGCACTTCATCTCCCTCCACGCCGGCCAGAAGGCCCTTGAACTTGCGCCGCCCCTCAAAGGGAGCAGTCAGACGCACATTAACAGTGTGGCCGACGTAGGCAGCAAACTGCTCGATCGTGAACAGGGGGCGATCCATGCCAGGTGAAGACACTTCAAGATTATATTGGCCGGATATGGGATCTTCGACATCGAGAAGTGCGCTGATCTGGCGACTGACGTCTGCACAGTGGTCAACGGTTATGCCATCAGCATGATCTATATAGATAACAAGACGAGAATGCTGGCCCTGCGCCAGGTAATCAATGCCCCACAGCTCGAACCCCATGGCGGTAATGGTCGGTTCAATGAGCGTCTTGAGCGTGGATTCTTTAGTCGCCAACGATAGTACTCCTAAGCAGCAGTTGCATTCAGGCACCTGGCCAGGAGATCGAAAAAGCGAGGTGGCCGATTGGCACTGGTGCTAACAAAAAGCCCCTTCGCAGGAAGGGGCTTTCGAAAAAAAACTTTCCACGCTTTAAAGCGTGGTAGCGGGGGCCGGATTTGAACCGACGACCTTCGGGTTATGAGCCCGACGAGCTACCAGACTGCTCCACCCCGCAACAGGACGCGACGAGTATAGGTGCTTTTGACTTTCAGGTCAAACCTGAACACCCTGTCGCTTTCAAATGGTGCCGAAGGCGGGACTTGAACCCGCACGACCATACGGTCACTACCCCCTCAAGATAGCGTGTCTACCAATTCCACCACTTCGGCACGGGGGCCAGGCGATACTTGCCCGGTTACTACCTTACTGCGTCGTTCCGCTTGCGCTATTACTCTCCGACGCTGGCGCAGCATTATCCTGACTTTGCCCTTCAACGTCAAGGGGTTCACCGGATTGATTTTCATCGGCACCGGCAGAAGGAGCAACAAGGCCATTATCGCCCGATTCGTCGGCGGCGTCACCGGCCTGAGATGCAGGTGCACCGTCATCCAGTGAAGGCACGGCAGATTTCTGCTGCTCAATGACATTGGCATCAGGAATACCGTCATCGCCCCCTTCACCATGATTGACCGTCCAGGCCAATCCCAGTGAAGTCGCAAAAAACAGGGCAGCCAGTATGCCGGTCAATTTCGCCAGGAAGCTGGTGCTTCCCTGGGAACCAAATACAGTCTGAGAGGCGCCCCCACCAAAGGCGGCACCCGCTTCTGCTCCCTTACCCTGCTGAATCAACACCAGCGCAATAAGCGCGATGGCCAGCAGTACATGTACCAACAAAATGGCAACTTGCATTAGTTCAACCTGCAGCGTGACAAATGGCTATAAAGTCTTCCGGTTTCAGGGAAGCTCCCCCGATCAGGCCGCCATCAATATCAGGCTGAGCAAGAAGCTCGTCTGCATTGGATGGTTTCATGCTCCCTCCGTAAAGGAGGCGCATGTCATCGGCCAGTGATTCTGAATACGTGCGAAGACGCGCCCTGATGGCCGCGTGCACCTGCTGCGCCTGTTCCGGTGTAGCCGTTCGGCCGGTGCCAATGGCCCATACAGGCTCATAGGCAATAACCAGCTTCTGACGCTCGGCCTCGGTCAATCCATCCAGCACAGCAGCAACCTGGCCCAGAACGATGTCATCGATACGACCGGCATCGCGCTCTTCGAGCGTTTCACCCACGCAAAGTACGGGCGTAATGCCGGCCTCGAGCGCCTGCCTTGTACGTGCAAGCACTGCCGCATCATCTTCACTGAAGAGAGTGCGCCGCTCGGAATGCCCGACCAGAACAAAATGCACACCAAACTCCTTCAGCATGCTCGCGGAAACTTCACCCGTGAACGCACCACTGTTTTCAGAGTAAAGTGTCTGAGCACCAATCTGGACCAATGTTCCTTCAAAGGCTTCATCTGCATTGGCCAGATACGGGAAGGGTGGAATGATGACAATCTCGATTGCCTTCGATAAGGATTCCGTACGCGCAAAGGCGTTGCCAAAGTCCTCGAGCAAGGCCAGAGACCCGTTCATCTTCCAGTTACCCGCAATCAGCGGAATACGCATGACTACCCCCTTGAAGGTGGTTGTGGATGGTAATAGAGCAAGTTCAGGAATACAACTTGTTAGCCTAGCCTTCCAGCGCTGCCTTCAGTGCGCTGGCTATACGTTCCGCCATGGAGTTCACATCAAAACGCGGGCGCCCTTCCACCATGACGCGAATCAATGGCTCGGTTCCTGAGGGTCGCAACAGCACTCGCCCTTCATCGCCAAGCTCGTGCTCGACTTCGGCCACGGCACTGGTAACTGCATCAGAGGTCATCAAGACCTCCTTGTCCACACCCGGTACAAGGCGAACATTGACCAGAGCCTGAGGTGTCATTTCAAGGTTCGAGAGCAGCTGCTCCAGCGTCTTGCCACGCTGCTGCATGACAGCCAGTACCTGAAGCGCAGATACCACACCATCACCGGTACTTTGTACATGCCCGCAGATCAGATGGCCGGAAGACTCACCACCCAGTAGCCAGTCGTTGGCCCTCATGCGCTCCAGCACATAGCGATCGCCTACTTTCGCACGCTCGAACGGAACACCCAGCTTTTCGAAGGCAGCTGCCAGACCGAAGTTGGACATCAATGTACCCACAACACCGCCGTTAAGCACCTTGCGGTCAAGACGGTCCTTCGCAATGATGTAAAGCAGCTGGTCCCCATCAACGACCTGACCACGACTATCGACCATGATAAGACGATCACCGTCACCATCGAAGGCGACACCCAGGTCAGCCCCGGTCTCAAGCACCTTGGCCTGCAGGGCGCGAGGATGGGTAGAACCCACATCCTTGTTGATATTCAGGCCGTCCGGAGAAGCACCGATGACCGTAACGTCAGCACCCAGTTCACGAAGGACATTCGGAGCAATGTGGTAGGTAGCGCCGTGCGCGCAATCCACTACGATACTCATGCCATGAAGACCGAACCGGCCAGGAACAGTTGATTTGCAGAATTCGATATAACGACCTGCCGCATCACCGACGCGAGTTACCTTGCCCAGTTGAGCAGGCCCCACCGTTTCAAGCGGTAATTCAAGCGCCGCCTCGATTTCGCTCTCAACATCGTCCGGCAGCTTGGTTCCCTCGCTCGAGAAGAACTTGATGCCGTTGTCCTGGAAAGGGTTATGAGACGCACTGATAACTACGCCGGCGGCTGCATGGAAGGTACGCGTCAGGTAGGCGATACCAGGCGTAGGCATCGGCCCCAGCAGAAGCACATCAACTCCCGCCGCCGAAAAACCAGCCTCAAGGGCAGACTCGAACATGTATCCCGAAATCCGGGTATCCTTGCCTATGATTACTCTGGAACGTCCCTGCTTGGCAAAAACCCGTCCAGCGGCCCACCCCAGCTTCAATACGAAATCGGCTGTAATCGGTGATTCGCCAACTGTGCCGCGAATGCCATCGGTTCCAAAATATTGTCTAGCCATTAAGCGCCTTCCTTAAGCACGGCCCGAGCCATATTGACGGCGTCAACGGTCGGAGCCACGTCATGTGTTCGTATAATTCCGGCACCCTTCATCACGGCAATACTGGCCAGAGCCAGCCCGCCGGGGAGCCGATCAGTCACTTCCCGCCCAAGTGCCTTGCCAATCATGCTCTTGCGAGAAACCCCAACCAGCAAGGGCAGGGAAAAGTCAGCCAGATAGTCTAATCGATTCATCAGCCGAAGATTATGCTCAATCGTCTTGGCAAAGCCAAACCCGGGATCGAGTATAATACGTTCCCGCGAAATACCCGCCTGCTCACAGGTAGCAATGCGACCTTCAAGAAACCGGGCAACCTCTTCTTCGATAGGCACATCGTAGTCGACATGCTGTTGCATGGTAGAAGGCTCGCCACGCATGTGCATCAGACACACCGGCAATCCGGTGGCAGCAGCGGCCTCAAGTGCTCCCGGACGAGAAAGCGATCGCACATCATTGATCAACGATGCGCCACAGGCCGCGCCCTCCGCTATCACTTCAGGCGTACTGGTATCAAGTGACACCAGGCAATCAAACTCGGCTACCAGCCGCTCTACCACGGGAAGAACGCGGTCCATCTCCTCCTGCGTACTGACAACCGCTGCACCAGGACGGGTTGACTCTCCACCAAGGTCGATAATACCGGCACCTTCGGCCAGCATGGCGTCAGCCTGACGCAATGCCCGCTCTACCGTCGTGAACCTTCCACCATCTGAAAAGGAATCAGGCGTGACATTCAGCACCCCCATGATGACCGGCGAAGACATATCAAGGCAGTGGCGACCACACGCCAGAGAAGAAGATGAGCTCATCAATGGTTCCACAGAACAGGAGAATTGAAGGGTAAACGACAAGCAAAAAGGCCGCTCGAGAGCGGCCTTTCGGACTAGTGGCCTGCAGGGCCACCCAGCGGATCCGAGGGACGACGACGAACATCATCGTCATCCTGATCCGGGCTTGCGTCAGGATCACTGTCCGGCAAGCCTCCCGTACTGGAAGGCGTACCACCAGCGGGACCATGATCATTCCAGTCCTTGGGTGGCTGAGGATAGCGCCCCTCCATGATGTCCTTGATCTGCGCAGTATCAATTGTTTCATACTGCACCAGCGCATCAGACATCATATCAAGCTTGTCACGATTGTCTTCCAGCAACTGCTTGGCATGCTTGTAGCAGTCGTCGATGATACGACGTACTTCCTTGTCCAGCCGAGAAGCCGTCTCGGCAGAACTGAAACGACCGCCGGCACCGCCGCCTGGCCCACCCAGGAACTGGTGAGATTCGTCTTCGTCATACATCAGCGGGCCCATTTCGTCCGACAGACCCCACTTGGCAACCATGTTATGAGCCAGCTCGGTTGCACGCTTGATGTCGTTGGACGCACCGGTGGTCACACCGTTGGGCCCAAGCGTCATTTCCTCGGCGATACGACCACCAAAGAGGGAGCAGAGCTGACTGATGATCTGCTGACGCGTGAGACTGTACCGATCCTCACTGGGCAGGAACATGGTGACACCCAGAGCGCGCCCGCGAGGAATAATGGTGACCTTGTAAACAGGGTCATGCTCCGGCATCAGAAGTCCGATGATCGCGTGACCCGCTTCATGGTAGGCCGTATTACGCTTTTCCTTCTCGGACATCACCATGGAACGACGTTCGGCGCCCATCATGATCTTGTCCTTGGCAGACTCAAGCTCTTCCATCGATACCAAACGGCGGTCGCGGCGAGCAGCAAAGAGGGCCGCTTCGTTCACCACGTTGGCGAGATCGGCACCGGAAAACCCTGGCGTCCCTCGCGCGATCAACTCGGGCCTGACATCATCACCCAGCGGCACCTTGCGCAAATGCACATTGAGGATATGCTCACGCCCGCGAATATCCGGAAGCCCTACCGTAACCTGACGATCAAAACGGCCGGGGCGCAACAGTGCAGGGTCCAGTACGTCAGGACGGTTGGTCGCGGCAATCACGATCACACCGTCATTGGGATCAAAACCATCCATCTCGACCAGCAACTGGTTGAGTGTCTGCTCACGCTCATCATGACCACCCCCCATACCGGAGCCACGTGAGCGGCCTACCGCATCGATCTCATCGATGAAAATAATGCATGGAGATTGCTTCTTGGCCTGTTCGAACATGTCCCGCACGCGTGATGCACCAACACCCACGAACATCTCGACGAAATCCGACCCTGAAATGGTAAAGAAAGGTACCTTGGCCTCACCTGCAATGGCCTTGGCCAGCAGTGTCTTGCCCGTTCCCGGAGGACCGGCCATCAGTACACCACGGGGGATCTGACCACCGAGACGCTGAAACTTGGAAGGATCCTTCAGGTAATCGACCAGCTCTTCCACTTCTTCCTTGGCTTCATCGCAGCCAGCGACGTCCTTGAAGGTGGTCTTGATCTGATCCTGAGACAGTAGCTTGGCCTTGGACTTGCCGAAACTCATCGGCCCGCCCTTTCCGGCACCACCACCCTGCATCTGCCGCATGAAAAACAGGAAGATGGCCAGAATGATAAGAATCGGGAAGCTTGCGATCAGCAGCCGCGACCAGATGCTCTGCTCTTCGGGTTTCTTGCCCTGAATGACAACATTATGGCTCAACAGGTCATCGATGAGTTTGGGGTCCTGCACTGCAGGCCGTATGGTCTGGAAGGAAGAACCGTCCTCACGCTCACCACGGATGGTAAATCCATCAATGGTAACCTGCCGGACCTGGTCTTTCTGGACCTGCTCGACGAACTGGGAATAGTTCATCGATTGCGGCGCATTATCGACGCTGAAATTGTTGAACACCGTCAGCAGCACTGCCGCGATGATCAACCATAAAATCAAATTCTTAGCCATATCGTTCAAGGGATCACCCTCATTACGTCATTCCAACGGCTCGATCAACTCAAGCACCCGTCCCTTCAAGGTGAGGGCTAAGGAGTATCGTTGCAAGCCTGGGTACGAAATTCTCTTCCGAGCAGATAAACCTCTCGGGAGCGCGCTCGTGACGCCTTGGGCTTGCGCGTCACCACCTTGGTAAAATGCTTTCTCATTTCCTGCAGATACTGATCAAACCCTTCGCCCTGAAACACCTTGACGAGAAAGTGTCCGCCGGGAGACAGCACCTGCGTCGCCATGTCCAGCGCCAGCTCGACGAGGTACATGGCCTGAGGCTGATCGACGGCCGCCTGGCCACTCATGTTTGGCGCCATGTCGGACAGGACAAGATCCACAGGCCGACGCCCTATCTCTGCCATGATAGCATCGAAGACGTCACTCTCCGTGAAATCTCCCTTAATGAAGGTTACATCGGCCAGACCGTCCATCTCTAGAATATCGGTGGCAATAACCGTTCCCGACGAACCAACACGCTCGGCGGCGATCTGACTCCAGCTGCCAGGTGCAGCCCCTAGATCCACGACGGTCATCCCCGGCGCCAGCAGCCTGTCCTTTTCATCTACTTCCAACAACTTGTAGCTGGCACGACTACGGTAACCGTCCTGCTGGGAGCGCTGCACATAGGCATCATCAAAATGCTCCTTGAGCCAGCCGGCACTTGACTTGGATCGTTTCACGATTTTTCCTGCATGGGGGTCCTGATGATCACGCCGAACAGGATCATTGGCTAGAGTCCGGGTGACTAGCGTAGAATAGACGCAAAATGCCTATCAACTGACGTTAAATGCGAGTAAAGAAGATATCATGAGCCTGACAGCGGCACAAAAGAAAAGCTTTCGCAGCATCGGCCATCACCTGAACCCGGTCGTTCTGGTCTCCGAGAACGGAGTCAGCGAAGGTGTCCAGGCCGAACTGGATCGCGCCCTTTCCGACCACGAACTGATCAAGATCAAGGTGGCCGTCAATGACCGCGATGCACGTCGCGAGATCCTCGAAAGCCTGAGTAAAACAGCAAAGGCCGAACTGGTGCAAACTATCGGCAAGATGGCATTGCTCTATCGCCGCAATCCCGATGCCAAGCCAAAGCTTTCAAATGTGGTACGCACCAGCGACAAGCGCCGGTAGCAAAAAAGCCCCGTTTACCGGGGCTTTTTTACAGCACGCACTTGCCGATCAGAGATGCTCGACTTCGCTTATCTCATACTCGACGTCACCACCTGGCGTCCGAACATTGACCACATCCCCTTCTTCCTTGCCGATCAACGCACGCGCGATCGGTGAAGTAACGGAAATGCGGCCCTTTTTGATGTCCGCCTCGTCTTCACCCACGATCTGATAACGAACCTCTTCATCAGTATCGAGATTCATCAACCCCACGGTCACACCAAAGATCACCTTGCCGGTGTTGGTAACCTTTTTGACATCAATGACCTGACTCGCCGACAGCTTGGATTCAATCTCCTGAATCCGACCCTCGATAAATCCCTGCTGCTCGCGTGCAGCATGATATTCGGCATTTTCCTTCAGATCGCCGTGCTCACGTGCTTCGGCAATCGCAGCAATTACCGTGGGTCGCTCGACGGACTTCAAATGGTCCAGCTCTTCCCGGAGGGCGCGCTCGCCCTCCACCGTCATGGGAAACCTAGTCATAAACTACTCCTGCATGCAGCTCCTGGAGCCGCCGCACATTAATATCATTGCCGTATTCAAGTGCCATGCAAACAGCGCGCGCCCCGGCCAGCGTAGTGGCATAGGGCACCTTGCGCGCCAGCGCCGTGCGACGAATAACGGAAGAATCGTTGATAGCCTGGCGGCCTTCTGTCGTATTGACGATATAGGCCACTTCATCGTTTTTCAGCATATCGACGATATGCGGCCGGCCTTCAAACACCTTGTTGACAACACCAACCTCGATGCCGGCATCAGACAACGCGCGAGCCGTACCACGCGTTGCTATCAAGCGGAAGCCTAATGTTAGCAAAGAGCGGGCCACATCGATAACACCTTCCTTGTCAGGCTCACGTACGGACAGGAACGCAGTACGGTCGCCTGTCAGCGGCGGCATGGCCTCACCAGCCCCCAACTGCGCCTTGAAGAAGGCCTCGGCGAAAGTTTCACCGCTACCCATGACCTCACCGGTGGACTTCATTTCCGGCGTCAGAATAGGGTCAACTCCTGGAAACTTGTTGAACGGGAAGACCGCTTCCTTGACGCTGTAGAACGTCGGAATACGCTCCCGCGTAAAGTTCTGGGAAGCCAGCGTCTGACCGGCCATGCACCGTGAAGCCACCTGCGCCAGAGAGCGTCCGATGCACTTGGATACGAACGGCACGGTGCGTGACGCGCGCGGGTTGACCTCGATCACGTAGATTTCGCCATCCTGCCAGGCAAGCTGCACGTTCATCAGGCCGATGACATTAAGCTCAAGCGCCATGCGCTTGACCTGGTCACGCATGGCATCCTGAACCTCCGCCGGCAGTGAGTAGGGCGGCAGTGAACAGGCCGAATCACCGGAGTGGACACCTGCCTGCTCGATATGCTGCATGATCCCGCCGATAACAACCTGCTGACCATCGCTGACAGCATCGATATCCACCTCAACAGCCGCATTGAGGAAGTGATCCAGCAGCACCGGGCTATCGTTGGATACCTTGACGGCATTGGTCATGTAGCGCTCAAGCTCTTCAGCCGAGTAAACGATTTCCATCGCTCGCCCACCCAGCACATAGCTTGGGCGCACCACCAGTGGATAGCCGATCGCTTCGGCCTTGGCAAAGGCTTCATCAAAGCTGCGCGCCGTGGCATTTTCCGGCTGCAGAAGACCAAGCTTCTCGATCATGTGCTGGAAGCGTTCACGGTCTTCGGCACGGTCGATGGCATCCGGCGTGGTACCAATAATGGGCACCCCGGCCGCCTCGAGGTCACGCGCAAGCTTGAGTGGCGTCTGGCCACCGAACTGCACGATGACACCTACCGGCTTTTCCTTGACGACGATTTCAAGCACGTCCTCGAGGGTGACCGGTTCGAAATACAGACGATCACTGGTGTCGTAATCCGTGGAGACAGTCTCCGGATTACAATTGACCATGATCGTTTCATAACCGTCTTCGCGCATCGCGAGCGCAGCATGCACGCAGCAATAGTCGAACTCGATTCCCTGACCGATACGGTTTGGCCCGCCACCGAGCACCATGATCTTGTCGCGATTGCTCGGGTTGGACTCACACTCGTCTTCATAGGTGGAGTACATGTAAGCAGTGGAAGTGGCGAATTCCGCCGCACAGGTATCAACCCGCTTGTAGGTCGGATGCAGGCCGAGCCGATGACGGAAATCGCGGAACTCCTTCTCGGACACCCCCATCAGTGAGGCGACACGCGAATCACTGAACCCCTTGCGCTTCCAGCCGAACACGTCCTGGCGGGACAGCTCACTGATCCCCTTTCCGGCAATCTCGGACTCAAGTGCCACCAGCTCCTGGATCTGAACAAGGAACCAGCGATCAATGTTGGTATATTCAAATACCTGCTCGAGGCTCAGGCCGGCACGGAAGGCATCCGCCACATAGAAAATCCGGTCGGCGCCCGGACGCTGGAGCTCGCCCTGCAGCTGTGTCATGGCACTTTCGTCATGACGCGTCAGTTTGGGGTCAAGCCCGTCCACATCAATTTCCAGCCCACGCAGGGCCTTCTGCAGGGATTCCTGGAAGGTACGGCCGATGGCCATGACCTCACCCACGGATTTCATCTGCGTCGTCAGACGATCATTGGCCTGAGGAAACTTTTCGAATGTAAAACGGGGGATCTTGGTAACAACGTAATCGATGGAGGGTTCAAAAGAGGCCGGTGTCGCCCCGCCGGTAATATCGTTTTGAAGCTCGTCCAGGGTATAGCCGACCGCCAGCTTGGCTGCGATCTTGGCAATCGGAAATCCGGTAGCCTTGGAGGCCAGCGCCGATGAACGCGATACCCGCGGATTCATCTCGATGATGACCATGCGGCCGGTGTCAGGATGAATACCGAACTGAACGTTGGACCCACCGGTTTCAACACCGATTTCGCGCAACACTGCCAGTGATGCATTACGCATCAACTGATATTCCTTGTCCGTCAGCGTCTGGGCCGGAGCCACGGTAATGGAATCCCCTGTATGCACGCCCATCGGATCAAGGTTCTCGATGGCACATACAATGATGCAGTTGTCGCTCTTGTCGCGAACAACTTCCATCTCGTATTCCTTCCAGCCCAGCAGCGATTCGTCGATCAGGAGCTCACGTATCGGAGAAAGCTCGAACCCGCGATTGCAGATTTCCTCGAACTCTTCCTTGTTGTAGGCCACCCCGCCCCCGGAACCACCCATGGTGTAGGACGGGCGAATGATGCAGGGAAAACCCAGTTCGCCCTGAATTTCCCAGGCTTCTGTCATGGAATGAGCGATCTTGGCCTTCGGACATTCCAGATTGATGTTTTTCATGGCCTTGTCGAAAAGGTCGCGATCCTCAGCCTTCTCGATTGCCTTGGCATTGGCTCCGATCAGCTCGACACCGTACTTCTCAAGTACACCGGCACGATCAAGCTCCAGCGCGCAGTTAAGCGCCGTCTGGCCACCCATCGTCGGCAGCACGACGTCAGGGCGTTCCTTTTCAATAATGCGCGTGACCGCTTCCAGTGTGATCGGCTCGATGTAGGTCGCATCTGCCATGACGGGATCCGTCATGATCGTGGCCGGATTCGAGTTGACCAGAATGACGCGATATCCTTCCTCACGCAGCGCCTTGCAGGCCTGGGCGCCGGAGTAATCGAACTCACAGGCCTGGCCAATCACAATGGGGCCTGCGCCGATGATCAGAATGCTATTAATGTCTGTACGTTTAGGCATGACAGTGTCCGCGAAAAACCGTGAATAGTAAGGCGAAGGGCGTAATCAGTCCGCTGACCGGCGTTCGATCATGCGCGTCACAAAGCGGTCAAACAGGGGCGCCACATCATGCGGCCCGGGGCTGGCTTCCGGATGCCCCTGAAAGCTGAACGCCGGACAGTCGGTCAGCTCGATGCCCTGCAGCGTCTGATCGAACAGTGACCGATGGGTGGCACGCACATTGTCCGGCAGGCTGTCTTCATCTACTGCAAAGCCATGATTCTGGCTGGTGATCATGACGACACCGCTGTCCAGATCCTGCACCGGGTGGTTGGCACCGTGATGGCCGTGACTCATCTTGATGGTGCGCGCACCACTGGCGAGTGCCAGCAACTGGTGCCCCAGACAGATACCGAACACGGGTATGCGGGCAGCAAGAATGTCGGCGATGGCCTTGATCGCATAATCACAGGGCTCCGGGTCACCAGGCCCATTGGACAGGAATACGCCGTCCGGATTCATGGCAAGCACTTCAGCGGCAGGCGTCTGCGCCGGCACGACCGTAATCCGGCAGCCTCGGCTTGTCAGCATGCGGAAGATATTGAACTTGGTTCCATAATCGTAGGCCACCACGTGCATGGGACGTTCCAGCCCGGCTGCATCGAGATACCCCTGCCCGAGCGCCCACTCCCCCTGATGCCATTCAAAAGCTTCGGTAATACTGGCCTCCCTGGCCAGATCCATCCCCTTGAGCCCCGGGAATGCCCGGGCAGCTTCCAGCGCACGCTCAACGGCGTCGTCACCTTCTGCCTCACTGCCCGCCAGAATGGCTCCGTTTTGCGAGCCCTTGTCCCTGAGGATACGGGTAAGCTTGCGGGTATCGATGTCGGCAATGCCCTGAATATTCTGGGCACGCAGATAATCATCCAGGCTGCTGACACTTCTGAAGTTACTGGCCAGACGCGGAAGGTCACGAATCACCAGACCGGCAGCACACACGCGGTCTGACTCGACATCTTCATCATTGATACCGGTATTGCCGATATGGGGGTAGGTCAGGGTAACGATCTGTCGGGAGTAGGAGGGGTCGGTCAGTATTTCCTGGTAACCGGTCATCGCCGTATTGAAAACGACTTCACCACTGGTCTGTCCTTCGGCGCCAATGGATATGCCGTGAAATACAGTGCCATCTTCTAATGCCAGTATCGCGGGTTTCAACGCAACATCCTCCCAGGGCTTGATCAGTTGCCCGGGCCCCTCTCAAAGCCAGCGTTCGGCCGTTGCTGGCGATGATGGTGGCGCCGGGCCTGCAGGTCGCAAAAAAGCGGGACGAAATCCAGTAAAGGTTTCATCCCGCTTCTTTTGATTATCACTCGGCTAAACGGGCTTGACCGCAGCCAAATTGGATCGATGATACCGTTTTTATGGCACCAACGCTACCCGACCTTTTCACTTCAGGCCCAGGACATCCTGCATGTCGTAGCGGTCGGCCGGCTGATCAGCCACCCAGCAGGCAGCACGAACCGCACCCTTGCCGAAGGTCATGCGGCTGGATGCCTTGTGGGTCAGCTCGATACGCTCTCCCTCGGTGGCAAACAGCACCGTGTGCTCCCCGACAATATCGCCGGCACGCACGGTTGCAAACCCGATCTCATCGTCTCGACGCGGGCCACACTGCCCCTCCCGCGAGAAAACTCCATGTTCCTTAAGCGTTCGCCCCAGCGGCGCAGCTACCGCCTGCCCCAGCATCAATGCGGTGCCGGACGGGGCATCAACCTTCTGCCGATGATGGGCTTCGATGATTTCGATATCGTACCCGGCCTCGCCCAGCGCCCTTGCAGCGGTTTCAAGCAGATTGACCAACAGATTGACACCCGTGCTCATGTTGGCCGCAAATACCATGGGAACGCGCTCTTTGTAGCCGTCCAATACCGCCAGCTCATCCTCGCTGAAGCCGGTCGTGCCGATCACGATGGCCTTTCCGTGGTCGGCACAAAAGGCCAGATTATCAAGCGTTAACGCAGGGGTCGTAAAATCGATCAGTACATCGATGTCATCTGCCGCCTGACGCACATCACCGAGAGTCGCCACACCGAGCCGACCAAGGCCGGCCAGCTCGCCGATATCCACACCGATCATTGAACTGTCAGGACGGACAATGGCTGCCGCCAGCTCAGCCTGCTCCTCCTGAGCAACCGCCTGTATCAGCACGCGCCCCATGCGTCCGGCAGCACCCATTATGGCTATACGTGTCATATGCGCTCCCCTTGTCGGTGGTGTATGTTGAAAAGTCGGCACTATACCTTATTCTCATGATCAGGCGGATGCCCATGCCCCCCTACCTGCTTCGCGCAAGTCTTGCCGGCAGTCTGCTGCTGAGTGGCTGTACCCTGGCCGGCCCCGTCAGCATGGGAAACGGCAATGCTGACCCCTCGCCCTCGGTTCACTGGTGCGGGGCACTGAACCTGTCAGACAGTGCCATCAGAGGCATTCGCGTTGGCGGCCTGTCGGACCTGGCCTACGACGACCATACCCATACCCTGTATCTGCTTTCCGATCGCGGCTACCTGTTTCAGGGGCGATTGTCATTTGATGAAAACAATCACCTGACCGGGCTCGATATCGACAGTGCCGTCCCCCTCACCGACACCGATGGCAAGCCCCTGACTACCGAGCAGGCTGATGCCGAAGGCATGGCGCTGGTGGCAAGACTTCATGGCGGCAGAGCCCTGCTGATTGGTCTGGAGCTCAATGATCGACTACAGCTGTTTTCACTTGAAGGACGCGCTCTTGGGCCACCGATACGCCCGGATGCCCTTGAGGGCACCCGCTACAATGGCGGACTGGAAGCGGTAACCTATCATCCCGATTTCGGTGTGATTTCCGGGTTGGAACGTCCACCGGCCGGCATGCCGGATCACACTACGCGACTGTTTGATCTTCAGGGACATCTCTGGCGCTATCAACTGGCCGATATCTCAGGCAGCAGTCTGACCGCTCTGGCGCCGCTGGGGCATGACCTGCTGGCGATCGAGCGCGCCTTCGCTCCTCCGCGGCCACTGGCCATCTCCCTGCGCCGGATTCATCTTGAACAGGATGGCAGCACGACCGTCTCCCCGCTGGCCACCCTGTACTCCAGCGATGGCTGGTTACTGGACAACTTTGAAGGACTGACCCGGATCGGTGAGAATCGCTATCTAATGACGAGTGATGATAACTTCAGTCGATGGCAGGCCAGCCTGCTGACCTGCATGGATATTTCATCGCCATGAAAGACGCCGCCCCTGTGGGCGGCGTCTTGATGATGGCAGACAGCCATCAGATCGGGAATTGAAGGCCTGCCATCTGTACCAGATCAATCAGCGGTTGTGGGTAAACGCCCATGATCAGCACCAGCACTGCCAGCACCAGCACCATCAGCCCCCCGACCTGCTGCGCCCAGTCATGAGGTGCATCACGCCCGGGCTGCTCGGCCGGTGACAGGTACAACGTCACCATGACGCGCAGGTAATAGTAAAGGCCCAGCGCACTGCCCAGCACCACGCCCCCGACAAGCCACCAGAGGCTTGACTCGACCCCCACACTGAACACATAAAACTTGCCGATAAACCCGGCCGTCATGGGTATGCCTGCCAGCGAAAGCATCATGACCGTCAGTACGGCTGTCAGGTAAGGGCGGCGCCAGAACAGGCCACGATAGTGGTACAACAGTCCGGCATCGGCACCTCGATACGGGCTTGAAACCAGGGTAATCACTCCGAAGGCCCCCAGTACCGTCGCGACATAGGTCACCAGATACACGGCCGTGGCTTCCAGAGCCAGCCCGTCACTGGCTACCAGCGCAGTCAGCAGATACCCCAGATGGGCAATCGAGGAATACCCGATGATCCGCTTGAGGTTGCTCTGCATGAGGGCAAGAAGGTTACCGACAACCATCGACAGCACTGCCAGTACGGCAATGATGGTATGCAGCCAGCCATCCGCCGTGGCCGGAGCCAGGCTGAACAACCGCATCAGCATTGCAAACACCGCCACCTTGCTGACAGTAGCCAGAAAGGCGGAGACCGGTGCCGGCGCTCCTTCGTATACATCCGGTGTCCACAGGTGAAACGGCGCAATGGACAGCTTGAAGCCCAGCCCGACCACCATCATGCCGACCCCTAGAATGACCCAGTTGCTGGCCAGGCCGCCCGCGCTCAACTGCTGCCCCAGACCAGTAAAGGACAGGGTGCCACTCTCGGCATACAACAGCGCCATACCGAACAGCAGGAAGGCACTGGCCATGGCTGACAGCACCATGTACTTGATGCCCGACTCCAGCGACGTGCGCTCCTTGAAAGCGTATCCTGCCAGGCCATACAACGGCACCGACATCAGCTCCAGCCCGATGAACAGCGACGTAAGATGCTGACTGGCCACCAATACCAGAGCACCGGCCACGGAGCATCCAAGCAGCATGTAAAACTCGTCACGCTGATCCGGCAGGGTTTCAAGATAGGCGTAGGCAAGCGTCGTACAGGCCAGAGCCGCCACCAGAATCAATCCCATGTAAAACAGGCTGTAATGATCGACCATCAACAGGGGCGTCACCTGAATCGGCGCCACCTGAGCCGCCGGAATCAGTGCCAGCAGGGCCGCATTGAGTCCGATGACCGTCAACGTGGCACTCATGAAGTGGTTTCGGCGCCAGGCCACGGCCAGCATGACGATGACGACCGTTGCGCAAACCAGCATCAGCGGCAAAAGCGCAATCAGATGTGAAGTTGTCAGATTCATGGCGGCCCTACAGTGTTGAAGACAAGGGAGTGGTGGCAGTCGCGACCCAGGTCTGGATCTCGCTCATGGCATGCTCGGTAACGCCCAGCAGCAACTGCGGGAAAAATCCGACAACCACCGTCAGCACAAACAGCAACAGCAGCATCAGATACTCGCGTGTATCCAGTCCCCGATAGGTAGCCTCGCTTTTGGCTGCGCCGAAGTACACACGCTGCATCAGGATCAACGAATAGATCGCGGCCAGCACCAGCCCGATACTTGCGACCACCACCACCCAGGGTTCCACCTCAAAGGCTCCGAACAAAATCAGGAATTCCCCGATGAAGTTGCCCGTTCCCGGCATACCGAGTGTCGCCATCACAAACACCAGCGCAAATCCCGGCAGAGCGCCCAGCTTGCCGAACAGACCGCCCATCTCGCGCATGTCCCGGGTGTGCAGCCGCTCGTACAGCTGACCGCTGATGATGAACAATCCCGCCGAGGAAAAGGCGTGAGCCACCATCAGGGCGATAACGCCCTGCAGGGCCAGCAGGCTATTGGAGAAGATCCCGATCAGAACAAATCCCATGTGTGAAATGCTCGAACAGGCAATCAGGCGCTTGATGTCCGTCTGGGAAAACGCCATGGCCGCACCGTAAAAGATGCCCACCAGCCCCAGCCCCATCGCTATCGGCGCAAACTGCATCGCCGCCTCGGGGAACATGGGCATCAGAAAGCGCAGCATGCCGTAGGCAGCCGTTTTCAAAAGGATTCCGGCCAGATCCACACTGCCGGCCGTAGGCGCCTGGGCATGCGCATCAGGCAGCCAGCCATGCAGTGGCACCACCGGCAGCTTGACGGCAAAGGCAATGAAAAAGCCCAGCATCAACAGCATGGCGACCGGCTCGGACAGGGTGGTGTCCTTCAGCGCCGCATAATCGAACGTAAATACGTCGGTCTGCAGGTAATGCATGAAGACCAGCCCCAGAATCGACACCAGCATCAACAGGCCCGACGCCTGGGTATAAATAAAGAACTTCATTGCCGCACGGACACGGGAATTTCCCTTCGATCCACTGTGTCCCCACAGAGCGATCAGGAAATACATCGGTACCAGCATCATTTCCCAGAAGAAGAAGAACAAAAATAGATCTACCGACAGGAAGATGCCGACCACAGCCCCGATGATCCACAGCAGGTTCAGGTGAAAAAAACCAACCCGCCGTGTAATTTCAGCCCAGGAACAGGTAACCGCCAGCACGCCCAGAAACCCGGTCAGCATGATCATGATCAGCGACAGGCCATCCAGGGCAAGATGAAAGCTGATGCCGAATCGATCGATCCAGGGCGCATGGAATTCAAGCACCCAGTTCGGAGTATCACCGATGACACCATCGAGCTGGTATTCGCCGTGCCACCACAGGCCAAGCGCAATACCAAGCTCCAGCAGCATGGTAATCAGCGCAATCACGCGGGGCGGTTTTACCCCGAAGCGTTCGGTCTGCCAGCACAGAAAGCCGCCGATAAACGGGATGAGTATGAGCAAAGGCAGGATCATGACGTTCACGTTTCCTTATGTCGTTATCCGAGGACCAGCAGCGCCAGCATGATGGTCGCCCCTGCGGTTATTGAACCGGCGTACCAGCGGATCCGACCGGTCTGACTGGCCGACAGTCCACGGTGAGCCTGCTTTGCAAGCCATGGCCAGATATTGACCAGCGCATTGATCCAATCCACCCGATGCAACCAGGCAATGGCCAGAAAGGGCTTTACAAACAGCATGTTGTAAAGCTGATCAAACGCGAAGGCATTATGAAGGAAATGCCAGCCCGTACGGCCGATGTCCGTTTTGACCAGCGCACTGACCAATCGACGACGCCCCAGAAACAGAGCTGCCGCGATACCCAGCCCCAGAATGGCCACGATGGAAGACACCACTTCCAGCACAAGTTGCAGCCCCTCGGCATCTCCCTCCGGCGATGCCGGCAGTACGCCGGCCAGTGGCGGATGAATGAAGGCACCGATAAAGGTCGACAGCACCAGCAATACGACCAGCGGTAGATGATGCGCCAGTCCGTGCGGAGCATGCGCCTTGGTTTTCTCCTCCCCGTGAAACACGATAAAGATCATGCGGAAGGTATAAACCGAGGTCAGGAACGCACCCATCAGGCCAAAGGCCCACAGCACTTCATGTCCGGAAGCGAACGACAGCCAGAGAATTTCATCCTTGGAGTAAAACCCGGCCGTGACCAGAGGCAGTGCCGCCAGCGCTGACCCGCCCACCAGAAAGCAGGCATAGGCCAGCTTGAGTGGTTTTCTCAACCCGCCCATTCTGAACATGTTCTGCTCGTGGTGGCAGGCGATGATCACCGACCCGGACGTCAGGAATAAAAGCGCCTTGAAGAAGGCATGAATCATCAGGTGAAAGATGGCCGCATCCCAGGCCTGAACACCCAACGCCAGGAACATGTAGCCGATCTGACTCATGGTCGAGTAGGCCAGAACCCGCTTGATATCGGTCTGCGCCAGAGCGGACAGCCCGGCAATCAGAAGCGTCAGCGCCCCGACAATGCCCACCAGACCCAGCGTCATCGGTGCCAGCTCGAAAATCACATGCGTCCGGGCAATCAGATAGACCCCGGCCGTCACCATCGTGGCAGCGTGAATCAAGGCCGATACCGGCGTCGGACCGGCCATCGCATCGGCAAGCCAGGTCTGCAGTGGCAACTGGGCTGATTTGCCCACCGCGCCGCCCAGCAGCATCAATGCTGCCAGCTCCGCCATCATGTCGCCCTTGCTCCAGGCTTCCGGCGCCAAAGCCAGCAACGTCTGGATATCCAGCGTCTGGAACCGGGCATACAAGATGAACATGCCGATGGCGAGAAACACATCCCCCACCCGCGTCACGATAAACGCCTTGAACGCCGCCCTAGCATTGTCCAGGTCACGGTAGTAATACCCGATCAGTAGATAGCTGCACAGGCCAACCCCTTCCCAGCCCAGATACAACAGCATCAGATTGTCCGCCAGCACCAGCAGCAGCATGCTGAACACGAACAGATTCATGTAGGCAAAGAAGCGGGTATAGAGATAGCCGGTGGCGTCCTTCAGATCTTCGGTCATGTACCAGGACGCAAACAAATGAATCAGAAAGCCGACGCCGGTAATCACACCCAGCATCGTAATCGTCAGACCGTCGACATAGAGGGAAAAACGCGGCGTGAAATCGCCAACGGAGATCCACTGCCAGAGCGTCACGGTGACCGGCGTGTGATCACCCCCAAGGTATGTCACGGCGATAACGGCGACAGACAGCGCAGACAGGGCAATTGAGCCCACACCAATCAGCGCCGCCAGACGCTGGGGCATGCCCCGCAGAAATGCCAGCAGCAGCGCCCCCACCAGCGGACAGATAAAGACCAGAGGAAGTAACGTCATCCTTTCATCTCGCTTACCTGGTCAATATCCAGGGTCCTGAAGCGGCGGTATAGTTGAATCAGCAGGGCAAGACCGATGCTGGCTTCAGCGGCAGCCAGCGTAATCACCATGATGAACATGATCTGGCCGTCCGGCTGCTGCCAGCGCGTGCCACCGACAATAAACGCCAGCGCGGCGGCATTCATCATGATCTCCAGGCACATCAACACAAACAGCATGTTGCGACGGACCATAAGACCGGCCAAACCGATTACAAACAGGATCGAGGCCAGCACAAGGCCATGTTCGACGGGTAATCCGTTCATCGTGTCCCCCGGTGATCATGTGAAAGGCGCTGTTTGGGCTCATTCATCTCGCGGGTCGGCCGCATCGAGTCATCCCGGCCCAGATGATAGGCCGTAATTACACCAGCCAGCAGCAGCATGGAGGCCAGCTCGACCATCAGTACATATGGGCCATAAAGCGCCTTGCCCACCATCTTGGCGTCAATCAGCTCACCGGTAATCATGCCTGTTCCCGGACTTTCAAACAGCGCCACCAGCATCACGATCAACATCACGGCCACCATCACCGAGGGCCCAACCCACATCCTGGGATTGAACCAGCTTTTTTCCTGTTCAACGGATGCCTGCCCCAGATTGAGCATCATCACGACAAAGACAAAAAGCACCATGATGGCACCGGCATAAACGATGATTTCAAGCACGCCGGCGAAGGGGGCTCCCAGAGCAAAGAACACCATGGCGACCGCAATCAGCGAGACGATCAGATACAAAAGCGCATGCACGGCATTGATGCTGGTGACGACCCTGAGTGTCGACAGCACCGCTACGGCCGCCGCAATATAAAAGGCATATTCCACGGGCTAGTTTCCTTGGTCTGTGATCACGGCAACAATGATTTGACGTCAATGGGCTCAGCCTCGTTTTGCGCCTCACCCTTGCCCTTGCCGGCAATTTCCATCCCGGCAACCCGGTAGAAATTATAGTTATGATCCTTGCCGGGCCCTGATATCAGCAGATCTTCCTTCTCGTAGACCAGCTCCTGACGGTTGTACTCACCCAACTCGAAATCAGGCGTCAACTGGATCGCCGAGGTAGGGCAGGCCTCCTCGCACAGACCACAGAAAATGCAGCGCGAGAAATTGATGCGGAAAAACTCGGGGTACCACCGCCCATCCTCCTTCTCTCCCTTCTGCAGGGAAATACAGCCTACCGGGCAGGCTACCGCGCACAGGTTGCAGGCAACGCAGCGCTCCTCACCGTCCGGGTCACGGGTCAGTACGATGCGCCCACGGTAACGAGGGGGCAGATACACCGGCTCTTCCGGGTACTGAAGCGTTTCGCGCTTGCGAAACCCATGCATAAAGACCATGCCGAGCGTGCGCAGCTGCGACCAGGTCCCGGCAAGTACTTTCATGATCATGCCGTGTCCCCCCTTACGATGTGGCCGGGGCGTTGAGAAGAATCACCGCTCCGGTCACGAGTAGATTGATCAACGTCAGTGGCAGGCAGAATTTCCAGCCAAAGCTCATGACACGGTCATAACGCGGACGCGGCAGCGCGGCCCTGAACAGGACAAACAACATGATGAAAAAGCCGGTCTTGAGCAAAAACCACACGATGGGCGGCAACCACGGCCCCGTCCAGCCACCGAAGAACAGCGTGGCGATCAGCGCCGAAATCAGCACCACACCGATGTATTCCCCGACGAAAAACATGCCCCATTTCATGCCGGAGTATTCGATATGATACCCATCGGACAGCTCCTGCTCGGCTTCAGGCTGGTCAAACGGAGAGCGGTGCGTGACTGCCACACCGGCAATCAGAAAGGTACAAAATCCGAAGAACTGAGGGATGATATTCCACATGTCCGCCTGAGCGGTGACGATATCGCGCATGTTGAAAGTACCGGCCATGGCCACTACCCCCATCAATGAAAGCCCCATGAACACTTCATAGGACAGCGTCTGCGCCGATGCACGCAAGGCACCCAGCAGGGCGTACTTGTTGGCGCTGGCATAACCGGCGAACAGCACTGCATAAACGTTCACCCCGGCCATGGCAAAGAAGAACAGCAGGCCCACATTCAGGTCAGCGACGCCCCAGCCCGGCGTAATCGGAATAATCATGAACGACAACAGAAGTGATGCCATCGCGATGACCGGCGCCAGCGTAAAGATTTTCCTGTCGGCAAAGACTGGAATCCAGTCTTCCTTGAAGAACATCTTCAGCATGTCGGCAGCCAGCTGCAGGGAGCCGAAAGGGCCAACCCGGTTCGGGCCATATCGGTCCTGCCACCACCCAAGCAGCCGGCGCTCGACAAAACTCAACAGCGCCCCGGATACCACCGCCGCCAACAGGATGACGATGGCCTGAACAACAGCAATGACGGTATCGATCACCGTAGGCGTCAGCCAGCTCATGCGCGGCCCTCCTGCGTCAGCGTTACGCGCGTGGCAAAGTCGATCCCGGCCGGTACGCCGGGCAGTCCGACCGGCAGGCCGGCGACACCATCGGGCAGGTCACGGCTGACGCGTACCGGCAGCGAAAAGCGCACGCTGTCCAGCTGAACCGTCATCAAACTGCCCTGCTCGACCGCCAGATCCCTGAGGCCGGCGGCATTGACCGCCACAAACGCCTCCACCATACGCTCCTGAATGGGTTCGGCCCGTGCCGACATCGGATCACTGCCGAACAGCTGGTGCAGGGGCGTCAACTGCCATTCCCCTGCCTCACGCCGGCGCGCCGGCGCAGCCGGCGTAAAATATGCGAGCCCGGCATCAGGCTGGTGCGTAATGAGCCGAATACCCGGATCCCCAGCGGTCAGATGGCCGCCCACCTCGTCCTGAAACTTGTTCCAGGCCTGAGGAGAGTTCCAGCCCGGCGCCCAGGCAAAGGGGACTTCGCCACGCGGCTCGGCATACCCGCTATACCCCTCCATCGAGAAAGCCAGGGCCGTATCTCTATCCTGGGGCGTGCGCGGTTCATGCACACTGATATTGGCGCGCATGGCCGTACGGCCGCTGGAGCGATGAGGCATCCGGGCAATCTTCTGCCCCTTGATCCGAAACGAAGCGCTGGGGGCTGCGCTTTCAATGCCCTCAAACTGAGGCAACGCCTTCGCACAGTGCAGGGTGACCTCATCGAGCTGAGTCCAGTCCACATCACGCCGTTCACGCGTGGTATGCAACGCATGCAGCCAGCGCCAGCTTTCATGGGTCAGATCGCCCGGACGGTAATAATCCGGCTGGTATACCTGGAAGAAGCGCTGGGCGCGGCCTTCATGGTTGACGAGGGTGCCGTCGGCTTCTGCAAAGGAGGCTGCCGGCAGGCCGATATCTGCGCGCTCAAAGGTCTCGGTGCGCTGGTGATCCATCACCACCAGGGTGGCCGCCTGACCCAGCGCCTGATCAACAGCAGCTCGCGGCAACCGCTGGTAGAGGTCATTCTCGACCACGATCAGCGTGGTATCGCCGTCAACGCTGGCCAGCGCGTCTTCAAGCGACAACCCACCCATCATTGCCAGGCCTGTGCTGTTGGCTTCACCGCTGATCAGTCGAAGTGATGCCTGCTTGTCACGATGTCGAAGGGCGCGGGCCAGGTTGGCTGTGGCCTCAAGAACGGCCACGGATTCAAGGCTACCCCCCGACACAAGCAGGGGCCGTCTGGACTGGTCGATGACATCCACCAACTGCGAGATCAGTGCCTGTTCGGCCTCCGTGAGAGAGTCGACCGCTGGCGCATTACCGTCCAGTCCGTGAGCGAGGGCACATCCCAGCCGCGCAATCTGGTCTGCCGTGCCGCGGAAGGTCTGGACCGCAATATCATCCAGCCTGGTTTCAGCAGGTGTGGCCACAAATACCGGCAACTTGCGCCCCTGAGCCAGGGTTTCAGCGGCGTTGTAATTCCATTCGGGGATCTTGTTGGCATGCGCAAGCTCCGTACGCTTGCCATTGGCCACCTGACGCACGGCCAGCGCCTCACGGGCTGCTGTCTGGGTCAGGTCTTCCCCCAGAATGATAACGGCGTCGTGCTCTTCGACTTCGCGAAGCGAGGGCGTCGGAAGTGCCCCCTCCTTCAGAATGCGGTACATCAGCTGCTGCCGTTCGAGCTCGGCACGCGGCATACCTACGGAAAAGTGTTCGGCACCCACCAGCTCACGAAGCGCATAATTACTTTCGAGGCTGGCTCGTGGCGAACCAATACCGATGGTACGCGAGGACTGCCGAAGCCGGTCAGCACCGGTATCAAGGGCATGATCCACTGACACCTGACGGACGGCACTACTATCCCGCACTTCAGGCTGGCGAGGACGGTCTTCCCGGTTGACATAGCCATACCCGAACCGGCCGCGATCACACAGAAAGTAGTGGTTAACGTCGCCGTTGTACCGGTTTTCTATCCGCCGCACTTCACCATAGCGCTCTCCCGGGCTGATATTGCAGCCGCTCGAGCACTGGTGGCAGATGCTTGGCGCAAACTGCATGTCCCATTTACGGGTGTAGTGATCAGAGTGAGTGCGGTCGGTAAACACGCCTGTCGGGCATACTTCCGTCAGATTGCCGGCAAACTCGCTTTCAAGCACCCCTTCGGTGGTTCGCCCGAAGTAGATATTGTTGTGCGCCCCGAAGGCCCCCAGATCCTCGCCGCCGGCGTAATCCTGATAAAACCGGACGCAGCGATAGCATGTGATGCACCGGTTCATCTCATGGGCAATGAACGGCCCAAGATACTGGTTCTTGTGGGTACGCTTGTTGAAGCGATAACGACGGGTATCGTGACCGGTCATGACCGTCATGTCCTGGAGGTGGCAATGCCCCCCCTCCTCGCATACCGGACAGTCATGCGGGTGGTTGGCCATCAGCCACTCCACCACACTGGCACGAAACTCCCTTGCCTCGTCATCCTCGATCGAGATGTAGCTGTCGTCCGAAATCGGCGCCATGCAGGACATTACCAGCGTGCCCCGCGTGTCGTCGGCATCCTTGTACTGCTTGACGGCGCACTGGCGGCAGGCCCCGACGCTGCCAAGCGCGGGATGCCAGCAGAAATAGGGGATATCAAGCCCCAGCGAGAGACAGGCGTGCAGCAGGTTATCGCTGCCGTCTACCTCATACTTCTTGCCGTCGACATGAATGGTTGCCATGGCGTGTTATTCCCATCCTCATGCCCGGCGTACCGGGCGGCTCAAGTCAAAAAACGGTCTGCCCTTGCGGGCGGCATAACCGGCTTATACGGATCCCACCGGAATCGGCTCACCGTGCGCTTCCCGCTTCGGGTGGTTGATGCCTTGTTCGAATTCGTCACGGAAATACTGAATGGCACTGCCCAACGGCTCGATGGCCCCCGGTGCGTGCGCGCAGAAGGTTTTTCCCGGCCCCAGCTTGCCGGTCAGCTCCTCGAGTATCTCGATATCGCCCTGCTCACCCTCGCCACGCTCCAGCGAGCGCAGGATGCGAACGGTCCAGGGCAGACCATCACGGCATGGAGTGCACCAGCCACAGGACTCGCGGGCAAAGAACTCTTCCATGTTTCTGAGCAGTGACACCATGCTGACGGTGTGATCGATCGCCAGGGAAAGCCCCGTTCCCATCCGCGTACCGACTTCACCGATGCCGTTGGAGCACATTTGCGCCGACAGATGTTCCGGCAGCAAGAAGCCGGTGCCGGCACCACCGGGTTGCCAGGCCTTCAACTGATAACCGGACTTCATGCCCTGGGCGTAGTCTTCGAAAATCTCACGGGCCGTCGTGCCCAGCGGCAGTTCCCAGAGCCCCGGGTTATTGACCTGCCCCGTGAAGCCGAACAGTTTGGTACCGCCGTCATCACTGCCTTCAAGCGCCAGGCCCAGATACCAGTTCTTGCCGTTGGCAAGAATCGAGGGCGCATTGCACAGGGTTTCAACGTTATTGACGACCGTGGGCTTGCCCCAGGCCCCACTCTGGCCGGGAAAGGGCGGCTTGGAACGCGGATTGGCACGCCGACCTTCCAGCGAATTGATCAGCGCGGTTTCCTCACCACAGATATAGCGACCGGCGCCGGTATGCAGAAAGATATCAAAGTCAAAGTCGCTGCCCAGCACGTGAGTGCCCAGAATCCCGGCCTCACGCGCCTCGACCAGCGCCTCCTCCAGACTTCTGGCGGCATCGACATATTCACCGCGCAGGAAGATGTACCCTCGGAAGGAGTTGTTGGCGAGCGCCGAGATGATCATGCCCTCGATCAGCAGATGGGGCAGCTGCTCCATCAACATGCGATCCTTGTAGGTGTTGGGCTCCATTTCATCGGCGTTGCAGACCACATAGCCCCGGGGCATTTCTTCGCCCCTGGCCGTCAGGCTCCATTTAACCCCGGCAGGAAAGCCGGCGCCGCCGCGCCCCTTGAGGCCTGCTTCCTTGACCAGTCCGGCGATATCATCAGCCTTCATGTCGAGCGCCTTGCGCGCGCCCTCGTAACCATCCTTGTTTCGGTATTCATCCAGGCCGACCACGGCACCGTCATCACGCAAACGCCAGGTCAGCGGATGGGTTTCAGCTGCACGTGGCATGGCATTGATGGTGCCGAATGAGGCAAAGGGGCTCGCACTCATGAGTATTCCTCCAGCAGGCGCATGACGTTGTCCGGGCTGACCGGGCCATGGATGTGCTCATCAACCATCATGGCCGGGCCCTTGTCGCAGTTGCCCAGACAGCACACCGGCAACAGCGTGAAACGCCCGTCGGCAGTGGTTTGGCCAGGGGAAATACCCAAAGCGTCCTTCAGGGTTTCGCGCACCGATTCGTAACCGTTGATGTAGCAGGTCATGCTGTCGCACAGCAAAATCACGTGGCGCCCCACTGGTTGACGGAAAATCAGGCTGTAAAAGGTCGCCACCCCTTCAACGTCGCTGGACGAGATTCCCAGCACATCGCTGATGGCATAGATGGCCCCGTCGGGCACCCAGCCATGACGCTTCTGCACGATCTTGAGTGCACCGATCGAGGCCGCACGCGGATTCTCGTAATGCGACATTTCGTGCTCGATGGCGTGACGATCATCGTCATGCAGCACAAAGTCGCTGCCGGGCCGGTCGGTAAATATCAGGCTGTCTTTGTTCATTGGCTGGTCCATGACTTAACGATCCACATCCGCCATCACGAAATCGATGCTGCCCAGATGCGCAATCAAATCCGGGACAAAGCCCCCCCGCATGACCGCCGGGATCTGCTGAAGGTGCGGGTAACTGGGGGTTCTGATTCGAGTGCGATAGCTCATGGTGCTGCCATCGCTGGTAAGGTAATAACTATTGATCCCCTTGGTGGCCTCGATCATCTGCATGGATTCGTTGGGCTTGAGTACCGGCCCCCAGGAAACCTGCAGAAAGTGGGTAATCAGCGTCTCGATATGCTGCAGCATCTTTTCGCGCGGCGGCGGCGTTGTCAGCGGATGATCCGCCTTGTAGGCACCGGCAGGCATATGCTCCATGCACTGACGAATGATGCGAAGGCTCTGGCGCATCTCCTCGATCCGCAACATGCCACGATCAAAGACATCACCATTGCTGGCCAGGGGCACATCGAAGTCGAATTTTTCGTAACCACTGTAGGGGCGCTTCTTGCGCAGATCGAAATCCACTCCGGTCGCACGCAGGTTCGGACCGGTCACACCCCACTCAAAGGCTTCCCTTGAGGTATAGGCGGCCACATCCCGGGTACGTTCGCGCACGATGGCGTTATCCATCATGGCCCGCTCATATTCATCGAGCCGGGCCGGCATCCAGTCGATAAAGCCACGGATCAGACGATCCCAGCCATTGGGCAGGTCATGAGCTACGCCACCGATACGGTACCAGGCCGGGTGCATGCGAAACCCGGTAATGGCCTCGATGACCTCATAGGCCTTCTGACGATCGGTAAAGGCGTAGAAGACAGGCGACATGGCCCCCAGATCCTGCAGGAATGTTCCCAGAAACAGCAGGTGAGAGTTGATGCGGAACATCTCGGCCATCATGACCCGAATAAACTCGGCCCGGGGCGTTACGGTAATGCCGGCCAGCTTTTCGACCGCCAGCACATAGGGCAGGTTATTCATGACCCCACCGGTATAATCGATGCGGTCGGTATAAGGAATAAAGCTGTGCCAGGACTGACGCTCGGCCATTTTCTCGGCGCCGCGGTGGTGATACCCGATATCCGGCACGCAATCGAGAATTTCCTCGCCATCCAGCTGCAGTACGATACGGAAAGCCCCGTGAGCTGAAGGGTGGTTCGGCCCCAGATTCAGAAACATGAAATCGGCATCGTCAGTACGACGTTTCATGCCCCAGGCTTCCGGATCGAATTTCAGGGCTTCCTGCGCCTGATCCTGCCCCTCCATCGTCATGCTGTAGGGGTCGAATTCAGTCGCTCTGGCCGGATAATCCTTTCTCAGCGGATGGCCGTTCCAGGTCGACGGCATCAGGATGCGGGTCATGTGCGGATGCCCGCTGAAATCGATGCCGAACATGTCAAACACTTCCCGCTCGTACCAGTTGGCATTGGGGTAGTGCCTGACGATGCTGGGAATTACCAGATCCCGCTCCGACAATGCCACCTTGACCATGATGTCGCTGTTGCGCTCCAGCGACATCAACTGGTAGAACACGGTGAAATCCGCATCCGGCAGCCCGTCACGGTGAGTACGAAGACGCTCGTCCACACCGTGCAGGTCGTACAGCATCACGTAGGGCTGACGCACGCCCTTGAGAAACTGCATCACCTCTTCGAGCCGCTCACGCGCCACCCACACTACCGGCATGGCTGTTCGAGTCACCTGAAAGGTCAGGGCATCCGGCCCGAAAAAGGCCAGTAGTTCTTCTTCAATCGCCCAGGACGACTGAGCGCCGGCGGGCTGTGCATTTTCCACGGTCATGAGCGGTCCGTTATCAAGAGCAGTCAGGGTTAAATCTGGTCAGGGGTGCGAAGTTCCGTCACGGCGATGCGCTCGGCACGATGCTTTTCTCGCTGCGACGGCATTTCGGCGCGATACACGCCCTGGTCTCCTACCACCCACGACAATGGGCGGCGCTCTTCCTGGATCGAATCCTGTAACAGCTGAAGCCCCTGCAGAAAGGCTTCGGGACGTGGCGGACAGCCGGGGATATAGACATCCACCGGCAGGAACTTGTCTACGCCCTGTACGACAGAGTAGATGTCGTACATTCCGCCGGAGTTGGCGCAGGACCCCATGGAAATGACCCATTTGGGCTCCAGCATCTGGTCATAGAGCTGCTGGATTACCGGAGCCATCTTGATGAAGCAGGTGCCGGCAATCACCATGAAATCAGCCTGACGCGGAGAAGCGCGAATGACTTCGGCACCAAACCGGGCAACATCATGAGGTGCCGTAAAGGCAGTCGTCATCTCGACATAACAGCACGACAACCCGAAATTGTAGGGCCACAGCGAGTTCTTTCGTCCCCAGTTGACCGCGGAGTGCATCACATCCTCAAGCTTGCCCATGAAGACATTCTTGTGAACCTGCTGCTTCATGGGGTCATCGACGATGCGACGTTCCCCGGCCGGATACTGGGTTGTTTCGGGCGCGTTCGGATCGATACGCGTCAGTTTGTATTGCATGGAGAAACCTCAGGACGAGGTCTTGATCTCCTTGGCGCGTTTGATGGGCGCCCAATCAAGCGCGCCCACACGACTCAGGTAGATCAGACCGGCCAATAACACAACGATGAAAATGAAGGCTTCGACAAAGCCGGTCCAGCCGCTTTCACGCACGGTGACCGCCCAGGCGAATAGAAAGAGGGCTTCGACGTCGAAGATGACGAACAGCATCGCAACCATGTAGAACTTGACGGAAAAGCGCTGGTGCGCGCTTCCCACCGGTACGATACCGGATTCAAAGGGTGTGTTTTTCTGATGCCCCCAGGCGCGCCCGCCAAGGAGACTGGCCAGTCCGACCATGAAGGCACACAGCCCGAAAACAGCGACGACAAAAATCGCTACCGACCAATGCTGTGCAATCTGCTCCATGCCTGTTCTCACTCATCAATGAAGGTGTGGGGCGCGGCGGTCAGGCCGTGCGGACTAGTCACAATGTATTTATTATGTGCGCTTTTTCGCTGGCAAGCGCCCTGGTACCTTCAAGGTAGACGATTACCGCACAGTCATGCCAAGCCCGTTTCCGGAATTGAAAAAACCTGGTTAAATCTTAACGCGCTGAATATTCGGTCATACTAAACGACGCGGCATATCAAAATCCACAATTGGGCGAATTCCTTCCTGAAGGGGCCTGCCAGACAGCCAGTACAAAAAAGGAACATAGTGATCGTGGCCATTCCCAGACTCCTGTCCATCGCAGGCACGGACCCAAGCGGCGGCGCCGGTATGCACGCTGACATGAAAACCTTTTCGGCCCTGGGCGGCTACGCCACCAGCGCCATCACCTCCATCGTGGCCCAGAATACCTGCGGTGTACGCGAGGTATATCCCCTGCCCCTGGCGGCTCTGGAAGCGCAGCTTCGTGCCGTGTTTGATGATATCGAGATCGACGCCATCAAGATCGGGATGGTGGCTGACCGGGATACGGCCCAGTGCATTCGGCGCCTGATACTGGAGTACGCTCCACGCCATGTCGTGCTGGACCCGGTCATGGTAGCCAAAAGCGGTGACCGGCTGGTCGACGCCGGCGCCGTGGCAGCAGTATGCGAACTGCTGGTGCCCCTGGCAGATATTGTTACCCCCAACCTGCCGGAAGCCGCTGAACTGCTCGGTACGAACATCCCCGATTCACGCGATGCCATGATGGCCATGTGCGATGACCTGCGCGGCCTGCAGTCTTCCCACGTTCTCCTCAAGGGAGGCTTTCTGGCTGACAGCACCTGTGCCGATCTGCTTATTTCCGCGCAGGACACCGAGTGGCTGGAAGCACCGCGCATCGCAACACGCCACCTGCACGGTACCGGGTGTACGCTCTCGTCAGCCATTGCGGCATTGCTGCCCCAACATGCCACCCTGCCGGCCGCCGTCAGGGCTGCCAAGGTCTACATGACGCGAAGTCTGGAAGAAGCCGATCGTCTGGGGGTAGGAAAGGGACAGGGGCCGGTACATCATTTTCATGCCTGGTGGTAAAACAAAGGCCCCAATTCATCCACGGGGCTGTTGAATATTCATCCCGCCCAGCCATACTGAGCACACCTGCCACCCTTCCTCTTCTGGAGGCTCGTCATGACACAAACGCTGCTGCTTGCGACGGACCTGTCCAACGAGTGTCGCGCAGCGTTTTCCCGCGCGGTACTGCTGGCCAATGAGCACCACGCCCGGCTGAACATTCTGCATGTACTTGACCCCTTTCTTCCCAGAGCGGCGCTGCGCGAGCTGGAAAAGGCGGTCAGTCGTGAAATCGAACAACTGCTGATAGATACCTGTGAATCGCTGGGCTCGCCAAGACCCAATACCATGATTCAGGTAGTAACCGGCACGCCCTACGCCGAGATCATTCGCGAGGTCTACGAGCAAAAGGCCGATCTGGCCATTCTTGGCAGCCACCGCAAGCATCATCAGCAGGATCTCGTGACGGGCACGACGGTATCCCGCGTCATGCGCCGTGCACCCTGCCCGGTACTGAGCATTTCTCACAGCACCAAACGCAACTGGCAGGACGTACTGGTCCCCATCGACTTCTCGCTGGCATCGCGCCACACTCTCAAGGAAGTCCTGCTGCGCTTTCCCGACATTCGGCTGACCCTGTTGCACGTCTGGGACATGCCTGCCTCCAGAGAACTGGCAAGTGACCCCGGCTATGCACGCTGGCGCAATGAGGAACGCACCAAACTGCGCCAGCAGCTGGAGTTTGAAACCGAACGTTTCATGGCCGATATCGACGATGTACCGGACCTTGAACTGGTGCTTGAGCAGGGGGATCCGACGGAAGTGCTGATCCAGCGAGTACGCGACCAGCCACCCGATCTGCTGGCGCTGGGGAGTCATGGACGCATCGGCATCGGCCGCCGCACGGCGGGCAGCCTGCTGGAGCGACTGCTGTCTGAAACCCGCTGCGACATCATGCTGTGCCGCACCTGGTAAGATGCCCACTGGTTTCACACCACAAGGATGATGAATGAAAGCCCTGATTCAACGGGTCAGTCATGCCGCAGTGCATATCGATGGCACCTGTGTCGGCGATATCGGCCCGGGGCTGCTGGCGCTGATAGGCATCGAGCGTGACGATACCCCAGAGCGCGCCGAGCGGTTACTGAACAAGCTGCTGGGGTATCGCATTTTCAACGATGATGATGGCCGCATGAATCTCGGCCTTGGGGCGACCGGTGGCGGGCTGCTGCTGGTCTCCCAGTTCACGCTGGTGGCCGATACGCGCAAGGGCCTGCGTCCCGGCTTCTCATCCGGCGCCTCCCCGGCGGTGGGCGAAGAACTGTTCAATACCCTGGTTACCCTGGCTCGCGAACGACACGCGCCGGTCGAGACCGGACGGTTTGGTGCCGACATGCAGATATCACTGACCAATGACGGCCCGGTCACCTTTTTGCTGGAGGCCTGACCCCGTTTTTATATTGCACCGCAACATAAACTTTCCTAGGCTGGAATAAAATCACGTTCACCCCGCAGCGCCACAGTGTGCTGCGCTCGGGAGGGTCTGATGTCGCGGGCAATGAATATCCTGTTATTGCAGGGCGGAGGCGCTCTGGGGGCCTATCAGGTAGGTGTTTACGAGGCGCTGAACCGGGCAGGCATACGACCTGACTGGGTCGTGGGTACCTCGGTGGGCGCGCTGAATGGGGCACTGATTGCCGGTGGCGACACCGAACACAGCCTGCAGCGTCTGGAAGCCTTCTGGGAAGAGATTGCCCAGCCCGGCCACAGCTTCGGCCCGCAGAGCGACAGAATGGAGAGTCAGGCCGCACGCTATATGGCACTGACCCGCGGCGTACCGAACTTTTTCACGCCTCGCCGCCCCTGGTCGATTCCACTGTTACACCCCAACGGCACATTGCCCGGGTTCTATGACACCTCGGCCCTGCGGGCCACCCTGAATCGGCTGGTGGATTTCGATGCCCTGGGCACTCGCAACTTTCATGATGGCATCCGATTGAGTGTCGGCGCCGTCAATGTTGGCAAGGGGGAACTGACCTACTTCGATAGCCACCATCACTCCCTGAATGCCGAACACATCATGGCCAGCGGTGCACTTCCTCCCGGCTTTCCGCCGGTAGAGGTTGACGGCGAGCTCTACTGGGATGGCGGGCTCGTCTCCAACACACCGCTTGATTATGTACTGGAAGAAGAGCAGCCCGGCAGCAACCTGCCCGTCAACTGCTACGTGGTGGATCTCTGGCACGCTGCCGGACCGGCGCCCTCGACCATCATGGAAGCCATCAATCGGGAAAAGGACATTCAGTACGCCACCCGTGCAGGTCAGAACGTGCACTTCCTGAAGCGTATTCATGCCCTGAAGGCCGCCATTCGCACCCTGTCCCACCACCTGCCCGAAGAAGTACGTCACACCTCCCAGATCAGTGAAATCCTGAAACTGGGCCTTCAGCAGCCGGTCAATATCGTGCGATTGCTGGCACCGGTACGAGAGCAGGAAACCGCACAGAAGGACATCGACTTTTCCTGGTCAAGCATCGTCGCGCGCCGACAGGCAGGTCACGATGACATGACCCAGGCCCTCGACATCTGCCCCTGTCACAAGGACCCGGTCAGCGATGACATCGGCGCCCGCGTCTGCAGTTTTCGCAGCAACAGGGATGGCCAGCTGGTTGAAGAATCCTGAGCACCGGCCAGTGGGCCCCTGCCCGACCGGATCACGAAACACAGGAGCATGTCATGAAAAAAAACCCTTCCCTGCCCGAGCACAGCGTTGCCATGCCCTGGGACTGCCCCTCCTATCCACCGGGCCCCTATCGGTTCGTGAACCGGGAGTTTTTCAACATCACCTACCGCACTGATGCCCAGGCCCTCCGGCGAGTACTGCCGGAGCCACTGACCTTCGATGAGCCGCTGGTGAAATTTGAATTCATCAACATGCCGGATTCCACCGGTTTCGGGCAGTACGTCGAGTCCGGCCAGGTCATTCCCTGCCTCCTTGAAGGAAAGGCCTACGGCTATCAGCGCGCCATGTATCTGGACGACCACGCGCCCATTGCCGGGGGCCGGGAACTGTGGGGGTTCCCCAAGAAGCTGGCCACCCCGCGGCTTTCGATCATGCATGACACCCTCACCGGCACGCTTGAATACGCCGGCATGCCGGTAGCTCAGGCCACCATGGGGTTCAAGCACCGTGCTCTGGATACGAACAGGGTTCGCCAGGACATGCTGGACACGCCCACCCTGCTGTACAAGCTGATTCCCCATGTCGATGGTAGCCCGCGCATTGCTGAACTGGTGGAAGTCGGCCTGGAGGATCTGGTGATCAAGGGCGCGTGGGAAGGCCCGGGGCGCCTGCAACTGTATGAACACGTCTTCGCCCCGGTCGCGGATCTGCCGGTGCGGGACATTGTCAGCGTTCAGCACATCCTGACTGACCTCACCCTGCCCTACGGCCGGGTAGTACACGACTATTTAGCCTAACCTGATATTCTCGAAACGGTGCCGGGATGCCCCGCGCGGTTTCATTCCAGTACGGGCACGACGCGCCCGACCATCGCCAAGGAGAGCCATATGTCAGCCTACCCCGCGCAGGACCGCCTCAAGGACAAGGTCGCCCTGATCACCGGCGCCGCCAGCGGCATCGGCAAGCAGATTGCTGTTTTATTTGCGGAACAGGGCGCAAGGGTCGTGATTCTCGACATGGACAAGGACGCCGCCGACAAGGCAGCGGAGGATATCGGACGCGCGGGCGGCACCGCGCTGGGCGTTGCAGCCAACGTGACGGATGAACAGGAAGTAGAAGATGCCTTCAAGGCCGCCATCGACCAGTTTGGCCGGCTGGATATCATGATTGCCAATGCCGGCGCCCAGCATGTCGAACCGATCCACAAGCTTTCCTACGCCAACTGGAAGAAGGTGACCGATGTCCAGCTGGATGGCAGCTTCCTGTGCACCCGAGCGGCGTTTCGCCAGATGATGACTCAGAAGGAAGGCGGCTGCCTGCTGTATATGGGCTCGGCCCACTCCCATGAGGCCTCGGCCATGAAGTCACCCTACGTTACGGCCAAGCACGGCCTGCTGGGGCTGTGCCGCACCATGGCCAAGGAAGGTGCCCAGTACGGCATCCGTTCAAACACCATCTGCCCGGGGTATGTAAAAACACCGCTGGTGGAAAAACAGATCCCCGATCAGGCGCGCGAGCACAACATGACCGAAGATGAAGTCGTCGAGAAGATCTTCCTGAAGGACACCGTGGATCAGACGTTCACCACCGTCGAGGACGTGGCAGAAACAGCGCTGTACCTGGTGACCTTCCCGTCCAACGCGCTGACAGGCCAGTCCATTCTGGTAAGCCATGGCTGGTACATGCAGTAAGTCAGGGCCTGATACGACAGGGGCGCCCCATGGGCGCCCCTGTACGGTGATCACGGGACATGTGACTTACCGCCGCAAACGGGATGATGTCGCGCCATGCCACAGACGCTCTAGCGTCCGGTCTGCTCAAGCCCCTGATACTGGAACGTGATGGCCCTGTTGGCTACGAACTGCGCCTGTATCGATCGCTTGCGGTCACCCCATACACAATTGGAAAACCCCATGGCACCAGTACATTTTTCACCCTCACCCAGCACAGCCTCCACCTCGGCACGGGTCATGCCCGGGCTTAATCGCTCATAGTTGCTCATCGTCAGGGTGTCATTGGCGCAACCAGCCAGCAGAACCAGCACGCCTGCCAGCCACCACGTCCCTCGGCTTCTTGTCATCATGGTTCCTTCTCCCTGTCTCAGGAGGCATCCAGCGTATCAGCATAGGCCTCAAGCGCCTCTTCGGCATCAAGCCAGGCCTGCTCACTGGCGTCCAGTTGTGTCTTGAGCTCCCCCTGCCGAGCCAGCAGCCGGTTCAGCTCATCCTTGCGGCGGCTATCGGTATAAAGCGTGTCATCTCCCAGCGACTGCTCCAGCGCATCAAGGTCCTTCTGCAGCGCGACCATGGTCTTTTCAGCCTTGTCGCGAGTGTTCCTGAGCGGGCGCATCCTTTCACGCAGCTCGGCTGCGGCCTTGCGAGCCGCCTTCTTATCCACCCGCGGCTCGGCAGCGCCGGAAGACGCATCAGCGGTACTGCGCGTCATTTCACGCTGCTTGAGCCATTGACGGTAGTCTTCCAGGTTTCCGTCAAAGGCCGTGACTCGCCCATCCGCCACGCACCAGAACTCGTCAACGCTGGCGTTCAACAGATGTCGGTCGTGCGAAACGATCACGACAGCGCCCTCGAACGCTGCCAGCGCCTCGGTCAGGGCCTCACGCATGTCCAGATCAAGGTGGTTGGTCGGCTCATCGAGCAACAGCAGGTTGGGCCGTTGCCAGGCAATCAGTGAAAGGGCCAGGCGCGCCTTCTCGCCACCGGAAAACTTGCCCACTTCACTGAAGATATCGTCCCCCTTGAACCCGAAGCCCCCGAGGAAATTGCGGATATCCTGATCACTGGCGCCAGGCGAAAGCCGCTGAATGTGCATGAATGGGCTGGCCTTGATATCCAGGGCTTCCAGCTGATGCTGTGCGAAATACCCCAGCACCAGGTGTTCGCCTTCCACCCGCTTGCCATTGATCAAGGCCTGATCACCGGTCAACGACTTGATCAACGTCGACTTGCCCGCTCCGTTGGGGCCCAGCAGACCAATGCGCTGCCCAGGCGCCAGCGTCAGACGTACCTGCGACAGAATTGCCGTATCAGCATATCCCAGCTCGGCATGATCCAGCGCCAGCAGGGGATGAGAGGTCTTGTCGGCACAGGGCAGGGTGAACTGGAACGGAGAATCGGCACGGGTCGCGGCAATATCTTCCATTCGCTCGAGCATCTTGAGTCGACTCTGCGCCTGACGAGCCTTGGTGGCCTTGGCCTTGAACCGTGCAACAAACTGCTCGATCTCGGCCCGACGCGCCTCCTGTTTGACCCGCTGCGCCTCGCGCTGGGCAATCTGCTCGGCACGCGTGCGCTCGAACGTGGAATAGCCACCGCGATAGAGCACCAGGGTACCATGATCAAAATGCAGAATATGGTTGCAGACCGCATCCAGAAAGTCGCGGTCATGAGAGATCAGCAGCAGCGTGCCCTCATACCGAACAAGCCACTGTTCCAGCCACAGCAGGGCATCCAGATCCAGGTGGTTGGTCGGCTCGTCAAGCAGCATCAGGTCCGAGGGCATGAACAGGGTCTTGGCGAGATTGACACGCATCCGCCAGCCACCGGAAAAATCGCTGAGCGGAGCCCGAAGCTGAGGCTGGGTAAACCCGAGCCCCATCAACAGCTGTTCGGCCCTGGAGCGGGCGGTATACCCGTCCAGCGCGTCAAAGTGGCCGTGCAGTTCGGCTTCCCGATGGTTGTCACCGGCCTCACGGGCCACTTCAAGCGAGCGCTCGACCTCTCTCAGTGCCGGGTCGCCGTCCATGACCACTTCAATGATCGGCCGATCCAGGGCATCAAGCTCCTGGGCCATGTGGGCCATGCGCAATCCGTTGGTATAGTCGATACTGCCCTGATCAGGCGTCAATTCGCCAAGCAGCAGCTTGAACAGGCTCGATTTGCCGGCTCCGTTGGGGCCGACAATACCTACTCGGCTGCCATCGTTGATGCGAACATCGGCACTGGTAATCAGCGGCGTCCCACCGCGTTGCAGCGCCAGTTGTCGAAATGCAATCATGTTCTCTCCACGGCGTTCATACGTTCCACGCCCCGAAAGGCGGGGGCGGGACTATTCTGAGGCGATAAATGACCGACCATTCTACGCAATTGTGGCACTACGCGCTGCGCTTGTACGCGAAAGACGGTGTTCAGGCCCTGTGTCTGGATCTTCAGGAGAATGCCGGCCTTGATGTCTGCGAACTACTGTGGCTTTGCTGGCTGGACCAGCAGGGTCTGACCCTGAACAACGACTGGGAAGCGGCACTGGCGGGCGTACGACGCTGGCAGCATGACATGACCCTGCCACTGAGGCGCTGTCGCCAGGCCCTCAAGGGCACGGCAGCTCACTCGCCACTGGCCCATGGAATACGTGAACAGCTCAAGGTGGATGAGCTCGACAGTGAGCGCGAGGCCCTGACCCGGCTGGACGCCCTCAAGGCGCAGGAAAATGCCGTCCGCCGGAAGGCACATGGCGAGTCACTGGAAACCTCACTGGCCCGCTGGGCTCCAGGCCTGTCGCTGGACAGTCGCAGACTGGTTGCCCGAACACTGGCGCAAATTCAGCCTCATGCGGAACCAGGAACATCCTGATACAGTCACATCACACATAAATACCAGTATTCCGTACTGGTCTGGTTGCATCAACGAGGACGTTTCATGAAAAAACTGGCAGGCGCGTTACTTATCGGCACACTGGCAAGCACCACGGTATGGGCGGCAGATACCCCGTCATCCCTGACAGACGATCAGGCAAAACTGAGCTATAGCGTAGGCGTTACCCTGTCTCGCAGCCTCAAGCAGGACATGGACAAGGTAGATGTAGATGCCCTGACCCAGGCCATCAAGGACGTCTATTCAGGCAATGACCTGAAAATGTCCGATGAGCAGATTACTCAGACGCTGACCAGCTATCAGAAGAAACAGATTGCTCAGCAAAAGGCCGAGCAGGAGAAGGCCGCCACACAGAACAAGCAGGCCGGTGAAGCCTTCCTGAAGGAAAATGCAGACAAGGAAGGCGTAAAAACCACCGATTCAGGCCTTCAGTACAAGGTGATCAAGAAAGGAACCGGGCCACAGCCTACCGCCGATGACACCGTCAAGGTCGATTACGAAGGCACCCTGATCGATGGCACCGTCTTCGACAGCTCCTACAAGCGCGGCGAACCCGTCAGCTTCCAGGTCAACCAGGTGATCCCGGGCTGGCAGGAAGCTCTCAAGAACATGCATGAAGGTGCCACCTGGATGCTGTATGTTCCCGCCGATCTGGCTTATGGCAGCGCAGGTACCGGTGGCTCGATCGGGCCGAATGAAACCCTGATCTTCAAGGTTGAGCTGCACAAGGTCACGCCGGCCGACCAGGCACAGTAACCGAGTTATCAACCGGTGGCGGTCATGCCGCCACCGGCCTCCCCCGCCCTGTGGATAACTTTGTGAGCAACCCGTAATAATCACGACAGGTCAGTGAATTTCGCCCTGCCGGTTTGCTGAACACATGGTCAACATCCCTATCCCATTACTGCCACTTTAAGCTTAAGCACCTGTAATCGTTGTGATTTTTTGACGCACCTATTGACAGGCCATCTTGACAACTACCAGCATGAGCCAATTAACTGCCAGAACAGACTTTTTTTGCTGTCAAGGGCTCTTGTGGATAGTTTGGTGAACTAAATTTATTGACAACCTCGCTGGAGAGCAGTTCACCGTAGGGAAGTCCCACATAGTTTTCAGCAATGGAAGCAAGTCCCGCGACCGAATCGAGCATGTAACTCAACTCGATATCCTTCATCCGCTGCGCAAAACCATCGTCTTCCGGAAAGGAATGCAGTGTATTGGTCATCCACCATGAAAAACGCACCGCCTTCCAGACACGATCAAGGCAGGTAGGCGAGTAGGAAGGCACCAGATCCTTTCGCCCATGGTGATAGACCTGTACCAGTATCCGGTAGAGCACCGACACGTCGCTGGCAGCGAGGTTAAGCCCCTTTGCCCCGGTAGGCGGTACAATATGCGCCGCATCCCCGACCAGAAACAGACGGCCATACTGCATCGGTTCCGTGACCTGGCTTCTAAGCGGTGCGATGCTTTTTTCGATGGAGGGTCCGGTAACAAGCGCCTCTCCCACCTCGGCAGGCAACCGGTGTGACAGCGTGCTCCAGAAACGGTCATCCGACCAGTCTTCGACCTTCTCATCGGCATTGACCTGAACGTAATACCGGCTGCGGGTGGAAGAACGCATGCTGCACAGGGCAAAGCCATCTGCATGACGCGCGTAAATCAGCTCCTCATGCACAGGGGGAGTATCCGACATCAGCCCCAGCCATCCGAAGGGATAGACCTTTTCAAACAGTGACAGCCTGTCCTGCGGTATAGACCGGCGCGACACGCCATGCGCGCCATCACAGCCGGCAATGTAGTCACACTCGATGTGCAGTGTCTCCCCCTGATGGACAAGCGTAACGGATGGAGCATCACTATCGATATCGTGAAGCCTGACCTCGGAAGCCTCATAAAGGCTCAGGGCGCCACTGGCCCGACGTGCCTCCATGAGATCCCGCGTTACCTCGGTCTGGCCATACACTGTCACGTGGCGCCCCTGAGTATAGTGAGCCACATCCACCCGGCGCAGCTGATCGTGATGCGCAATGGCAAACCCGCCGTGCACCATCCCCTCGTCCATCAGACGCTGGCCGACCCCGGCCTCCTTCAAAAGTGACGTCATCCCGTCTTCAAGTACACCGGCGCGAATTCGTGACAGCACGTGGGCTTCGCTTCGGTGCTCCACAATGACGGCATCAATGCCCTGTCGATCAAGCAGTTGACCCAGCAACAGCCCGGAGGGACCTGCTCCGATAATGACAACCTGTGTTCGCATATGACATTCTCCCTGTAATTACTTGCATTTTTCAGGGATAAAGACGGTAAATTAAGAGCCTTTTTCGCTATTAACCAGCACATATCGCGGATCTGCAGTCCACTTTAGTGGCAGTCCGTCGGGAGGAAGATGAATCGCCCCGATGAGGTACCCGTTTTTTCACTGTACGGTGAACGGCTACAGTGGCCGGTCGACGATCTGCTTCACTGTGAATCGATCTTCGCCCGCAGCCGTCTGCACGATTTCAATATTCGTGCCCATCGCCACATGGACTTGATGCATGTGTTACTGCTGGACAGTGGTCCGGTCTCGCTGGGCATCGATCAACGACGTCATCAGCATGACGGCCCGCTATTGATCCGCGTCCCGCCGCTGGCGGTACATCATTTCAGATTCAGTGCCGAGACCCGAGGCCATATTCTGACGCTGTCAGCCCCGATGATCGCCAGGCTGCGACAGCGCCTCCCCGAGGCGGCAGGCTGGCTGGATGAAGGAGGCTGGACCGCGCTGTCACCGTCATCGCCGGTCCTTGAGCTGCGCGACGAGATCCGGCGGGAATTTGAAGGGCGCGCCCACGGGCGCGAAACCATGATGGATACCTGGCTGTGTGCCCTGATCGGCAAGGCCTGGCGACTCGACATGCCACGCCGGCAGGCCCGGCGTCAGCCGGCAAGCCGAGCCGAACAGCATCTGGCGCAGTTCCAGCACCTGATTGACGCCCGCTTCCGAGCCCGCCCTACCATTACGGTGCTGGCACAGGAGATGGGCATCAGCGCATCACATCTGAATGCCCTGTGCATAAAACATACCGGCCGGAGTGCGCTGGCCCTGCTCAATGAACGCACCCTTCTGGAAGCCAGGCGCGAGCTGACCTACACCAGCATGAGCATTACGTTAATTGCCGAACAGCTGGGATTCGACGAGCCCGGTTATTTCGCCCGCTTTTTCAAGCGTTATACCGGCACCTCGCCGTCCCGGTTTCGTCAGCGAGGCTGATGCTTCGCCGCTTAAAAATCAAAGAAGACCGTTTCCCCCTCGCCCTGAAGACGAATATCCAGCCGGTAACAGGGCACGCCATGCCGCTCCCCGTCCCGACGGGCAATCATTGTCTGACGACGCTGCGGTGACTCCACGGCGTTCAGCACCGGACAGGAGGCATTGGCCTGTGCTTCATCCTCGAAATAAAGTCGTGTATGCAAGGCCAGATTGATACCCCGGGCAAACAGGCTCAGCGCCACGTGAGGCGCCATCCACTGGCCGCGACTGTCCTTCACGCATCCGGGCTTGATCGTATCAAAGGACCACTCCCCGTCACTCAGAACATCCGGCGCGGCACGGCCAAAGCCGTTAAAGGCGTTGGTCGGGGAATATTCGTCACAGTACTCACCGCGGGCATTCGCCTGCCACGCCTCGACAAAGATGTCCCTGACGACATCACCATTGCCGTCAATGACCGTCCCGACCAAAGCGATACGCTCCCCCTCGGCCTCCTCCGTCGCCAGTTGATTCCATATTTCCATATCACGCTGCGGCAGCCCGGCGACCGACAGGGCAAGCCCGATATGCACATACGGCCCGGCCGTCTGGGACGGCGTTTCACGAAACATCAAATCCCCGGCACGGGCGATGGCAGAGAGTGGTTTGAGCTGACTCATGGCTTATCCCTGTGATTCAAAAAACGTTTGAAATTCGCCGCGCGTCACAATATCGAAACGATAAGCCAGTGCATCCATGGGCCGGCTGCGCTCCAGATCCAGACGCGCGGTAAGGCTTTCTACCGCCTCGCGGTCATTCAGGGTCTGCACGATAGGGCAACGGGGAATCAGCGGATCACCCTCGAAATAAAGCTGCGTAATCAGACGCGTCGACAGTGAAGGCCCCATGATGGAGACGTGAATGTGTGCCGGTCGCCAGTGATTGACACCATTGGGCCACGGATAGGGACCCGGGCGGATGGTGCGGAAGCGATACCAGCCCTGCTCATCGGTCAGGGTGCGCCCCACGCCACCAAAGTTCGGGTCCAGCGGGGCCAGATACTGATCCTTCTTGTGGCGATAGCGGCCGCCGGCATTGGCCTGCCACATCTCGACCAGCGTGTGCGGCACCGGTTTTGCGAACTGATCCACGACCCGTCCGAAAATGATGATCCGCTCCCCGATCGGTAGCCCATCCTGCGGCGTACCTTCTCGATAATTCAGCAGTAGATCGTTGTCGTGGGGGCCCAGATCAGCCCGGGAAAATGTCGGCCCGCGCAGCTCGGTAGCCGTCGGATGCTGCAGGCTGACCAGCGACTGCCGGGGTGAACGCGCCACCGAGGTCTTGTAGTCTGGTGCGAAGGCAGGCGGATGCCAGCGGCGATTTCGCTCGACGAAGCGACGTGAAGGGTCAAACGACATGACAGACTCCGGAATCGATGAAGGCGCCTGGCGCCATGGTCATCCTCCATTGTGCCTGCCCGCCCTCCCCCGACAATTGAATTCATCGCCGGGGGTTATAACCGGTGGGCTATATTCGTCAAAGGTCCAGGGCGGAGGTGTCATCCGTGTCCGCCAGCGCCTGCTGGCAGAGAAACCGGCGTAACGCTTCGGCACCCGCCGTCAGCGGCAAGGAACTATTGATGCATAGCCCGACCGAACCTCCCCGGGACTCAAGGGTCACTGGCAGCCGACACAGGGGTGTCGCCCCCGGTGCAGGAGAAATGGCATCCAGCGGCGCCAGCCACAGGGCATCACTATCCAGGCAGTAACGGCGACTGAGTGGCAGCGACAGGGTCTCCAGCATGATGCGGGTCGGGGCGGCGCCCTGCTCGACCCAGAACTGCTCGACGCGTTCACGCAGGGTGGTGCCCACCGGCGGCACGACCCATGGAAAGTCATTCAATACAGTGGCGGTCAGCTCCGCCTCCGCCATCCCCACCAGTGGATGTCCGGGCCGCACCACCATGACCAGCGGCTCGTAATACAGGTGCTCAAAGCTCAGATCCCGTATTTCGCGGGCATCACTCATTCGGCCGACCACAAGGTCCAGCTCTCCCTGCCGCAATCGTGACAACAGGAAGGCACTCGGCCCGGTGGTGACCTGAAGACGCAGTTCAGGCCATGCCCGGTGAAGGGCCACCAGGGCACGAGGAAGGAAGCCCGCTTCCACCGATGACAGCGCCCCCAGCCGGACCACGCGCCCACGGGCAATCTGCCCAACGGCCTTCACGCCCTCCTCCAGGCTCGACAGGGCCGGCCCGGCGTGACGCAATAGTGCAAGCCCGGCCGAGGTCAGCGCCATGCCCTGTGGGCTGCGCTCAAACAGGGAGGTGTCGAGGATCTCCTCCAGCTCACGAATTGTCTTGGACAGCGCTGGCTGGCTGATCGACAACGCGTGAGCCGCCTTGACCAGGCTGCGCCGGCGGGCCACCTCCTGAAAGGCGCTCAAATGGCGCAGCTTGATACGCGACGACATCATGGGAATGTTCCTTTCAAGAATTCAACTGCAACGCGGTGAAGCAGCAATATAACCCTGCCAGGTCGCGCTCATTGTGCTGACCGACAGCAAAAAGCCCGCCAGAACAGGCGGGCTTCATGACGTCAGTCATGACACGCCGGGCCAGAAGATCATGCTTCCGGCACACCGGCGCTCACATCAGCCGAGGGTATCAGAAAGTGGCCGCGTTTATATCTGTTCGCCCCAGCCGTGCTCCTTCGCCATTTTAAAGGCGTGATTGGCCGCCGGAACTCCTGCATATACGGCCACATGTGTCAGCGCCTGACGCAGCTCCGCTTCAGTTACTCCAGTACGGTGAGCGGTATCAAGGTGCAGTGCCAGCTCGCCATCACGTCCAAGGGCTGCCAGCACAGCGAGGGTAATCAGACTACGATCACGGTGGGACAGGTCGGTATTGCCCCACAACTCCCCCCAGGCCAGACGCGTAATCATCTGCTGAAAGGGCTGATCCAGGCTCGTGGCATTATGTGACGCACGCTCGACGTGAGCCTCTCCCAGCACCTGCCGACGAGTCGCCAGACCCGTGTCGTAATCCACCCCGCCGGATCCGATGTCGGCCCCGGAAGGCAGTAACCAGGCCGTCAGCCAGTCGACAAAACGATCGGGGCACTCTACCGATGGAACATGTGCAATCCCCTCAAAGGTCTCCAGGGGCGCACCGCCCAGTGCCTCGGAAAGGCCTTTCAGGGTTGCCGGGGGCGTGGACAGGTCATTGTCTCCGGCCAGCAGCGCCACCGGTGTCTCATGACCCGACAACGCCTTCGAAAAGTCGGTATCGCCCAGCATCAGGCTCAGCTGCGCATAGCTCTCCGCATCCGTCCTGGCCAGCTGAACCTGCCAGCCCGCCAGAGTGGCTGTCTGGTTGCGACGGAAGGAGTCCGAGAACCACCGGGCCGTAATTTCCGGTGCCATGGCATGAAGGCCTTCTTCCCGTACGCGCCGTGCACGGGTCTGCCAATTGGCCGGCGTGCCGATCACGGCACCGGTATTGGTCAGGGCCGCCCGGTCAAGCCGCTCGGGGGCGTCACACAGCAATGCCTGCCCGATCACCCCGCCAATCGATGTTCCCGCGTAATGGTATTTCGGAACATCAAGATGATTCAGGAGCGCCCGCACATCGGCGGCCAGCTCGGAGGGCGTTATTTCGCCTGTCACCGGACTGCTGCCCCCGTGCCCCGGCAGGTCCCAGGTAATCAAACGAAATCGGCGGGACAGGCGAGGAATCACCTCATCCCAGACGGCCTGGCTCATCCCCAGCGGATGGCCCAGGACCAGTGTCGGCAAGGTGGTGCCGCCACTGTCCCGGTAGGCAACCGTACGGCCCTGATACTCGAAAAAAGACATGTCTGCTCCCTGTGTCAGTCAATGTGCCGGTTCTGAATCCACCGTGCCCCCCGAGGCTATACCCGTTCAAGCACGACGGCGATGCCCTGACCAACACCAATGCACATGGTGCACAGTGCGTAGCGCCCGCCGGTGCGAGTCAACTCATGCGCCGCCGCCGATACAATCCGTGCACCGGACATGCCCAGTGGATGGCCCAGTGCGATGGCACCTCCGTTCGGATTGACCCGTGGGTCATCTGCGTCGATCCCCAGCTGCTGCATACAGGCCAGTGCCTGGGAGGCAAAGGCCTCGTTGAGTTCAATGACATCCATCTGATCGATACTCAGCCCCAGCCGTCTGAGTACGCGCTGGCTGGCCGGCACGGGCCCCATGCCCATGATCCGCGGTTCGACACCGGCCGTGGCCATGCCCAGCACTTTTACCATGGGCGTGAGGTGGTAACGGGAAAGCGCGGCCTCCCCGGCAACAATCATGGCCGCCGCACCATCATTGACGCCGGAGGCATTGCCGGCCGTCACGGTGCCCCCCTCGCGAAACGGCGTCGGCAGCTGACCGAGCCGTTCAAGCGTCGTTTCCGGACGGGGATGCTCATCCCTGTCGATGACCAGGGCCTGCTGACGACGCCTGGGCACCTCGATCGGCACGATGTCCTGTCCAAGCCGACCACTTTCCAGCGCCGACCGGGTCTTTTGCTGTGATCGGAAGGCAAACAGATCCTGGTCTTCGCGAGAGATGCGAAACTGTGCGGCCACGTTTTCGCCGGTTTCAGGCATCGACTCGGTGCCATAGAGCGCTTCCATCACCGGGTTGATAAACCGCCAGCCAATCGTGGTGTCTTCCAGTTGCTGGCCCCGCGTAAAGGCGCTGTCGGCCTTGCCCATGACATAGGGCGCCCGGGACATCGACTCCACGCCACCGGCCAGCATCAGCTCGGCCTCACCGGCACGAACAGCCCGTGCCGCAGTGCCGATGGCGTCCATGCCGGAACCGCACAGCCGATTGACGGTACCGCCCGGAATCGTGGTGGGCAGACCGGCCAGCAGCAGTGCCATGCGGGCAACACTGCGGTTGTCTTCCCCCGCCTGGTTGGCGCACCCCAGGATCACATCATCGATCGCCGCCGGATCAAGGTCAGGACAGCGTGCCACTACCGCCTTCAACAGATGCGCCGCCAGATCATCCGGCCGCACCGTGGACAGACCGCCACCAAACCGCCCTACCGGTGAGCGCAGTGGCGAACACAGAAAGACATCGTTCATGATCAGGTTCCTTGTATCAGCGCCAGCACTCAGACGGTATCGCCGGCATGGTGGCGTTCGGTACGCGCCTTGAGTGACCGCAGCACCTCGATTTCTTCAGCGGTCGGTATGGCCGTGGTCTCCAGGGTGTCGGCAAAGCGGATGTCCCAGCCCGTGGCATCGATCACCTGATCACGGGTCACTCCCGGATGCAGCGCAGTCACCACCAGCTCATGGTCCACCGGATCAGGACGCATCACACACAGATCCGTAATGACGCGTGTCGGACCACGGCCCATGTGACGGGCGGTCTCCGGGTGCAGATTGTCCCGAGCGGTACCATCCCGACCAAAGCCGACCGTGGTAATGAAATCGACGTCCTTCACGAACGTGCGCCGGGACTGTTTGACCATCACGAAGACTTCCTTCGAGTTGGTCGCTATTTCCGGGGCACCCCCGCCTCCTGGCAGACGGACCTTCGGCTCGCGATAATCACCGACCAGGGTTGTATTGAGGTTGGCGTAGCGGTCAATCTGGGCCGTCCCCAGAAAGCCCACATCCACATGGCCGCCCTGCAGCCAGTACCGAAACATTTCCGGCACCGAGACGGTCGTCAGTGCGGTTTCGCACAGCTCACCATCCCCAATCGACAGAGGCAGCACGTCCGGCCGGGTTTGCAGGGTACCGGATTCATAGATCAGCACGGCCTCCGGCGCATGGGTCAGTCGGGCCAGATTCGCGGCTTCGCTCGGCAGACCAATGCCCACGAAACAGGTTGTGCCGTTGCCCAGCGCACGGGCTGCCGTCACGGTCATCATTTCCGACGGTGTGATATCAGCAAGCGGTTGGCTCATCGTGTGCTCTCCTCGGGGCGGGCGTTCATGACGTGATCATTCATCCAGGCAGCAAAGCTCTCCCTGTTCCGGGCGATGGCATCCCAGGTCTTGTAAAAGCCATTGTCACGTGGGTAGTAGCCATGAGCATACGAGGGGCTGGCGCCACGCTCGGCAACCACCACGGCGCTTATGGCCCAGCCGGGTATGATGCAGGCATTGGGATGTGTATCGAGCGATTCCACGATCTCCTCGACCGTGACGATACTGTGGGTTGCCGCCAGCACGGCCTCCTTTTGAACGCCGATGATGCCTTCGATCAGCACGTTGCCATGTCGGTCTGCCTTCTGGGCATGGATGACGGCTACATCCGGACGGATGGACGGAATGGCTGCCAGCTCCTCTCCGGTAAACGGACAGGTGATGGACTTGATCTGGTCATTGACCTTCGGCAGGTCACTGCCTACATAACCGCGCAGCACCGCCAGCGGCAAGCCGGCCGCTCCGGCTTCGTACGCGCAGGCCATGGCAGCGTGGCTGTGCTCGCGAATATCGAGCGGCACGGGATGATGATGCTCCACCGCATCACGCAGACGATGAAGCGAGCCAACACCAGGATTACCCCCCCAGGAAAAAATCAGTCGTTTGACACATCCCATGCCAATCATCTGGTCATAGATCAAATCCGGCGTCATGCGGATCAGCGTCAGCTCACGCTTCTGCTGACGGATGATTTCATGTCCGGCAGCGAAGGGAATCAGGTGGGTAAAACCCTCCATGGCTACCGTGGCACCGTTCTCAACGAAACGGGCCACGGCATCATGAAGGCTCAGGAACTCGGCCATGGGATCACCTATCAACTATGGGGAGGGCTACATTGTTCGCAAAACGAACATTAATTTTCCATACGAACAAACTATCCCCTTCGCGCCATGACGTCAAAGCCTGAAAAAAAGGGGCCTTGCAGGGCCCCGGTCATGCACATCAACTCATTTATCGGTTTTTCAACGGGTTAATGGGAAGATAGCCATGCATCCATCCGATCCACCTGAGCCAGACTGCTACCAAGGTAGGAGGCAGGTGCCACTACACGCGCCACATCGTCATGGGATATGTGTTGATTGACCCGTGCATCCTTCATCAGTACCGATGCCAGATCCTGGCCGGTGGTCTGCGCTTCAAGAGCCGCTTCCCGTGCCAGCGCCCGGGCCTCGGCGGCGGACATCACTTCCGATAGCAGCCGCGTGGCCGGCTCGGCCATGATGGCACCTCCAGTCAATTGAAGGTTGGCCTGCATCCGCTCCTGGTGTACTTCCAGCCCCTGAAGCAACGCGCACGTACTTTCCAGCGCACCTTCCAGCAGCGCCGCCATGGCCAGCAGCGGCTGCCATTCGGCGTGCCACTCTCCCAGACCGCGCTCAAGCGGGGAGGCGCCGGAGGTACTGATCAATGAGGCATCGGCGTGTATATGACGCGCCGCCGCACGAATGCGCGCGCAGGCGACGGGGTTGCGCTTGTGCGGCATCGAGGAAGACCCGCCGACGCCGTCTCCTGCCGGCTCGCTGAGCTCCCCGATTTCGGTCTGGCACAGCAACGCCACGTCCGTGGCGATCTTTTCAACGGCGACCGCCACGGCGTCCATCGCTCCGGCCAGCAACAGTATGGGCTGGCGCTGGGTATGCCAGGGCAGTATCGGCGCGGACAACCCGAGTCGATGCGCCATGTCGTCCATGATGGAAAGCCCGACCTCATCCAGCCCCGAATGCACACCGACGGCGCCCCCGAACTGCACCAGAAGATGGCTTGCCCGAGCCTCTTCAAGTCGCTCCCTGGCCAGCGCGAGACCATACAGCCACTGAGCCACCTTGGCCCCAAAACTGATGGGCAGCGCCTGCTGCATCAGGGTACGCCCTACCATTGGGGTTTCCTGATGCGCCATCATGACGTCACGCCCGGCAGACAGCGCGTCGCTCAACAGGGCCCCGGAGCGGGTCAACCGCGGCCTGAGCACCAGCATGAGCGCCGTATCCACCAGGTCCTGGCTGGTCGCCCCACGATGGAAGAACGGCACCAGTGCAGGAGGCAGCGCCGCCTTGCATTGGCTGACGAAGGGAATGGCCATATTGCCGCCATCCACACACCCCTGAAACAAATCGTCGGCATCAAGCGCCAGCGTTGAAAGCGCCTCACGCATCGCCTCGGCGGTATCCGGCGGAATGATACCTCGCGCCTGCTCGGCCTCTGCCAGCGCAAGCTCTACCGACAGCATGGCGTCGATCAGGGCCTCGGCTCCGCTTTCGCGAAGGGCTACCGTACTCATGAAGGGGTGATGCAACAGCCGTTCAAACATCCGATATTCTCCTTGCAGCAGGCAGGTCGTGGCCTGTTTCCTATCGAACCAGTGTTCGCTCAACGAACTATAGACAATCCCCCCCCTGCCGCTGCAAGCTTTCCGCATCGCAGGAAAGGAGAGCCTGACATGACAATGCCCTATCAAGACGACAGTATCGGCACGGATGACCGGGATTTCGTGACGGCTCTGGCCAGTGGGCTGGATGTCATTCTGGCATTTGACCAGGACCACCCACGCATGACCCTGAGCGAAGTAGCCGCTCGCACCGGCATGAACCGGGCACGGGCACGGCGCTTTCTACTGACGCTGCACGCCCTGGGGTATGTTCACAAGCAGCAGCGCCATTTCGAGCTGGCACCGAAAACCCTCCAGCTGGGCTACTCGTTTCTGTCCGCCAATGGCTACCAGAGCGTCATACAGCAGCACCTGGAACATATTACTCAAGTGACCGGTGAGTCTTCATCGATGGGAGTACTGGATGGGCTGGACGTGACCTATGTCGCACGCTCGGCAGCACGTCATCGGCTGATGGCCATTACCCTGTCGGTAGGCACAAGACTGCCGGCCATGGCCACGTCCCTGGGCCGCATGCTGCTGGCGCAGCTGTCAGATGACGCTCTGGATACCCTGCTGGCCCGGGCCGAACTGACGGCTTATACCGAACGCACCTTGACCGACCCGGCACGGCTGCGCGAGCAGATACTGGCGGCACGCCAGCAGGGATACTGCCTGGTCGATCAGGAACTGGACTCCGGCCTGCGATCACTGGCCATACCGGCCTTCAATACTCATGGCCAGCTGATCGGCGCCATCAACCTGAGCACCAATGCGGCTCGGGTAGATCGAGACACCCTGATGAACAGCTTCCTGCCCCTGATGCAGGAACGGGCCGCCATGATCGCCCGCCAGGTCAGCTGAGAAGAGTCATACCGTGCCCAACAGGCTCGCAAGCGCGAGGCGATAGCCCTGGCTGCCAAGGCCTGCAACAATGCCGTCCGCCCGGGAAGATACCCAGGAATGATGCCGGAAGGCTTCCCGCTGATGGATGTTGGAGAGATGGACTTCGATGACGCGGCCATCGAACGCTTTCAATGCGTCCAGAATGGCCACGGAAGTATGGGAATAGGCAGCCGGATTGATGATGATGGCGTCCACGCCATCGAGCCGCGCCTGCTGGATGGCATCGACCAGTACCCCTTCATGGTTGCTTTGCAGACAATCCAACGTCGCGCCAGCGGCAGTAGCCTGTCGGGTTAACGCCTGGTTGATATCATCCAGGGTTTCATGGCCGTAGATGTCAGGCTCGCGGGTGCCCAGCAGGTTCAGATTGGGGCCATGCAGTACCAGTATATTCATGTATTTTCCCAGGGTAACGGCTGTTATTTCGAAGCGACAGGTGACATGAGCACGCGCTGATAGTGCAGGAGTAACGGGGCGGCCTGACTATCCACCTCGGCACGACGGGCCTCATCGTCACAAAATACCCGGAAGGCGTCGACACCCTGAAACACAAAAAGGTGTACACCGCTCATCACGTCAGCGCCCACATCAGCGGCCTGCTGGATGAAGGCTGTTCTTGCCGGCACATAAACAGCATCAAACACCCAGTGAGATGCCTTGATGCCGTCGAGGGGAAACGGGTTGCCCGGGCTTTTTTCATGTCCGATGGGGGTACAGTTTACCAATCCATCACACCCGTCCATATAATGCGCCAGCATATCGGCCGACCCGGCAACGGCCGGAAAACCCGCGTGATTCAACGCCTCCGTCAATCCCTGGGCCTTGTCTGAATCAAGGTCCACCAGGGTAATGGAACTGGCACCCAACTGGCCGAGTGCAAAGGCGACGGCGCGGCCGACGCCGCCCGTCCCCAGCACCACCACCTGGCCGGGGGGACGTGCTCCAAAGGCAGATTGAAACCCGCTGATGAACCCTGAAAAGTCCGTATTTTCCGCATGAACATGGCCGCGATCAAATACCAGCGTATTGGACGAGCCTACCAGGGCTGCGCCTTCACTGCATGATGTGGCCAGATGCAGTGCCTGCTCCTTGAAGGGATAGGTGACGTTGGTCCCTCGATACCCCCCCGCCATTAACGTCGACACCTGACGTTCAAGCGAGACGAATCCTTCCATCTCCTGTGCATCGAACAACTCATAGGTGACCGGAATTCCCGTCAGGTCCCCTAGCCGATGATGTAGATCAGGCGAGCTTGAATGCAAAATGGACTTGCCGATTAACCCCAGCCGCATAACGCGTTCCCCGGTATAACAATGATAGGTAATGTCACTCGCCACGGCGGTGTGAGGCCGCCTGCGCCGCTAGTCGAATGGGGGCATTGGCTTCGCCATAGGCATTATATTCCCCACGCCGCTCCACAATTTCAAAGAAGAATCGGCCCTGAAATGTTGCCGTGTACGCATGAAAAAACTCACCATCGTCATTGCGGTCGTAAAGCACGTTGCGATACTTCATTGCATCGAGCAACTCGAAACTCAGCCCGTAACGCGCCCCCAGATCATCGTAATAGTTATCCGGAATATGCAGCATTGAGAGACCGCGATCACGCATGTCATCGATCGCTGAAAAGATATCGTGTGTCGTAAATGCGATCTGCTGCACCCCGCCACGATGTTGTGATAAAAAGCGGCCGGATTGGGTATCGGCGGCACTTGATACCGTCAGCGGCAGACGGATTGACACGTCAGGAGAGGTCACGGTCTGACTCATCACCATGCCATGAGGGTCCGCAAACTCGGCCTCTTTTTCGGCAGAAAAGCCCAGAATCGTGCGATAAAACAGTACCCACCCAAGCAGCTGGCTGGATGGCAGGACATAGGAGACATGGTCAATATGGCCTAAATGTTCTTTACCCGCGCCATCCGGCCCCTTGCGCAGAACGAAATCCGTTTCCCACTGCAGCCGACGATCCTCTCGTTCATCGACCAGATAAATCAGGCTGCCTTCTACGCCTCTCAGGGCCGGAATGTCCATCTCCTGCTCACCCACGGGGCCTTTATAAAGCGGCGCCCGGTAGTGTGCCGCTCGTGCAAGCACTGCGGCTGGATCGCTGGTGCGCACACCCAGCGCGCACACCGAGGTGCCATGAACCAGCCTGAAGGTATGAGCGAAGCTATCGGTTTCGAAATTAAGGACCAGATGAACATCGCCCTGACGCCATAATTCGACGTTTTTTGAGCGATGCCTGCCGACATGCCTAAAGCCCAGTGCGGCAATAAAGCTCCCCAGGGGCTCGGCGCTCTCCTCATCCAGAGTGAACTCGATAAAGTTGACGCCCTGGTATGCTGCCGGCGCAGGCAAATCAGCAGCCCATTGTGATTCCGGCACCAGTTGCTCAAGCCAGATCAAGGAGCGCAGGCCATCCAGCGCGGTCCCTTCGGCCGGTGCGGCCCGGAAGGCATCATTGAATATTTCAAGGGACAAGGGGCCGTCATAGCCTGTTTTGGCAAGCGCGGTCATAAAGGATTCCAGCGGCAAGCGGCCCTGCCCGGGAAAGCAGCGGTAATGCCGACTCCACTGCAGTACATCCATGTCCAGTAACGGCGCATCTGCGATTTGGACAAAGGCAATCCGGTCCCCGGGTATGGTGGCCAGGGTATCCACCTCATGGCCTTTCGATAGAATATGAAAACTATCGATGACGACTCCCAGCGCTGGATGGTCGGCACGCTCAACAATGTCCCAGGCAACACGATAGTCATCCACATGACGCCCCCAGGCCAGTGCCTCGTACCCGATACGCAACCCATGAACAGCGGCACGCTCGGCCAGCTCTCGCAAGTCACGCGCAGCCTGATCACGATCATCCATGCACTGTGGCGACACATTGCTGCAGATCAGCATGAAGTCAGTGCCTAATAGCTTCATCAGCTCGAACTTGCGCTCGGCACGCTCAAAATTACGCGTACGGGCCGGTTCAGGCATGGCTTCGAAGTCCCTGAACGGCTGGAACGCCACGATATCGAGCTTTAATTCATCACACAGCTCACGCAGTTCTTCAGGTGTGCCATCGAAGGATAAAAGGTCATTTTCGAAAATCTCGACGCCATCGAAGCCGGCGCGCGCTACTGCCGCCAGCTTGCTTCGAAGATCGCCACTCAGGCACACGGTTGCGATAGCTCGCATATAAGCTCCTTGCCGGTCTCAGCAAACAATATCAGTCACTATAGTTCGCATGGCGTATATCAATTCGCATTATGAACAAATACTAATCAGTCTTGTCAAGCACCCCACGGCTCTGGCTCAACAATGGTACCGTAATGCCCTTGGCCACTGAGCAACTCAACGCTTGAGACATTGGTTGAAGGCAGTGTATTACGCGTTGACAGACTTAAAGCCTGGCCCTAGCGTGGTTCGCATGAAAAACTATGATTCGACATACGAACAATGCTTTGTTTCGTCCAATCTATAAAAACCGATAATCGTCTGGAGAATACTCCATGCTTAAAACATTACTGGCAACACTGACTTTTTCCGCGGGGGCAATGCTGTTGGCAGGGCCTGCACAGGCGGCCGATTACCCGCAGCGCAACATCGAAGGCATCATTCAGTGGGGAGCGGGCGGAGCGACTGATAATGTGGCACGCAGCCTGACGCCTTACGTTGAGGAGGCGCTCAAGGGGAAGGTGATTCTGAATAACCGACCTGGCGGCACAGGCGTCATTGGCATGAACACGGTCATGCGCAAGCCTGCCAATGGCTATACCGTCTTGTATGGTGCAGAAAATCCTCAGCTTTACCCTGTCATGGGACTGGCAGACTTCGACTATAGCGACATGACGCCTATCAATGTCATTGGTCAGGGAATGGTGGTCATTGCCGTGCCCGCCGATAGCCCTTACAACAGCATGGATGATCTTTTGAAAGCCGCCCATGACAAGCCAGGCGAGCTTCGCATGGGCGGAACCGGCGCGGGCGGCCTGCCCAGCACCGTGCTGGCCATGATCAATTCCGTTGATTCACTAGATGTTCGCAGTGTGACATTTGGCGGTGATGGCCCGGGGATTACGGCCATGCTCGGCAATCATATTGATTTCATGCCGCTAAGCCTTGCTGCTGCTCAGGAGCAGATCAAGGCCGGCCGGCTCAAGGGATTGGCAGTTATAAGCAAGGAGCGTCTGGACGTACTGCCGAAGGTGCCAACCATTACCGAGGCACTCCCCAAGATTGGAAGCTATATGCCCTGGGGCCCGTTCTGGGTTGTAGCGGTACGCAAGGATACGCCTGACGATATCAAGGCCACATTAAGCAAGGCCTATCAGGCAGGCGTGGCCAACAAGGACTTTCAGGCGTTTATCCAACAGAATGGGGCTGAAACCCTTAACCTGACCGGGCAGGAAGCGGTGGACTTCCTCCACCACTGGCAATCCGTGACGGCGTGGGCCATGCAGTCTGCCGGTACAGCCAAGGTGTCACCGGAAAAGCTCGGCATTCCTAAACCCTGATATCTGTCACGCCCCGGCACCCTGCCGGGGCTTTTCGGGAATTAATCATGTCTATATCTCCTCTGAAGGCAGGCGAGCGCGCCTTTAACCTTTTACTGCTGCTGTTGAGTATCAGCATTCTTGTCGCGGCCTATCAGATTTCAGGATTTGAATCCGTTCGCTCCCCGGGGGCCTTCCCCATGTTTCTGGGCAGCCTGCTGGTAATGTCCATGGTGATGATCATCATCGGACAGCGCCATCACCCGCGCCCGAAAACGACCGGTAACCTCGGTGAAACGCGGCAGTTTTTCAAGGCGCACTTACCGCTGCGGTTCATGATCTTCACCCTGATGACCATCGGCTACCTGCTGCTGCTGACGCCGCTGGGATTCGTTTTTGCGACACTTTTGTTCATGTTCTGCGCCATCGCCTATTTATTCCGCGGCCGCTGGGTCATGTCCGCGCTGGTGACCGTTGGCTCTACCGCCATTATCTACGCACTGTTCACGTTGTTGTTTCAGGTTTATCTCCCCTGATCGAGGTTAATTTCCATGGGTGACACACTCTCCTATTTTTTGATGGCATGGAGCGATCCATGGCTTCTGGCCCTTGTGGCGACGGGCACATTTGCAGGCATCTATATCGGCGCCATCCCCGGCCTGTCCGTAACCATGGCCGTCTCCATTCTGATTTCATTCACCTTTGCCTGGGACATCAACGATGCCCTGGCGCTGATGGTAGGCGTTTTCTGCGGCGGCGTGTATGGCGGCTCTCGTACGGCCATTTTGCTCAATATCCCGGGCGCCCCCTCGGCAGTCGCCACTGCGTTTGACGGCTATCCGCTGGCCCAGCGGGGAGAGGCAGGTCAGGCCATAGGATTAAGTACGGTCATGTCCGTTATTGGCGGGATGATCGGCATTGCCATTCTGGCCGCCTCGGCGCCCGTGCTGTCCGACATGGCATTGAAGTTTGCGCCCAGAGACTACTTTCTGATTGCGGCACTGGGGCTATTGCTGGTGGGCAGCCTGGCCGCTGAATCACTGGCGCGCGGTATTTTCGCGGCAGCACTGGGCGGCATTATTGGCATGATCGGCATGGACCCGGTCACGGCTGAAGGTAGATTTACCTTTGGCAGCATGGATCTTCTGGGAGGCGTGCATTATGTCATCGTCATGATCGGCCTGTTTGGTGTCGCCGAAGCCCTTTTCCAATTACATCAGCTCGATACAACACCCGTGCGCCAAAAGGCCGAAAAGATCATTCCTTCCCTGAACCTGGTACTGCGCTTTCTGCCGCTATCAATTCGCACCTCGGTCATTGGTGTCATCATCGGCGCCCTGCCAGGCACAGGCGGCGACATCGCAGCGCTTTTTGCCTACGATCATGCCAAGCGCACCACCAAAAATCCCAAGGTCCCCTTTGGCGAAGGCGCCTATGAAGGGCTTGTTGCGCCCGAAAGCGCCAATAACGCTGCCGTCGGCGGCGCCTTTGTTCCCATGCTGACACTGGGCATGCCTGGTGATGCGGTGACCGCCGTTATCATTGGCGCCATGGTCGTACACGGCCTGAACCCGGGCCCGATGCTGATGATTGAAACACCCCATATCTTCTGGTTTATCGTGGGTGCTCTGGTACTGGCCAATATCTGCCTGCTGGTCTTTGGACTGATGGGCATCAAGTTGTTTGCCAAGGTCGTTGAGCTGCCCAAGGCTATTTTGATCCCGCTGATTCTGGTGCTATGCGTAGTCGGCAGTTACTCGATCAATGGCAGCATGACCGAAGTATTCTGGATGCTGGGCTTTGGGTTGCTGGGATATTTCATGAAAATTTTCGGCTTCCAGATGGGGCCTGTCATTCTTGGCGTTATCCTGGGGCCGTTGATGGACAAGACCTACCGTCAGGCCATGGCCTCTGTTGGCGACAGCAGTAGTGCCTTTTTGATGGACCTGGTCACCAACCCGCTATCCCTGGTATTGACCACAGTGGTGGTGTTGCTTCTATTGAGCCACACCCCGGTCAAAAGGCTCTGGACACGCCGCTGATTCAGGACGATACGGCCTGATTGTCCTCGCAGGCCGTATCAAAATCGAACCACCCGCCCAGATTGCGATGAGGCGTATGCACTACGACCTTCAGGCGCCAGCGCATGGGAGACGCGCTGCACTGATCAAGCGGCAGCAGGCCGGTAAACCGATGCGGACCGACCTGCTCCATCCTTGTGCTTTCAACCGTACGCGCCTGATCCCTGCGCTCGAGCATGACATCAACTCGGCTGGCATCCAGCTGCTCGATCTGAGCACTGATATGTGCTCGATGCTGGTCGGTCCGTGTCGTGGCAAGGGCCAGTGAGATGTCGCCGTGATGCCCAAGGGATGCCACGCAGCGGCGCTCGGACACCTGGCAGAAGGGGTTGGCCGGGTACCAGGTAATCTGATGAGAGCTGCCTACCCCAAGGTAATAATTGGCCAGGTACCCCATCGACACCATGATCATGACCAGGGTCACCAGAATCAACGCATTGAGCGTAGGCGAGCGTCGGTTGTCTTCCCTGCGTCCTGAATCCGGCATGCCGACAGGTTCCTGTATGTGAAGTAGGTTAGCGGTGTGATGCAGCAACCAGTGCATTGGGGTTATCCGTGCCGGCCTGATAGGCGCAGAGGTTGCCCAGTGTTACCTCGGCAATCTCGCTCAGGGCCTCACGCGTGAAAAAGCCCTGGTGGCCGGTTACCAGCACGTTGGGAAAGGTCACCAGCCGCTGAAGCACGTCATCATCGATGATATCGTCGGAATGGTCCTTGAAGAAGATACCGCTTTCCTGCTCATAGACATCGATGGCCAGCGCGCCAAGATGCCGCATCTTGAGCGCAGACACCACCGCCGGCGTATCGATCAGCCCGCCGCGGGACGTGTTGATCAACATGGCGCCCGGCTTCATCGCAGCCAGTGCATCGGCATCAATCAGGTGCTCGGTCGCCGGCAGCAACGGGCAGTGAAGGCTGACGATGTCGGAGTCGGCCAGCAGAGTGGGCAGATCCACCAGCTCGCCCAGCCTGTTGAAGTCTTCCTGTGGACAAGGGTCATACCCCAGCACTCGGCAGCCAAAGCCCTTCATGATGCGCGCCAGCGCCAGACCGATCTTGCCGGTCCCGACGATGCCCACGGTCTTGCCGTGAAGGGTCATGCCCAGCAGCCCATCCAGCTGAAAGTTTCCTTCGCGTACCCTGTTGTAGGCCCGGTGAATTCTTCGATTGAGGGTCTGAATCAACGCTACGGCATGCTCGGCCACGGCCTCGGGGGAATAGGCCGGCACCCGTGCAACGTACATGCCCAGCCGTTCGGCCACCTTCAGATCCACGTTATTGAATCCGGCGCAGCGCAGAACAATCGCCCTCACTCCCTGCTCGTAAAGCCCTTCAAGAACCGGAGCATCAAGCACATCGTTGACAAAGACACATACCGCCTGGCTGCCTGCTGCCAGTGCCAGCGTCTTCATGCCCAGCGCGGAAGCCTGGTAGGTAAAATGAAGGTCACTGTCGGCAAATTGCGTATGGCAGGTCTGCTCGAAGAATCGCTGATCATAGGGCTGGGCACTGAACACGGTAATATGCATGGCAAACCTACCTTGTTGAATAACAATGTCATCGTTCACTGTCGCCGGCGCCCTCTGTCGTCGGCATCTGACTTTAGTATAAGACGATGAATGCAGTACGACGACAAGCGACCCAGTGTCGCATCCAATTAAAACTAATCAATAAACGCCTCAAATGAAAAACAATATCAAATGACTTGAAAACACATTTGCACCGGATTATCCTTGTGTACGGGTTGATTACCCGGCTCACACGGATTCAGGTCCGATGGGCACCTCCTCATCAAGCTAGTCACGGTCATTATCAGCGCCATTCAATGAATGGCGTTTTTTTATGTCCGGCCCCTGACCGTATCCTGCACGAACGATGCTGTCTGCAGGGTAGTGGCCCTACCGGGCAGGCAGAAAAACGCTCCATGCCGCAAGGCATGGAGCGTCATCAACTGCATCACGCGAACATGGTGCTTATCGGGAAACGTTGCCCCAGATGCTCGACAGCGAGTTTGTCAGTGAAGATGACACGCCAGACTGACTGAACCAGGCCAGCATGGCCGGGCCGAACTGATCGACCATGGACTCATCCATTCCAAGATTGGAGAACACGGCGCTCAGGGCATCCCGGTCACTGGCATTCGCGCTTGATGATGCATCCGCGGACAGGGGGGCCATCAGCTCCGACATGTCACCGGCACGGGCGCTGGCGAGCAAACCGGTCACCGCCGGCGCCTGATTGATAAGCTGGTTGAACTGGTCCGACGTCAACCTGTTGCGAGCCTGAGTCAACAGGGATGCCGCACCGCCGGCTGCCTGCACCGGAGACACATCCAGTTTCTGACTCAGAAAGGAGGTCATGGACGCCGCCTCTGCCAGATTGCCCTCTGTCGTGCCGGTCATGATCGATGCCAGACGCGCCGGAGACACCTCCGCTTCGGTGGTCAACTCGTGGCTGCCCCTGGACAGATCCATTCCTTCTTCGGCCGCCTTGTTCATGTCAAAGGCCATTGCCTGCGCTGCACTACCCAGTCCAAGGCAAATTACCAGTGTTCCTGCAATGCGTTTCATGAAGCTTCTCCTTTGGATCAAGTGTCGAAGGCACTCGAGTAGTAATGTTCATTCCCTCGAACCATTCTCATGAAGCATAGAAAACAACCTGGTATTTCGCCGCCTGTATCGCACGATCATCTCACCGGCGTATCTGACCTGATATCATGGGGGTCTGTGGCGCGTCATGTTCCATGCCCTGCGCTGCCCCGTCTGACACTCGACCGAGGTGCGTCTTGCCCACCCGTTCTGCCTCACGACTGACTGAAGGCTCCGTTGCCGGCTCGCTGCTCAAGCTGGCCATACCGATCGTACTGGCCAATATCCTCCAGTCAGCCTATCAGCTCATTGATTCCTTCTGGATCGGCCGGCTGGGAGGGGATGCCGTGGCCTCCGTCTCCATCAGTACACCATTGATCTTTCTGCTGTTCGCCATTGGCTCGGGGCTCAGCGTGGCCGGCTCCACACTGGTGGCGCAGTACAGCGGCGCCGGCCGCCAGCGTGACGTCAACCGGGTGGCCGGTCAGACGCTGATCATGGTGGTCGTGGTTTCGCTGGCCCTGTCGCTGCTGGGTCATCTTCTGGCCCCCACCCTGCTGGACATGCTGGGGGTAGCCCCGCAGGTGCGCGAGGGGGCGCTGTCCTTTTTGCGATACGCACTGTCCGGCGTGGTATTCACCTTCGGCTTTTCCATGTTTCAGGCCTTGATGCGCGGAATCGGCGATGTACGCATGCCACTTTATATCGTGGCCACGACAGTGGCGCTCAACAGCGTTCTGGACCCACTGTTCATTTTCGGTGCCGGGCCCATCCCGGCCATGGGCATTGCCGGAGCCGCACTGGTCACCCTGCTGACCCAATGCCTTGCCTTCACGACCGGCGTGATACTGATGTGGCGCGGCTATCAGGGCATTCACCTGCAGTGGCATCACCTGAAACCAGACACGCTGCTGATTCGGCAGGCCCTGAGACTGGGCATTCCCTCGTCGATCGAGCTGTCTGCACGCGCGCTGGCCATGAACGTGATGGTTGTGCTAGTGACCGGGTTCGGCGCCACCGTGACCGCGGCATATGGCGTAGGCATGAATGTACTGGGCTTTATCGTGATTCCGGCGCTGGGCTTGTCCATGTCCACGGCAGCCGTCGTGGGACAGAACATTGGTGCAGGCCAGCTTGAGCGGGCACGTCATGTCGCCAGACTCAGTGGGATCATTGCATTCGCAGGCCTCTCGGCAGTAGGACTGGCCGTATTTCTGGGTGCGCCAGCACTGGTCGGATTTTTTGTTCCCTCGGACCCGCAGGTCATCGAACACGGCGCACGGTTTTTGCGTACGGTATCGCTGACCTTTGGCTTCATGGGGTTACAGATGGCATTGACCGGCGCCTTCCGGGCCGCGGGAAAGACCACGGCGGCCATGATATTGACCCTGATTTCCCAGTGGCTGCTGCAGTTCCCGCTGGCACTGGTATTATCCCGAGATGCGCTGCTGGGCAGCGACGGGCTGTGGTGGACATTTCCGGTCACCAACGTAGTGATTGCCCTGATCACGCTGGTCTGGTTTTCACGCGGTACCTGGCTGGATGCTACGCTGACAGGCTCTGCCGAAGAGACGCCCGACACCCTGACACCCCCGCGACCCGCCAACGTTCGATCATGATTCCGTGTGTATTACCTGTTTTCAGCCTGGAGATTCCTGTTCCATGAACCAGCACCAGTATGACCGCATTATGGCTGCGATTGATGACGCCCACGCCTGCGATCCACGCCAGGACAAGGCCTCCGACACCCCTTATGAGCTGGCCTATGCACGCCGTATGAGTGAGTGGCTTGAACGCGTTGCACCTGACGCCGATGCCGAGCTTCGAGTTGCTGCCCGCGCCCAGCATTTTCGCCGCTGGGAAAGTCCGCGCGAAGACTATCCGATGACCCGTCCCGGCTACCATGCCTGGCGTACGGACCTTCAAAAACGCCAGGCCAGTCTGGTCGCCGAACTACTGTCGGAAGAAGGTGTAACGGCAGATGAGATCGGGCGAATCAGTGCATTGATCCTGAAGCAGAACATCAAGACCAACCCCGAGATGCAGGCGCTGGAAGATACCATCGCACTGGCCTTTCTTGACCATTACGTCGAGGCCTTTGCCGAGGAACACGATGACGACAAGCTTGGACGCATTCTGGCCAGAACCTGGGCCAAGATGTCAGCGCATGGCCATCAGCTGGCCGGCACCCTGACCTTCTCCCCCAGGCTTTCACGCATCATGGCCGAGGCCTTGCCCGCCGCCGACTAGAACCGGTCAGCCGAGGCCGCCGACCAGCAGGCCGACCACGCTTCGGGGCGCTCGCTGTCATCAAGCAGCTGCCCCGGGGCCGGACAGGGGCCTATGATATCGCTCCAGGGTCTGGCCGGCGCAAACTGGGTGCGGTGCTGAACCATCGCCGGCGTCAGCTCCTTCGGCGACGATAACCCCATCGCGCCGACCATATTGAAAAACGACGCTACGGTGGCTTCGTGATACCGGGTCACGCGTTTGGACTTGTCTTCTACATCCAGCGCCCGAGAGCGGCGAGGATCCTGAGTCGCTACGCCGGTCGGACACTGATTGGTATGACAGCGACGCGACTGAATGCACCCGACCGCAAACATGAAGGGGCGTGCGGCATGGCAGATATCAGCCCCGAGCGCGTGCTTGACCACCATGTCATAACCCAGTGCCACCTTGCCGCTGGCAATCACCCGAATCTGATCCCGCAGCCCACAGCCTGTCAGCGCCTGATGTACAAAGGGCAGTGCTTCATTGATATAAAGACCAAGGCTGTCGGAAAACTCTGTCGGTGCGGCCCCGGTTCCTCCCTCGGCCCCGTCCACGGTAATGAAATCGGGGAGGATACCGGTATCGAGCATGGCCTTGCAGATACTCAGAAATTCGCTTCGCTGCCCGATGCACAGCTTGAATCCCGTCGGCTTGCCGCCGCTCAGCTCACGCAGCCTTGCGACAAATTCAAGCAGCCCCCCGGGCGTTGAAAACTCCGGGTGCGATGCGGGGGACTCACAGTCCTGTCCTGCCTCGATCCGCCGCGTTTCAGCAATCTCGTCGTTGACCTTGGCGCCGGGCAATAATCCGCCATGAGACGGCTTGGCCCCCTGGGACAGCTTGACCTCGATCATCCTGACCTGATCACTACAGGCCTTCTCCTTGAACAGATCCGGGTCAAACCGGCCCTCCTTCGTGCGACAGCCAAAATAACCGGTACCCAGCTGCCAGATCAGATCGCCTCCATGGCGTTCATGGTAGGGGCTGATGGCCCCCTCTCCAGTGTCATGAGCAAAGCCGCCGACCCTGGCACCCTTGTTCATTGCCAGAATGGCATTGCCCGACAGTGCTCCGAAACTCATGCCGGAGATATTGAATATGGAAGAATTGTAGGGTTTGGTGCATTGCGCCCCACCGACCACGACTCGACCAAAGGCGCTGTCCACATTTTTCGGTGCCAGGGAGTGCATCGAGTAGTCATACCCGGCGGCATCGATATCCCTGAGCGTACCAAAGGGCATCGCGTCTGATCCGCCGGCAGCGCGGTGGTTGATCAGTTCGCGCTGCTCTCGATTGAAGGGCCGGCCACTGGAATCGGATTCAAAGAAATACTGGCGCAACTCGGGCCGCACAAACTCCATCAAATACCTTAAATGGCCTATGACCGGATAATTGCTCAACACACTGTGGTGGCAGCGAAGATCATATATGCCGAGTGCAGCCACCCCCAGCCAGACCACCCACAGTACATTCCAGGCCGGATGAAAAAGGCCCGTTATCGCAAGACCGATAAAGGACACGGCCAGCGCAATGAAAAAATGACGTTGATACATGGCATTCCCCTGGAGCACGTTGGATTCTTGACTGACACTTAAGGTAGCCCCACGCGCATCGCCTTGCATGGATCACGTGATAAAAAAAGCCCCGCACAAGGGCGGGGCCATACCAGAGGAGTCGACAGTCATCAGTGACCGGCGGCTGATGAGGGCTGCGGCAGGGCCGGCAGCTTCTCATGCAGCATACTGACGCTCTGCTGGTAGTACTTCTGACTTTTCGCCGGCTCACCCATGCTGGAATAAAGACGGGCAAGTTCAGCGCAGACAGTGCTGCCTGGATGGACACGATAGCTTGACTCGAAGTACTCCTGCGCCTTGCCCCAGTAGGCATTGCGGAGGGACAAACGCCCCAGGGTAAGCATCAGGTCAGGGTCCTGTGGCCGCTCTTCGGCCCATTTCTCGGCGTGCTGGAGCTGACGGCTGGCGTCCACATCCAGCAGGCCGTAACGCAGGATCAGAGCGGAATGCCACTGCTCCTTCAGCGTCTGACGCAGCAGGCGCTCGGCCTGGTTTTCTTCGCCGGCCTTGTAAAGCGATTCGACATACATCAAGACCATGTCCGGATCATTGCGCAGTGTATCGGGCATTTCATCCCACAACTGGCGTACCTCATCCAGCCGACGGTAATCCCCCGAGGCATCACGAAGCGAGGACATGTAGGCATTACGCTCAAGCAGCACTCGCTCTTCATCGGTCATCAGATTGTGGCGCTCAAGGCGCGGCAGCAGACGACGCAGATTATCCCAGTCACCGACACCCACGTACGCCTGCTTGAGCATCTTGAGCACCTGGGGATGCTCCGGCAGCTGTTTTTCAAGACGGGTCAGTGTGGCAACGGCCTGTTCGTTCTGTTCTCGGTCCAGCATCAACTGTGCATGCACCAGGGAAACGGCAGTATCAGACCCTTCCGTACTGTGGTGAGCCTTTTTCAGCAGTGTTTCGGACTGGTCGTACCGTCCCTGGTAATGAGCGGCAAGCGCTGCGGACAGGTAGTTCACCATCGGTGCAGAGGAGTCATCGGCAGCACGCGTCAGGGATTTTTCCGCCTTTTTCCAGCGTCCCTCGGCAAGATCAACCAGGCCCTTTACCGTGCGGTCCATGGCCTGACGATTACGTGTGCGATGATTCCAGCGCTTGATCCGGCCAACCGGGCGACGCAGCTGCAATAACAGGCGCAGTACCATGTAGAAGACCAGGAAAGCGACCAGCACAAGGATCAGCCCAAACCAGAAGGACGTCTGGACTGACGTATCCCCGACACGTACAAGAAAATAACCTGGCGTCGACAGCATCAACTGACCCAGCAGCGCACCTACTGCCAGCCCGATGACGATGAAGAGAATCAGTTTTCTCATTCGACCGCTCCTTGCTGGTCATAGCGCCGCTGCATGATGTCACGCAGTGTATTGAGTGAGCCGCTGACATCGGGCAGGTCAGGGCGAATGGTTTCATTGGCCAGCTCATCAAGGCGAGACAGCGCCGTACGCACACGGTCATCATCGGTCTTGTAGTAGGCCTTCACCATGTCACGTGCCCGGCTGATGCCCTGCTGATACACCTGCGGCTGCCCCTTGAGCAGTGCCAGTTGCGCCTGCTCGAGCATCAGGCGGACGTTCTGACGCAGATAACCTTCCTGGGACGGCGTGATCAGTGCTTCAAGCGCTTCATCATGATGACGTACCGTCACCAGATCCTTGAGCTGATTCCCCAGCCGTGCCAGCTGGTCACGCCAGTCACCGCCGTAGAATGAACCGTCATCCACCTTCGCAGACAGGGCCTGAGTATCCTGAGCCAGCGGCAGCGTCTGGAACTGCTCTGCCTCGGCAGCCAGCGCCAGATAAAGACCCGTTTCATCCACGCTGGGCACCGCATCGAGTGCCGCCATGCCGGAACGAATCTGACGACGCACCGGGGTAAAGGCGGGGTTGTCTGCCTGCTGGAGGCGCTCATCAGCACTTTTCAGCAGGGCATAGGCGCCGCTGACATCACGCTCGAGCTGAAGGCGCTGATTGGCAAGACGAAGCAGATACTCGACTTCGGCATAGAGCCACTCGCGGGAGTCGGTTTGCTGTGATGCACTCAGTTCATCAAGCACCTTGTCCTGTGTGGCGCTCGCTTCCTTGAGGGAGTTCTGAAGCTCATCAATTTTCTTCTGCTGTGCCGACAGGCGCCGCGTCAGCGTTTCATCCTGCTGCGGGATCTGCTGCTCAAGCGTTGCAACCGTCTGTTTCTGCTGCATCAGCTGCCAGCCACCCCAGCCCATGACGGCAAGAACAATCAACAACAGGATAATCAGCACGACCATGAGGGCCTTGCTGCCCTTTCCGGAAGACGACGTACCGTGGCCACCACCATTGCTGCCACTGCCGCTGCCTTTTCCCGTACCGCGCGGAGGCGTGTTGGCTCCGCTGGCTCCGGGGCGGGATGAGGATTTGGACGACGTGCCTGTCCCGGCACTGGCGGAAGCGGCCGCACCGGATGCTGAGGCCGTGGCGTCAGACCCGGAGGTGCCCGAGACCTTGTCGCTCCTGTCCTCGGGCGAAGCAGGGCCTGCCGTATCCGGCGCCCGGGCAGGCGGGGTCGACGCAGACGAGCCGTCGGGCCGAGAGGAAGCGGTGTTGTCGTCTTTGTCGTGTTCTTGCTTGCTCATGTATCACTAGCCTTTATCAAGGTTAGAAGGCGCTACAAGCGCGGGCCACGGCTGCGCTCAATGCATTCGGGGAGGCGTCTCCGGCCACCATGACGGTATCAAATCCGTGCGTGTAAGCCAGTGTAGCCAATCGCTCGCTGGAAACGACCAGCGGGCGTGAAAACGTTTGCCTGTCACACCATACCAGAAGATGCTCAAGCTGTTCCGCGCTGGTCAATACCAGTGCAGAAAAGCGCCCTTCCGACAGCAGGTGCTGGTGCGTCAGCTCGGGCTCATGAAGCTGACGCCGGTAAAGTGCCAGTGTATCGACACTCGCGCCGCGCTGCATCAGCGTTTCGTGCAGAAGTGGGCGCCCGCCCTGACCACCGGCCAGCAGAATACGGTGACCGCTGACATTATCAGCCGCCAGGGTAGGCAATGCCAACAATGCCTCACTGGCACTGCCACTGCCCATGGGCGGAAAGGACACGTCCACCGACAGCCCGTCGGCCAGGACATCGGCGGTGCTGGTACCGGTTGCCAGATACTCGATACCGACCGGCAGCTGAGGCCAGACTGCCTCGATCTGCTCGACCAGGCACTGCGCGGCGAAGGGGCTCGTGCAGATCACCTGGCGATAAAGATCCAGATCCATCAGGCGGCGCCGGATGGCGCCCTCCTCGTCGTCCAGGGGGGACAATGACATGATGTTGAGCTGCTCGATCGCATGCCCGTCAGCCCGAAGCGCAGCATCCAGCGCTTCGGCGCGCGCTCCCGGACGCGCAATGACCACCGGCAGATCAGCGCGTGCCATAAACATCTTCCAGAATCGCACCAGCCCCCTGGGCCAGCAGCGCATCAGCGACCTGAACGCCCAGCGCCTCAGGTGCCTCTGCCGGGCCACGGGCCTGGGCACGCAGCACCTGTGAGCCGTCCGGCGCGCCCACCAGCCCACGCAGCCACAGGGTCTGTCCTTCATCTTCCAGCAGGGCAAAGCCGCCGATTGGTACCTGACACCCGCCTTCGAGATGCGTATTCATCGCACGTTCGGCAAGCACACAGCTAGTCGTTGGTGCATCGACAAGCGGCGCAATCAGGGCACGAACCTGATCATCCGCCAGACGACATTCGATTCCCAGCGCACCCTGGCCACAGGCCGGCAGGAGCTGCTCTGGCACGAACTCGCTGGTAATGCGCCCTTCCAGCCCCACCCGCTGCAAGCCGGAAGTCGCCAGTACGATGGCATTGAACTCTCCGCTATCGAGTTTGGAGAGTCGCGTCTGCACATTGCCCCGCAGACTTTCAATGACAAGGTCCGGGCGCAGTGACTTGATCTGCAGCCCGCGCCGAAGGCTGGACGTCCCCACGCAGGCCCCCAGCGGCAGAGCCTCAAGCTCCGACACTTCATTGGACACAAACGCATCGGTGGGTGCACCGCGGTCCATGATGACCGCAAGGCCCAGCCCTTCAGGGAAATGCATCGGGACATCCTTCATGGAATGCACCGCGATATCAGCGCGGCCGTCCATCATGGCCTCTTCAAGCTCCTTGACGAACAAGGCCTTGCCACCGATTTTTGCCAGCGGAGTGTCCAGGATCTTGTCCCCCCGGGTTGAAAGTGCCACCAGCTCTACCAGAAGCCCGGGGTGCAGCGCCTCCAGCCGCGCCTTGACGTGTTCCGCCTGCCACAGGGCCAGCGGGCTTTTGCGGGTAGCAATACGCAGATGAGATAGCGGCATGTCAGACACAGGGACTCCAGAGTCGGTAATCAAGCAGGACGACTATCATAAAGCACCCTCCGCCTGCTAAAAACCACCACACGGTTCAACGTTGCCCGAAGGGCAGAGCCTGACCACGGAGTCTGATACACTCGAACGCATCCGGTGCGACCTGGCCGTCGCGCTCTGTCACTTGTCATTATCAGGAATATTCAGCCGCCATGACTCAACAGACCAATCAGTCCTGGGGCGGACGCTTCAGTGAGCCCACTGACGCGTTTGTCGCTGCATTTACTGCCTCCATCGGGTTTGACCAGCGCCTGTACCATCACGATATTCGCGGCTCGATCGCTCACGCCACCATGCTGGCCCGGGTTGGCGTACTGACCGATGATGAGCGCGACGCCATCGTTGAAGGGCTGAACGATATCGAACGCGATATCGAGGCCGGCAACATCGAATGGTCCGTGGAACTTGAAGACATCCACATGAACATCGAAGCCCGGCTGACCGACAAGATTGGAATCACCGGCAAGAAACTGCATACCGGCCGCTCTCGCAACGACCAGATCGCCACGGATATTCGCCTGTACCTGCGCGATGAAATCGATGCCATCGGCAGCGAGCTAGGTCGCCTGCGTGAAGGCATGATCGAACTGGCGGACCGTCACGCTGACACCATCATGCCAGGCTTTACACACCTGCAGACCGCGCAGCCCGTCACCTTCGGTCATCATGTTCTGGCGTGGCAGGAAATGATCACTCGCGACCACGAGCGACTGATGGACTGCCGTCGCCGCGTCAATATCCTGCCTCTTGGCGCCGCTGCGCTGGCTGGCACCACCTACCCGATCGACCGTCACGTCACGGCTGAGCTGCTCGGTTTTGATCGTCCGGCCGAAAACTCTCTCGATGCGGTCAGTGATCGTGATTTCGCCATCGAATTTACAAGCTTTGCCAGCATCCTGCTGATGCACATGTCCCGCATCAGTGAAGAGCTGGTGCTGTGGTCCAGCGCTCAGTTTGACTTCATCGATCTGCCGGACCGGTTCTGCACCGGCTCCTCCATCATGCCGCAGAAGAAAAACCCGGACGTGCCCGAACTGGTACGCGGCAAGACCGGGCGTGTCTACGGCCACCTGATGAGCCTGCTGACCCTGATGAAATCCCAGCCACTGGCCTATAACAAGGACAATCAGGAAGACAAGGAACCCCTGTTCGACAGCGTCGATACGGTCAAGGGATGCCTGCGCGCCTTCGCTGACATGATCCCGGCCATCGAGCCGAAGAAGACCTCCATGTACGAGGCGGCCCGCAAGGGGTTCTCGACGGCCACCGATCTGGCTGATTATCTTGTCCGCGCCGGTGTCGCCTTTCGGGATGCTCATGAGATCGTGGGCACCTCGGTCGCCTACGGCATCAAACAGGGCAAGGACCTGTCCGACATGACACTGGAAGAACTCCGACAGTTCTCCAGCGATATTCATGAAGATGTCTTTGACGTGCTGACGCTGGAAGGCTCTGTAGCAGCCCGAAATCATATCGGCGGCACCGCACCTCATCAGGTTCGCGCCAGCGCCCAGCGCGCCCGGGATGCGCTGAAGCCAGCCCATGCAGGAGGTGCACAATGACACGCCTCATTCCCCTGTTGCTGGCCACCCTGGTATTGGCCGGGTGTGGTCAAAAAGGTCCGCTTTACATGCCAAGCGATGAACAGGCCGCCGAGAAATACGACCCGCAGCATGCCTATGAGCAGCAGTCCGAGCCAGCGCAGGCCGATGACCAGCCGGCCGACAGCGGTAATGACACCCGCGGCAATGCCGATGGCGATACCACAGCAGCCCCTGCGGAGGCCCGGCAATGAGCGCATTTGACTATCGGGAAGGTCGGCTTTTTGCGGAGTCCGTCGCCCTTGAGGATGTGGCCGACCAGGTCGGCACCCCCTGCTACGTGTATTCCCGCGCCGCACTGACCGCCCATTTCAAGGGCTATCAGGACCCTCTGGCAGGCCGGGCACACCTGATCTGCTACGCCGTCAAAAGCAATTCGAACCTGGCCGTGCTTGATGTACTGGCCCGCCTAGGTGCGGGATTCGATATCGTTTCCGCCGGGGAACTCGAGCGTGTTCTGGCCGCCGGCGGCGACCCTTCTCGTATCGTCTTCTCGGGCGTTGCCAAGCAGGCCGAGGAAATGGCCCGCGCGCTGGAGGTCGGCATCAAGTGCTTCAATGTCGAATCCACTGCCGAGCTTGAGCGACTCAACGAAGTAGCCGGCAACATGGGCAGGATTGCCCCGGTGTCGCTGCGGGTCAATCCGGACGTCGATGCCGGCACGCATCCCTACATTTCCACCGGCCTCAAGGACAACAAGTTCGGTATCGCGATCGATCATGCCCTTGAGACCTATCAGCGTGCCCAGGCACTGCCATACGTACAGCCAATCGGGCTCGATTGCCATATCGGCTCCCAACTGACCGATATCGCCCCCTTTATTGATGCGCTGGACCGGCTGAAGGTGCTGATGGCCACCCTGGCCGAGCACGGCATCATGCTCAAGCACCTTGATCTTGGTGGCGGTCTGGGCGTGAACTATCAGGGAGAAACACCACCGGCCACGGCGGATTACATCAATGCCCTGCTCGAGCATCTGGACGACGATACTCTGGAGCTGATTTTCGAACCCGGCCGCTCCATCGCGGCCAACGCTGGCGTCATGCTGACTCGGGTCGAATACCTCAAGCCCGGTGAAACCAGGCACTTTGCCATTGTTGATGCAGGCATGAATGACCTGATCCGCCCGTCGCTCTATCAGGCGTGGCAGGGCATAGTGCCGGTCGACACACGCACGCCTCGCGACAGCCAGACCTATGACGTGGTGGGCCCGGTATGCGAATCCGGCGACTTCCTCGGCAAGGACCGCACGCTGGCCATTGCTGAAGGTGACCTGCTGGCCGTCCAGTCTGCCGGTGCCTATGGGTTTGCCATGGCATCCAATTACAATGCGCGCCCCCGGCCAGCCGAAGTAATGGTGGATGGCGATGCGATGTATCTGATCCGCGAGCGGGAAACCCTTGAGGAGCTGTGGGCCGGTGAAAGCCTTCTGCCGGAGGAGCAGGCCTGATGCTGTTGCGGTTCTGGAAAATGCATGGTCTGGGCAATGACTTCATGGTCGTTGACCTGGTGACCCAGCGCGCTCGCCTGCCCGCCCAGAAGATCAGCGAGTGGGCCAATCGACATACCGGCATCGGCTTTGATCAGTTGCTGCTGGTCGAGCCACCCACGCATCCGGACATGGATTTTCGCTACCGCATCTTCAACGCCGATGGCAGCGAAGTGGAAAACTGCGGTAACGGTGCGCGCTGTTTTGCCCGGTTTGTGGTCGATAACCAGCTGACCGCCAAGCGTGATATCCGCGTCGAAACCGCGGGCGGGCCAATGTTGCTGAGTCTGACTGATGATGCCCGGGTTCGGGTCGACATGGGTCCGCCTCGGCTGGCCCCGGCCGAGATTCCCTTTCATGCCGAGATGCAGTCACTGAGCTACGAGGTGGAAACCGAGCAGGGCACCGTATCGCTGAGCGCAATCTCGATGGGCAATCCTCATGCCGTAGTCATGGTCGACAGCGTGGATACTGCTCCCGTGACCACACTGGGGCCGCTACTTGAGCGCCACCACCGCTTTCCACGGCGTGTAAATGTCGGCTTTCTGGAAGTGCTTTCCACTCGACATGCCCGACTGCGGGTCTTTGAGCGGGGCGTCGGTGAAACCCGCGCCTGTGGCACGGGGGCCTGTGCGGCAGCGGTTGCCGGTATTCAACAGGGCGTGCTCGAGAGCCCGGTCAATATCGATCTGCCCGGCGGACAACTGACACTTGAATGGGCCGGTGAAGGCCATAGCGTCATCATGACCGGACCTGCCGAGCGCGTTTTTGAAGGACGCATCCCTCTTTAGGAGACGCCCATGCCGGACATGCTCACGGCAGCGCAGGTAGCCGCCTGGCTGGAAACGCATCCTGATTTTTTCGAGACACGGGAAGCGCTGCTTGATCAGCTTGATCTTCCCCATCCGGTCCACGGCCACGCCGTACCGATACGGGAATATCAACTGGCCAGACTACAGCAGCGCGAGCAACAAAGCAGTGCCGGCCTTTCAAGCCTTTGCGTCGGAACACGCCAGGATCAGGGCCGCCAGCAACGGCTCAGGATGCTGGTGCTGGCCCTGCTGGAAGCTGAATCACCCGACGCGCTTGGTCAGCAACTGGCAATGCACCTGGCGGAGCTGTTCAATAGCGAAGCCACCGCCCTGTGGCGGCCACACTGCTCCAGCGCCCCCTGCTACCCTCCCAGCCACGCGGCAAACCTGGTGATCTCTCAGCGGTTCAGAAGCCTTCTGACAGATGGCCCGGTGCAGCGGCTCACCCTCACGACTCAGCAGGCTCGTCTACTACTGCCTGGCGCACCCGAAGGGCCGGCCAGGGTGCTGTTGATGTCACTGCCACTGGGCGCAGAAGATGGCTGGCTGCTATGCCTTGATACCGACCGGCTTGACCGTTCAGGCTTCGGGTTTATTGGCGACATTACCGCACGACTGCTGACCCGGATGCTTTCATGACCGCAGACCTTCATTCCCTGTGTACTGACTGGCTTGAACAGCTGGCTCATCGGCATAGCCCGGCGACCGTGGCGGCCTACCGGCAGGACCTGCAGGCCCTCGTCAAGGGGCTTGAAGAGGAAGGCCTTGAACAGTGGTCCGCACTGACCACTACTCACCTGCGTCGTTTCCTTGGGCGTGAGCGTACACGTGGCCTGTCGCCTCGAAGCCTGGCGCGGCGTCTGGCAACCCTGCGCGGCTTTTGTGACAGTCTGGTTGATCAGCAGTTACTGGCCAGCAACCCTGCCCGCCTGCTGGATGCTCCGCGCGCAAAACGCCCGCTGCCAAGACCGGTGGATATCGATCTTCTGAGCCATTTTCTGGACACACCGGTGGATGAGAATGATCCTCTGACCTGCCGCGACCAGGCCATGGTCGAGCTTTTCTATTCATCAGGCCTTCGTCTGGCAGAACTCACCGGGCTGGATGTGAATCATCTGGAAGCCACTCGATTGCGCGTTCGTGGCAAGGGCAACAAGCCGCGCCAACTGCCACTGGGGCAGCGAGCCCGCCAGGCACTGGACCGCTGGCTGGTTCATCGTGCCCTGCTGGCCGAGGATAAACAGACTGCGCTGTTTGTCGGCCGCCATGGCACCCGACTGAGCACTCGCAGCGTGCAGCTGCGCCTGGCCCGACTGGCCGTCGAGCGGGGCCTGCCGGAACACCTGCACCCGCACCGGCTTCGCCACAGCTTCGCCAGCCATCTGCTGGAATCCAGTCAGGACCTGCGCGGTGTGCAGGAACTGCTGGGGCATGCCCATTTGTCGACGACCCAGATTTATACGCGGCTTGACTGGCAGCACCTGACTGACGTTTATGACAAGACGCACCCGCGGGCGCGCAAACGCCCGACCAAAAAGGAAACGTGACCATGCTGAAAGCCATTACCTTCGATCTTGATGACACGCTGTGGGACAACGGCCCGGTCATGGCCCGCACCGAACAGGTTCACTACGACTGGCTCGATCAGCAGGCACATCATGCCGAGCGCTTTCCACTCTCCGAGTATGTCGCTCGCCGCGAAGCCATGGCACAGCGCTATCCCCTGCGCCGGGGCGATTTCACCTTTCTGCGCCATGAGGCGCTGTTGTCGATACTTCAGGATCACGGGCTGCCCGATCATGACGCCCGCAGGCTGGTCGCGGAGACGATCGACTACATGCTGACATTACGCCATGAGGTGACACTGTATGATGAGTCGCTGCCCCTGCTCGAAACACTGGCAGAAAACTACCGCCTTGGCGCCATAACCAATGGCAATGTAGATGTGCGCCGAGTCGTGGATGCCACGCTGTTTGACGTTGTGATCAATGCCGGAGAAATACACGCCCCCAAGCCGGATGCACGCGCCTTTCTTGCCGCGCTGGCCCGCATGAGGGCAACAGCAGGCGAGTCACTTCATGTCGGTGATTCATGGAAGGAAGATGCACTGCCGGCGTTGAGGCTTGGCATGAACGTGGCCTGGATCGACCGACGCGGCAGTGGGTCACCGATCGAGCATCCTCGGCTGCACCGGTTGGCGCATGTACGGGAACTGCCGGATGTGATCGAGGCTCTGACGCAGTAATTCACCGGATCGTGGTTATCGATGACTTGTTATCAGCAGGAACCTGGCTGACACTTGTACACTACATATCTACTTTCCTGCTGGTTCGAGGTACTGATGCGCCTGCTTCCGTTGACCGGTTTACTGTTGATCGTCAGCGCGCTTGGCATTGCTCTGGCACTAGTGCTGGTGCGTGCCGATCACGCGTCGCAGCCGGACGCGCTGCATGTCAACTATCCGCGCCAGCCGGCTCCTCACCTGACCCTGCACCCTTCTTACAGGCAGGCCGAGACACCGTCGACTCCTGCACCACTGACGGCTCGACATGGCCAGGATGAGCCTGCCGCCCTGTTCAACCAGGAAGGCAACGCAGAGACGTATCGCTACCCTGCCACGGGTCGTACCTACGTGTTCTAGGTCAGCTCAGTCTTCGCTGGCCAGCCAGCGATCCAGCGTAGCGGAAAGCGTTTCAACACCGTCCTTCTTAAGGGCGGAAAACAGCTGTACGCTCACCAGATCCTCCCATTCCCTGAGGGCATGCCGCACCTTCTGCAGGCTGGCCGCCGCGGGGCCGCGCTTCAACTTGTCTGCCTTGGTCAACAGGATGTGAACGGGCATGTCTGCCTTGTCTGCCCAGGACAGCATCATCTGGTCAAATTCGGTGAGCGGATGGCGTACGTCCATCAGCAGCACCAGCCCCTTGAGGGAACTGCGACGCTGAAGATAATCCGACAGATGGCGCTGCCACTCCAGCTTTACCTTCTCCGGCACCTTGGCGTATCCATAGCCAGGCAGGTCGACCAGCCGAAGCGTGACATCCTCATTCAGCGCAAAGAAGTTGATCAACTGGGTACGCCCTGGTGTCCTGGACGTTCGCGCCAGTGCACGCTGCTGCGTCAAGGTATTGATGGCACTGGATTTACCGGCATTTGATCGCCCGGCAAACGCGACCTCCGCGCCAGTATCCTCCAGGCACAGGGCCAGGGTCGGGGCACTGTGCACAAAGCGGGCCTGACGATAATTGATGGACGTGGAGGGCATGAACAGGATCCTGCAGAAGATGGTCAACAAGGCTAAGCCAGACGTATGCCGGCCAGTATACCAGCAAGGACCGGATAACGGGGCAGGATCCATCTCGCACCGAAGAGACTTCCCGGGTAGGATAATTCGGGTCGGGAGGAACTTGTCATATCTCTTCCCGCTCTAAACAAGGTTTATTGTCCCTACTAACGGAGCTCCACGGATGATCAAAAAGCTGCTGACCCTGGTGTTCGGCCTGACGCTGGCCTCGATGGCCTTCGCCGCTCAGCCTGTCGCCGGAAAGGATTACAAGGTGCTCGATGAACCGGTTCCAACCGATCTCCCGGCCGGCAAGATCGACGTCACGGAAGTATTCTGGTTCGGATGCCCGCACTGTTATGCCCTGAACCCCGCGCTTGAAAAATGGGTTGCCCATCAAAAGGATGACGTCAACTTCGAGCTGCTTCCCGCCACCATGGGCCGTACATGGGTTCGTCATGCCACAGCCTATTATGCGGCCGAAGAGCTTGGCATCGAGAAAAAAATGCACGATGACTTCTTTGATGCTATCCATAAGGACGGCAGGCAGCTGACGGATGACGGTGAAATTGCCGACTTCTTTACCCATTACGGGGTCAGCAGGGAAGCCGCGCTGAAAGCGCTGAATTCCTTTGGCGTTAAAAGCGAGATTAACGAAGCGCACGCCAAAATGCGCGCATACAAGCTGATGGGCGTTCCGGCACTGGTCATTAACGGTAAATACGTCATCACTCCCAACAGTGCGGGCGGCCTGGACAACATGATGGTTGTCGCCTCATCACTGATCGACGACATCCGAAACGGCGAGACTCCATGATGGAAGGCAGTGCTTCAGACGACAGACAGCGTCTGCGTCTGTTGACGTTCAACCTGCAGGTAGGCATCCATACGCATGCCTACCGCCATTACCTGACGCGCAGCTGGCAGCACCTCCTGCCACATCCGACGCGTCAGAAGCGGCTCGATTTCATCAGCGACGTGCTGAAGGATTATGACGTGGTGGCACTGCAGGAAGTGGACGGCGGCAGCTTTCGCTCCGGCCATATCAATCAGACCGAGTATCTGGCCAAAAAGGCCGGCTTCGATTACTGCTGCCATCAGTTGAATCGCAATTTCGGTCATATGGCAAAGCACAGCAACGGTGTGTTGAGCCAGCGCCCCATGACACGGGTGGAAAACCACCGGCTACCCGGCCCCCCGGGTCGCGGTGCCATCCATGTGACCTTCGGTCATGGCGAACACGCACTGCATGTCTTCGCCGTGCACCTTGCACTGGGACAGCGCACCCGCGACCGTCAGCTGGATTACCTGAGCACCTTGATCGAGCCGGTAAGGCATGTCGTGCTGCTGGGGGACCTGAACTGCACGCTTGAGCAGCTCAAGCCCCATACGCGATTCTGTAGCGCCATGGATCTGTCACCGGGCAAGGCACTGTTGAGTTATCCAGCCTGGCAACCCAAACGGGCACTGGATCACATTCTTGTTTCGAAAAGCCTGGAAACTGCCAATGTGCAGGTTCTGGATCAGCTGTTTTCGGACCACCTGCCGCTGGCTATCGACATCATCCTACCTGATGCCTGCTCTCGAGCATTGGCCCACATGCCGGAACAGGAAGACCCCAGCATCGTGCTTCCTACCTGACACTGCCTTGATTCTGATTCACTGACTCATAAAAAACCCCGCTTGCGCGGGGTTTTTTATGGGCTTCAAGACAGGGCTCATGAACGCATGTCATCAAAGAATTTCTTCACACCATCAAAGAAGCCACTCTTGCGTGGAGAATGACGGCTACCGGTATCCTCCAGGCTGGCCTGGAACCCGCGCAGCAGCTCCTTCTGGTCTTCATTCAGATTGACAGGGGTTTCAAGCACTACCTTGCAGATCAGGTCACCCGGAGAGCCACCGCGTACCGGCTTGACTCCCTTGCCGCGCAGCCGGAACAGCTTGCCGGTCTGGGTTTCAGCCGGAATCTTGAGTTTCACACGCCCTTCAAGCGTGGGCACTTCAAGCTCACCGCCAAGCGTTGCATCCACGAAGCTGATCGGCACGTCGCAGAACAGGTCGCGACCGTCACGTTCGAAGATATCGTGGGCCTTGATCGACACCTGAACATACAGATCACCTGCCGGGCCGCCATTGACGCCCCCTTCTCCTTCGCCATTCAGGCGAATGCGATCACCGGTATCAACACCTGGCGGAATCCGGACAGACAGGGTGCGTGTTTCCTTGACGCGCCCTTCTCCATGACACTTGCGGCAGGGAGTCTCGACGACCTCACCTCGACCGTGGCATGTCGGACACGCCTGCTGAACGGCAAAGAAGCCCTGCTGCATTCGTACCTGGCCGATGCCATTACAGGTGGAGCAGGATTTCTTGCTGGTCCCCGGCTCGGCTCCATCGCCGTGGCAATGGCCACACTCGGACAGGCGTGGCACGCGAATATCCACATTGGTACCGGCTACCGCTTCCTCGAGTTCGATCTCGAGGTTGTAACGCAGGTCACTGCCACGCTGCGGAGCGTTCGGATTACGGCGGCCACCGCCGGCTCCTCCGAAGATATCGCCGAAGACATCACCAAAGATGTCGCCAAAACCTCCGGCGCCACCACCCCCGAAGCCGCCACCACCGGCCTGACCATCCACACCGGCATGCCCGAACTGGTCATAGGCCGCACGCTTTTCACTGTCAGTCAGTACTTCATAGGCGTCGGAAACTTCGCGAAATTTCTCGGCCGCGGTATTGTCGTCCGGATTTCGGTCTGGATGGTATTTCTGGGCAAGTCGGCGATAAGCCTTCTTGATTTCCTTCTGGTCGGCGCTGCGGTCGACGCCCAGCACCTCGTAATAATCACGTTTGGACATGAAGCATCGGCCCTCCGGAACCATGGTTCAAACACAACGACGCGGGAGTCGTGATGGCTCCCGCGCCGGTGTTACGAGAACGGACTCGCCTTACTGTTTTTTCTGATCGTCGTTGACTTCTTCATACTCGGCGTCAACTACGTCATCGTCCGCTTTCTGGCTTTTACCGGAAGTGCCCGCCTCGGCATTACCTTCAGCGCCTTCCTGCTCGGCATACATTTTCTGTGCCAGGGTACCGGACGCTTCAGTCAACGCATCAAGCTTGGCCTGAATTGCTTCGGCATCGTCACCCTTCAGGGCTTCTTCAAGCTCGGTAATCGCGGTTTCAATCGCCTGACGCTCTTCGTCAGTTGCCTTGTCACCGGACTCTTCCAGCGTCTTGCGAGACGCGTGGATCATACCGTCCGCCTGGTTACGAAGCTGGACAAGCTCTTCGAACTTCTTGTCTTCTGCTTCGTGCTGCTCTGCATCCCGGACCATCTGATCGATTTCCTCGTCAGACAGACCACCGGAAGACTTGATGACGATCGACTGTTCCTTGCCGGTTGCCTTGTCCTTCGCCGTGATGTTCAGGATGCCGTTGGCATCAAGATCAAAGGCTACTTCGATCTGCGGAACGCCACGCTGTGCCGGCGGGATATCGGACAGATCAAACCGACCCAGTGACTTGTTCTGGGCAGCCTGTTTGCGCTCACCCTGCAGCGCATGAATCGTGACCGCGGTCTGATTGTCTTCAGCCGTAGAGAAGGTCTGAGTCTTCTTCGTCGGAATCGTGGTGTTCTTCTCGATCAGCGGTGTCATGACACCACCCATCGTTTCGATACCCAGCGTCAGCGGTGTCACGTCCAGCAGCAGCACGTCCTTGACGTCACCGCCCAGAACACCGCCCTGAATGGCCGCGCCCATGGCGACAGCTTCGTCCGGGTTGACGTCCTTGCGCGCTTCCTTGCCAAAGAACTCGGCGACCTTGCTCTGAACCATCGGCATGCGCGTCTGGCCACCGACCAGAATGACATCATCGATCTCGCTGTTGGAGAGACCGGCATCCTGCATGGCTGTTTTACACGGCGCGAGAGAGCGCTGAACCAGATCTTCGACAATGGATTCGAGCTTGGCACGCGTTACCTTGACCGCCAGGTGCTTCGGACCTGTATTGTCAGCAGTGATATACGGCAGATTGACTTCGGTCTGCTGCGCGGAAGACAGCTCGATCTTGGCCTTTTCAGCAGCTTCCTTCAGACGCTGCATCGCCAGGCTGTCGCCGGACAGGTCGATACCGGAATCGGATTTGAACTGAGCGACAAGATAGTCGATCAACTTCATGTCGAAGTCTTCGCCACCCAGGAAGGTATCACCGTTGGTAGCCAGAACTTCAAACTGCGTTTCACCGTCAACATCAGCGACTTCGATAATGGAAATATCGAAGGTACCGCCACCCAGGTCATAGACCGCAATGGTCTTGTCGCCACGGGCGTTATCCATACCGTAGGCCAGCGCTGCCGCTGTCGGCTCATTGATGATGCGCTTGACTTCAAGCCCGGCAATACGGCCGGCATCCTTGGTCGCCTGACGCTGAGAATCGTTGAAGTAGGCCGGCACGGTAATGACTGCTTCGGTAACTTCCTCGCCCAGGTAATCCTCGGCGGTCTTTTTCATTTTCTTCAGGACTTCCGCACTGATCTGCGGGGGGGCCATCTTCTTGTCGTTGACCTGAACCCAGGCATCGCCATTATCGGCTTCAACGATGGAATACGGCACCATCTTGATGTCCTTTTGAACAACATCATCCTTGAACTTGCGGCCGATCAGACGCTTGACCGCGTACAGGGTGTTGTTCGGGTTGGTCACGGCCTGGCGCTTGGCCGCCTGACCTACCAGTGTTTCGCCATCATCGGCATAGGCGATGATGGAAGGCGTGGTACGAGTACCTTCCGCGTTTTCGATAACCTTGGTCTTGTCGCCGTCGAGTACAGCAACACAGGAGTTGGTTGTACCAAGGTCAATACCAATTATGCGTCCCATGTATCCACCTCAAAGCTGATTCGTTTCTATCATGTGCGGTCATTGCCGCGCGTCTGTTTGCGTATATGGGGCCAGGATTTGCCCTTTCAAGGGCCTTTTTCCTATTCAGCGGCCTTGCTGACCACAACCATTGCCGGGCGGACCAGGCGGCCGTTGAGCAGATACCCTTTCTGCATGACATCAATCACGGTATTCGGCTCTACATCAGGGTTCGGCACCATGGTCATGGCTTCATGGTATTGCGGGTCGAACGGTTCGCCGTGGGGGTCGAGCTGTTCAACACCGAACCGAGCCAGAGCATCCACCTGCATTTTCAACGTCATCGAGACACCTTCGCGATGTGTCTCGGAAGCATCTTCCTGCATGCTTTCAAGCGCCTTTTCAAGGCTGTCGACAACCGGCAGGAGCTCTTTCACGAACTTTTCGAGTGCAAACTTGCGAGCCTTCTCGACTTCCTGGTCAGAGCGGCGGCGAACATTCTGCGCTTCGGCAGCGGCACGCAGGGATTTTTCTTCAGACGCCTTCAACTGATCCTCAAGCTCGGCAACGCGTGCGGCGAGAACATCAGCTTCCGGGTCTATATCCTGCCCCTCCAGTTCACCATCGATCGGCTCAAGGGCCTCTTCCTCGATCGTTTCACCTGTCAGCGGCGACTGCTCATCCTCCATGCGCTGCGGCTCGGCATCACGCTCGGCACGCTGCATCTCTTCATCAATGGATGTTCTGGACTTGTCGGTCATGCGTCCTCCTTCGTGCATGGCAATACGGAATACGGGCTGATAACGGCTTGGTGCATAGATGGGGCAGCCCGGTGATAATCTCAAGGCCCAGGAGCAATGAATGCGCGCTTTTCCCTCAAGTAGAGGATTGAATACGGCCTAGAACCACTGTATAAAAAGCCATAGTGTGATTTTCAACAGGATCTGCTCATGTTGTCGCAACTGTCCATACGTCACTACGCCATCGTTGAACACCTCGAGCTCGAGTTTCATCAGGGCATGACAGCCATCACTGGCGAAACCGGAGCCGGGAAGTCCATCCTGCTTGGCGCCCTGTCGCTGTGCCTGGGTGAACGCGCTGATGCCGGCAGCATTCGCCATGGCGCCGCCCAGGCCGATATCAGTGCACGTTTTGATATTCGTGAACTGCCTGCAGCCGCCGCCTGGCTTGCCGAACGCAATCTCGATACCGAAGACTGCCTGCTGCGCCGTGTGGTCACGGCTTCCGGCCGCTCGAAAGCATGGATCAACGGCAGTGCCAGTACGGCCGCGGACCTGAAGGCGCTAAGCGAATTATTGATCGAAGTACACGGTCAGCATGCCCATCACTCGTTGCTGCGAGAAGAAACACACCTTCACCTGGTGGATGAATTGGCAGATCACCAGGCGGAAGTGACCGAGCTAAGGCAGATGTATCGTCAGTGGCAGGCCCTTCGCCGAGATATACGTCATCGTCGCGATAATGGTGCCGAACGCGATGCGCGCAGCCAGTTACTGCGCTATCAGGTGGACGAGCTTGACCAACTGGCCCTGGCAGATGGAGAGCTGGCACAGCTCGAATCCGAGCAGACAGAGCTTGCTCACGCCGACCAGTTGCTGCAGATCGCCCAGAGTGCCATCGACGACTGCGCGATGGAGGACAGGGGTGCCCTGTCGCGTCTGGCCAGTGCTGTTCAGCAACTAGGCAGCCTGCCCACGGAGCAACAGCAACGCTTCAAAAGTGCGCTGGCCATGATGGAAGATGCGCGTATTCAGCTGGAAGAAGCCGTCAGCGAACTTTCCTGGCATCATGCTCACATTGACCTTGACCCCTCACGCCTTCAACTGGTCGAAGAACGGCTGGGAAGCGTCCATGGCATTGCACGCAAGCACTATATTGCCCCCGAGGAACTGGTAGCACTGCATCAGCGACTGGCCGATGAGCTGGAGCAGCTGGAAGGGGGAGATGACACCATTGCAGCACTGGAAGAGCAGGCGGAAGCACTTCGCCATCAATGGCGTGAACTGGCTGGCAGTATCTCGGCACGTCGTATGGAAAGTGCCCGGATCATGGCCGAACGTGTACAGGAGCAGCTTCGCTTTCTAGGTATGGAAAAGGCGCGTTTTACCGTAGAGGTAGTGCCACGTGAAACACCTCAACCGGAAGGCCTTGACCAGATTCAGTTCATGATGAGTGCCAACCCCGGTCAGCCTTCACGCCCGTTGCACAAGGTCGCCTCAGGCGGGGAGCTGTCACGCATCAGTCTTGCCATCCAGGTTGTTACCGCACAATTGAGCCCCACTTCAACGCTGGTTTTCGACGAAGTTGATGTAGGAATCTCGGGCGCGACTGCCGAAATTGTCGGGCAGCTTCTCCAGCAGCTTGGCCATGGCGGCCAGGTATTGTGTGTAACCCACCTGCCACAGGTCGCCGCTCAGGCTCACCAGCATCTTCATATAGAAAAACAGACTGGCGACAGCGATACCCGCACGTCGATGCTGATCCTCGACCATAAGGGCCGCGTCAAGGAGCTGGCGCGCATGCTTGGCGGCATTCATCTGTCGCCTCAGACGCTGGCGCATGCTCGGGAAATGCTGAAAAGCGGTCAATCCAGGCAGCGTCATTAACCTCACAGCAGAGCATTGCTGTAGTGAAATATAAAAAATGCCGCTCGAGAGAGCGGCATTTTTACAACGGCTGCGACACATTTCAGCGGCGCCCACCTCCGCTGCCATCCTGGCGCGTCGCGGTCGACCCCTTCGGGCGCACGTAAAGTACAAGCGCGTGGTCTACCAGTTCAAAGCCACGCTCCTCTGCCAGCTCACGCTGGCGACGCTCGATATCTGCATCAAAGAATTCGACAACCTCGCCGGTTTCAAGACACAGCATATGATCGTGGTGCTCTTCCTGCGACATTTCGAACACCGCATGGCCACCGTCAAAGTTATGACGAACCACAAGCCCTGCGGCTTCAAACTGGGTCAGAACGCGATACACGGTGGCGAGACCAACGTCTTCTCCCTGCTCCAGAAGCGTCTTGTAGACGTCCTCGGCGCTCATGTGCAGCTCTTCTTCGCGGGTTGCCTCCAGGATCTGGAGGATCTTGACCCGAGGCAAGGTGACCTTGAGGCCTGCCTTGCGTAATTCCTGGTTCCTATCGGCCATGGGTTAGCTCTTCGCAGTCGCTTGAGGTATCAGGTATGATCGATGAACGCAAACGATAAGGAAAGTCTGAGACAAATGCAAAAATCGATCCTATTAGTCACTTTTTGTTGCATGATCGGCGTGCTTTCTGGCTGCAGCTGGTTTGGCGTCTACAAAAGAGACATTCCCCAGGGCAATCTGATTACAGAGAGCATGGTACAACAACTTCACCCTGGCATGACAAAAGATCAGGTGACTTATGTGCTGGGGACGCCTCTGCTTGATGATCCGATGGGCGCCAATGCCTGGGATTACGTCTATCGAGTAAAGGAATCCGATGGCAATGTCATCAACAAGCGCGTCAGCCTGACGTTCGATGACAATGTAGTAAGCCATATTGATACTGCCGGTGATATCGATGCCAGCCCGGATGTAAACAATCAGCCCCCTGCCTCGGGGGCAGCACAATCGCCGGGTGTTACTCCGCTTGAACCCATCCCGGCCACCAGTAGCGAACCTTATCCGCGCGGCGAATGATCAGCGCCTTCGACCCAGACCGGCCCGATTTACTCGGGCCTCCTTGGGATCGATGATCAACGGGCGATATAACTCGACTCGGTCACCGGCAGCAACCTGCTGGTGATCCGGGTCACGTACCTTGATACCAAAGATTCCGACCGCAAGCGTGACAAGTACTTCCGGACTTAACCCGCTTTGCGCCACATTATCAAGCCCGCACATGATGGCTACCTGGCGCACGGTGGTACCTTCAGGCACCACCATCTCGAACAACCATTGCCTCTCGGGCAATGCGTAGGCCACCTCGATAGTCAGCTGTTTAGCGCCCATAAACCTGTTCTGCCCGTTTGACGAAGGCATCAACCTGCTGCTTTGTGACCTGCTGAAAAAGCCGACTGAATGCCATGCTCAACAGGCGATTGGAAAATTCAAATGACATGGAAAATTCTACCCGACAGGCATTTTCACCCATCTCCCGAAAATGCCATTGCCCGGAAAGCTGTTTGAATGGCCCATCCACCAGAGACAGATCAATCCGGGATGGGGCATGAAGCGTATTACGCGTCGTAAAACTCTGCTCAACGCCGCCCTTGGCCAGAGTAAGTCTACCCGTTCGATAGTTCTCACCTTCGTCCACGACGTTGGCGGCTCGACAGCCCGGCAAAAATTCCGGGTAGCTTTCAATATCGTTGACCAGATCAAACATCCTGCGATCAGAGTGTTTAACCAGGGCCGATTGAGTGACCGTTGGCATGCAGCTCTCCACTGACGGCAACGCACTTTATGCGTATGATAGTGCGTCTGTTCTATAGTGACTTGAATATTATCACGCTTTCCCGCATATCGAGGAGAGCACGATCACTCCGAAGGTTTAAGAGGTCCCATGGGCAAGAAAAAGAGCAACGCGCCCGGCAGCAACGTTATTGCCCAGAACAAGAAGGCTCGTTTCGAATACCACATTCGAGAAACCTTTGAGGCAGGACTTGCCCTCTCGGGCTGGGAAGTAAAAAGCATGCGCGCCGGCAAGGCACAGCTGACCGATACCTATATTCTGGTCAAGCGTGGTGAAGCATGGCTGCTGGGCTCGCATATCACGCCGCTGAACACGGCCAGCACACACGAAATAGCGGATCCGTCCAGAACCAGAAAGCTACTGCTGCATCGCAAGGAGATTGACAGGATCTTCTCACGCACGCAGGACAAGGGGCATACCTGCGTTCCTCTCAAGCTTTACTGGAAGGAAAATCTGGTGAAGTGCGAACTGGCACTGGTGGAAGGCAAACAGCTTCATGACAAGCGCGCTACCGAAAAGGAGCGTGACTGGAACAGACAGAAGGCGCGCATCATGCGCGACAGCAAGTAACGATTGGCACTCGCCTGGCTGTAATGCTAGGATGCTGATTCTTCGGGGGCGATATGGTCTCGACGCCGGTAGTAAACTCCGAGGTGCATGCCGAGATTGTAACGTATCTCGTAAATCCCACGTTGCAACTAAATAGTCGCAAACGACGAAAACTACGCTCAAGGTGCACTGGCAGCTTAAACCCTGCTAGTTGTTAGCCTGGCTCCAAGGGAATGTGCCCATTTATTCCGGAGGAGAGATGAGCGACAGCTAATGGGATCGTGTTTGGCCCTGTCCTCGTGTCAAACACTAAACTTTAGAGGAATCGTGGTGCCGTATCCTGCCCGTCGGAGGCGTCACTGCTAAATCAAAAGACGGAACTAAGCATGTAGAGCCGAAGGGTAAGCGCCGGCGGACGCGGGTTCAATTCCCGCCGCCTCCACCAAACACGAAAGCCGCTGTCATCGACAGCGGCTTTTTTGTTGCTTTAAATCAAGCGCTTATACTGAAAATACCCTTTACCGAATATTGGTCAACAAATAACCAATCAATATAAATCGGCATGTTTTGGCATGGCTGGGGCAACATTTCCACTGTGGTCGGGACAAGCTTAAACCCAACTGCCATGGGTTTTCCCACACACCGACACCCGACGTTAAAAATGCAAGGAATCGCAAGGAAATCCATCCTGCAACCCCCTTCACGCAGCCCAGCAACAGACTGCCTTCAACCTACCTGCAAGGGCGCAATAAAACCGACCCATTTAGCGCGCAGGCGGGGCGGGGAGTCGATGGCGCGCCGAAACTATGGCGCATGAACATATAGTCAAATCAAGCTAGCTTGCTACCGCCACATAAAGAGCTGCTTTGAAAGCAGCTCGCTTTTCGCATAGAAGGTATTTTTAAAGGATCTGTATATAAGTGGCTAGCGAGTGCACGGTTTGTCCTAGCCCTTGTCGTCTCAAGAGACCCAAGTAGTCTCCGCTCGTAAAAGGAGGATTTTTAAGTGAGGCCCTATGCCCATGAGCTGCCTCCAATACTGCTGACTGGTCCAGGTCAAATAGATCATCAGTAAACTCATCAGGGTGAAGAGCTTCGATATCGAAATGGCTTAGAGTCTCTTGCGGAAAGTCTTTCAAATTGAAAGTAACGATGGTGCTGGCACTACAACGAATAGCCGCGGCAAGTACGTGGCGGTCGTTAGGATCTGGAAGCTCTAAGCCTTCAATTAAGTGTTCATAGCCTGTGACCAAGCTGTCTGAAACAGCTCTGTTCATAAGCTCCGAAGTGCGATCTAGCTGCTCTCGAGTAATGTCTGCCCTTCGATCTAACAAGTTACGCTTCCATTCCTCATGTATTTGCTCAGTCCACTTTGCGCGAAAGCTACCAGTTAGACTTAGCCTCATTAGAAAATCGCGTAGTGGTGCTGGATAAAATACGCAGGCATCAAAAAGCACCGTAAAATGGGATTTTCTCATTCGTACCCCATGCTTAGCTCCTGAGCCTGCTGGCTCAACTCGTCAAGCGCAGCTTCGCTACTTGCATTACGATTTTTCTTATATTCCATAAGGTCTGAAAACTTAACGCGACGATGCTTTCCAGTTCGATGAAAAGGAATTTCCTCGCTTTCAAGCAACTTAACCAGATGCGGCCGAGAGACATTAAGCATGTCCGCTGCTTCTTGGGTCGTAAGCTCTGCATGTACAGGAACAACTTCAACGGCATTTCCATCAGCTAGCTCCGCAAGGATATCCACCAACAACCGTAAAGCTGAAGCAGGCAACTGGACAGACTGTAACTGATGATCTCTATCAAGTATTTGAATTTGTTGCGTTTCAAAGCCGTTCGATACGAAGGCCGCTAAAGCACGCTGACCTTCCCTAGCAGCCAAAACCTCCTGCTCTTGGGGCAACGTAAGCATTGTACAAATCCTCGATCAATGAACAGTAAAATCTCCGTATACAATAAACGAAATAAACGAAAAAAGGGAGTGGAAAATTTCCACTCCCTTTTTAACTAAAGCTAGCCACCTCTCAACTAGTGCTAGTGCTAGTGCTACATCATTGAGTCGCCCTACTGATCTTTCCCACTCAGCTCATACGGCCTGAACCGCACCACCTCCTGCCCCACGATGTCATTGATCTCAAGAAACACCGACTGCAGCGGCTCCAGCTCGTTGGTCACGAACACCCGCGCCGCTTTTTCGATGTCGCCGAACCCGCCCGTATTGTTCGGAATGATCCCCATCAGCTGGGGCGGCACCCGGTGGCCTGCCAGCGTGTCGTCACGGGTGATGTTCTTGATGCCGGCGAACTCGTCTTTCGCCGCCACTTCACTGATCGGAATGATTTGCACGCCGTCTTTCTTGCCGTTTGGCGAATGCAGGAACAGATTGCGGAAGTTGCCGACGCCCTTGGAGTTCTTGAGCGCCTCGCGCATGGCGTCAATGTCCTCCTGGTTTTGTGCGGCATCCGAGACGTACATCACGAAGCCAGCGTGGCTGCCATTCAAGTAGTAGCGCCGGCGAAACAGCGTGGCGTTTTCGTTGAGCATGATCGACTGCAGCGCACCCAGATAATCCGGTATCCCATAAATCTCCTGGTTGATGTCCGGCTCGAGCAGATGAATCACCCCGCCGCGCTCGAACTCGACCGGCTGCTGCCAGTTACTCACCCACCAGAATTGACCGGGCTCGGTACCGCGCCGCACGTACCTGGCCCGCGCCGGGCGCAGTCCGATCACCCGGCCGAGCTGGCCGTGAATACGCTCGAGGTAGGCGTTACCAAACACCAGGTAATCAGTCACCAGCTCGCGGAACGCCTGGCGTCCCAGCAACGGATGCGGCACGAACGACCGTGTCAGGATATTGCGCTTCACCTGCAGACCGCTGCCATGATGCGCGGTCGCCCGATACATTTTAGCCAGCGCAGCCAGATCCACCGGCGGCTCATACCAGCGCGCGGTCAGCATCCAGCAGCCGGTGTAGAGAAAATCGGAAAGATCAGTGACAGGCACCGGCTCGCCGAAGGTAAACGCCTCGGGCCTTGCCGGTGTGATCGCCGGTGCTGTGGGCTGCTGCTCAAAATGCGCATACATGCGATGGCGTGGTTTGGCGGTAACGTCGGTCATCCGTAAATCTCCATGATCGAGCCACCGCGCTCGCCCTCGGCGAGAACGTCGATGGGCTCATTGCTGAGGGCGTGCATGGTGGCCCACGCCAGATCGGCGTGGCCGGTCTGGCCGTTGCGGCCAGCGGCATACGTGAACTGCCGACCGCTTGCGGTCAGCTCGCGGCGGATCGAGGTAAACGACTGCGCGATGATCGTGTCGCGGGCGTCGAACTCCAGCCGCCCGCGATCAATGATGTGCTGCGCCTGACGAACCAGCGCGCTCTTGCTGTCAGGGGTGTAGCGGTGCCGGGTGACGCGCGGGAACCACTTCGCGACCAGCTGCGCCACCGCATCGCCCATCCCGTTGATATCAATGCCGATGTACTGAACGTTATACCGGCGGCTGACCTCGCGGATGTACTCGGCCTGCGCCTCATAGTCGTGCCCCTTGAGCCGGTGCTGCTCAAGAATCCGGTGCCGGTCATTCCGGTTTTTCGCCGGGGCCAGCACGATAAGGCCGGCCCCATCACTGCCCTCACCCTCGCCCGCGGGGTCATACCCCAGCCACACTGGCTGATCCCCGAACGGACGCTGTGCGAACGGCTTCCAGTCACGCCAGATATCCCAGCTGTCGACCATGCAGCGCTGTATCGACATCATCGGGAACGCCGACTGGCTGTCATCGACGAATTCACACATCAGCAGGTTCGCGAACTCATCGTCACTGTATTCAAGCCGCAGTTGGTCGATGTCGAACAGATCGCAGCCCCCGGCAATCGCATCCTGAATCGTCACGATCTGCCGCCACTGACCATCAGCGCATCGGGCACCGCTGGCCAGTGCCGCATGACTCACATCGATGTCAACGCGATCCGATTTGATACTCGGCCACCGTTGACCTCACAGACAGCAGCGCACAACTATCAGGACAACTCGACCAGCCACTACACCATCACGATCAACGCCCCACCCGGGAGCGACGAGGATGCGATCGCGAAAGCCGTAAGTCACGAGCTAGATCGGAGGGCGAGGGAGAAGCAGTCGCGGCGTCGGTCGTCGATGTGGGACCGGGAGTGATTGATGAGTCAAAGATTTGACGTCTCATGGCCCATATGGAAAAGCCGCTCAAAAGACATATGCCAAGTACAAAAAACCACAGAAGCCACTTGTAACATCATTGATATTTCGTCTGAAAGGCCAGTCATCTTTTCTGAGAATGCAGATGCCAGCTGTCCTATAGCCATAAAAAGGCCACCTGCAAAGACCATTGCCTTGAACTGCCTATTGATAAATCCATTAGTGCTAAGCCCAAGTACAAGACCTACGAATATAAAAAAACCGGTGATATCGATGTCGGATAAGGCTGCTGAGAAATCGACGTAAAAGCCACTTTGAATAATCGGAACTGAGGCAAAAGCACCAACAGCTGTTAATAGCAGAAGTCCGATCAAACCCTTGTTTGTGTCATTCATTTCAGGAGGGCATCCTTTATGCTAATGGCTCTCGGAATGTTCGTATTTGAGACAAGTACGGTACCTTATTAGCAATTCCAGCGCCGCACCGAGTGGCGCCATGCCTCACAGTCCCGCGTCGGGGACCGGCCGACCTATCAGTTCCTCGGGCCGGGTACGGATACCATCACGCTGTCGGGTACGCTGCTGCCGGCGTTCACCGGTGGGCGCGTGAGCCTCGATCAGATCCGCGACATGGCCAATCAGGGCCAGGCGTGGCCACTGGTCGAGGGCACCGGCAAGCAGTACGGCCTGTGGGTGATTACCGGCGTCGATGAGACCTCGAGCACGCTGTTTCGAGACGGCGCGGCCGCCAAGATCGAGTTCAGCCTCACGCTCGAGCACGTCGATGATGAGCGCACCGATCTAATCGGGGATCTCACCCGCTACGGCGCGGCTGGCCGGGGCTTACGTATGAGAGAACAGCCGCAGTACCGCCGCCCGGGCTACCGCATCACGCTGGCCGGAGAAGACATCACGCCGCGCATCAACGGCCGCCTGATCGATCTGCGCATCACCAGCCAGCGCGGCCAGGAAGCCGACCAGCTCGACCTGACACTTACCGACCACGATGGCAAACTCGCACTACCGGCGACCGGCGACCGGCGACCGGCGACCGGCGACCGGCGACCGGCGACCGGCTGAGTGTAGCGATTGGCTGGCAGGAGGAAGGACTGATCGAGCGTGGCGTGTTCATCGTCGATGAGATCGAGCACAGTGGATCACCCGACCGGCTCACCATACGCGCTCGCGCTGCCGACATGCGCCACCTCCTGCCCGGCAAGCGCTCGCAAAGCTGGCATGACATCACCCTCGGCGATATCGGCGATACCATCGCCAGGCGGCACCAGCTCACCCCGGTGATAGGCAAGACACTGCACGGCATCCGCATCGGCCACATCGACCAGACCGACGAATCCGACCTCAACTTCCTGACCCGGCTCGGCCAGCGTTACGACGCCATCTCCGCCGTCAAATCCGAACGGATGCTGTTCACGCTGACTGGCGAAGCCCTCACGGCAAGCGGCACTGCCCTGCCCGGCGTCACCCTCACCCGCCGTGATGGCGACCAGCACCGGTTCAGCCAGACCGATCGTGACAGTTTCACCGGCGTCCGCGTGTTCTGGAACGATAAGGCAGGAAGTAAAAGACAGACGGCCATCGCCGGGGAAGGGGAAAAGTTCAAAGATCTGCGCGCTACCTATGCCTCAGAGGCTGACGCCCTCGAGCCGGCCAAGGCAGAGCTGCGCCGGATTCAGCGGGGCAAAGCTACGTTTGAACTAACACTGGCTCAGGGCCGCGCTGATCTAACGCCTGAAACGCCAGTGATGCTCAGCGGATGGAAGCCCCAGATCGATGGCACTGGCTGGTTGGTGACGGAGGTCGTGGATTCACTTAGCGAGCCTGGGTATGGAACACACATACGCTGTGAGACGAAGCAGATCTGATTGCGGGTCAACATTGTTTTGCTGTCCATTAATTTGATTTGTACATTATTAATGGACATGGATAAATAATGGACAAATCCAGTGGATGAGAAAACCGTTGCACAGATAGCACTGGAAGCATTCACGCGCGAAACAGGACTTCCAGGAACGTTACTTCAACAGAACGTTGAAGGTCACGACTGTAATGTCCAGCTAGCGCAGTATGAGCTGAACGGCGCCATCAAACGCTGGGCATCTCATAACCTGCCGCTTCTGCTCCAAAAATTCTCATCCAGCAAAGATGAGCTTCTGCTGGCTGATTACATTAATGCCAATGTGGCAAAAAAACTGCAGGCAGCCGCCATTCAGTTTATCGATATGGCTGGCAATGCCTTCATTGATCTGCCAAATCTGAAGGTGCGCATTAGAGGAAATAAGCCAGTCAACATTGTTGACCTTCCCGCAGTTAAAGCAGTAACCGCTGCTGGAGTGACTGCCAGTCTTGATGTCGTGACGAAAGCCGAACGTATCGACCGCGCTCTTCAGCCAAAGGGTCTGATGGTTATCTATCATTTGCTGACAGATAATAAGGCGCTTACGCGATCGATGCGTGATATTGCCCAGCATACCGGCGTTGCCCACGGTACAGTAGGCATTGTTCTAACGGCCCTTGAAAACGGTTTTTTCCTGAGACGTGACCGCAAAGGTCAACTGGTTTTCCATGACCGTAAGGGGCTTATCGAGCGCTGGGTGCAAGGGTACGCTGAAAAGCTGGCTCCAAAGCTACTGTTCGGCTATTTCCTGCATGAAGGGGACAAGCGGTGGGGTGATCCAGAAGTTTCAATAGTGCACGGTGCATGGGGTGGCGAAGTCGCCGCCCGCGAATACACCCAGTATTTACAGCCCCAGATTGCAACGCTTTACGTACCGGAACAATATCGAGCAGCCGTCATGCAGGAATATAGGCTGCGCCAGGCACCCAAAGGCACTGAACCCAACTTCAAGCTAATGCGAAACTTCTGGGATGATGGGTATGAGGAGCCAGGCACAAAATTTCGTCCAGAATCTACTGCATCACCCTTGCTCACCTACGCCGAGCTGATCGCCAGTGGCGATTCGCGCAATCTTGAAGCTGCCCGGATGATCCATGATAACGACCTCGCTTCGTCTTAAGAAGTCGATTGATCCGGAGACTCAAGCCATTCTGCGTGACGCACACACCGCCTGCAGTACAAGAGGGGTCGAATTTGTGCTTATCGGCGCCAAGGCACGGGATCTAATACTCCACCACGTCTATGGGGCTCCTGTTCAACGAGCCACGTTCGATGTCGACATTGCGCTCCAGGTCAGTGACTGGCCAGCCTTTCAGGCCGTGCGGGACGCCTTGATCGCACAAGGGTACAGCGCAACAGCAACAGAACATCGATTAGTGCATGAACCCGGGGGCTATATAGACATCATACCGTTCGGGGAAATCGCCAACGAGGAAGGCCATATCGCCTAGCCACCGGAGGGTACGATCGAAATGACCGTAACCGAATTCGAGGAAAGCTACCGCTCAGCGTGCCGCATTGAGTTCGATGATGAGCCCGGCCTTGTGCTTCCCGTCGCAAGCCTTGAAGGGATAATGATCATGAAACTGATTGCCTGGAGTGAGCGAGATCCAATAGTAAGCCGCAAGGACGCCGCCGACATCGATTATCTACTGGGCAACTACGAACGTATCGATGCTGATAGAGGTACGTTGTTTGAAACAGAATGGCAGTTTGTAATGCGCCGCTACGACTATAATATTCAGATAGCTGCTGCGTATCTGCTTGGCCATCGCGTACGCCAGATTGCCCTGGAAGAAACGTTGGAGGTGTTAGCCGCACTGCTCATCGAAGCATCGACATGCTTCTTACGGACATGGCGTGATCAGGCCGCCCCCGGGATGACTGCCAAACCTTGTTCGACGCATTCGAAGCCGGGCTAATGAACCGATAATCGCCACACCACTTAGTCCACCTCAAGCTGACGAATCAGCAGCCAGCTGATGAACCTTCGACATACTCATCCTGCACCGAATACCGCACCAGCAGTGTCGCGCCCGCATGAACCGCACAGCACTGCTCACGAGTGGATAATTTCTGCCACTCGACGCATTCGCCTTGAGTTACCTCAACGATGGCTTGTCCATTGGCCCTATCGATTTTGGCAGGGTCTTTTTTTATAGAGCACGTCTACTTTTCTAAAGTAGGGATGGGATGGGGCCGTTAAGCCTCTTTTAAGCGCATGGTGCGCATTGGCTTACCCCCTGACAGGAACCATTTCATGACCTACGCCGGCTTCTGGAGACGAGCGGTCGCCTTTTTCATCGACTTTTCTCTCCTTATGGGTGGAACCACTCTGGTTTCCGTATTCACTTTGTTCACGTTCATTTTTTTCCTGAGCCCTGATTACAGCGTTGCGCTGGAACAGGTCACCTACACCATGGCGAATAAACCCTATATATCACCATTGATCCATGCGACTGTCTTTTGGCTCTATTTCGCCGGTTATGAGTCCTCAAAACGTCAGGCTACTATTGGCAAGCTCGTTATGGGACTGAAGGTGTGCACACTGGATGGCCACCGGATCGGCTTCGGCCGTGCGAGTGCCCGCCACTTTTCCAAGTACCTGTCAGGATTGCTGCTTATGGTTGGATACCTGATGGGCGCGTTCACCAAGAAGAAACAGGCTTTGCACGACAAGATGACCCGGTGCGTCGTCATCAATGTAAAGGCGATCAGGATCCATGAAGAGCCGGTTCAGGCCGAACCGGTTGATGGTTTGCCTGCCTGAGCAGCGCATTCAGGCCTGTCAGCCTTGCCTGACAGGCCGGTGAACCCTCGATATACTCATGCTGCACCGAATACCGCGCCAATAGTGTCACCCCCTTCCAGATAGTGCCCGCATGCACTGCGCAGTACTCGATCGGCCTGCCCCTGGGGATTCGGTAACGCTTGCCATCCTTCCAGCCCGCGCGTTCCTTCCGCTTGCGCCACTGGATCAATCCATAATAGGAAGGTGCAGCGCACCGGACAGGTTTTCTGCCACTCTCTGAACTGCCGGTAATCCTCACTGGAAACACTCTGGCGCATGCCCGCTACTCCACCTGCCGAACCATGCTCACCACCACACCCAACACCTGAGCGTTACCCACATCATGGCCGTGGCTTCCATTGGCATCGCATAACATGGGGGTGTCATTAATCCGCCGCAGGGTTCGCACGACCAGCTCCCCTTCCAGCGCCACCACAACCCTGGCGCCATCCATTAGCGGCTGATTTTCATTCACTACAAGCCAGTCGCCCTCATGCCACTCACAGCCCTCGGCCTGGACTCATCTCGATACCACCAACGCCGTCACCGCGTTTCTGCTCACCCTGCCCCGGCCGGCAAGCCGCGAGGATGCTGTGGCCAGATGCTGTGCGCATCTGATGACCGAACATGACCAGCCCCGCGATAACGCGAGCATTCTGGCGCTTCAGGCCTACGCCGAGCTGGAAGCGGTCAACCGCACCGCATGGATCGATCTTGATGCCAGCACCGCAAACCTGCTGGTGATTCGTCAGTCAGATGGCCCCACCCAGGCACTTACCCTGACCGATCTGTTGCGGCTGGTGCGTCATGAGGCGCTTGCTCATCACACGGTGATGGCCCCCACCACGCACTCCCCCCTGCTTACTGCATTTCAAACGACACAGGAGGTCGTTATGGGTTCGCTCGCGCTGATTTCAGACAAAACCCCTGACAACACCGGCCCCCGGGCCGGGTTCAATTCCCGCCGCCTCCACCAAACACGAAAGCCGCTGTCGATGACAGCGGCTTTTTTGTTGCCTGAAATGAAGCCATGAACCAGGTAACTCCATGACAGTCGCTGATTGAAAGCTGCAACTTAGAGACGAAAACCTCAGGCTATCAAGAAGTGGATAAGCCCATGGCGCGACACATGCTGCCAGAGGCTATTCATTCGGCGACAGGTTAATGTAGCGATGTCGCTTTAGTATCTTGTGCCCGGCCCTCGCCGGGCTCTTTTTATGTTGGGCCCATCCCCCAGCACACGACAGCCCGTAAACGTCACTGGGCATGGGCTTATGAAAAATGACGCTGATCAGGGCCGCTTCCTTAAACGTCAGATTTCGGTTTTCCGACCATATGCGACAGCGTTGCATCCTTCAAAACATAATGATGATAAATCACCATGCTCATATGACCCGCGATTGCGGCCAGAAATGTCCATGCCATAACGCCATGCAAAAGATCTCCGGTCTTGTATGCCCACTGCAGTGGGTCATGAACTCCCCAAAGATGCCCTCCGAAAAAGACAAGCGGTTTGCCTGCGCCATACACAAGAAGCAGCCCCAGTACAGGCGTGACAAGCATGAAGCCATATAAGGCCATATGCCCATACGCAGCCCATTTGCCCGTTTTATCCAATGCACGAGGGCGATTACGAAAGCTCATTAATCCCCAGACAGCTCTCATGAGGGCCAGGGCCAAAATCAGTACTCCTACCGAGAAATGTGTACCTCGCCAGGCACTCACCCACGACAGGTTGCGACTGAACAGCTCAGAGATGACTATGCCGCCGATCTGCCAGAACAGAAGCGCTGCCATGGACCAGTGAAACATGCGGCTCACCAATCCATAGCGGTAACGATTATCGGTTAAAAGGCTCATTATTGTTTCCTCTTTTCACAAGAGGCCATCAATAGCATTCCAGAATTAAGGAGAGCTTATACACCTGCAGGATTCCTTCTAAAAAGGGTGCCGCATAAAGCCTCAAACCGACCCATACTGTGCCACTTGATGGCACGTGAAGAGGAGAAATTCATGGTCGATGTAGTCGATGGCGCCACCCGTTCGAGAATGATGGCAGGCATCAAGGGCAAGAACACCCAGCCGGAGTTGACCATCAGGCGCTTTCTTCATGGCAATGGGTTACGTTATCGCCTTCACCGCAAGGACCTGCCCGGAAAACCTGATCTGGTACTGACGCGACACAACCTGGTAGTTTTTGTACATGGATGCTTCTGGCATCGGCACCCGGAGTGCTTTTATGCAACCTCTCCTGCGACACGGAAAGCATTCTGGCAGGAAAAGCTACAGAAGAATGTCGAGCGAGATCAACGCCAGATAGCACTGCTGCGCGAGGATGGATGGCGAGTTCTGGTGATATGGGAGTGCGGCATCAGACATTGCAGAGAACAGCTGAGCGAGGTTCTGGAATGCGTTCACAATAATGAACCTGAACAACAGTGGCCCACCGTACCACCGCGACAAAGGTAAGCGCCTGATGGGAAACCGCTTTCCCAAAACACGACCTTTTACACTCGCCGACTGGCAACGCTGACGCTGATTTTTAAAAACACCTAATGTACTCTAACCATACTTTGAAGAACCTCGATGGCGCTCAGGCAGAAACAGGTATAAAGCCTGCTAACAAAGCACATATGGCACATCCCCGAGCGCGTACCAGTGTCATCATAAGACATGATGGAACAGCTTGATCCAATAGTCTTTCCTTACCTTTCACTTTGAAGCATATGCAAACCGTTCGCGCCAATACCCTCTGGATCCTGTTCGAGAAAATATTCTTTGTTCTGGCCGGAATCTTCGTCAATGTTTACGTAGCACGATACCTGGGCCCCGAATTGTTCGGTGTACTGGGCTTTTCGCTTGCCATGACGGGCTTGATATCGCCTTTTACGACACTTGGCGCCAACAACATTGTCTTCAATCGGCTGTCTCGCAACCCGGTAAGTGGTCTGCGCCTGCTGAAATCCTCTGCGCGCCTGCGCGCCATCATATTTGTCATGATGGCGTCCCTTTTCAGCCTTTTTGCGTTGTTTTACTTTGAAAATGCTGAAAAAAGAAACGTTTTCCTCATCATCCTGTGGGGCAGCTTTTTTACCACCAACGATGTATACCAGGTTTTTTTCAACGCGCGACTGGAATCCAGAATCAATACCCTGTGCCAGAACTCGGCGTTACTGGCCTCGGTCGTTTTAAAACTGGCATTTGTTGCCGCCAAGCTGTCCGTGACCGCCTTTGCTCTGGCAAGCATTGCTCAGTGGGCCACCTCCTACCTGATGAAACGCTATTTTTACGAGCGTAACAGCGATGTATTACAACAGCGCGATGTACGTGGTTCACGTCGCCATGCTCGATATCTGTTAAGAGTAGGCCTTCCCCTGGCCTTCTCCGGACTGGCCATCGTTCTATATACCAAGACCGACCAGATCATGCTGGGCATGCTCGTCAATCACGAAGCGGTCGGGTACTACACCGCCGCCATCACGCTGGCGCAAGGATGGATCTTCATCCCACAGGCCATCATTGCATCCTATATGGTCGGCATCAGCCAGAGCTCAGGCAATACACGCCAGTTTGATGCAAGAACAAAGGCCCTGTTCAGCAAGGTAATATGGATGTCACTTCCTGCCTCGCTGGCGCTGTCATTATCAAGCCCCTGGGCAGTGTCCCTGATTTATGGCGAAAGCTTTACCCCGGCCACTGACATTTTGTACATCAGTGCCTTCAGCACGCTCTTTTCGGCCATAGGCACCATCAGCTACCGAACGATTACCGTGCTGGGAGGCTATCAGTTTCTTTTTTACAAGATGATGTCAGTAGCTCTGCTCAACATCGTCCTGAATTATGTACTGATCCCGATTTATGGAGGCGCCGGCGCAGCCATCTCGACACTGTGCGCCGAGATACTGTCGTCTGTTGCCTTCAACCTGTTTTTCCAAAAGGGCCGCATACTCAAACTACAGCTCAAGGCCTGTGTCACCTTACCGATGATGGAGAAGACCGATGCCAAGGATAGCACCGGGCAAAACCCGCGATAGCTCGGATATCAGAGCCCGCGACAAGACACGCAGCCTTCGGCAGCTGGGGAAACGTTATAGCCCACGTCGCGCCCTCGATGCGTTGATGGCTGTACTGCGCAGCAACATCATGAACTCCCTGTCGGACCGGCTGCATGTACCGCTTCGCTACAAACGCGCCTTCGGGGAATTTCCCAACCTGCGCAACCCGAAAACATTCAACGAGAAAATCTGCTACAGGAAACTGCATCCCGAGCCGGTTTTTTCAATTCTGAGCGACAAGGTGGAAGCAAGAAGCTATGTAAAACACTGCATTGGCGAACAGAACCTGACGCCATGCCTTGGTGTAGCTCGCCAGCTCACCCCGGAATTATTCGACGAACTTCCCAACCAGTTTGTGATGAAGGCCAGCCATGGGTCAGGGTTCAACCTTCTGGTTGACGACAAGCGTCATGTTACATTCCCGGAACTCTACAACCTGAGCCAGAAATGGCTATCCAGCAATTTTTATACGGTTTGTCGTGAAAATCAGTACAAGCCCATCGAGCCTCGACTGATCTTTGAAAAGTTGTTACTGGATGAGTCCGGCAAGGTTCCGAAGGATTACAAGTTCCATTGCTTTCAAAAGCCAGGCGAAGAACCCGTCATTTACATAGAAATCAGCCATGACAGGTTTACCAATTATCGCGTGGATTTTTATGATTCTGACTGGAAGCTGGTGCGGGTACGTGAAGAACGTCTGGACTCAGGCATTGAGCTTGAAAAGCCGCATAATCTCGATGCCGCCATGGAGCTGGCCTTGAAGCTTGCCAGGGGATTTTCATACGTCAGGGTTGATTTCTACCTGATTGGGGATGATATCTATTTTGGTGAAATGACCTTCACACCGATGGCTGGCCTGATGAAGTTCGACTCTCGCGAACTGGATGAACAATGGGGTGCCCTTTTTGATTAATAGCCTGAGCAGGCAAACAACCCTTTGAACAAGAGAGATCTGCCATACAACAGATCTCCCCCGCACTTTGCCTTACAGGTTTCAGGACGAAAGCTGTTTCAGCATCCGCTCCTTTAACTTGGGCGCCATTGGTAGCCTGATATCCGGATTGGGATGCAGACTAAAGGTCAACGTTTGCGTCAGCTCCAGTGCCAGCTTGCCACGCCATCCACAGTCAGGATTCTGACATTCCACTACCGCCTCTCGGTATATCGGCGTTAGCTGCTGGCTTTTACGAATTCTTGCAAAGGCACCGCAGTGAGGGCAGCTGAGACGCAAGTTGCTTTTACGATCCATAATTGACACCTCCAATTCCCCGATTCGAGCATCCAGTTCCTGGTACTCGTTATTATCAATAACGCTAATGTTGCCGATCGTGCTTTTTAGAATTCGCCCGGCGGACAGCCTCCTACAGATAAGGTATGCTCCTTTAAGTTCAATGAAGCATACTCGAAGACTATTTACATATTGGGGAATAGTCAACTATTGCAGGAATACTATTGTCATGAATACGCACCAGCAAATAGCCCCTATGACTATCTCGGCCTTGATAATGGAACGGATGAAGACCCTTACAGGCCTGACTTCTGACTATGCACTGGCCAAACGCTTCGGAAAATCCACAAGTGCCATTCACAATTGGAGAAAGCGAGGTACGATACCCATTGATGAATGCATTCAACTTTCAGTTCAGTACAACGTTAGCCTCGATTGGCTAGTGCTGGGCAGGGAAACTACTGCCGACTCCCCACCCAACGAATCATCGACCTATAGCGAACCTGTCGATGCAGAAGTGCGTTACCAGCAGCAGGATTATGCCGGCGTACCACTTTATGACATCGAAGCCGCGGCCGGCTCAGGACGCCTGTTCGACGATGAGCATGTCATATCCCACCTGAGTTTTCGGCGAGACTGGATTACTCAGGAAGGACTGCACTTGAAGGATCTGGTAGTCATCCGGGTGCGCGGAGACTCCATGGAAGGAACGCTTAAAAACGGAGATACCGTGCTGGTCAACAAGGCACTGACCCGACCAGATGGCGTGTTTTTAATTCGAGTCGGAGATGAGCTACGCATCAAACGACTTCAGCGCCTGTCCGATGGCTCACTGCGCCTGTCATCGGACAACACCCATTACGCGCCAGAAATCATCCATCCTGATGCACTCGGAAACGTTCATATCATTGGCCACTGCCATTGGCACAGCGGACGCGTTGCCTGAAGCCCCGCATCTCGGGGCCTTGCAACAGCCGACGATAACACGCACAACCCGCCCGAATTATCATGGCCAATACCTTCCCGCCCCTGTCAGTGGATATGTAATGCTACTCGTATTACCACTATCCAAATTGACCGTACAAAGCATGGTTTTTGAGAACCGGACTACTAATGAAACTTGAAAAATCCAATCCTCATTATCCAAACCAGACCATCCATAAAAAATCATTTAAAAACAATATATTACGAACAACTCCCACCAAAAGACCATATGCTTTAAATAATTTTCGACCAGCCCTTGCCACTGCTGCCGGCATTTTTCATAGCGAAGTCTGAAAAAACCATACCGCTCAATCAGTTTGCTGGAAGCAGCCTGTAAAGAATGCCAGCGAATAACACGATACCAGGCACCACGCACGAAGATCATTCACATTCGCCTGGGTAGCAAATTGCAGAGTGCGAGAGCCATAGACTGAAAATAGTGGCAGAGAGACTTCTCCACCCTGACCATGCAGGTGATACAGACACAAAAAAACCGCCTTCAAGGGCGGTTGATTTCATTCCAGTTCACTACTTGGACTGGAAGATTAATGGTGCCGACACCAGGAGTCGAACCCGGGACCTACTGATTACAAGTCAGTTGCTCTACCAACTGAGCTATGTCGGCACTGCATTAAAATGTGTTGACTGGCTGGGGTACCAGGACTCGAACCTGGGAATGCCGATACCAAAAACCGGTGCCTTACCACTTGGCTATACCCCAGCAAATGGTGGCCAGAGACGGAATCGAACCGCCGACACGGGGATTTTCAATCCCCTGCTCTACCGACTGAGCTATCTGGCCGTTGCCAACGGGAGCGAATTAAATAGAAAATCGCCTTTGCGGTCAAGCCTTTTCCGGAAAAACTTTTCAACTATTTTCAAATCTCCCCGCCAGCCCTTATTTTTCGGGGGGTACGTAGCCTTCTGCAATATCGGTCGGCTCGTTATCGAGAAAGCGCTCCATCTGCTCCATCAGGTAACGGCGCGCATCCGGGTCAAGCATACTGAGGTGTTTTTCGTTGATCAGACGTGTCTGAAGCTGCTGCCATTCTTCCCAGGCCTGCCTGGAAACCGTCTCGTACAGTGTCTGCCCCTTGGGACCCGGCAACGGCGGAGCCATCATGCCGTCCATTTCCTCGCCGTATTTACGACACATTACCTTGTGCATGAAAAAAACCGTCCCTTATCCGTGAGAATTTGCAAAGTCGCATTGCGCCAGCAGTGCCTTGACCGGCGCGGCCAACCCGAGGGTGGCAGGTGAGGCTGGATCATACCAGTCCTGTCCGTCACCTCGCAGGACATCAGAGCCACCCTCCCAGCGTATCGGGCAAGGGGTAATCGTCAATCTGAAGTGGCTGAACACATGAACAAAGTGAGTCCAGAATGTGAGGCGGCCTGTATCGCCCGGCAAGGCCTCCTGCCACGCCGATAATGCCTCCAGCGAGTCAAACTGAGGCAGACTCCACAAACCGCCCCACAACCCCCTTGCCGGCCGTTTTTCAAGAAGCACCCGGCCATTCCTGTCATGAAGCAATGCAAACCAGGCCTGCCGTTCGGGAATCTGACGTCTGGGCTTGCTGTGGGGATACATCTCTTCCTCGCCTTCGGCATGCGCCTGACAGGCATCCTCCAGCGGACAGAGCAGGCAGGCAGGCCTCTTCCGTGTACATAGCGTGGCGCCCAGGTCCATCATCGCCTGCGTGTAGTCTGCAGCGCGCTCGGAAGGCTGTAATTGCTCGGCCAGCCCCCAGAGCCTTCTCTCGACAGCCGTCTGCCCAGGCCAGCCTTCCACGGCCCTGTAGCGTGTCAGCACCCGTTTGACGTTACCATCAAGGATAGGAGCAGGCTGGTTGGTAGACAGGCTGATAATGGCGCCTGCAGTTGAACGGCCAATGCCAGGCAGCGTCATCATGGCTTCGACACTTTCCACCGGGAAGTGCCCGCCATGAGTGCCAACCACACACTGGGCAGCGCGATGAAGATTGCGTGCTCGGGCATAATAGCCGAGCCCTGTCCAGAGGTGCAGCACCTCATCCTCGGGCGCTTCGGCTAATGCCTGCACATCCGGAAAGCGCGCCATGAAACGGTGGTAGTAATCGATCACTGTCGCTACCTGGGTCTGCTGCAGCATGATCTCTGACACCCAGACGCGATAGGGAGTGCGCTGCTGCTGCCAGGGGAGGTGGGTCCGGCCATGTCGGTCGAACCAGTCCAGTACGCGGGCCTGAAAGTCATCAGCCGCCAATTCGGTCATCAGGCGGTATCCTCACATGAAAGTTAAGAGTGACAGTATGTCAGGCCATGGCACAGACATAAAAAAAGCGCCGACAGGGTCGGCGCTCAAGACTGGCTTTCAAGGATTGCTCATTTAAATAGACCATTGATGGCATTCTTTAGTTCCTGAGCAGCTCCTTCTCCGAGCTTGTCGTTGATCCTTTGCCGGGTTTTATCCCCCAGACCGCGCTCAACTTCTTTTTGAAGCTTGCGTTTGACTTCGCTACCGGCCAGTCCGGCAAGGGACGCCTGGAAACCATTACGGTCAAAGCTGCACCAGGAACCGGGCTCATCGGAAAAGGCACCCTGGCAGTGCAGCGGAAAATCGACCTTTTGAAACTTGTCGCTGACCTTGCAGGCTGCCGGGTCCGCAGTATTGATAAAACCGGCGTTAATGGCGTAGTCAAACCGAGAAGTCGGCAGGTTGGCCTCACCGGCCCCACTGAAACGAATCCCCGGGATATCCAGCCGGAAGTCATCGTTGTGAGCAATGCCGTTTTTGATGACGAACGTGCCTGAAAGCGCGTCAAAAGGCGTATTATCAGCCCACTCGCGCGCCGACGTACTACTGCTGACTGCTGCTACCACCTGACACATGCGCTGTGACAGATTCTGCCCCAGCAGTGCCCCATCCGTGACCTTGAACTGCGTACGACCATCAAGATTGTTCAACAGGCTGTCACGCTGATTGGTCTGTGAAGTAAACGTGCCATTCATCGCCAGAGTACCCTTGATCGGAGCCGTCTTTTGCAGGGCATCAGCAAGCAGTGGCTCCAGCTTCACGCCCTCAAGGGTATCGGTCATTCGCCACTGAATAGGGGCCTTGCGTACATCCAGCCCTCCCTTGATCAATGCCTTGCCACCATAAAGGTCCGCAGACAGATGCTTCAGGGCATGCTGACCCTTACTGCCCTCTACCAGCAGCGATACATTGCCTAGTGAAAGCTGTTTGGCTGTCATCTGATTGATCGACAGGGAAAGCTTCAGGGCTGCCTGGCGCAGCCAGTCCACGGGAACCAGCGCAGACTCTTCCACGGCCGCATAGGCAGGTGACACCAGCAGATGTTTCAGTGACGCAGTTTTTTCCTCCTTCGCCGCAACCGGTGCAAGATAGCGGTCGAGATCAAAGGACTGACCCGCCAGCGTCAGAGCAATACGCCGACCATCAAGGCCCATCGCAGCCTGTCCATTGAAATTCTGATCATCCAGTGACACATCGAGCCCGGAAAGCATCAACGTGTTCATGTCACCCTTGATCGGCGAATCAAGGGCAATGCGCGTCAGGGCCTGATTATCGGCGCTGGCCAGCGTGGCACCTGCATGCTGCTCAAGCCATTTACGTAGATTGAACGGGGCAAGCGTCACCTGACCTTCATAGGCCGGCGCCTTGTCGAGCCCGGTAAGGGCAAGATGCCCTACCAGCCGAAAATCGTTATCACTGGTCAGCGACAGATCCGACACCGATGCCGTGCCCTTTTGCAGGTCGGCCCGTGCCGAAAAATCGAGGCCAACGGGGATGGCATTGTCGCCACTCCGGGGCAGATACGCCTCACCATCCAGGCTCACGCCATCGACCTGATAAATCTGCTGACCCGGATCCGCCGACACCCGAGCAACAGCAAGATCCAGCGACTGCTCACGATCACCGCTCAGCTCGGGATAACGGGATGTGGTATTGGCCACCAGGTTCTCCAGGGTGTAACTGGAGTTGGCCAGATCGGCACGGACACGGCTTTTCAGGGAAACATGTGTCACAAATGCCGGCGAGGTACTTTCAAGATCGAAGGCCATGCTGAGCGGGAAGAACTGGCCCGGCACCACATTGGCCCCCTTGAGATCCAGCTCACTCAGGGTGTAATTCGCTCCGCTGGCTGCATCGCTGTAATGAACGCGCCCGCCGTTGATGGCAAGGCTCGCGATATCAATGCCCAGCGGCTGATCAGCGGCCCTTGACGGAGAAACAGGCTTTTTCGGGCGTTCCTTGTCATTGGACAGGGTGCCACGTGTTTTTGCCATGTGATCAACAATCTGCTCCCAGTTACCCCGTCCGGTGCCGTCACGCTCAAGATCGAGCTGCAGCCCACTGACATTGATACCGTCAACCGACACATCGCCAACCAGCAGCGACGAGAAATCCACTTCAACATCGGCCTTTTCAACCGAAGCGAAGGGCGTACTGCCTGCCCCCGCGTTCGGCAGACGCGCCGACGCATCCTCGATGGAGACCCCCAGGTGTGGATAAAACGACCAGCTCAGAGGCCCATCCAGGGAGAGTTCAAGCCCGGTCTGGGCCTTGACCGCCTCCGCCAGACGCGGCTTCAGATCATTCGGGTCCAGAAAGGTCGTGACATAAACCACCCCGCAAACAAGCAATAATGCCAGCGCACCGACCGCGGCCAGCAGTATGCGAAACAAAGCTTTCATACGGTAACTCCCTTACCATCACCTGCTGTTGTGCAGACAGGCGTTCACCCAGGCCGATACCGACCCCGATTCATGTCGTCCCTTACCCTGGCGCTACCCATCTAACATCGTCCATGTCACAAGAGACTGAACCTTGCGCGAACCTCTCCGGGTTCTTTTTTACAACGCACCACAAAAAACCACACAGACATGGCCCCGAAGCAGCGATTACCAGTGTAGCGGATGCAGTGGCCCCTTCTCTATAATGGATCCTTATTGCATACCAGCATCCAGCCGAGGCTGGTTTACTCACTCCACCGGAGATGCCGATGTCCCGCCCTGATCTGGACGCCCGTACCGCTGAAATCACTCGCAACACGTCGGAAACCCGTATTCGTGTACGTATCAACCTCGACGGCGAAGGGCGACTTGATGCCTCGACCGGGGTGCCATTTTTTGAACACATGCTGGATCAGGTAGCACGCCACGGTCAGATTGATCTCGAAGTACACGCTGACGGCGACCTGCACATCGACGATCACCATACCGTTGAAGATACCGGGATTGCCCTGGGACAGGCCTTCGCCGAAGCACTGGGCGATAAAAAGGGAATCTATCGTTACGGCCACGCCTATGTACCGCTGGATGAAGCCCTGTCACGCGTTGTCATCGATTTTTCCGGTCGCCCCGGGCTGTTCATGGACGCCGAGTTTACCCGCGCAACCATCGGACGATTCGACACCCAACTGGTATCCGAGTTCTTTCAGGGATTTGCAAACCATGCGCGTGCCACGGTGCACATTGACAACCTGAAAGGCCATAATGCCCATCATCAGGTTGAAACCATCTTCAAGGCCTTTGGCCGGGCCCTGCGCATGGCAGCCGAACACGACCCCCGCATGACCGGGCGCATTGCCTCCACCAAGGGCAGTCTTTAACACCGCTTTTCAGCCGTGACGAATCGGGAGAACACATGACCATCGCCGTCATCGATTATGGAATGGGCAATCTGCACTCTGTCGCCAAGGCGCTGGAACATGTAGGTGAGGAGCGCGTCACCATTACGCGTGACCCTCGAGCCATCAAGGGCGCTACCCGGGTGGTACTGCCAGGCCAGGGCGCCATTCGCGACTGCATGAGCGAGCTGGAACGCGCTGAACTCAAGGGCCTGGTCAATACGCTGCTGGCCGATGGCGACAAACCGTTTCTGGGTATTTGCGTCGGTCAGCAGATGCTGATGACCCGAAGCGAGGAAAACGGCGGAGTACGCTGCCTGAATTACCTGCCCGGATCAGTAAAGCACTTTGCGACCGACATGACCGATGCAGATGGTCAGCGCCTCAAGGTTCCGCACATGGGCTGGAATCGTGTTGATCAGACACATATGCACCCACTGTGGGAAGGCATTCCGGCCGGCGAGCGATTCTATTTTGTCCACAGCTACTTTGTAGCTGCCGAGCAGCATGCCGATGTCTTCGGCACGACCACCTATGGGCACCATACCGCTCACATCGCGACCGGCCGGGACGCCGTTTTTGCCGTACAGTTTCATCCGGAAAAAAGCGCAGCAGCGGGTCTGAAGCTTCTGGCCAACTTTGTCGAATGGTCACCCTGAGGAGCCGACGCCGAGTCATGCCGTTTCGCCACCATCTGCTGCACTTGCCACAACGATAAAAGGGACACACATGCTGGTCATACCTGCCATTGATTTGAAAGACGGCCACTGCGTTCGCCTGAAACAGGGCCGCATGGACGACGCGACCGATTACGGCGCTGACCCCGTAGCCATGGCCAGGCGCTGGGTGGAGGCCGGTGCACGACGTCTGCATCTGGTGGATCTCAACGGGGCCTTTGAAGGCCGCCCCGTCAATGGCGATGCCGTGACGGCCATTGCCCGAGCCTATCCGGACCTGCCGATACAGATCGGCGGTGGTATTCGCTCGCGGGAAACCATTCAGTACTATCTGGACGCTGGCGTCAGTTACGTCATCATTGGCACCAAGGCAGTCAAGGATCCTGACTTCGTGACCGACATGTGCCGTGAGTTCCCCGGCCGTATCATTGTCGGCCTGGACGCGCGGGACGGCTTTGTTGCCACCGATGGATGGGCCGAAGTATCCACCATCAAGGCCACCGAACTGGCCAGACGCTTTGCCCATGACGGCGTTGAAAGCATTGTCTACACCGACATAGCTCGCGATGGCATGATGCAGGGGGTCAATATCGAAGCCACCGTCGCCCTGGCAAGAGAAGGCGGCGTGCCCGTGATCGCGTCCGGCGGAGTGACCAACATGGATGATATCCGAGGCCTGGCTGCCGTTGCCGATCAGGGCCTGCTGGGCGCGATCACCGGCCGCGCCATCTATGAAGGCTCACTTGATGTGCGTGAAGCCCAGGCCCTGTGCGACGCGTCTACAGATGACACCTCGAAGGAAACCTCATGACACTGGCCAAACGCATTATCCCCTGTCTTGATGTAGACCGCGGTCGAGTGGTCAAGGGCATCAACTTTGTCGGCATACGGGATGCCGGCGATCCGGTCGAGATCGCCCGGCGCTACAACGAGCAGAATGCTGACGAAATCACGTTTCTCGATATTACCGCCAGCCACGAAGGCCGCGGCACAACCCTTGAAATGGTCAGCCATATCGCCGGAGAAGTCTTTATCCCGCTGACAGTGGGTGGTGGCATACGCACCTGCGACGATATTCGTGCCCTGCTCAACGCCGGCGCAGACAAGATCTCGATCAATACCACAGCCGTTACCAATCCGGATTTTGTCTACGAGGCATCACAGCGGTTCGGCAGCCAGTGCATCGTGGTCGCCATCGATGCCAAGCAGGTCAGTGCACCGGGAGAGCCGCTCAAGTGGGAAGTCTTTACCCACGGCGGGCGTAACACCACGGGGCTGGATGCCGTGGAATGGGCTCGCAGGATGGTCGATTATGGCGCTGGCGAAATACTGCTGACCAGCATGGATCGAGATGGCACCCGTCAGGGGTTCAACCTTGAGATGACACGAGCCATCAGTGACGCCGTCACCGTACCGGTCATTGCTTCCGGCGGCGTCGGATCACTGGATGATCTGGTGGCCGGCGTCAAGGAAGGCGGCGCTGATGCCGTGCTGGCCGCCAGCATTTTCCACTTCGGTGAGCATACCGTGGAAGATGCAAAACGCCACATGGCAGCACAGGGCATCGAAGTCCGCCTGTAGTGCGTTTCTACCCCGGCATCAGGCCGGGGTATCATCATCGAGCGAGAGGCCGATGTTGCTGACCCCCTGATTACGGGCCAGCCGGCGCAGACGCTTGAGTCCCTCACGGTCAAACCGGGTCTCCTCGACGGCTTCGATCAAGGCCTCGGCGAATCCGGTTTCATCCACCATCAGCGGATGCTCATCCAGCGAATCATCCTCGGACTCCCCTTCGCTGTACTCGATGAATCGCGCTACTCCGCCTGCGGACAGCCGCAGTGCCTCCAGCGCTGTCTGATGCGGCTCGGCCTTCTGCAACCCGTCGAAACAACTGGCCAGCGCCATGGTGACATCCAGGGCAAGCCGTGCACCAAAACTCTCATCCCTGTCAGTATCCGGTTCCAGCGCCACCAGTTTTTCCGCCTGGCGCTCAAAGTCGATCGTGGCACGGCTGGGGCCCAGCTGTTCCCAGATCAGGTCAATCATGACACGGATACGAGCAGCGTCTCCGGTACCGCTGACGTCGGCGTACAAGACATAATTGGGCAGCATCCGCTCGGTCATCCCTGCCGCCACGCCAAGGGCCTGATCGGCACTCAGGGCCAGAATACGCGTACGCGTTGCGGAATCCGGAAACCTCATGCGCCATTCTCCTGATGGTAGAAAAACGTCATCATACACTGAGTGTGCTAGCTTGAAAGGCTCGAACTCCAGGCTTGAGGACAGGGGTCATGCCGCGACTGTTTGTCTACGCTCATCTGCTGCGAACCGCCCCATTGCACCACCTGCTCGATGGTGCTCGGCTACTGGGGCACCACCGTACCACCACTTCCTTTACCCTTCTGGAAACAACCTGCGGGGTGTGTCTGTCGCCGGAAGGCACGACCCCCATTGATGGAGAAGTCTACTCTCTCACTTACTCGCACCTGAACGCACTGGATGAGGCGCTGATCAACACCCACCCCCTGCATCGCGCCGAACTCGTCACCCCGTATGGCGAAGCATGGTATTACGCGCTCGATCCGGTCCCCATGGATGCCGTGGCCCTGCCTCACGGCGACTGGCTTGCCTGGCGAGCAAGGCAGCGCCGATGAACGCAGCCGGCCAGTGCTGTTCAGAATCAGGGCCAGAAAAAGTGCGTTGGAATCCGGCCACGCTCATCAAACACCACCCCCTCGGCCCGAAGCCGTTCATGCTGAACGGCAGCACCACTGTGGTCAGCCAGCACGCCCCCGGCACGCACGATGCGAAACCAGGGCAGTACGTGATCCGACGGCAGGCTTCGAAGCACCCAGGCAACGTAGCGGGGCGTCGCCCCGTCCGTCATGCCGGCGATGGTACCGTAGGTAGTCACCCGACCAGGCGGGATTTGAGCCATTATCGTAGTAACCTGTTCTTTTACCTCATCTTTCACATGACCTCCTGCTGGCTGTCTGCCAGTGGGTTATTCATCATGGGCCTATCATATGCATATCTACTTTTTACAGCACAGTGATTATGGCACGCCCGCCCGTCTGGCCGACTGGCTGACCGGCATGGGCCATAGCTACAACATTTGCGCCCTGCATCGCGGCGAAGTTCCCCCGCGCCCGGAAGATGTTGACGGGTTGATTGTTCTGGGCGGCCCCATGGGTCCGCATGATGATGAAAGCCATCCCTGGCTCAAGCGAGAGCGCAAGCTGATCGATCGCTTGCTTAAAAGCAGCAAACCACTGATGGGTGTTGGGCTGGGAGCGGAACTGATCGCTGATGCGATGGGAGCCGTGGTATCACGGGCCCCCCGAGCGGAAATCGGCTGGCATGATATTACGCGCAGCGACGAGGCCGAGCTGGCCCTGCCTCCAGCCTTTTGCCTGTTTCAATGGCATACACGAATTTTCGGACTGCCGGATGACTGCGCGCCCATAGGCCACAGCGCCGCCTGCCCTGTTCAGGGCTTCAGCTGGGACGATAATCGGGTCATTGCCCTGCAAGGCCATATCGAGGCCACTCGAGCCTGGGCACAGGCACACTATGCCGCCCTTACCTTGCCGGAAGGCTTGTCCAGTCAGGACGAGGCTACCGCACTGGAGCAGCCTCGCCTCTTTGATCACCTTGCCCCGCTTCTGGACAGGATCATGGTGGCCTGGACCGAATCGGTCGACTGACCATCCGGCCCCTGCCATGCCTACAGGTGCATGCATGGCAGAGCCCCTTCCGGTTCCGTTATCCCATCACCCGCAATACCGGCTCGTTGTCACGGGCCGCGGTGCATTCGCCAAATGGCGTCAGGGTCAATCCGAATTCACGTCCCGCACGTTCAACATCATCATCCCAGGCCGGGTCTACCGCGATGAGCAGGCCGCCTGACGTCTGCGGATCACACAGCCACTGCCAGTGGGCATCATCCATGGGGTGAAGGGCCGACCCCAGCGCCTTGAAATTGCGTGCCGTGGACTCCGGAACAAGCCCCTGCCGACGGTATCCTTCTGCCACCCTGAGCCGGCCGATACGACTGAACTCGATACGGGCATGCACACCACTGCCATGACACATTTCATACAGATGGCCGGCCAGCCCGAACCCGGACACATCCGTCATGGCATTCACGCCCTTGATCCGGGAAAGTGCCGCACCAATGACGTTGGGGCGTAGCATGGTCTCGGTAGCAAAGCCATGATGCTCCGGATCCAGCTTGCCCTTGCGACCGGCTTCGTTCAAAAGCCCCACGCCGATCGGCTTGGTCAGATAGAGCTTGTCACCAGGGCGCGCACCGATATTGCGCTTCATGTGCTCAAGCGGCACCATCCCGCTGACTGCCAGCCCGAACATGGGCTCGCTGGTATCAATCGAGTGCCCACCCGCCAGTGCCACGCCCAGCTCACGACATACTGCCTGTGCACCGGCAACCACATCGCCCGCAGCACGAGCCGGTAATACATCGACCGGCCAACCCAGAATACCGAGTGCCATGAACGGCTTGCCACCCATGGCGAACACGTCACTCATGGCGTTGGTGGCAGCTACCCGTCCGAAATCGAAGGGATCATCCACCATGGGCATGAAAAAATCCGTGGTGGATATCAGCCCCTGGCCATTACCAAGGTCATAGACAGCGGCGTCTTCGTGGTCCTGGTTGCCAACAACCAGTCGGTTATTGATGGCACCCGGACCCGCGTTGGCCAGAATGGAGTCGAGTACATCCGAGGCAACCTTGCAGTCGCTGCCGGCATGACGGCTGTACTGGGTCAAACGAATGGAAGTCATGGCACATCCCTGTATAAGCAATGGTTCAGAGCCGGGCAGGCCCTTTTACAATATATTCTGACGTCATAAACGATGATCATGGGCCGTGGCCGGTGATCGTACTTCGAGTCTAGCGCAGGGCGGTCGATTAGTGACCCTAGAGTGCATCAAGGGCCTGCATCAGTTTCTCGACAGCCACCACCTCCATGCCCTCGGGGGACTTTCTGGGTATATTCGCCCGCGGCGCAATGGCTCGTGTGAAGCCATGCTTGGCAGCTTCAATCAACCGTTCCTGACCACTGGGTACCGGACGAATCTCTCCAGAGAGCCCAACCTCACCAAATACCACCAGCTCACGTGGCAGCGGCGTATTGCGAAGGCTCGAGACAATGGCCAGCAGTACGGCAAGGTCTGCGCTGGTTTCAAGCACCTTGACCCCGCCGACCACATTGACGAAGACATCCTGATCACCGGTAAACAACCCGCCATGCCTATGCAGCACCGCCAGCAGCATGGCCAGACGCTGGCCATCCATCCCCACGGCCACACGTCGCGGGTTGCCCAGCGAAGATTCGTCCAGCAGGGCCTGTACCTCGACCAGCAGTGGTCGGGTACCTTCCCATACCACCATGACGACGCTACCGGGCGCCTGCTCCTCCTGACGTGACAGAAAGATCGCACTGGGATTGGTCACTTCCTTCAGGCCGTGCTCAAGCATCGCAAATACGCCCAGCTCGTTGACGGCGCCAAACCGGTTCTTCTGGCCTCGCAAGGTCCGAAAGCGCGAATCGGTGTCCCCCTCCAGCAACAGTGACGCATCAATCATGTGTTCCAGCACCTTTGGGCCGGCCAGAGTGCCGTCCTTGGTAACATGCCCCACCAGCAACAGGACGGTATTGCTCTGCTTGGCAAAACGGGTCAGGGCCGCAGCAGATTCCCGTACCTGAGCCACACCACCCGGCGCCGATGCAATATCCTCCAGGTGCATGGTCTGGATGGAATCGATGATCAGTACTGCCGGCTGCTCCTTCTGCGCTGTAGCCAGCACGGTTTCGACACTGGTTTCACCCAGCATCCTGAGCCCCTGGGTAGGCAGTCTGAGACGGTTGGCACGCATGGCCACCTGGGAAAGGGACTCCTCGCCGGTGACGTACAGCACCTTTTTCTGTTGCGCCAGTGCACAGGCCACCTGCAGCAACAGGGTTGACTTGCCGGCACCGGGGCTACCGCCCAGCAGTACCGCCGACCCCGGCACCAGTCCGCCGCCGAGAACCCGATCAAACTCGCCGAACGTCGAGCTGAACCGGGGCACTTCCGTCAGGTCCACCTCGCCCAGGTCCGTGACACTGGGGGTTACCAGTCCGGCATAACCCTGGCGCGCAGTACTTCCACCTGCACTGCCACCACTGCCCGGTCGGGCCGGCGAGGAAAGGCGCACCTCGGTCAGGGTATTCCACTCCCGGCAGTTCGAGCACTGCCCCTGCCATTTGGAGTAGTCTGCGCCGCACTCGGTGCAGACAAAGGCACTTTTGGCTTTGGCCATTGCTGCTCTCTTGTCGTGTCTACCTGTCCGGGTCAAACCCGGCACATAAAAAAGGCGCCCATGGGCGCCTCCTGTTCAACGAGCCCGGCTTATGGCTGTTTTTTAAGCTGCAACGCCTGGCCATTTTCAAACCGGCGAAGCTGCGGGTCGATCAGTTCAAGCGTCTGCGGGTCGATGCGCTGGAAGTAATAGACCTGACCTTCACCATTGGGTGTCAGTTCATACACTGTTGCCTTGTCATCCGCCGGCGTACCGGTCATGACATCCCAGTTGCCTTCGTAATGTTCTGCAGGCGGGTTCTGGGGATGATTGACGTACTCGGCTTCAAGCGTAAAGGTGCGATCTGCCGGCTGCGCCTGATCGGTACCGGTCAGGTCAACGGTCAGGTCGATGCCATCGCAGTTGCGGCACGGCAGCGTACCCTTGTATTCGGCAGTCTGAGCGGCCGGTTTCTGGCTGTCAGGTGCCTGGGAGCCTGAAGTAGCACACCCGGCGAGCGCGGCAGTCATTGCGACACCGGCCAGCAACGTCCTGATTTGCATGAACTCTCTCCTGCTGATTGGATTAACGGGCCGCAAGGCGACCGGTCGGCCCTACAGCATAGCGGCAAGTAGCATAACCAGGCCACCCCCTGGCACGGATGCGTCACATTTCAATGCAGGCTGTAACGCAGAACAGGATTAAAACGGCATATTCGCCAAATCTTTAGTCTCACGAGGTCGCTTTTACTACATTAAATGCCGTTGAAGGACACGCCACTCCTCCATACCCCCCTATGCTGACTCAGCCTCGCCGTATCTCGGCCGGGACTTATCACACAGAACAAGGAGTGCACGCCATGTCTTCACATGCCAATCGCGGAGTGGTTTACCGCGGCGCGGGCAAGGTCAATGTTGAGTCCATTCCCTTTCCCGAACTGGCCCTTGGCAATCGGCAATGCCATCACGGCGTCATCTTGAAGGTATTGACAACAAACATCTGTGGCAGCGACCAGCACATGGTTCGCGGCCGTACTACCGCCCCTGAAGGGCTGGTACTTGGGCACGAGATTACCGGCGAGGTTATCGAATGCGGGCGTGACGTCGAATTTGTCAAAAAGGGCGACATCGTTTCCGTACCGTTCAACGTGGCCTGCGGCCGCTGCCGTACCTGCAAGCGTGGCGATACGCATATCTGTCTGAATGTTAATGGCGATCGTGCCGGCGGTGCCTACGGCTACGTCGACATGGGGGGCTGGGTGGGTGGTCAGGCCGAATACGTCATGGTGCCCTATGCCGACTTCCAGCTGCTGGTGTTCCCGGACAAGGAACAGGCCATGGAGAAGATCCTTGACCTGACCATGCTGTCGGATATTTTCCCGACAGGCTTCCACGGCTGCTACATGGCCGGCGTTCGTCCGGGTTCAACGGTTTATATCGCCGGCGCAGGCCCGGTCGGTCTGGCAGCGGCCATGTCCGCACAACTGCTGGGCGCCTCCTGCGTCATCGTGGGCGACATGAACGAAAAACGCCTTGATCAGGCACGCAGCTTCGGTTGTGAAGGCCTCGATCTCAAGCAGGACGCCAGCATGTCCGAGCTGATCGAAGGCATCCTCGGCGTACCGGAAGTCGACTGTGCTGTCGATGCCGTAGGCTTTGAAGCCAACTGTCATGGGCATAACCACAGCCATGAACAGCCGGCAACAGTGCTTAATGCCACCATGGAAATCACGCAGCCGGGTGGCCAGGTCGGTATCCCGGGCCTTTATGTCACCGAAGATCCGGGCGCTTCCACGGAAGAAGCCAGACACGGCAACATCTCGATGAAGTTTGGTCTCGGCTGGGCCAAGGCCATGTCGTTCCACACGGGCCAGACGCCAGCCATGCGCTATCAGCGTCAGCTGATGCAGGCTATCCTGCGTGACCGTGCTCCCATCGGCAAGGCGGTCAACGTACAGACCATCTCGCTGGATGATGCACCCAAGGGCTATGCTGCCTTTGACGGCGGCGCGGCACAGAAGTTTGTCATCGACCCGCACGGCCAGCTTGCCTGAACCTGAGCTGCAGTACCGATGCATAATGAAAGGCGACACAGTGTGTCGCCTTTTTTCATTGTGGCGGAAAACGCAGGGCAACCGCACACTTGAGCAATATTTCCAGCAGGTAACGCCCGGAGCAAGGCACCCGGGACAGGCCCGGGTGCTCTTTTCATGCGAGGCGCTTACTCGATCAGGAATGGATAATCGGTATAGCCCTTCTCGGCACCGCCGTAGAAGGTCTCCGGATCCGGCTCGGTCAGCGACGCCTCGCGACGGAAGCGCTCCGGCAGATCCGGATTGGCGATGAACGGCCGACCAAAGACAGCAGCATCGGCGATGCCGCGCGTAATCGTATCGTCTGCCCGCTCGGCCGTGTAGTGACCGCAGAAGAACAATGCACCACGACTGAAACGATCCCGCATGGCCTGACGGAATTCATCGGTCAGATGGATATCATCACCCGCCCAGTCAGGCTCGTTGATGTGCAGATAGGCAATGCCACGACGATTGACCTCTTCCGCCATGTAAAACGCCATTTCTTCAGGCTGCTCGTCGGTCAGGCCGAATATCTCGATGAACGGCGACAGACGAATGCCAACGCGTCCCGGTCCGAAGACCTCACTGACCGCGTCCACAACCTCGAGAGGCAGACGCGCCCGGTTTTCGATGGAACCGCCGTACTGGTCAGTACGCTGATTCGAACCGGTGGCCATGAACTGCTGCAGCAGGTAAGCATTGGCAGCATGTACTTCGACCATATCAAACCCGGCCCGTTTGGCCCGTACGGCCGCCTGGCGGTACTCATCGATCAACGCGGGAATTTCATCCGTCTCGATCGCCCTGGGGGTACTGGCGGACTCTCGGCCGGAAGAACCATCCTCGAATTCGATGAAGGCCTGAGCCCCCTCGCCGCGCAGGGCACTGGGCGCCAGAGGTGCCTGATTATTCGGCTGCACACTGGTATGTGAAACGCGCCCCACGTGCCACAGCTGCATGGCAATCTGGCCACCCCTGGCATGTACTGCTTCCACCACGCCTTTCCAGCCTGCTTCCTGAGCATCGGTCCAGATGCCCGGGGTGTACACGTACCCGACAGCAGTCGGCGAAATGTTGGTCGCTTCACTGATGATCAACCCCGCGCCAGCGCGCTGACCATAATAGGTTTCCTGCAGCGGGCCCGGAATGGTATCCGGCGTACGTGCACGCGTCAGGGGCGCCATCAGCACCCGGTTGGACAGGGTCAGGTCACCCACCTGAACCGGAGTAAACAGTATATCGTGAGCCACGAGGCCTCCTTGCGTTCGAAAAGTCACTATCCCCAGCATGGTAGTAGTTAGCAGACTTATCAAATGCAGCCCTGCTCATATAACGTCATCGGCTGTCTGCACGTCACCATCCCTGCCGGATAGCCCTAGCGCAGCTGGCTATCCTTGCTGCCACGCCGATTGAATCCTGCCCCGTTCCGAGGGCGTTTATCAGCCGCTGTCTGGCAGTCGATACACAGCCGCACGCCGGGCACTGCTTCGCGGCGCGCCTGCGCGATGGGCTCCTCGCACTCCTCGCAATACTCCAGGCTCGGCCCACGCTGCTGCTCAAGGCGCTGCCTTGCCTCCTGCACGCCATCTTCGACCGTGCTGTCGATCTGGTCCTGTACGGCACCATCCCTTGCCCATCCTCCGGCCATGATCACACCCTCCTTCTTCCACCTGCATGATGGCTGTAATGACCATTCAGTCTAGACGACCCTGCCCGTAAGGTTGTCTCCCAGGGTATAGTTGACCAAAACAAGCCTGACTCATTTTCCGTCTCATCGACTATTGGAATTGCCATGCTCTTACTGGTTATCATTTTTGGCCTTATCGGCTACGCCTTCGGCGGCTTCTGGGGCCTGTTGATTGGCGGCCTGATCGGCGGTGCCATCGGACGCTACGTGCGACAGCGCCTGATCAAGGCCCGCCAGCAGATACAGGGCCGTTACCTTGATTCCACCTTTGCGGTCATGGGATGTCTTTGCCAGGCCGATGGCGAGGTCACCGATGGTGAACTGAGCGCCGTCGAAAAGCTCTTTGACCAGTTTCGCCTTCAGGGCGAGCAGCGCGCCCAGGCCAAAGCGTCCTTCGAGCGGGGCCGCGCCGATACCTTTGATCTCGACGCGGACCTGGCAGATATCAAGCGACTGACACAAAGCCAGCCGGTACTGCGGCAGGTCTTTCTGCAGGTGCAGCTGTCGGCCATTGCGGCTGACGGTGTCCTGCATCCCAACGAGCAGGAAATGATTCTGCGGGTCGCACGGGGAGTAGGCTGCAGCGATGCGGAAGTCCAGCAGATCGAAGCCATGCTGCATGGCGCCAGGGAGCAGTCCCCCGAAGCATCGGCGGAAGCGCTCAGGGATGCTTACCGTGTGCTGGGTGTGGAAGAGGATGCCAGTGACGCCGAGGTCAAGAAGGCCTATCGCCGGTTGATGAGCCAGAACCACCCGGACAAGCTGGCCGGCAAGGGGCTGCCGGACAGCATGCGTGAAGTCGCCCAGGCCCGTACCAGCGAAATCGGCAATGCCTACGAGCGTATCCGGACGGCCCGCGGCAACGATTGAGGCCGCGCCTTACCGCTCGCGCCCCGTCACCAGCATGTGCCGGAACTGATCCATGCCCACCGGCCGCTGCCCTGCGGCCGGAATCATGCCTGACGTCCAGCCCCATTCGGTCGCCTCATCCAGCAGCGCATTGCCTCGCGGGGCCAGGATATGCATGGGCACCTGCCGGGTCGCCCTGTCGCCGGTAATGATCGACGCCGGCTGATGGTCTCCCAGAACGATCACGACAGGATCGGTCTGCTGATACGCCGTCACAAAACTGCCAATGACCTGAAGGGTGTAATCGATTGATTCAAGATACTGAGCGCGTACCCGCTCCGGGTCCTGCCAGACCACGGCGGGCGGGTCGCCTGCGACTGCCTCATCATTGAACACCCGCCCCCGATCCAGCTGATCCCAGTTTCTGAGCGTGGGAATCGGCGTCCAGGGCGCATGGCTTGAAATCAACGCAGCTTCGAGCATGACCGGCACATCATCCCGGGCGGCCAGCTCACGCTGATAGACCGAGGCCAGCGTGAACTGATCCGGCATGGTGACCCAATTGAACGGCCGCCCCTCATAGCCCAGGCTTCTGGCATCGTAAACCATGTCATAGCCATAAAAATCCGCCTCTGGCCACGCTCTGGTATTGGCAGGCATGGCCGCTACAGTTCGCCAGCCGGCCCGGCCGAACAGCTGCGTCAATGTCAGACGTGAGGTGCCTGTCAGCCAGTTGTAACGCCGTTGGCTATTGATCCATAGCCCCGATAACAACGTGGAATGGGCCAGCCAGCTCTGCCCGCCTACCGTTGGCGACTCGAGCCAGCCACTGCGCGCCTCGTAGTTCACCCGCCCCAGTGAGTGCTCGATGACTTCAAGCCGCCCGCGCACCCTCGCCTGATAGCGCGGGTCATCAAGGGCGCTGCGCCCATAGGACTCCACGAACAGCAGCAGCACGTCTCGCCCCCGCAGACCGGTAAAAAGCCGTGCCCCCGGCTGGTCGTCCGGATCAGCCTGCGCCACGCGTGCCTTCAGCTCGGCCAGCCCTTCGAGGTTGCTCCGGGACTCCCTGACGTGTGCCACGATGCTCGCCGTGGTTGTCGCCGCCCACCCGTTACCACCCAGGCCACCGATGACCAGCACCAGCGCACTACATCCAAGGCTGGCCGCCAGGGCGCGACGCGGCCATCCGGCGCCCCCTCGTGCGGCTGCCTCGAACCCTCGACCCAGCACCACCAGAACAAGGATCAGCAGAACCAGCAGCAGCAGCAGACCTGCTCGGGCCCACCCCACTCCGACCGTATTGGATAATACGTTCCACCCCGGGCCGAGCAGGCGCCAGTCCGATACCGGATCAAAGGTGCGCCAGTAGGCACCAAGGGCCGCCATGTCTGCCAGCTTCATTACCAGCATCAGTGTAAAAAGAAGGGCCAGCCCCCAGGCCAGCATGCGCCGCCCGCGCGCCGGAACCAGAACAAGCAGCGCCAGTGCCACGCCAGGCTCGAACGGAGGTCGCCACCAGGCCCAGGGGCTGGTCAGTGCCTCGAATTGCCCGGGCAGCAGCACGATCAATACGGCCACCAGCAAGCCGGCCAGGGCAGAAATACTACGCAGCGATGGCATGACAATACTTCCATCCGACAGGGGAGATACCGAGCATAACCGTTACAACAGCACATGACTTGCACCGTCTGACGCACAGCGTCACTATGAAGCTCCCTGTCCTGTACGCATTCTTTCAACAAGCGAGTCATCATGAGCCAGTTCTGGAGCCCTGCCGTGCGGGCGCTGACACCTTATGTGCCCGGCGAACAGCCCCGCGAAAAGCTGATCAAGCTCAACACCAACGAAAATCCCTACCCGCCGGCCCCGGGCGTTGCCGAAGTGCTTCGCGAGTACGCCATCGACCGCCTGCGCCTGTACCCGGACCCTGGCGCTCATGCGCTGCGTGAAGCCATCGCACGTCACCATGACGTCGCCGTGGAACAGGTGTTTGTCGGCAATGGCTCCGATGAAGTGCTGGCACTGGCCTTCAAGGCCTTTTTCGAACGCGACGAAGCACTGGCCGTGCCGACCATCTCCTACAGTTTCTACCCGGTATACTGCGACTTTTACGGTATCACCATGAACCGGCTGCCGCTGACCGAGGCCCTTGAGGTGGACCTTGATGCCTTCCCGACCGACTCGGGCGGCGTTGTCTTCGCGAACCCAAATGCCCCGACCGGCCACGCCCACTCCCGCGAGGCCATTGCCGGCCTGCTGGAACGCTATACCGAACGGGTAGTACTGGTGGATGAAGCCTATGTCGATTTCGGCGGAGAGTCAGTGGTTCCCCTGTTGGCCCGTTTTCCCAACCTGCTGGTTACCGGCACCTTTTCCAAGTCCCGTAGCCTCGCGGGTCTGCGGATCGGCTACGCCATCGGTTCACCCGAGCTGATCGACGGACTGAACCGGGTCAAGGACTCGTTCAATTCCTATCCCCTCGACAGCATCGCCATTGCTGCCGGGGTGGCTGCCATGCAGGATGACGAGCATTTCCGTGCCTGCTGCAACGCCGTGATCGCGACCCGGGAGCGCACCCGTGCCGCCCTTGAACAGGCTGATATTCAAGTACTGCCCTCCTGCACCAATTTCCTGTTCGTGCGACCACGCAGTATCGACGCAGAAGCGCTCTTTACCGGCCTGCGTGAACGCGGCATCCTGGTCCGTTTTTTCGATAAACCCTCACTGAACCAGTTCCTGCGGATCTCGATTGGTACCGACGATGAAATGGATCAATTGATCGATGCGATTTACGCCATGACAGGAGTCAATGCATGAGCCTGGGCTTGAAAGGCATTCACCATGTTGCGCTGATCACCGCCGACTACCCTGCGGCCAGGGCGTTTTACCTGGAGATCATGGGCGGTGAGGTAATCGAGGAGACCTATCGCGAGGCGCGAGACAGCTACAAGCTTGATGTGCGTCTGCCGGGCAACGTGCAACTGGAGCTGTTTTCATTTCCATCACCGCCGGCCCGGGTCGATCAGCCGGAAGCCTGTGGGCTGCGCCACCTGGCCTTTGCTGTCGCCGATATCGAAGGTGCCATCGCGCATCTGACGCACCATGGCGTCGCAACGGAGCCGGTACGTATCGATGAGCTGACGCACCAGCGATTTACCTTCTTCAAGGACCCGGACGGCACGCCGCTGGAACTGTATGAAGTGACCGCCGACACACCGCCCATTCTGTAGTGGCATACCCTGAAAGCGCCCCCGGGGGGCGCTTTTCAACCATTACAGGCTGGCCATGGCCACGATCACACTCAGCGCCAGCACCGGCCCGGCGACAGCCACCACGAAAATGTCCAGATAGGACTTGCCATGCGTCATGCCGCAGATGGCCAGCAACGTGACAACGGCCCCGTTATGCGGCAGGGCATCCAGCCCACCGGTGGCCACCGCGGTTACCCGATGGAGCACCTCGGGGGCAATCCCGGCAGCCTGGCCCAGCTCCATGTAACGTGCGCCCAGTGTTTCCAGCGCAATACTCATGCCGCCGGAGGCCGAGCCGGTAATCCCCGCCAGCAGATTGATTGACACTGACAGGGAAATCAGCGGATTGCCCGGTGCCATGGAGAGGATCATTTCCCTGAGTACGGCAAAGGCCGGCAGGGCAGCCATGACCGCACCAAACCCGACCAGGGACGCCGTATTGAAAATCGGCAGCATCGCATCCTGTGCCCCGGGGCCCAGCGACGCGCCCAGTGAGCGAAGGTGGCGCAGATTCAGCACAATCACCGTCAGGCAGGCCAGAAACAGGGAGGCAATGATCGACCATACCCCGATCACATCCTCGGGGCGGGCCGCCCCCCAGGCGGGCGTTGCCAGCCAGGCATAATCACGTCCGGGCAATATCAGCTTTGACAGCACCAGGTTCGCCGCCAGCACCACAATGATCGGTGCCAGCGCCTTCCATAACGGCGGCCGCAGGCCCTCCTCCTCGCTTTCCTGTACCGTCTCCTCTGCCGCCAGGCTGTCTGCAAACCCTTCCTGGTGACGATGCGCGACTGCAGCCCGCCGCTTGAGCCAGACATATCCCACGGCCATCATGATCAGCGATGCCACCAGCCCAAGCCAGGGCGCAGCAAAGGCCGTCGTTCCGAAATAAGGCATCGGAATGGCATTTTGAATCGCCGGCGTGCCCGGCAAGGCCGTCATCGTAAAGGTAAAGGCCCCCAGCGCAATTGCCCCGGGGATCAGTCGCGCAGGAATATCCGCGGCCTTGAACAGCGCTCGCGCGATCGGGAATACCGCAAACGCCACCACAAACAGGGACACCCCGCCATAGGTCAGCACGGCGCAGCACACCACGATAGCCAGAATCGCATGTCGCTCACCCAGCCGATTGACAGTCCAGTAGCCGATACTTCTGGCGGCGCCGGAAAACTCCATCAGCTTGCCGAACAATGCCCCCAGCAAAAACAGCGGAAAATACGCCACCACAAAGCGTCCCATCGACACCATGAAGATCTGGGTATAACTGCCCAGCATCGGCAACCCGCTGATACCAGCGGCAATCACCGCCAGCAGCGGGGCCAGAATCAGGAGCGACACGCCGCGCCAGGCCAGATAGATCAATAATCCCAGAGTAATAACAATCAGAAGAATACCCGCCATGATGACTCCTTTTGGCCTGTCCACTGACACCCCGAGACAACAGTATCCCGTGGGCATGGGACGTTAATTTAGACCAAATTAATACAAGCGCATCATGATGGCTTTGGCAAAAACGATACGGCTCGTTCATCTCGAACAGGGTGGTCCAGCACCTCGCTGATGACAGGGCCTGTTAACAAGACAGACAACAGCCCGCCGCCACCGCGTGTTGACAGAGCAGATTACCGTGCCCTCGCGAGGCGGTGCCGGTATCAACGGCAGACAGGCCAACCATGGCATATCGCGATGACGTGGAATGACGTGCGCCACTTTCCAGGGCCCGGAAACTGAAAAAGCGCCCCGAAGGGCGCTTATTGCAACATCACCATCATTCAAGTCAGGCCAGTCTGGCCGCCGTTTCCGCGACCAGCTTGCCCTGATAGCGGGCAATCGCCAGCTCCCGATCATCCGGCTGACGAGAGCCGTCACCGCCGGCCAGGGTAGTCGCACCGTAGGGCGTACCACCACTGACCCGTGAAATATCAAACAGCTCGTCGGTGCCGTAACCGATCGGCACCAGCACCATCCCGTGGTGGGCAAGGGTCGGCCAGAAGGTAGTAATGGTCTGCTCTTCACCGCCGCCGGTGCCGGTCGAGGCGAACACACTGCCAACCTTGCCAAAAAGCGCCTTGCTCGCCCACAGCCCGCCGGTCTGGTCCAGAAAGGTACGCATCTGACCGGCCATGTTGCCAAAGCGGGTCGGAGTACCGAAGATGATGGCGTCATGATCGGCCAGTTCCTGCGGCGTAGCCTCCGGGTGAGCGTAGTCGGTCAGACCGCCCGCATTTCTAACGGCTTCCTCGCTCATCGTTTCCGGCACACGCTTGATGGTCACCTCGGCGCCGGCGCTGCGCGCCCCCTCGGCCACGGCCTCGGCCATGGTTTGAATGTGTCCATACATTGAATAATAAAGCACCAGTACCTTGGCCATTACGTCCTCCTGATTACACGCAAAAATCCTGATTCCTGTTGAGCGTAGAACGGTTACTGCGTGTACAAAAACGAAATAATTCCACGCTACGCATCGATTTTTTGAATGCGATACCGAGCTCAGGCCACGGCAATGTCCGGTGCGCCCGTGGCGGTTTCTCCCAATGGGCGTTCAAGGGACACCGTGGCACCGAACTCACGACGCTGGCCCGGCTCAAGTGCCAGGGCAGTGCGCCACTCTTCCCGGTTGAACGCATCCGGCATGAACTCGTTCGGCTCGATGGCCAGTGACTTGCGCGGCCGGTACGTCAGCGGATCGCCGGTAAACAGATGCACCACGCCATGCTCCTGACGAACCACCACGGCATAATCCACGCCAGGAGCGCTCAGTTCGGACACGACACCATCCCCCACCACCGCTGGCGACACGGTATAGCACTGATCCACCACCTGCCCCTCCAGCTGCAGCGGCATCGGAGGCGCCGGATCAAAGGCCTGCTCTCCAGGCAGTGGAATCAACTCATCGTTGGTGACCACGGTCTGACTGGCCGGCAACCTGACACTGCAGGCATCAAGCTTGCCTCCCGGCGGCAGAAAGTACGGGTGCCAGCCCAGCCCGACGGGAGCGACCTCCTGGCCGACATTGGTTGCTGCCAGTGACCAGTCGAGCCGGTTCTCGGCGAGGGTCAGGGTGAGTTCAAGCAACAGGGGAAACGGATACCCGGGCAGGCAGTTTTCGGTCAGCGACAGCGCCCAGCACAGCTCCGCGTGCACGTCATCAGCCTCCTGATGTTCAAGGGTCCAGGGAAGCTGCCAGGCGATGCCATGCAGAGCGTGCTTGCCCTCGTCATGAGGCAGGCGATGAGTGGTGCCATTCCATCCGTAATGGGCACCGGCGATCCGGTTGGAAAAGGGAGCCAGTACCGCACTTCGCGCCCCATCACCGCTGTCGAACTCCTCGTCACTGGCATAGCCGTCGATGACGGATTCCAGCCGCCCTTCCGGGGTGCGCAACACGAGTTCGGTCAGCGTCGCCCCCCGGGCCGACTGCACCAGCCGACATGCCCCGTCCTGATCGCGAACCTCAACGGCCGGTGCGCCGTGGCGTGTTTTCTGCGTAATCACAAATCCCATGATGCTCTCCCTTGCCGGACGGCAGGTCTACGCTGCGTCCTGTGACTGTGCCAGACTGTTCTTATAGTAGAAGCCTGGCGCCACTTGCCCACCCTTGATCACGCGGTACCGATAACGAGGACATCATGCCCATCCATATGCTGGTTGTTACCCCGCTGTCCCGGCATCATCGCCAACAGCTCGCCGATGCCGATATCATCCTGCACCTCGCCCGCACGAACGAGGACCGGGAGACGCTGATCGCCACGCAGGGCGAGCATATTACAGCCGTGCTGACGATTGGCACGATCGGCTTCACCGCCGAGGAAATGGACCGTTTACCCCATTTGACACTGATCTGCGCGCAGGGGGTGGGGTTTGAAAACATTGATGTTGAGGCGGCGCGCGCCCGCCATATTGCCGTCACCCATGGCCCGGGGACCAATGCAGGCACCGTGGCGGATCACACATTCGGGCTGATGCTGGCCAGTCTTCGCCGGATAGTGCAAAGCGACAGGGCCGTCCGCGAAGGACGCTGGGACGAGGTCAGGCGAAGCCTGCCGGCCCTGCATGACAAGACCCTGGGGATTCTGGGCATGGGCAACGTCGGCCAGGCCATTGCCCACCGGGCCTGGCACGGGTTTGACATGCCGGTGCGCTATTACAGCCGGCACGCCCGCACCGACCTGCCCTACACCCACGACAGCGACCCCCTGGCACTGGCACAGGGGGTCGATATCCTGGTGGCCGCCCTGCCCGGCGGATCAGCCACGCGACACATGGTCAACCGCGAGATGATGGACGCCCTCGGCCCCAAAGGGCTACTGATCAACATCGGCCGCGGCAGCGTGGTTGATACAGCGGCGCTGATCGATGCCCTGCATCACAACACGCTCGGGCAGGCGGCGCTGGATGTGCTGGAAGATGAACCGGAAGTACCCGCAGAGCTTTCAGCACTGACAGAGCAAGTGATCCTCACCCCGCATACCGCCGGCCTCTCGCCCAGTGCCATCGACGCCACCATCGCGCTGGTCATTGAAAATGTCAGCGCCATCCGCCGCGGTGACGCGCCGGTTACGCCCGTGCCTCTTGTATGAATCGGAGTCACTACCCACTCTTTCCACGGAATGGATGACGACTGTGCAACGGTAAATATTGATCAGTTCAGAAGGTCAGGCAGTGCCGCGGCCTGGCACTTGGCCTCGACGCCGGGACCAGGTGCAGATCGGTCAGCGATCACGGTTTTCCAGCGCTTTCTGACGCCTGTGTACCGGGTGACGCTCAGCGCGGTTCCGGCACACCGATACGGTGGTCCAGCCACTCAACGATGATATGAGGCACGGTCAGGCAGGCAAGGCCGATGAACGTCATCTTCAACAGTGGCGAGGCCACACTGTAGTGCGCCATGATGGCGTAGCCGATACTGGCGGCAATCCAGGTCACGATCACGACCGGGCCAGCCATCCACAAGGCCTGACGGGCAGAGCGAATCCCCAGCTCCCGACGAATTTCGCGCAGGTGAATCGGGCTGTGGCACGCACAGAAGTAGCAGGCAAAGTACAGTAACGGGTTGAACAGCCAGCCCGCCCCCAGCAGTAACACCAGGCTTGCCAGTACAGCGCGCTGCTTCAGCAGTCGGGGCAGGGCCATAAGCATGATTGCCAGTGCACCCCAGAAGACCCACGGCGCCACCTGCAGAAAGGGCGCGGGGTCGTCGATGGCCAGTGCCTGAATGATGCCCGACACCGCCTCGGGTCGTGCATGAAACGGGGTGGCAATGACCAGCGCCCCCCAGGCCAGCCGGGGCGCCATGGGCAATGCGCCACGCCAGTCCGTCCCGAAATGACAGGCCGAAATCAGCAGGAAAAGCCACAGCCCGAGGGCGGGCGCTGCAATCCAGCCGGCCATCAGCGTCATGGACAGGCTGATATACAACAGCAGAAACAGCAGTAATGCCGGCAGGGGACGGCGGCAGTACTGCTTCAGCAGGCCGCCACGCAGGATGCGCTGGCCCAGCAGGTGATCAAAGGCCCCGTGAGGCAAGCCGAGCACCGCGACACCGACAACCAGCACCGTCATGCCCATACCGGACGAGGCGCCGGTCAGGTGAGTGGCAAGCAGGAGAGCAGCCCCCAGCGCAAACCGGTAAAAGGTACGCCTGGCATCCATGTCACTGGCGTTCATGACCTGTCTCCATAACAGGAGGGGCGGCCATCAGCCGCCCCGGACCAGCCACTACGCCTGCTTGCGTGCAGCGCCCAGTGCCACGAATCCGAACCCGACCTTCGCGGTCACGTCCAGCACCAGGTAGAGCCAGCTCTCGACAGCCGTGGAGATAACGTTGAACCCGGATGACCCGATCAGCCACACGATCGGATAGCAGATCCAGAGTACGGTCAGCATGGTCGCCAGCGTCTTGAAGGCACCAGGATTGGGGCCATTGACCGCTTCTGCAGCCAGGGGCTTCCAGATCAGTCCCAGCACGACGAAAAACGCCACCATGCTGATGACCCACCAGTAATAGTTGTACGGCGCGGTGGACAGGTTGCCGACCAGCCCCGTGATGATCATGTACACATCAGCGGCAATCAGTGCACACACCAGGGTTCTGAGGCGCGACAAGGCATCGGTCGCCATCATGGCCAGACTGACCAGCAGGATCGGCGTCGTGATGACCCAGTCGGTATAGCGCGCAAAAAAGACGTCCCGTCCATTGTAGGCAATGTCGCCCTGGCCGAGTGCCATCGCGAAATAGTTGGCAAACGCCACAAACACAATGGTCATTGCTGCCACACCATGGTGTTTCTGTTTTGGCGATAGCCCCCGACTCATCTGCCAGAATGCCAGGCCACCGGCCAGCATCGCGATCCAGCCGATGATGAAGGAAAATTGTACTGATGAGGACATGTCTGCACTCCTTTGCCTATGCTCTCAAGTCATTGGTTGAACCTGGCAACCCGCTGCCAGCGCGCCTCTTCCTTTCATGGAACTTAACGCAAGGGCAAGCCTAGTACAGTCATTTCATGTTCTGCCAGAAATCGCTAAAAAAGATTTTTCTTCTCCCTGTCATGGCCTGGAGCGCGCGAAGCGTCGGCACATTCCCCTTTACTTAATTTCCACTTAACAGCCTGAACCCCATATCTCCAGCCAGTGAAAGTTATGTTATAAAATAACAAAATCAACATTTAAGGATGCCTCATGCACCGCCCGCCTCCCCTGTCTCTGCTGTGCCGACTGCTACTGGTCCCCCTCCTGCTTGCCGCCCTTCCAGCCAGTGCCGACGATGACCGGCTGGACGTGGTCGCGCCCTGGGAAATCAACAGCCTTGACCCGGTTCAGTCCGGCCTCATTCTGGGGCGAATGCAGGTGGCTGAAACCCTGATCGACAGTGATGATACCGGTGCGCTCGTGCCAGGCCTTGCGACCCGGTGGCAAAGCCCGGATGCCACTCACTGGCACCTGACCCTGCGGCAGGGAGTGCATTTTCATGACGGCACACCCATGACTCCGAAAAGCGTCGCAGCCTCGCTCGAACGAACCCTGGACCGCCCGGGTGTTCTGGCTCAGGCCGATATCCTGGAGGTCACTCCGACCGACCAGGGCGTGGATCTGGTACTGGCACAGCCCTTTGCCGCACTGCCGGCCCTGTTAAGCCATTATTCCACCCAGATCCTGGCGCCGGCTGCCTATGATAATGACGGCCAGGTGACCCGCATCATCGCCACCGGGCCCTATCAGGTCACTCAACTGGCACTGCCCCAACGACTGGACAGCACCCGCTTCGAAGCGTACTGGGGCAAGGCACCCGCCATTGCCACCACCCGCTACCTGGCCGCACCTCGCAGCGAAACACGCACGCTGATGGCGCAAAGTGGTGATGCCGATCTGGTGTTCACCCTCGATCCGGTCAGCCTGGCACGGCTTCGCATGACACCCGGCCTTGCCCTTTTTGCCGAGCCGATTCCCCGGACGGTGGCTCTGAAACTCAATGCGACTCATCCGGGGCTTGATACACCGGCCTTGCGCCACGCCATCAGTCTGGGCATTGACCGTGACGGCATTGCGCAAGGGATTCTGCGCCGCAGTGACGCCGCAGCACATCAGTTGCTTCCCCCCAGCATGGCACGCTGGCACCTGTCAGACCGCGCTCCGGAAGCCCGCAACCTCGACAGGGCCCGTCAGCTACTGGCCTCTGAGGGCTGGACCCCCGGTCCGGACGGTATCCTTTCCCGAAACGGCACGCGTCTGGCCCTTACCCTGACCACCTTTGCCGACCGCCCTGAACTGCCCGTCATTGCCACGGCCCTGCAGGCGCAGCTCCGAGAGCTGGGCATGGATGTTCAGGTCAATGTCGGCAATGCCAGCGAAATTCCCGCCAGCCATCAGGACGGCTCGCTGAACATGGCACTTCTGGGACGCAATTACGGCCTGGTGCCGGACCCACTGCCGACCCTGATGCAGGATTTCGGTCCGACAGGCGGTGACTGGGGGGCAATGAACTGGTCCAGCCCGGCCCTTCAGGACATCTTCACAGAGCTGACACGCCACACTGACCCGGCCCGCCGTGATGCCCTGGCACAACAGGCTGCTACCCTGCTGGCGGACGAGCGTCCGGTCATTCCGGTGGTGTCCTACATGCAGACCCTGGCAGCCAGTTCCCGGCTTGAAGGGGTGTCTCTCGACCCGTTTGAGCGCAGCTACCGGCTCGCTGACATGCGCTGGGGAGACTGATCATGCCGCCATTGGCCATGTCATTGCTCCAGCGTGTATGCCAGGCCGGTCTGGTGGCCTGGGTAGTGGGCACCCTGACCTTTGTTCTGACACGTACCCTGCCCGGGGACATGGCATACCGGATTGCCGCCGGTCGGTATGGTCATGAGCAGGTGACTGCCGCCGCCGCAGAGGCTGTTCGAGCCGAGCTGGCACTTGAAGGATCCGCCGTACAGGCTTATCTGCAGTGGTTCAGTGATCTGGCCCGCGGGGATCTTGGTCGCTCGCTGGTCAGTGGCCAGCCGGTTGCCGGTGAACTGCAGCACCTGCTGGGACATTCAGCGCAGCTTGCCGGAGTCGCCATCGTAATGGCACTGCTGATTGGCGTGCCCTTCGGGCTGGCCAGCGGCCTGTCACGCCACCGGCTGCTCGACCGTCTGGGGCTGGCTCTGGCGGTGGCGATGCGTTCACTGCCGCCCTTTGTGATCGGCCTGGGGCTGATCATGCTGTTTTCCATCACACTTGGCTGGCTGCCTGCGGCCGGATCCGGTCACCTGACGCATCTGTGGCTACCGGCCATGGCTCTGGCCCTCGGGCTGGCAGCGGTATCAAGCCGGGTAACCCACCACGCCATGGCCCGCGTCGCCGCCTCCCCCTTTTACGCCTTTGCCCGACAAAAGGGCCTCAGTGCCCGACAGGCGCTGTACCGGCACGGGCTGCGCAATGTCAGCGTGCCGGTCGTGGCCTATCTGGGCGTACAGTTGATTTACCTGATGGAAGGCGTGGTCGTCATCGAATCGCTGTTTGCCTGGCCCGGTATCGGCCATGCACTGGTACACGCCGTGGTTGCCCGCGACGTGCCGATGATTCAGGGCACGGCGCTGGTACTGGGGCTGGGCTTCGTCCTGCTCAACGCGCTGGTCGACCTGGCCTGCCGCGGCCTTGATCCCTGGAGACAGACATCATGACGACCACCGCCACACATCATCGTATTCCGCTGCTTCGGCTGCGCGTTTCCCTGCCACGCGCACGCATGGCAGGCGCACTGCTGCTGGCGCTACTGATCGCCTTTGGGTGGCTGGTGCCGCTATGGCATGACGTCTCGCCGCATCACCAGGATCTGATGCATACACTGACGCCCCCCGGGGCGGAGCACCTGCTGGGAACCGACCCGCTGGGACGCAGCATGCTGGGACGGCTGACCGAGGCGGTGCGACTATCGCTGGGGCTGGCCCTGTTGAGTGTCGCCAGTGCTGCCGTACCAGGCGTTGTATTCGGCGTTATCGCCGGATGGCGTCCGGGGCTTGTCGACCGCTCCATGGGGCTGGTCGCTGACGTGGTACTGGCCCTGCCCGGACTGCTGCTTGTGCTGCTGCTGGCCGCCATTGCCCCCGGCACGTTCTGGTCACTGTACGTCGGCATTGCACTGGTACTGTGGGTGGAATACTTCCGTGTGGTACGCACGGCCACCCGCACCCTGATCAGCGCCCCTCAGGTACAGTGCGCCAGAATGCTGGGCTTTGGTCCCGGCTATATCTTCAGGCGTCACCTGTGGCCGGAACTGGCACCCCAGGTGACCACGCTGGCGGCCTTCGGAGCCTCCACCGCCGTCCTCGCCGTCTCCTCGCTCGGGTTTGTCAGCATCGGTCTGCGCCCCCCGACCGCGGAGCTCGGCCTCATGATGACCGAACTGTTCCCGTTCTATCAGGAAGCGCCCTGGCTGCTGGCCCAGCCGGTCATCATGCTCTTTCTGATGGTGCTGAGCTTTCAATTACTGGCTGGAAGAGAACCGCAATGACCCCATTAATGGAGGTTCGAAACCTGTGCGTGGAGACCACGCAGCCCCCGATACACACCCTGCTCCACCCGGTCTCGTTTACGCTGCACGCCGGACGTCCACTGACCCTGCTGGGCGAAACCGGCTCGGGCAAGAGCCTGCTGGCCCAGGCCGTCATGGGAACCCTTCCGCCCGGTCTGCGCGCCAGGGGCGATGTCATGGTCGAGGGCCGCAACTTTCTGGCCCTCCCCGCGCGAGCACGAGCAAAGTGGTGGGGGCGCCATTTCGCGCTGCTGCCCCAGGAACCCTGGCACGCACTGGATCCCACCATGCGAATCGGAGCACAGATCGAGGAAGGCCACCGCCTGGTCGCCGGGCGGTCAAGGTCGGCGGCACAGCATGCGACGGATCAGTCCCTGATGCGGCTGGGGCTGGCAGACTGTCGCCGGCATCTGCCCCAGGCCCTGTCCGGTGGCATGGCACAGCGTGCGGCATTTGCTGCGGCCCGCACCACCGAAGCGCCCATCGTGATTGCCGATGAGCCCACCAAGGGATTGGACAGCACCCGCCGGGACGAGGTGGTCACGCTGCTCAGGGAAGCCCTGAACGAGCGCAGCAGCCTGCTCGCCATTACCCACGACATCGATGTTGCCCGTCAGCTGGGGGGGGACATCATGGTCGTACGCGACGGTATATGCCTTGAACAGGGCGAGGCCCGTACGGTGCTTGACGCCCCCAGAAGCGAATATGCCAAACGGCTGATTGCTGCTGACCCCAGACACTGGCCGGCACCTGCATCACCTGCCCCTGCATCCGCTCAACCGGTCATCGAAGGCCGGACGCTGCGCATGAAACGAGGGAACAGGGTGCTTTTTTCCAACCTGTCCCTCACCCTGTCCCCGGGTGAAATTGTCGGGCTGACCGGGCCAAGTGGCTGTGGAAAAAGCACGCTGGGGGATATTCTGCTGGGCATCATCACACCGGATGAGGGCCACGTGCACCGGGCCCGGGGCCATGCTCCCCTGCGCTTTCAAAAGCTCTACCAGGACCCGCCCGCGGCCTTTGCACCCCACTGGACGCTGCACACCCTGCTGGAGGACCTGTGCGCCAGGCATCGCCTCGACCGGGCGCGCATTCCCCTGCTGATGACCCGTCTGGGGCTGCACACCCGGCTGCTGCAGCGCCAGCCGGGCCAGCTTTCCGGTGGCGAGCTTCAGCGGTTTTCGATCCTGCGTGCGTTATTGCTGGAGCCGGTATTTCTGTTCGCCGATGAGCCCACCTCACGGCTGGACCCGATCACTCAGCAGGACACCCTGGCCCTGCTGACCGATGTAGCGCGAGAACACGACTGCGCCGTTTTACTGGTCAGTCATGATCCCGCGTTGATTACGGCAAGCTGTGACCGCCAGGTGGTGCTGAGTGGCTGATGCACCCTGCACTTCAGAGTACGGCCCCGATACTCAGGCCCGGCGCGCCAGTGTCCGTCGGGGTGGACGCACCAGCGCCACTCCGACGGCCGCAACAGCCATGCCCACCCAGGCCAGGGATGGCATGGGCTCATCGATCATCCACCAGGCCATCAGCGCGGCCACCGGGGGCACAAGGTAAAACAGCGACGACACCCGCGCGGCTTCCCCACGGCGCACCATCATCAGCAACAGCGACACGGCAACCAATGAACTGCCCAGTACCAGATAGGCCAGCGCCCCGAGCGACACGGCATTGGCCTCAAACTCGAGATGGCCAAAGGCCAGAGCCAGCGGCAATGCGGTAATCAGGCCTACCCCGTACTGGATGGTATTGGACACCACCGGGTGCTGAGCCACGCCAAACCGCTTTTCATAAAGGGTTGCACCGCTCATGCCGGCCAGCGCGCCAACCGCACACAGGATGGCCCACAGGCTGCTTGATGACAGATCATTTTTGGACCAGATAACGATCACGGCTCCTGCCAGCCCCAGTACCAGACCACACCAGGAGCGTGCGCCCTGGTGCTCACCCACCAGCCACGGCGAGGCAACCGCCACCACCACCGGCTGCAGACATACCACCAGTGCGACGGTACCGGCAGAAGCTCCCAGCCCGAACGCGGTATAGCACAGCCCGAAATAGACCGTCTGGATCAGCACCCCGACCACCGCCTGATGACCCCATTGGGCCCGCGTTGTCGGCCAGGCCGGTGACATGAACAGCAACAGCGGCAGCAGTACCGCCAGCACCAGCGCATAACGCAACACCAGAAGCAGCATCGGGTCGACATAGGCAATGGCCAGCTTCGACACCGGAAAGGCCAGTGACCACAACACCAGAAACAGGCCGGGAGCCAGCAACAGCAATAGCCCGGAGGCTTCGCCACCACGGGGTGAAGACATTCGATACTCCTTTCAGGGGCGATCCAGGATCATGTTCCGTCAGTGCGGTCACGCCTGTCCGAGGTGGCTCAGCCGCGCCGGTTCGACCACTTCGATCCAGTACCCGTCAGGGTCCTTGACGAAGGCAACGTCCTTCATTCTGCCGTCATTCGGACGCTTGACGAAGTCCACCGAATTGGCATCAAACCAGGCCACGGCACGATCCAGGTCAGGCACCGACATGCAAAGATGGCCAAATCCCTGCGGGGCATCGTTGCCGTTGTGGTAGTGAAGCTCCGGGTCGTTTTCGCTGCCCCAGTTGTGAGTCAGTTCCAGCAGACCGGTCTGCGAGAACGTCCAGGTTGTGCGTGCCGCAGCGTCATCGGGAACCTGGCTGTCTTCTGCCAGATGGCCCAGAAAGTACAGCGTGAACTGCAGTTCGGGAAAATCGAGCTGGCGCAGCAGACGCATGCCAAACACCGTGGAATAAAAGGCCAGCGACGTTTCAGGGTGCTTGACCCGCAGCATGGAATGATTGAGGCGGAACCCTTCAGTGGCAGAAGGGGCCTGCGCGGCAACGCCAGGCGCCATTTCGGTAAAGGACATCGTTACTCTCCTGGTAAGGGCCACGCCGGACGGGCCGGCGCAGCGGATCACATCGGGTTAAAAGGACAGCTCAAACTGCTGAACCCGCTCGGCACGTTCAACCGCCTGCATGATGCGTGGATGCATCAGCGTGGCCACGGCTTCAAACACCGGCACCACCACGGAATTGCCAAACTGCCGATATGCCTGGGTATCAGAAACCGGAATGACAAAATCACCTTCACCGGGCCGGTCAAAGCCCATCAGCCGGGCACATTCCCGGGGTGTCAGTCGGCGCGGCCGGTGTGCCTGATTGTGCGCGCTGTAAAAATCATCCTGTGGATCAAAGCCCCGGTCGACCAGAATCTCCGAGCCATCCTTGTGGTAGCGCGCCGACAGGGTGCGTGCGGTATCGGTCGGGCCGGTCAGCCCAAAACCGAATCCATTGCCCTTCTCGCGATGCTTGCGCGCGTACTCGAACAGGTATTCCCACAGTTTGGGGCTCAGGATATAGCGCTCATCCACGGGGTTATCCAGCATGTCACCGAACGTGGGCCGCTGCGCCGGGTACAGGTGTTCAAGCGCGCGCAGGGTAAAGCCCTCATGCACGTCCAGATCACGGCGAAAGCCTACCAGCACGATGCGCTCACGGTGCTGCGGCACAAAGTGGCGGGCATCAACCACCTTCGGATCCCGCCCTCCGGGAGCCTCGACATCAGCCACCTCATACCCCAGCTCATCCAGCGCGTCGCAGATCACGCGAAAGGTCTTGCCCCGGTCATGACTCTTGAGGTTCTTGACGTTCTCCAGCAAAAAGGCCGCCGGGCGCTTGGCCGCCAGAATCCGGGCCACATCGAAAAAGAGGGTTCCCTGGGCATCACATTCGAACCCGTGCTTGCGCCCCATCGAGTTTTTCTTCGAGACACCGGCCAGCGAAAACGGCTGACAGGGAAACCCTGCCAGCAGAACGTCATGGTCCGGCACCTGGGCATCGATATGGCGATAGGCAGAGGCTTCATCCACATCAGGACGATGGCTCAGGGTCAGGTCGCGGATGTCTTCATTGAAGATGTGACGCGCCGGATCGCAGTAATAGTTGGCGCGGTAGGTACGTCCCGAGTACTTGTTCCACTCGGAGGTCATGACGCACTCGCCACCCAGTGCATCAAAGCCGCGGCGCAGGCCACCGATACCGGCAAACAGGTCAATGAAGCGAAAGGCCGGAGGCGCCTGCCGGACAGGGGGTGGGGGCAGCAGTGAACACATGGCCCGGTGGGCGGCCAGCGTCAGCCGTGGTGCGCCTTTCCCCTTGACCCAGCGATTGATGGTCTCGCGGCACCAGTTACCGGGTTCGGCGTCACTGAGCACCCGAGCCAATTGACCCTGGCCATGAATGGCCAGCACGCGTTCGAGCAGCTCGCGCTCGTCAAGGTCATCGTAAGGGGAAGCTGATGCGGCGTACCGGGAGGTCATGGCATATCTCGCTGGGTAAATTCTGTGACCAAAGACCACATGATATCCCCACCAGGAACACCATGCGACCGGAACCTGGCCTCAGTGACACTGTGCGCCGAGCCAGCCTTCTACCATGGCATGCCAGTTGGCCCGCGCCCTGACCGGATCGGCCTCCTCGCCCATATGGACCATGGCCTTCATGGCATTGACCACGACCACGGCGGCCACCTCGATCTCGTCATCGCTCAATTCGGGCGCGCGGGCCCGCAGGGCACGAGCCGTACCGGTTCTGAGGCTGCGCCTGAGCGTCTTCCGGCAGTCCGGTGGAACGGTATGCGCCTCCAGCAGCGTCATTGCACAGCGCCGTTCGACTTCAAGTGACATCAACACATTGAGCAAAAGGCTGGTGAACTCGCCAAGCGTTACCTCGGTGGCACTGTCACAAATGGCGTCCAGCCGGGCCGATAGATGAGCGTCATAGCGGGCCAGCAGGGCCTGCGCCAGAGCAGTCTTGGTCGGGAAAAACTGATAAAGCGAGCCGATCGGGGCGCTGGCCGTGGCGGCGATTTCGGTCATGGTCGCAGCATCAAATCCCTTGTCGGCAAAGGTAGTGACCGCCGCATTCAACAGATCCTCGACACGTCGTCGCCCACGGGAGCGTTTGGGTGCCCGGGCGGTCGCGCTGGTTGCATTTGACTTTTGTGAGGGCATCTTCATAAAATGTTTTTGTGAGGTTATCCTCATGTATATCACGCCCACCTGATACCGTCGACCACCAGCAAGGACCAGCACATGATGACCCTTGATCCCGCAACGACTGCGCTTATTCTGATTGACCTGCAGCATGGCATCGTCAATCTGCCACTGGCTCCCCGCAGTGGTGCCGAGGTGGTCGAGGCCTCACGACCGGTCGCAGATCGCTTTCGTGAGGCTGGTGCCTGCATAACCTGGGTACGCGTAGGCTGGAACGAGACGTTTTCCAATGCCCCGAGCAATAATGTCGATACACCGGCCGAGCGCCCCCAGGGCGGCTTGCCTGACGACTGGTCCACACTGATGGAGGGCCTTGAACAGCCCGGCGACCTCACGATCCTCAAGCATCAATGGGGAGCCTTTCACGGCACGGCCCTGGATACCGAGCTTCGTCGGCGCGGCATCAAAACGCTGGTATTCGGGGGCATTGCCACCAACATGGGCGTTGAATCAAGTGTCCGTGCCGCCTGGGAGCACGGTTACGACGTTGTGGTACTGGATGATCTGACCACCACCTTCTCGGAGGACATGCAGGCGTTTGCCATTCAGACGATCCTGCCCAGGCTGGCGCGCATTACGTCCACCGATCAGCTTTGCCTTGAGCACTAGGCCGTGAGCGCCCTCCTTCACCTGCGTCTGGCTTCCCTGCCGGTCCCCCTTCAGTGGGTCCTGCTCGTGGTGCTGTCCGGCATCATTGCCTGGGGGCTTGAACTGGTGAAGCTGCCGGCGGCCCTGCTGCTGGGACCGATGGTCATGGGCATCGTCTTCAGCCTGCGTGGCAGCACGCTGGGGATCGGACGGCCGTTCTTCTTCGCCGCCCAGACCATCATCGGCTGCATGATTGGTTCCAGCATGAACATTGATGTGCTGGATACCTTTGCAACTCAGTGGTGGCTGTTTCTGCTGGTGACCCTGCTGGTCATCGGCACTACCAGCCTTCTAGGCTGGTTCATGGCCAAATGGCAGGTACTGCCTGGTACCACGGCGATATGGGGAACCTCCGCGGGGGGAGCGTCGGTCATGATGCTGCTGGCCGAGTCTCAGGGCGCCGACATGCGTCTTGTCGCCTTCATGCAGTACCTGCGGGTTTTGTTTGTCGCCGTAACGGCCTCGATCATTGCGCGATTTCTGCTGCCGGCACAGGCACCCGATGCGGACACCTCGATTGACTGGTTTCCAGCACTGGACGCCGTGGATTTCACCCAGACGCTGCTGATTGCCGCGATAGCTGGTTACATCGGGCTCAAGCTGAAACTGCCGGCCGGCCAGCTTCTGCTGCCGATGATTGTCACATCGGCCCTGTCGATGGGCGACACGGTGACGCTGCAGTTGCCGGAATGGCTGCTGGCCATCAGCTATGCGCTGGTGGGCTGGCGCATCGGGCTGGGCTTTACCTCGACCATCTTTCGCCATGCCCTGCGGGCGCTGCCACAGATCATGGCCTCCATTGTGGTGCTGATCGGGCTGTGCGGGCTGATTGCGGTACTGCTGGTCGTGCTGCTCGATATCGATCCATTGACCGCCTACATGGCGACAAGCCCGGGCGGGCTGGACTCCATTGCCATCATTGCCGCCTCCAGTAACGTGGATATCGGCTTTATCATGACCTTTCAAACCGTGCGTTTTGCGATGGTACTGATGATCGGTCCGATACTGGCCAGGGCACTGGCCAAACGGCTAGCGGCCCGTACCGGCTGATCACCGCCGGGTGCGACACCAGGGCGCGGCCTGCACACACGTACGAAAACACCGGGTTTGTATACTGAAGGCATCCCTCGCCGACAGGATCCGCACCCATGATGCACCTCATTGCTGCCTATCTCCCACTGGTGGTGCTTATAGGCCTGATGGGCAAAAAAAACAGCATGGCGTCCAGCCGCGCTCTGCCCCTGTGTGCCGTCATGGCCTGGTGGCTGTCACTGACCGTATTTGACCAGAACCTGCGTGAGCTGAACGCGACCGTCGCAAGCGGGATGCTGCTTGCCCTGACACCGCTGTCTATCATTGCCGGTGCCATCTTCCTGTTTCGGACCATGGACGTCACCGGTGCGCTGGACACCATTCGCACCTGGCTCAACCAGATCAGCCATAATCCAATAGCGCAGCTGATGATCGTGGGATGGGCCTTTGCCTTTCTGGTGGAGGGTGCGAGCGGCTTTGGCACGCCAGCAGCCATCGCGGCTCCGGTGCTCTACGGCCTGGGCTTTCCCGCGCTGAGAGTGGCCGTCTTCTGCCTGATCATGAATACGATTCCGGTCACCTTCGGCGCGGTGGGCACGCCGATCTGGTTCGGCTTTTCCGTTCTTGAGCTCACCCCGCAGGCCCTGCATGCCATTGCCTGGAAAGCGGCACTGGTCAACACGCTGGCTGCTCCGTTCATTGTGATTGCCGGGCTGGCGCTGGTGCTGGAAGAACGCCGCGCCATTCTGTCCAACCTGGTGTTTATCCTGCTGTCCACCTTCGCCTGCACTCTGCCTTACCTGCTGTTAAGCACCATAAGCGTTGAATTCCCCGCACTGGCGGGCGGGGCCATCGGGCTGTTCATCACGCTGATGCTGGCACGGCGCGGCATTGGGCTGGCTCGGGAACACAATCGGCCATCCCCTACTGGCGCCATCGCACCACGAACACTCATCAAGGCGACCTTTCCCCTGTGGGGCACGGTACTGGTACTGATCCTGACCCGTATCCATCAGCTGGGGCTGAAGCAACTGCTACAGCGTGATCATCCGGCGCTGCATGTCAGCCTGGGGCCGCTGGGAGATCTGCACCTCAGTGCGGCGCTGGTAGTCAGCCTCGATGATATCTTCCTGACCGATGTGGCCTGGCAGCACAGTCTTCTGTACGTACCATCGCTGGTGCCGTTCATACTGATTGCCCTGTTGACCCTGATCTGGTTCCGATCCAGCGCCACACGGCAGGTCGCACGCCAGACGTTCGACAGCCTCCGGGCCCCGTTTCCTGCCCTGCTGGGGGCTCTGGTATTCGTCAATGTGATGATGCTCGGTGGAGAAGCCTCACCGGTAGCGCGCATCGGTCACCATCTGGCGGGGCTCAGCGGACAGAACTGGCCATTGCTGGCCCCCATACTGGGAGCACTGGGCTCCTTCTTTTCCGGGTCGGCAACCATTTCCAACCTGACGTTTGCCGCCATCCAATCGTCCATTGCCACACAGTCCGGTCTGGACCCCACCTCGATCCTGGCCCTTCAAGGGGTCGGGGCGGCCATGGGCAACATGGTCTGCATCAATAACATCGTGGCCGTCACATCCATTCTGGCGCTGAAACACCAGGATGGCGTGATATTAAGGAAAACCGCTCTGGTACTGATACTTTACGCCACAATTGCCGGACTGGCCGGGGCGTTACTGCTGCCGCACGTGTAGGCCCGGCAGCATTTCTGCCGGTACATCCTGCCCTTTTAGCTTGACGTCAAGATAAATAACCAATTAACTTGACGTAAAGATAAATAACCAGGACAAGACCATGCCCAGTACACGCCTTCGCGATTCAGGAACCACTGCTTCTGCATCAACTCCCCGGAAACGGCTCACTGCACTGGGCTATCTGCTCGTCGGGGGCATGCTGCTGGGACTGTCAACGAACATGGCCAAACTTGCCGGTGAGATGGCGGTATCGCCGCTGGCCTTTCTATTCTGGTCGCTGGGAGGTGCAGCACTGCTGCTGATCGCGCTGGCTGCCCTCCGCGGCTGCCTGCCGCCGATCAACGCCCACACGGTTGAGTACTATGTAGTATCGGCCCTGCTGGGCGTGGCAGGGTCCAACCTGCTGTTCTTCTCTGCCATTGCGCACCTTGGCGCGGGATTCGTGGCCCTGATGATCACCCTGCCACCACTACTGACCTACGCCGGTGCCCTGCTGTTGAAGATGGAGCGCTTCCAGGTGCTGCGCGCCGCCGGCGTGCTTTCTGCGCTGGCCGGGGCGATGACGCTTGCCATGCACAAGGTGGCCGGGCCGGAGGCTGAGATGCGCTGGATTCTACTGGCACTGCTGGGTCCGGTACTGCTTGCCATGGGCAATCTATACCGCACGCTGCGTTGGCCGGTGGGCGTGTCCGGAGAGGCGTTGGCGCCCGGCATGCTGATCGCTGCCGTCGTTCTGCTGCTTGGCTTGGGCTGGCTGCCCGGCTTCTCGCTTGGCGTGCCCATTGCCCGGCCCGAGGTGATGCTGCTGATCCTGCTTCAATCCATTATCTTTGCGGTCCAGTTCCTGCTGCTTTTTCTACTTCAGAAAGCCGGCGGCCCGGTTCTTTTGAGTCTGCTCGGCTCGGCAGGTGCCCTGTTCAGCGTACCGGTAGCTGTCCTTCTTCAGGGGGAGCGCGCACCAGAGGGACTGCTGCTCGGAGCCCTGCTGATCGGGGGCGGTATCGCCCTGCTCAATTCATGCAGGGTCACCTCCCGCCCCCGGACGCCCCCTCGGGCCAATCACACCCGCGGCAGCTAAGGCCGTCTTCACTCGCCTTATTCGGCAGGCGTCATGCCCCGCAGGCGCTCGTTACGCCTCCTGATCAGCTCAAGCGTTGCCAGCAACAGCACTGATACGGCCACCAGTAGCGTTGCCACGGCCAGAATGGTCGGGCTGATCTGCTCCCGAATGCCGGACCACATCTGAATCGGAATGGTCCGTTGCTCCGGTCCGGCAATGAACAGTACGACCACGACCTCATCAAAGGAGGTGATAAAGGCAAAGAGCGCCCCTGAAATCACCCCGGGGGCGACCAGCGGCAATACCACCTTGAAGAAGGCGCGCGTCGGGCTGGCACCGAGGCTGTTGGCGGCACGGGTCAGGGTATTATCGAATCCTGACAGGGTAGCCGTTACCGTGATGACGACAAACGGAATCCCCAGCACCGTATGAGCAAGAATGACGCCGGCAAACGTCTGACTCAGCTGCATTTTCGAGAAGAAAAAGAACATTGCCGCGGCCGAAATGATCAAAGGCACGATCATCGGCGAGATCAGCACCGCCATGAAGACGCCCTTGAATGGCATGTGCCGACTTGAGAGCCCGAGGGCAGCAAAGGTGCCCAGCACCGTGGCCAGCACCGTTGAACAGACGCCGATGATCAGGCTGTTTTTGATCGCGGACAGCCAGGCCTCGGAGGTGAAGAACTCGTGATACCAGCGCAGGGAAAAGGCATCGGGCTGCAGGTTCAGCATGCCGGGCGTAAAGGTAAAGTACGGCTCGGCATTGAACGACAGGGGAATGATGACCAACAGCGGACCGACCAGAAACAGAAAGATCAGCGCACAGATACCACGGAAGCACCAGGCCCACAGGCGCTCACCGCGTGTCGCACAGGATGGAATCGCCATGGCGCGTTACCCCAGTTTGACCTTGTCCACACCGATCAACCGGTTGTAGACGAGATAGCAGATGATGACCACGAACAGCAGAATCGAGGCAATGGCAGCGGCCAGCCCCCAGTTGAGCGAGGTCTGCATGTGATAGGCAATCAGGTTCGTAATGAAGCGGCCGCTTTCGCCGCCGACCAGTGCCGGCGTGATGTAGTATCCGATCGACAGGATGAACACCAGAATCGAACCGGCCCCGATCCCGGCCACCGTCTGCGGGAAATAGACGCGTCTGAAGGCGGTTACCGGCCCGGCCCCGAGCGACCTGGCTGCACGCATGTAACCGACAGGAATCGTCTTCATGACCGAGTAAAGCGGCAGGATCATGAAGGGCAGCAGGATATGAGTCATTGCCACGATCGTACCGGTCTTGTTGTAGATCATCTGAAGCCGTTCATCGTTACCGATGACATGAAGGCTGACCAGGATATCGTTGAGTACTCCCTGCTGCTGCAAAATGGCAATCCAGGTGGTGGTACGCACCAGCAGTGACGTCCAGAACGGCAGCAGCACCAGAATCATCAACAGGTTGCCCTTGCCCGCCGGCAGGGTAGCCAGCAGGTAGGCCACCGGATAGGCCAGCACCAGGCACAGCGCCGTGATCAGCATGCTCATCCACAGGGTACGAACGAACAGCTTCACATGCAGCTGCAGATAGCCGGGCTTCTCGACAATATTGCCGTTGGGGGCGTACTGCATGTCGATCGCCGACAGGTAATACGATAGCGTCCAGGGGCGGGCCTCGCGCTGTATCATCCGCCACAGGTCATGCTCGCCCCAATCCCTGTCCAGCGAAATCATTGCCGCCTTCCAGGGAGGGCCCTCGAGACGCCCCAGCTTTCTGGCCGATCCCATCAGGGTGGAGCGCATGCCGGAGTACTGATAATTGAGCCTGGAAGCTACTCGCCCGATCGAGCGATCGGCATAACCGGTTTCAAGGTCCTTGTACAGCGCGGCATATACCGGCTCACCCGGCAGCCCCTGCCCGTCCCAGTCGGCGATGGCGCGTGAGGTAAGCGGCAATCCCTGACTGACCTCGGGGTTATCGATACTGCGCCACAGCATGCTGCCGATCGGCAGGACAAAAGCCACTATCAAAAAGGCAACCAGCGGCAGCACCAGCATCAGGGCACGAAGTCGGTGGCGACGCACGGCATGTTCAAGGCTCGCCTTGAGGGGGCGACCATCCGCGGTCGTCAGCCCCTCCGGCGTATCGGAAGGTAGTGTCATGAGAGTCTCCTCGATCCGGCGGTCAGCCCCGTCATGCGACGGGGCCGTGGGCAGGGTTAGCTGGACAGCCAGGCATTGAAGCGCTGGCTCAGCTCATCGAGGTGGTCGGCCCAGAAGGCATCATCCTTGCGAATGGCCGTCTTGAAGTTGGGCCCATAGGTAGGCATGTGCGGCTTCATGTCGATATCGGTGCCATCCATCGTGGACACCAGTGCCGAGGATGACTTGCGCGCCGGGCCATAGGAGATGTATTTGGCCTGATTGGCCAACTGAGGCGTGGCGGTGGCAAACGCCAGGTAATCCTTGACCCTGTCGAGCTTGCCAGCGGGCACAACCCAGCCATCAAGCTCGAAGACCTGAGCATCCCAGATGATATCGAACGGCTGATTCTCATTGACGGAAGCGTTGAAAATACGGCCGTTATAGGCCGATGCAAACGACACTTCCTTGTCTGCCAGCAACTGCGGCGGCTGGGCACCTTCCTCCCACCAGATTACGTGATCCTTGATGGTATCGAGCTTTTTGAACGCTCGCTCCACCCCTTCCTCGGTAGAAAGCACTTCATAGACATCGTCCGGTGCCACGCCATCGGCTACCAGAGCCCATTCCATGTTGTTGATCGGCTTTTTCTGCAGGGCCCGTTTGCCGGGATAGTTTTCAAGATCAAAGAGCGCCTTGATGGAATCCGGCTCCTTGTCCTTCGGGAACATGCTGGTATTGAAGGCCAGAATATTGGAATAGACGATCTGCGGTACAAAGCACTCGCCAAGCGAGTTATCCAGAAAATCCTTGCTGGGTGGGGTGCCATCCGGCGCCGGCTCCAGCACCTTGTCGGCATCAATGATGTCGATCAGCCCTTCATCACAGGCAATGATGGCATCGGAAGGCAGCATATCGACGACATCCCAGGTCACGTTGCCGGCCTGATTCTGCGCTCGAAGCCCCGCCAGCGCATTGGCGGACTTGTCGATGTTGACGATTTTATCGCCGGTCTTTTTCATCCAGGGATCATGGTAAGCCTTTTGCTGGCTGTCACTGTAGGCTCCCCCCCAGGACACGATGTTCAATGTCTGCGCCTGCGCCAGGCCGGACAGGGTCAGACTTGCCAGTACGGCGGTTGCAATCGTTGTCTTTTTCATGCCTTTACCTCAACGCTGTTATTTATTGTCTTTGTGTCAAGCGGTGGCCGCGCTGCCGCACGGTGGTCATGATGGTGATACGTTACATACCTCGCGTCAGTGAGTGGGTGTCTGGCCGTCCAGCGCCCGGCAATTCTGTCGTGACCAGCCAATGGACAGCGTCTGGCCCGGACACAGGGTGCCTACGTCTTCATTGTTGGGTGTCTTGATGGAAAACTGCTGCCCACCGAAGGCACTGACGTGTGCGCGCAGATGATCCCCCAGATAGATCACTTCATCGACAGTGGCCTCGAACACGTTATCCAGACTTCCGGCACCAGCGCCCAGGGCAATCCGCTCGGGCCGAATGGACAGCGTGGTTCGCTCTCCGGGCTGGGTTACTGCCACGGCCATGGCCTCGATTTCCTCGCCGGAATCGATGCGCACCCGGCAGACATCGCCATCAATGGACAGTACCTCACCGGCCAGGCGATTGTTTTCACCGATAAAGCCCGCCACAAAGGCATTTTCCGGTCGCTCGTACAGGTCACGCGGGCTGGCCAGCTGCTGCACGACGCCGTCACTGAACACGGCAATCCGATCCGACATGGTCAGGGCTTCGCTCTGATCATGAGTGACATAGATCATGGTGACGCCCAGTCGATCATGAATCCGCTTGATCTCGAACTGCATTTCCTCACGCAGGTTCTTGTCCAGTGCGCCCAGCGGTTCATCCATCAAAACAAGCTCGGGTTCGAACACCAGCGCTCGCGCCAGCGCTACCCGTTGCTGCTGTCCTCCGGAAAGCTGGCCGGGGCGCCGGTCGCCAAACTCTCCCAGACGCACCATGTCGAGGGCCTTTTGAACCTTCTCCTTCGTTTCCGCCTTGCCTGTTCGGCGCACATCCAGCGGGAAGGCCAGATTTTCAGCGACGGTCATGTGAGGAAACAGGGCATAGTTTTGAAAGACCATACCGATGCCACGCCTGTGCGGTGGCAGGTCAGTGATGGGCTGATCCTTGAGCAGGATGCGACCATGGGTAGGGGTTTCAAATCCGGCCATCATCATCAGGCAGGTGGTCTTGCCGGAGCCGGAGGGGCCCAGCAGGGTAACGAATTCGCCTTTTTGAATATCGAGGTTGAAATCCTTTACGACCAGCGTTTCGCCGTCGTAGCTTTTCTGTACATTGATGAATCGGACAAAGGAGGAGGATGATCGGGAGTGGTCAGAGGCCGTCGGCTCCTGATCGGGAGAGGCATGAGGTTCAACGGTTGCCTGCATGATCGGCAAGCCCTCGTGTCGAGGCCAGCGCCACGGCTGACCGTGAGTGAGCGATGAATGGCGCACCATGCATCATGTTGTTATTTATTGTGTCTGCTTCACGTCACTTTTATTCTTTTCACGTACGGTCGATAAAATCAAGTAATGGTTCATGGCGCATTGACCGAATGCGCGAATGAGCATGACGCTCGCCCCCTGCACGGAGCCCGACGCTGATGGCGTTTTCATACACTACTGCAGCCGACCGATCAGGCCAGGCCGTGCGCTGGCTGGCCCTTTTCATGCTGGTGCTGCTGGCCGGCTGTGCCGGTCGCCCAACGCTTGAAACCCGGGATACTGCCAGCCTCAGCATGCAGCAGGCACTGATCGTATCCACGGCCAGAAATGCGCTCGGGGCGCCTTATCAGTGGGGAGGCACCACTCTCAGGGGACTGGACTGCAGCGGCCTTGCACTGCTGAGTTACCGTACTGCCGGCATCGCCCTGCCTCGCACGTCCAATCAACAGTTTCAGGCCCTTCCCCGCCGTGACAGGGCCCAGCCAGGCGATCTGCTGTTCTTCGGCCCCAGGGGCCGGGCAACTCACGTAGGCATCTATATCGGTAACCAGCGAATGGTGCATGCACCAGGCACCGGACGCACGGTACGGGTATCGGATATCACCAAACGCTACTGGCGCCATCACTTTCTGGGCGCCGCCGGCCCCCGGTCCTGAACCACGGAGACTCACCATGATGTATCGCACTGCGGCCCTGCTTGCCGGGCTTGTACTGCTGACAGGCTGCCAGCCCAACCTGTCTGAGGTGACGCGCAGCAACATGCGCGCCTTTCAGACAGCAGAACAGTGGCCGGGAAAATCCAGCATGCCCGGCCAGCTTGCCAACCTGAAAACCAGGCAGATTGCGAATAACATCAAGGATCCCGACTGCCGCAGGGACGAGTGCCCCTCGGTGGATGTGTCCTACTACACATTCCCTGATTATCCCGCCCTGAGCGAGCAACTGCCGCGGGCCATGGCAGCAGCGGCCGGCCACTCGGGTCGACGTACTGCCATCAACACCCTGCCCGAATGGATGAACGACTTCTTTCGCCGGGCCAAGGGGCATCCGGACTGGAGCGCCCAGCTCACTGCCAACCTGCTGGACAGCTACGGACACCTCATCGTCATGGCGCTCAACAGCTATGAATACCAGGGAGGCGCGCGCGGCAAGGCCATCACACGCTATGCCAACTTTGATATACAGCTTCACCGCATGGCCACGCTGGAGGACATGCTGCTGCCCCGGAAAAAAGCCGCCCTTGATGCACTTGTAGAGCGTGCCTACGACCAATGGGCCCGTGATCAGGGGCTTGATCAGGACAAACACGCCGACGCGATTTCCACCGATAATGTGGCACTGCTCCGTGACACGTTGATGATCACCTACCAGGCGGGTGAAGTGGCTCCATACGCTATGGGTCAGATCAATCTATCCCTGTCCTATGACGACCTCGAGGGCATACTGAAACCCGGATACCTGCCGAAAAATGTGAAGGATGACAGCAAAAAGGTGCATTTTGACGATCCGGAAGCACAACAGATTCAGGAGCGGGCACAGAAGATGTCCGGCGAGAAGTAGCGAATCGGCGAGCCAAAAGGTGGCGACCTGACGCCACAAGCGTGTTACAGTGGTCGGTTAATGTCCTGAAAAAGACTCCCATGCCCCACACTCCCGCTCGGGACACCGGCAAGCCTTCGGGCCTGTTCCATGGTGTCGACCGAACCATGGCCATTACCTCGATCCTGATGGTCATCGCCTTCTTGCTGTTTACCGTGCTCTTCCCCGAGACTGCCAATCACAGTTTCAGTGTTGCCATGAGCTTCATCAAACAACAGATGAACTGGTATTACATTCTGGTGATTGCCGGGATGCTGTTCTTTACCCTGACGATTGCCTTCAGCCCGATGGGCCGACTGCGGCTTGGCCGGGATGATGAGCGCCCCGAATTCGGCAACTTCACCTGGTTTGCCATGTTGTTCAGCGCAGCCGTCGGGACGGGGCTCCTGTTCTGGAGCATCGCCGAGCCGCTGAGCCATTTCCAGAGCAACCCCTTTGCCACCATGGAAGGCGTTGAAGCCGGATCGCGACAGGCCGCTGAAGTCGCCCTGCGCATTACGATATTCCACTGGGGTCTACACGGCTGGGCGGTCTATATCACCGTGGGCATGATTCTGGGATATTTTGCCTATCGCCGCGGCCTGCCACTGACGATTCGCTCCACGCTGTACCCGCTGATCGGCGATCGCATCTACGGCCCGATCGGTCATGTGGTCGATCTTCTGGCCATTTTCAGTACTCTGTTCGGTACGGCCACAACGCTCGGGCTGGGCGTTTCCCAGATGAATGCCGGATTGAACTCGCTGTTCGGCATGCCGATCTCGACCACCAGCAAACTGATGCTGATCGGCGCCATCACCCTGCTGGCCACCCTGTCGGTCTGCACCGGACTGAAACGCGGCATCAAGATGATCAGTGAATGGAACATTCATCTGAGCATGATACTGGTGCTGTTTTTCCTTATCGCCGGCCCAACGACCTACCTGCTTGGCCTGTTTTCCACCAGCATCGGCAGCTACCTGTCCCATGCCATCGAGATGAGCTTCTGGGTCGACCCTGATCCCACGGATCAGTGGCAGGGCTGGTGGACGCTCTTTTACTGGGGCTGGTGGCTGTCATGGGGCCCGTACGTCGGCATGTTTGTTGCTCGAATCTCGCGTGGTCGCACCGTGCGCTCCCTGATCCTCGGCGGCATGGGGCTGGCAACGCTTGGCTCACTGGCATGGATCGTGGTCTTCGGCGGTACCGCCCTGCAGGCTCAGCTGACGGGTCAGGTCGATCTGGTCAGTATCGTCAACCAGGACAAGACCCAGGCCCTGTTCGAAACCATCGGCTCCATCGGTGCCCCTTGGGTAACTACCCTGATGACCGGAATCGCCACGGTCATGATCATCACCTGGTTTGTCACCTCGGCAGACTCCGGCACGCTGGTTATCTGTACCATCCTCTCGATGGGCGACGAGCAGCCCCGTACGCTGTATCGCGTAATCTGGGGCATCGGGCTGGGCGCGGTGTCAGCAGTCCTGTTGCTGGCCGGGGGTCTGGAGGCCCTGCAGACAGCCGCCATCATGGCCGCCTTCCCGTTTTCGCTGGTCTTTCTGGTGATGTGCTTTTGCGTGGTCAAGGCCATGCGCGAGGAGACGGATGCCATGGAACTGCATTATACCGGCCAACGGCATACTGACGTGCAGGAGCGCGTTCACAGCCGCTGAATTCGGCGCGCCCGGCCAGAGTCGGGCGCATATTCGCCGGATTTGAACTATCCTGGTTTATTAATCAAGTATTCAACCGGGAGGTAGCTGATCATGCACACCATCGCGACCGTGAGTCTGGGCGGCGATCTGATGGACAAGCTGGACGTTATTGCCCAGGCGGGGTTTGAGGGTGTCGAGATTTTTGAATCGGACATTCACCACAGCCGTGCCAGTACCTTCGAGATCGGTCGCCATATCAAGGCACTGGGCCTCAGGGTCACTGCACTGCAGCCCATGAAGGACGTCGAAGCGACCGGCCATCTCAAGCGCCAGCTTGAGCGCCTGGAAATTCGCTTTGCCATCATGAGTACGCTGGGTACCTCTCTTTTGCTGACCTGCAGCAACACCACTCCACATGCCATCGATGACCCACAGCAGGCCTGTACCGATCTACTGGCCATGGCCGAATTTGCGCAGCAACACGGCTGTCGGATCGGCTTCGAGGCCCTGGCATGGGGTACCCATATCAACAGCTGGCAGCAGGCCTGGTCGCTCGTGCAGCAGGTTGACCATCCCGCGCTGGGGCTGGTGCTCGACAGCTTTCACATTCTTGCCCACGGCGACCCGCTGACACCGCTGGCTGATGTGCCGGGTGACAGGATCTTTGCCGTGCAGTTTGCCGATGCCCCCTGGTTCGAGGAAGAGTCCTACCTGCACTGGAGTCGCCACCACCGATGCCTGCCCTTTGCAGGCGAGCTGAACATGGATGGATTCATTTCGGCACTCCATGACACCGGCTACAAGGGCCCGCTGTCACTGGAACTGTTCCACGATCCGGCCAGCCCGGAAAATGGCCAGGTCCGTGCTGCAGACTGCAAGCGTACACTGAACCGTATTGATGCCAGGCTGGATCCACTGCCTGTCGTGTAACCTCTCGCTGACCGTCTGGAGGATGCCATGAAGCTGTTCGGTTGTTTTCTGTTGCTGACCACTGCCCTGCTGGGCGCCACATCATCGTATGCACGTGAGGCGGCCAATCCGCTGAATGCAGACCAGTGGCAGGCCAGACCGCTGATACTGATCACGCCCTCGGCGGGTAATTCACAATACCTGCGCATGCGTCGGGAGCTGAAGAATCAGCAGGAGGACTTCGACCGGCGGGACATGGTGCTCTACACCATCGAAAGCGGCATTGGTTATCATGACGGCGCGCCAATGACCGACGCTGAGACCAGCGCGCTGCTCAACGATCTCGGCACCACGCCGGACAGTCGCGTCATCGTTATCCTGATTGGCAAGGATGGCGGCAAGAAGGTGGAACAGCGCGGTTATGTCAATCCAGAACAGCTTTTTTCAACCATCGACAACATGCCGATGCGTCAGCGGGAATCCTCTCGATAACCGCTGCTATTTCTCTTCAAGCCATTGTTCGATCAGGTCGCAGGCACGCCGTGTGCCTCCCGCCTGACGAATGGCTTCCCCCATGGCAACGGCCCGCTCGGTAAAGGCCGGTTCATGCATCAGACGTTCAAGTGCCTGCGCCAGCGCGCCGGGACGTGCATGACGAGATAACCGAAGCCCGGTTCCACTTTGATGCACTCTGGCCCCTACCCCGGGCTGGTCGAAGGCGATCGGCAACACCAACTGCGGTCGCCCTGCCGCCAGCGCATCCATGACCGTATTCATGCCGCCATGGGACACCACCACGGAGGCCCGCCCGATCGCCTCCTTCTGATTGACCCGACCATGAACCTCCGCTCCCAGACGCTGCAGCGATGCCACCTCGCGAGCACTCAATCGATCACAGTGAGTTATTTCCAGTGATACACCAGCCCGGGCACAGGCAAGGGCGAGCCGATGAAACATGCGATATCGCCCCCCCTGCAACGTTCCCAGTGATGCATAAATGTGCGGCTGGGCCGGCCGTTCGGCAGCGTTGCGTGTCAGCGTACGGAATGGCCCGGTGCAGGCGAGGTGGGCGGGCGGTTGGTGCCGCGTGAAATCGAGCGCAGCAGGCAACTGACACACACTGCCCAGAGGCGAAAGTGCCTGTTCAAAGCTGCCAATCGGCAGCCGCCAGGCATGACCGTAACGTGCCAGTACCCGCGTACAGGGGCGCATCAACACATCGCTGACCCGGTGACCGCCCTGATTGCGCTTGATGCCTTTTTCGGAGCCATCGCCCGGCCAGCCCAGAAAGGGCGGCGGCAGCGCCGGATCTCGCTCCAGAGGCAGTGCGCAGGCAACGGAAACATAGGGTATCCCCAGCCGTCGTGCGACCAGACCACCCGCCGGCTCCATCTGATCGACCAGCAGCGCCTGAATTCCGGCACCACGAATCAATGCCGGCAGACGCTGGCACAGCGCCTCGGTCATGGCCGCCATATCCTTAACCACGCGATAAAGCTGCGCTCCCCCCGAGGCAGCACGCGCCAGCATGCGCTCGACATCCCGAGGCAGCGGCGAGGCCTGATCCGTCTGCACAAGCTCAAGCGGGGGCGAAACATGGCCACGACACTGGCCCGGCAACAAAAAGGCTACGCGGTGGCCTCGCGTTACCAGCGCCTCCCCCAGCGCCGAGAGCGCCGTAACATGACTGGGGTAAGGCGGACAGATGATTCCAATATACAACTCAACACTCCCTCTACACCGCCAGGACAACCCCTCGTGGCACATTTCATGATGGCATCCAGGCCATGTGATGAGGTTAGTACACCCGCACAGGAGCGCTTGCCGCCCTGCCCGTATCTGACCGATCGGACAGAAAAGCACTGGCAATCCGCTGGACGGTTGGGTAGAACTAAAGGCGTACGCCATTCCAATAACGTCAACAAACGGCGAGAGCAACAACATGACTCCACGTTCCATTACCATCATCGGCGCCGGCATGGGCGGCTTGACCACAGCACTGGCGCTACGGCAGGCCGGACATACAGTTCATGTGTTTGACCGCGTCAGCGCCCTGCGTCCGGCCGGCGCCGCACTGTCCGTATGGTCAAACGGGGTCAAGGTGCTGGCGGCCCTGGGGCTTGAAACACGGCTGAAGGCAGCCAGTGGCACCATGACCCACATGGCTTATGCTGATCAGCATGGCCGGCCACTGACCCATTTCGACATTACACCGCTGTATTCGCGGGTCGGTCAGCCCGCCTGCCCGATTGCCCGAACAGCCCTGCAGACCCTGTTGCTTGAGGCTGTTGGAGAAGACAGGGTGAGTCTGGGAGAGAACTGCACGCACTACACCACCACCGAAACCGGTATCACGGCGCACTTCAATAGTGGGCTGACGGTGGAATCTGACCTGCTGGTCGTGGCAGACGGCACGCACTCCATCCTGCGTAACCAGGCCATGGGCGAGACCATTGAGCGCCGCTACTGCGGTTACGTAAACTGGAACGGTCGTGTACCGGTCACTCCCGAGCTCGGCGATCCCGAGTGCTGGATTCAATACGTTGGCCACGGACAGCGGGTCTCGATGATGCCCATGGGGGAAGTCGATGGCGTGCCGCACTTCTACTTCTTCCTCGATGTCCCCCTTCCGGACGGAACCCCCAACGACCCCGGCCAGTATCGGGCCGAGCTGGCCCGACACTTTGATGGCTGGGCCGAGCCGGTACAGACACTGATTGCCCGCATCGATCCGGCGCACATGGCACGAGTGGAAATTCATGACATTGACCCGCTACCGCGCCTTACCGCCTCCCGGGTCGCCCTGCTGGGTGATGCCGCTCATGGCATGTCGCCTGACCTGGGACAGGGCGGCTGCCAGGCCATGGAAGATGCCTGGGTGCTGGCCCGGGCTCTGGATGACGCTGACACACTGGACGAGGCACTGGCCACCTATGATCATCGGCGGGTAGACCGAGTAGGCGATATTATTCTTCGTGCCCGAAAGCGAGCCGCCACAACTCATGGAAAAATACCGGCACTGACGCACTCCTGGTACCAGGAACTGACAGAAGAAACCGGCGAACACATCATGGCGGGCATGGAAAAAACCATTCTCGGCGGGCCGCTCGTCTAAGCCACATACGGCACTTTCAAGGTGTACACTACCCCTCCTGCACGCCTTCGGGCGTGCTATCCGTTTGCCCTTCAGACACTGGAGTAACCATGGCGCAGCGTCCGACACTTTATAATTATGGCTCCATCAATATTGATCATGTGTACCGCGTCCCTCACCTTGTAAAACCCGGCGAAACGCTGGCCAGTCATGGCTATCAGCAGGTACTGGGGGGCAAGGGAGCCAATCAGTCTCTCGCGGCAGCACGAGCAGGCGGCCGAGTCGCACACTGGGGTCAGCTCAATGAAAAGGACCGCTGGGCGCTTGAACTCATGGACAGCGCCGGGGTCAATATCACGGGCGTGGACCTTGTTGAAGTCCCCAGTGGCCATGCCGTTATTCAGGTTGATGACCAGGCCGAAAATGCCATTGTGCTGTTCGGCGGCGCCAACCAGAGCATGGATGACGCCTTCGTGACACACCGTCTGTCCGATGCCGTGGCCGGTCAGGACTGGCTGCTGCTTCAAAACGAATGCAGCCTGACGGCCGATATCATTCAAAAGGCATGTGCACAAGGCCTGTCAGTGGCATTCAATCCGGCTCCGATGACGCCCGAGGTAGGCAGCATGGCGCTGGAGGAACTGGCCCTGCTGTTTGTCAATCGAGGAGAGGGCGCGGCACTGGTGGGCCTGGATGAGCACGAAGATGCCGAACGCATTCTTGATGCACTGATGGCCAGGTACCCCTCCACGGAAATCGTTCTGACCCTCGGGGGTGAAGGGGCCTATTACCAGAAAGGGACGCAGCGTCTTTTTGAACCGGCCTGCCGTGTGACGGCCGTGGATACGACCGCTGCAGGAGATACCTTTATCGGTTATTTCATGGCGACCCGACTGGCGGGCCAGTCCGATGCGGCGTGCCTGACCCGAGCCACGCGCGCGGCCGCCCTGAGTGTTCAGAAAGAGGGCGCCCATACCAGCATCCCGAGCGCTCAAGACGTCGATACGCCCTGAATCGGACCGATACAGAAGAACCAGGATGGAGACTCATTTTCATGGACTGGACAGACATGGCCTTTCCAACGCCGGAGCCGCGCTTTTCCCACGCCGCTACCCGCCGCAATCGCGGGCCGATTCTTGATGTACTGAAAACCGTGCTGGGCCCGGAAGACCACGTACTGGAGATTGCCAGCGGCAGTGGTGAACATGCCGTGCACTTTGCAGCAGCCCTGCCCGGTGTGGACTGGCAGCCCAGTGACCCGACACCCCAGTCACTGCGTTCGATACAGGCCTGGACCGAACATGAAGGTCTGGGGAACGTTCGCACGCCGATCCAGCTGGACGTCACCCGCGGCCCCTGGGGAGAGGAAACACGTGGCAAGCATGCCATCGTCTGTATCAACATGATTCACATTGCCCCCTGGGAAGCCTCCATTGCCCTGTTCGATCAGGCCACGCGGAGCCTGCTTCCCGGAGGGCACCTGATACTCTATGGCCCGTTCAAGCGGCACGGCCATCATACCTGCGTCAGCAACGAAGGCTTTGATGGACGGCTGCGCCGGGACGATCGTCGCTGGGGCGTGCGCGATCTGGACAATGAAGTCGTGCCACTGGCTACCAGCAACGGCTTCGAGCTGCTGCAGGTGATCGACATGCCCGCCAATAACCTGAGCGTTATCTGGCGGCGCGTCTCGGCGTAATATCAGGTCGCATCGCAGACCGCTTCCATGCCCGCGCGGGAAATATATCCCTTTTCAAACGCATGCCGGGCCATGTCAGCGCTGTGAGACGTCAGAACAAGCTCACAGCCTGCAGCTCCCACTTCCTCCTTGAGCCTTGCAATGGCCTCGTCCCGCTCGGCATTCTTGTGCACGCTTCTGATATAGATGGCACAGATCCGATTAGGATAGCGCCGAACAATATCAGCATAGATTTCCGGGTCCTTCTGGCCACTGTCGCCCACCAGCAGAAACGGCAGGTCATCATAGAGTGCCAGCATGTTTTCGATCAGATGGCTTTTATGATCTTCCGCCTTCTTGGGCAGCGGGTGCTGCAACGTCAGCCCCCATTCACGCAGGAACAATACAGGGCCGGCCGGAATATTGTTGAGGTTGAAAAAGGCTTCCAGTATTTCATAGATGCTCCATGGCCCCCGCGATACATACAGCATCGGCCGCCCCATATTGCCATCCAGCCCCCCATGAAGTGCCTGATAAAGCGGCGCCACGCCCGGAAAGGCCGTACGCTCGTCGGCCTTTTCCATGAACAGGCGATACATCATCTTTACCTTGTTGGCGACGCCTGTGTACATCACGGTATCGTCGATATCGCTGATGACCGCCATGTCGATCGAGGCCGGCGGCACATAGATATCTGCAACGGCCGGCAGGGCACTGCTTTCTCCCATGATCTTGAGCTCGGCCTTGTGCCAGACCGTATCCGAACTCAGCGGTGTGGCAAGCTTCACATGGGCATGAAAGTAACCGTCCTTGTCAGTGGTGACCACGGTTTCACATTGTCCAAGCCGGATCGCCACATCCCGGTTTCCCAGCCCCCAGCGCACCATGCGGCGGACAATGTCGGCCATGTCGCGCAGCACCCCGACCCTTGCCGACATGCCAAGACTCGGTTGGTGAAACACGCGCCCCATCATGAAGACTTCGTTGGCCGAGCCGTAACCTCGGTAGGGGTAAATGACCGTCCCCCCATGGCCGTGGTCACCCTTCACCGGTTTGGCAAGAATTCGCAACAATTTTCTGAACATATGGTGCGCAGCGCGTGAACGTCGAGACATGTTTCTCTCCTTGAGTGCGCCAACAGCACATGAAATGTCAATCTACCGCCTAGGATAGGCAAGGCAGGCCGGTTCTGCTGTAACGGTCTGAAAGAAACAGGAGCCTGCGATATTCAAGCCTGTTCATCGCACCGGTGAAGCCCCACGGGCGGCATGACTCATGGTAGGCTTGTCAAAACAGGGCAACGCACGCTTGCCTACACTGTGTTATGTCACACACAAGGCTTCCGACACGCATGGTTCTTGACGACTTTTACACCGAAGATAATGACGGCCGTCTCATTATCACCGCCGACCAGGCCAGCCGCTTTGCCAAGGAAATGGCAGGCGATTTCAACCCGATCCATACGCCGGGCGCACGGCGTTTCTGTGTTCCGGGTGATCTGCTGTTTTCACTGGTGCTGAATCGCTTTGGTCTGGCGCCCTGCATGACCTTCCGCTTCTGCGGCATGGTAGGCGACAGCGTGCCTCTTTCGTTTGAGGAAGACGGCGATACCATCACCGTATCGGATGCCCGAGGCAAGGTGTATCTCAGCGTTGAGCGCAAGGGCACCCCCACCTTCGATGCCACCGCCATTGCTGCCTTCACTACACGCTATATCGCCTTTTCAGGCCAGAATTTCCCACACTATCTGCAGCCCCTGATGCAGGAACATGGCGTCATGTTCAACCCGCAACGGCCGCTGGTGATTTATGACAGCATGGGATTCTGCCTTGATCGGCTCGATGCAGAAGCCCCGGAACTTCATTTCGACAAGGCCTGGCTGGACGTCAACGGCAAGCGTGGCGATGCACACATGCATTTCGAAATGATGGTGGGTGGCAAGTGCATTGGCACAGGCGAGAAAAAACTGGTCGTCAGCGGCCTTCAGCCCTACTGTGATGACACCATGCAAAGCATTATCTGCGAGTTCAACAAGCTCAAGGCTTCGGCCACCTCATGATACAGGTCAGGCGCCCGGCCCGACCGGAGCGCCTCCTTCCCCCCTTCCCTGTCCTGCCGTTCTTCGTCGCCATTCATCTGACGCATACCGGCATGTCGGTAATTCGATTGTCATCCTGATGGCTCTGCCCGTAGGTTATAAGCGGGGTCGGGCCGACAATAAAAACGCACGCTCGAACCCACGACCACTCGACCAATAACGTACAACTACACGGTGCTGCCCTGACGCAGGGAAACACCCTCGGAGTCGTGATGAAAAAATCGATTGCTGCCCTCGTGGCCGGCGCATTGCTGTCCGGTGCATCTCTGGCCCATGCCACTACCCTGCGCGTCGCTTACGATGCCGACCCGGTTACCATGGATATTCATGAACAGCTTTCCGGCGGCATACTGCAGTTCTCCCATATGGTGTTCGACCCGTTACTGCGGTGGAACAAGCAGCTGGGCTTTGACCCGCGACTGGCCTCTTCCTGGGAGCGCATCGATGACCTGACCATGCGCTTTCACCTGCGCGAAGGCGTCACGTTTCATTCCGGCAACAAGATGACCGCAAAGGATGTGGTCTGGACCTTCAATCGCCTGAAAAAAAGCGGTGATTTCAAGGCTATCTTCGAGCCCTTCAGCGAGATGAAGCAGGTCGATGACTATACGGTCGATCTGATTTCAAAGGCGCCGTATCCGCTGACCCTCAATGCTGCGACCTACATCTTCCCGATGGACAGCAAGTTCTATTCCGGTACCGACAAGAACGGTCACCCGAAGGACGAAATCAAGAAAAGTGCCAACACGTTCGCCTCACGCAACGAATCAGGGACCGGCCCCTTCAAGGTCACCTCACGTCAGCAGGGCGTCAAGGTCGAGTTTGACCGATTCGCCGACTACTGGGACACCGAGTCTCCCGGTAACGTCGATCACCTTGTGCTGACCCCGATCAAGGAAGATGCCACTCGCGTCTCCGCACTGCTCTCTGGCGGCGTCGGCTTCATCGCCCCGGTTCCACCAACGGATCTGGCCCGCATCAAGTCCAACCCGGATACCCACCTGGTTACCATGAGCGGTACGCGTATCATCCTGTTTCACATGAATGAGAAGCGGGTCGAGGCCTTCAAGGACAAGCGAGTCCGTCAGGCCATCGCCTATGCCATCAATCAGGAAGGGATTGCCGCCAAGATCATGAAGGGCTTTGCTACCCCCGCCGCTCAGCTCTCGCCTGAAGGATATGCCGGTCATGATGCTGATCTGGCACCGCGCTACGACGTTGCCAAGGCCCGTGAACTGATGAAGGAAGCCGGCTATGAAGATGGTTTCACCATCACCATGATGGCGCCCAACAACCGGTATGTGAACGATGACAAGATCGCTCAGGCCGTTGCAGCCATGCTGTCTCGCATTAATATTCGAGTGGATCTTAAAACCCTGCCCAAGGCGCAATACTGGCCGGCCTATGATGAGCGTGAAGCCGACATGATGATGGTGGGCTGGCACTCCGACACCGAGGATTCTGCCAACCTGTTTGAATTCCTCACCATGTGTCCTGATGCCGATACCGGCATGGGCCAGTATAACGCCGGTAATTACTGCAACCCTGCAGCCGATGCGCTGGTGAAAAAGGCCAATCTGGAAACCGACCCGAAAACGCGAGCCACCGAACTGCAACAGGTCGAAAGGATGCTGTATGACGATGCGGCCTTCATTCCCCTGCACTGGCAGGATCTGGCCTGGGCTTCGCGCAACAATGTCGAAATCGAGCCCATCCTCAACGTCATGAACTTCCCCTACCTGGGCGACCTGGTCGTCAAGGACTAGCCCTTCGGCCGGCCATCGCGGTGGCCGGCCTTGCCTTTGATTTTTTCAGGTGACATTCCATGATTGCCTTTCTGATTCAGCGCCTGTGGCATGCGTTTCTGGTCATGTTCGTGATCAGCCTGATCAGCTTCTCGATCAAGGGCAGCCTCGGCGACCCGGTCCGGGAACTGGTAGGCCAGAGCGTCTCCGTCGAGCAGCGCAACCTCCTGCGTGAGGAAATGGGACTGAATGACCCCTTGCCGGTGCAATACGGGCGCTTTGCCTGGGACGCCCTGCACGGCGATCTGGGCCAGTCCTACTTCTACAGCAAACCCACCCTCGATGTGATCGTCGAGCACATGCCGGCAACCCTTGAACTGGTGCTGTGTGCCTCCTTGATCATCCTGCTGTTTTCGGTACCTGTAGGCGTATATGCCGCCATCCGGCCGGCCTCATGGCTGGCCAAGACCTGCATGGGCATCAGCGTGGTGGGCATCTCGGTGCCGGTCTTTCTGACGGCCATTGTCTTGATTCAGCTTTTTTCCATCGGAGTACATATCACCCCCTTCCCGACAGATACCGGCTGGGGGACCTGGCTCAACGAGCTGATATCCACCGATGGCGGCCTGCCCTCCTTTGGACGCGGCAACGAGCTGGTGCACCTGTTCGGCACCTGGGACACCGGATTTTTCAGCGTGGATGGCCTGCTGCACCTACTGCTGCCGGCGGCGTCTTTGGCCTCGATCATGCTGCCCCTGTTCATTCGTCTGATTCGCTCGGAAATGCTCGAAGTGCTGCAAAGCGACTATGTCCGCTTCGCCCGCGCCAAGGGGATTTCCCCCGGACGCATCTACTTTCTGCATGCCCTTAAAAACACCATGCTGCCGGTTATCACGGTCGGCGGTGTGCAGATCGGCACCATGGTGGCCTACACCATCCTGACCGAAACCGTCTTCCAGTGGCCCGGCATGGGGCTGATGTTCCTTGAAGCCATTACCCGCAGCGATATTCCGCTGATTGTCGCCTACCTGATGGTGGTGGGCCTGATCTTTGTGGTGACCAACACCCTGGTCGATCTGGTCTACGGCCTGGTCAATCCCACCGTTAAACTGACAGGACAACACGCATGAGCGAGGAGACATCTACCGCGGATCTGCGGGCGCAGATGCCCGGCGCCTGGGCCCGTTTCCGCAAGAGCTATCTGCTGTACAGCTTCAAGCGCGATCCGGTGGCCCAACTGTGTCTACTGATCTTCATCATCATCACCATTGCCGCCTTTGGCGCGCCCTGGTGGGCGCCGACGGATCCCTATGATCTGACCGGCATTGACATCATGAACTCCGAGCTGCCGCCGATGTGGCTCGATGGGGGCGACGCGGCCTTCCCGCTCGGCACGGACGCCCAGGGCCGGGATCTGCTGTCGACCATCCTCTATGGTACGCGCGTTTCACTGCTGATCGGCTTTGGCGCCGTGGCGATGCAGTGCGTGCTTGGCATCCTGTTCGGGCTGCTGGCCGGTTACTTCGGGGGCATCATTGATGCCACGCTGATGCGGCTGGCCGATATTCAGCTGTCATTTTCAACATTGATGGTGGCCATTCTGGTCGGCGCCATTGTCAAGGCGTCCTTCGGTAACCTGATGTTTGGCCAGGTGGCGCTGATCCTGCTGATCCTGATTATCGGCATCGCTGAATGGCCCCAGATTGCCCGCACGGTACGTGCCTCGGTCCTGGCCGAGCGAAGCAAGGAATACGTGGACGCTGCACGGGTCATGGGCTTTCGCGCCCCGCGCATCATGTTCCGCCACCTGCTGCCCAATACGCTCTCGCCGATTTTTGTCATTGCGACGGTGCAGATTGCCAATGCCATCATTTCCGAAGCCGCCCTCTCGTTTCTGGGACTTGGCATGCCGGAAACCCAGCCCTCGCTTGGCTCGCTGATCAAATCCGGCTTTGACTACATCCAGAGTGGTGCCTGGTGGATCACCCTGATCCCTGGTGCCGTGCTGGTGGTACTGGTACTGGTGATCAATCTTCTGGGTGACTGGCTGCGCGACGTCATAAACCCCCGACTGCACAAGGGCTGATACCATGGCACTGCTTGATGTACGACAACTGGATGTACGCTTCTCAAGCCGAGGCAAGGCTGTTCAGGCGCTGAGAGGTATCGATTTTTCACTGGAGCGCGGTGAGCGACTCGGCATTGTCGGTGAGTCCGGCGCCGGCAAGTCAGTGGCTGCCTTCTCGATTCTTAATCTGATTGCCCATCCGGGCTTTATCGCCGGCGGTGAGATTACCTTCGACGGCCATCACCTCAACAGGATGAGTGAACGACAGCTCAGGAAGATCCGTGGCGACCGTATTGCCATGATCTTTCAGGACCCGATGATGACCCTCAATCCGGTACTGACGCTTGGCGCTCAGATGATCGAGTGTCTGAAGGCGCATCGGCGCATCAGTACGCGGGAAGCGAGACAGATCGCGCTGGACAAGCTCAATCTTGTTCAGATTCCTTCGCCGGAACGCCGGCTGGACCAGTATCCCCATGAACTGTCCGGGGGCATGCGCCAGCGCATCATCATCGCCATCGCACTGCTGCTTGATCCTGACCTGATCATTGCCGATGAACCCACTACCGCACTGGATGTCACGATTCAGGCGGAAATCATGGCCCTGCTCACCGAGCTGTGTGACACCCAAAACGTGGCCCTGATGCTGATCACTCATGATCTGGGCGTAGTGTCTCAGGTCACTCGACGAACGCTGGTCATGTATGCCGGGCGCATCATCGAACAGGGTCCGACGCGGGAAATCATCAATGATCCGCAGCATCCCTATACCCAGGGACTGCTTGATGCCCTGCCTCAGATGGCTACCCCAGGCGAGCGCCTGAACCAGATCCCTGGCGCCATGCCCTCACTCAACAATATTCCTCCGGGCTGCGCCTTCAACCCGCGTTGCACCTTTGCCACCGAGCGCTGCACCCGGGAGGTACCCCACTTTGTCAGTACCGGCGGCACCCAGGTCGCCTGTCACATGGTCGAGGCCATGCTGGCCAAGGAGAAAGCCCATGATACCGTCTGAGATAACTCAGCCGACCGACCAGGCCACCACGAGCCCCCGGCACGACCCATCCACCCTGCTGAGCATCCGCGGGCTGCGCAAACGGTTCAATCTGTCAGGCAACTGGCTCGAGCAGCTGCATTTCTCGAAGGGCCGCCTCACTCGTCGACAGGAATACGTGCACGCCATCAACGGCGTTGATCTGGATGTAGCCCGGGGCGAGGCCCTGTGCGTGGTCGGCGAATCCGGCTGCGGCAAGTCAACCGTGGCCCGTACCGTCATGGGGCTGATTTCTCCCAGCGAGGGCGAGATCCATTTTGATGGCACTCGCATCGATCAGCTGTCAGCCCATGCGCTGCTTCCCTGGCGACGGCGCATGCAGATGATCTTCCAGAACCCCTACGCGTCACTGAACCCCCGCATGACCATCAACCGGATTCTGGAAGAGCCGATCACGTTTCATAACCCATCCCTGAACCGTGGTGACGTGCAGGACAAGGTTCAGGAGGTCATGAGCTCGGTAGGCATCGATCCTGAATGGGGAGGCCGCTTCGCCCATGAATTCTCCGGCGGTCAGCGTCAGCGTATTTCCATTGCCCGCGCGCTTGCCGTCGACCCGGAATTCATCGTGGCGGATGAGCCGATCTCGGCTCTGGATGTCTCCATTCAGGCCCAGGTACTGAACCTGATGCGCGATGCCCAGCAGGCACGGGGGCTGACCTATCTGTTCATTACCCATGACCTGGCCGTGGTAGAGCATTTCGCCACGCGCGTGGCCGTCATGTATCTGGGCACGCTATGCGAGCTGGCACCGCGTGACACACTGTTTTCCACCCCCCGCCATCCTTATACCCAGGCCTTGCTGTCGGCCATTCCCCGGCTCTCGGATGGACACCCCACGCCGATTCGGCTGACGGGTGAAGTGCCCACCCCCGTCAACCTGCCATCGGGATGTGTGTTCCATGGACGCTGCCCGTACGCCAATGCGCGCTGCCGCGAAGACATTCCGGCCTTGAAGACCTATGGCGATGCCCGGGTGGCCTGTCATGCCCTGGAGGAGGGACGTCTGTAATTACACTGCCACACCCGGCCCGGCAGATGCGATCAACGACGACGCCTCCTGACCGGGCCGGAAAAACCAGAAAAACTGACCATTCGGTCATATCATGAAGCCACACCATTACTGGCCGATAACGTCCGAGGCTGCACAACCTGCATCCCGGGCGCGGCTGTACGGCACCCGCCAGGTGTCAACGGCCTTGTCCGACAACAACGATAAAGATACGACCCAATGGAAATACGCTGGCTCGACGATTTCATGGCGCTGGCCCGCACTCGCCACTTTTCCCGTGCGGCGGAACGACAACACGTAAGCCAGCCTACTTTCAGCCGACGCATTCGCCTGCTGGAAGAGGCCATGGGCACGACCCTGATCGACCGCCAGACCCTGCCCCTGTCACTGACACCGGCCGGGCAGCACTTTCTGGCCTTTTGCGAAACCGTCAGTGGTGAGCTGGCGCTCACCCGTGAGCGCATTTCGATCCTGACCGATGCTGCCCTCTCACGCCTGAGCCTGGCCGCCGCCCAAAGTCTGTTTACCCACTTTTTCCAGGACTGGGCCGGTTCCACAGGTCTTGAGCCTCTGTTATCGCCGGATCTTCACAGCACCAACTGGATCGGCAGTGAATATCTGGACGCACTGGAGCAGGGCCAGTGTGATGTCGCACTGGTCTACTGGAGCGCTGACCTGTCCTGGGCGGATCGATTCGACAGTGACCGACTACGCTGGCATTCAGTCGGCCGGGAGCGGCTGATCCCTGTCAGTCTGGCGGCGATCACTGACGAGGCAACGCCTCGCTTTGCCCTGCCCGGGACGCCGGAGCAACCCGTACCGGTCATGGCCTACCATCCGCGCAGCTTCATGGCACAGCCCATTGCCGCTCACATGGCTCGCCTGTCACCTACACCACATCTGCTGCCCCTTAATGACAATCTGCAATCGGGCAATGTCAAGACACTGATTCAACAGGGATACGGCATGGGCTGGCTGCCGGCCAGGATGGCCAATGACAAAGGCCTCGTCCGCAGTGCGGACGAGGCCTTTGATGTCGAACTGGATATCAGACTGGTAGCGCTGGCTCGGCCACGCCACTCGGCACTTGAAGCACTGTGGCAGCAGCTTGATCCGTCTCCGGAGGCCTGACTCAGCTCTGACTGGACGAGGAGTTGTTGCCGCCACTGCGACGCGGACGCCGGTTGCGGCTCGGCTGACCACCGGAAGGAGCACCACCGGCGCGATTGCCACTGGCATTACCACCCCCGTTACGCCCGCCGCCGGAAGGCTTGCCACGACCATTACCGCCACCAGCCTTGCGCACCGGCTTCGGACCACGCGGCGGTGACAGCAGCGGATACTGTGCCTTCGCACTGGCTTCATCGAAGTCCGACATGTCGGTTTTGGGCAGATTGGACTTGATCAGGCGCTCGATGCGACGCAGCTGATCCTTTTCTTCACTGTCAACCAGCGAAATGGCCTGCCCCGCCGCACCTGCACGACCGGTACGCCCGATACGGTGCACGTAGTCGGCAGGCGTTGCCGGCAACTCAAAGTTCACGACCTGCGGCAGCTCGCTGATGTCGATACCACGGGCAGCCACATCCGTCGCAACCAGGGCCGTGACGCGCTTGTCCTTGAAGCCTGACAGCGCCTGGGTACGGGCATTCTGGCTCTTGTTGCCATGAATGGCAGCCGCCTCGATGCCTGCCTGCTGCAGACTGTAGGTGACCTTGTTGGCCATGTGCTTGGTGGCGGTGAATACCAGCACCTGCTCCCACTGACGGGCCTTGATCAGGTGAATCAGCGCCGCCGCCTTGGCCGGACGATCCACAAAGAAGGCCGATTGCTCCACGCTCTGAGCAGCGCTGTTGCGCGGCGTGATATCGATCTCGACCGGCTGACGCAGAAAGCCCGACGCCAGTGAGCGAATCTCGCTCGAGAAGGTTGCGGAAAACAACAGGGTCTGACGATCCGTGGGGATCAGCTTCATCAGCTTGCGAATATCATGGATAAAGCCCATATCAAGCATACGGTCGGCTTCATCCAGCACCAGCGTTTCGACGTTATCAAGCCGAACCGCCTTCTGGTTGATCAAGTCAAGCAGACGACCCGGGCAGGCCACCAGAATATCCACGCCCTTTGCCAGCGCATCGATCTGGGGACGGGCACTAACCCCACCGAATACGACGGCGCTGGTCAGCCGGACCGGCAGTGACGCGGCAAACATTTCCACCACTTCACCGATCTGAGCGGCCAGTTCACGTGTGGGTGTAAGAATCAGCGCCTGAACGCGATTGGGCTGGCGCCGTGCGCCATTTTGAAACAGGCCCTGCAGAATCGGCAGGGCAAAGCCTGCAGTCTTGCCGGTACCAGTCTGGGCGGCAGCCAGCACATCGCGGCCTTCGAGACAGACAGGAATAGCCTTTTCCTGAATCGGTGACGGGGTGGTATAGCCTGCACGATCAACGGCGGCAAGCAGCTCAGGGCATAGGCCCAGCTCGGAAAATGACATTGAATCAACCATCTAACGCTCGCCTTCGGGGCAGGCCAGCAAGGGAAAGGGGGACAACAGGAGAAGAGAACTGCAGAAGATGGCCCCGAGCCATCACCAGCACTCAAAACGCAGGTGAAGACGTCCATCATACCGCGTTTTCGGGTTCAGGGATAACGCCCGGCTTTGCCGGGCATTACACGGGCCAGGAAAGGCCCGGAGGCTCTACTCGAAATAACTGAAGGTTTCGCCAGGCGCAATCGTCAGCAGCGTTTCGTAAATCAGCCTGATCACATTCTCGACATCATCACGGTGCACCATCTCGACCGTGGTGTGCATATAACGCAGCGGCAGGGCAATCAATGCCGATGCCACACCCTGGTTGCTGTAGGCGAAGGCATCGGTATCGGTGCCTGTCGCCCGCGAGGAAGCAGAACGCTGGAACGGAATGCCGTGGGTTTCAGCCGCGCTGATGATCCTGTCACGCAGGCGCTGCTGCACCGCGGGCGCATAGGTAACCACCGGGCCATCCCCCATTTTCAGGGTGCCCTGGGTCTTCTGCTCGATCATGGGAGTGGTGGTATCGTGGGTGACATCGGTCACGATGGCCACATCAGGCTTGATGCGCTCGGCGATCATCTGTGCGCCACGAAGCCCCACCTCTTCCTGCACCGAGTTGACGATATACAGGCCAAAATCAAGCGTCTTGCCATTTTCCTTCAGCAACCGTGCGACCTGGGCAATCATGACCCCGCCAATACGGTTGTCCAGGGCACGGCACACGAACTTGTTTTCGTTGAGGATAAAGAACTCGTCCGGATACGTAATGATGCACCCGACGTGCACGCCCAGCGCCTCAACCTCGTCTCGCGTCGTGCACCCCACATCAACAAAGATATTGTCGATCTTGGGCGCCTGTTCCTTGCTGCCATTGCTTCGGGTGTGAATCGCCGGCCAGCCGAACACCCCCTCGACCACCCCGTCACGGGTATGGATATTGACCCGCTTGGATGGTGCAATCTGATGATCACTACCGCCGTTTCTGACTACGTAGATCAGGCCATTGTCGGTAATGTGATTAACGTACCAGGAAATCTCGTCGGCATGGCCTTCGATCACGACCTTGTATTTGGCCTCGGGATTGATCACGCCCACCGCAGTGCCGTAGGTATCGGTAAAGAACTCATCCACATATGGCGTGAGATAATCCATCCACAGCTTTTGACCGGACCATTCCTGGCCAGTGGGCGATGCGTTGTTCAAATAGCGTTCCGTAAAGGCAAGCGCCTCATCATCAAGCGGTCTTGAATCTGCCATAACCGGTAGTGTCCCTGTCAGTGAATCGTCATTTGATTCTGGCGTGTTGTACGCCGATGTGCAAAATACGAAGGCGTTACAGCAGGCTGAAGTTCACGTTACTGCCAGACAGCCACAGAAAGAGCCCGGCCACGACCGCCAGTCCCGCAGACACGCCCAGCGCCAGCTTGACAGACGTGCCGCGTGACTCCGTATCCCAGCGCTTGGGACGGATACCCTTCAATAGAAACACGACCTGTGCCGCCAGATTGATGGCGATGATGTTTACTACCACCGACACCAGAGCCCGCCCGCCGGAAAGGTAGTTGCCATCACCAATGAACAGACCGAAGGCCGCCAGCGGCGGCAGCAGCGCAGCAGCCACCATGACGCCGACCAAAGCCGACATCTTGCCACCAGCGACCATCAGCGCTGCGGCCGCGCCGGAAGCCAGGGGCAACATCAGAGTCTGCAGGCTCATGACACCGGAGAAGTTCATCATCTGGTTGTCCGGAGTTGCTCGATACAAAAACCCGAGCAGGATGCCGACGGCGATCGAGACTCCCAGCCCGGCCAGCAGTGACCGTGCTGCAATCCACAGCAGTTCAAGGTTGCCCAGTGTCGAGCCGAAGGCGAAGGCAAGAATGGGGCCCAGCAGCGGTGCAATCACCATGGCCCCGATGACGACGGCCACCTGCCCCTGATTCAGGCCGATCGCCGCCACACAGGTGGCCAGGGCGGTCATCAACAGATAATCACGCGTCAGTGTGGCGCCGCTACGTATATCGCCATAAATCTCTTCCCGCGCACTGGCGGTATTCTTTTGCTCCAGGCGCTCCTGCTCATCCTCATCATCGACTTCCGGCAGGTTGGCCTCGGTAGCCAGCGAGAACAACCGCCAGTCATCCTTGCCCTTCAGTGCTTCGCCCAGCGCGTCCATGACCTCCTGAGATTCAGCCTGATGCAGGGCGACATAAAACGTGACCCGCTCACCCCCTCCGGCCGGCGAGTTTTTCCACCACTCCTCGAGTTCCAGCTTTTCGAAACATGATGTGATGGTGTCCGAATCATCCTCGGAGGCAATCAGTTGAATCAATCGATTGGACATACTGGCTCCCTGCCAAATAAGAGGATAAGCGTTTCATCGGCCCTTCCGAGCCTTTCATGCACTGACCAAACATGAAAAAGGCAGCGCTGTGCGCTGCCTTCAAATCATCGGACCACTGCCATCAGAAGGACAGGGCGTGACGCGTATCCTGATGGGTGTGCTGCGCTGCCGCTCGCGCGCTGGCCACAAACCACCGCTCCGTCTTCATGGTCGAAAAGAGTACCGAGAAGACACAGGCCAGTGCGACCGAGAAAATTTCGCCACCATCCTCGATCCAGCCGATATCCATCGCCTCGGCGCCACCCATGGCGATATGGAGCATGTCCACGACCACGCCACAGAACACCAGCAACCCGAAGCAGCAGCCAAACACGACCAGCATACCAAAGTCACCGGCGCGTCGGCCCATCCAGGCCCACAAAAAGACCAGAGCCATCGGAATGGCTGCCAGACCCCAGCCAATCAGCTCGCCAATATCCTGAGCCCGCATGCCGCCACGCGCCTGTACCAGCCCGTGGCTATCCAGAAACGCACCAACATGCTCATGGTACATCATGGTGTCATCAAACCAGACAAACGCATATAAAAAGGCCAGCGCCAGAAAGGCGCGCGTGTTGTGGCGAGCGTAGCCCACCAGAAACATGAACACACTGAGTATCATCAGCCCCTGGGCAAAGCGGTTCGGCAGGGACTCTTCATTGTAAAGCGACATGAGCTGAGGTGGCAGGCCCATGGACTCCCAGATGATCGCCACGATGATCACCAGAAGCGTAGCGCCAAGTACCACTTTCGCTGCCGTAGAAAAGAGAGGATTTTCAGCGTATTCATCGCGTATGAGCTTCGTAAGTCCTGAGCGCACTTTAGTATCGTCCTGTAATATAAGTGAAGCATTCCTGTAATAATTGTGACAATAAATGCAGTTATGTACTGTGCCGTTTGTGCAATAAGCCCATGCCGTAATGCGGTGGCTTCTTCTATGCTTGGCGAGCACTCAAGGAGAAAATGTCATGAGCATGGAGCTTTATCTGCTGGGCTGGACACTGGTACTGGCCGTTGTACAAATCCTGTTGCCGGCCATGTGGCGCAACCGGGAAACAGGGGTGGAATACAATACCGGCCCGCGCGACCATGACGGCCCCCCGATGGGCAAGGTCACCGGCCGCCTGTTTCGCGCCCAGCGCAATCTGTTTGAAACCCTGCCGCTATTCATCGCCGCCGTGCTGATTCTTCACATCAGCGGTCAGGAAGGCACCCTGAGCCTGTGGGGATGCTGGCTCTACCTGCTGGCCCGTATGGTCTATGTGCCTCTTTATGCCCTTGGCATACCCTGGGTGCGCTCGATGGTGTACATGGTATCGATGCTGGGACTGGCCCTGTTGCTGATCGCTGTGCTGACCTAGACGATTAAAGCCCCCCGAAACATGCACGGCAGCGATGACGCCCGGGGGGCAAGCACGTACAATGGCCGCATCGGCCCTGCATGCTGCATCACGCCTCGAGGGTCGGCTCACTCACCTGTTCCCGCGAGAACCCCCCGCTGTGCTTTCTACTGCCAATATCACCATGCAGTTCGGCCCCCGGCCGCTGTTCGAAAATGTTTCCGTCAAGTTTGGTAATGGTCACCGCTACGGCCTGATCGGCGCCAATGGCTGCGGCAAGTCCACCTTCATGAAGATTCTGGGGGGTGACCTGGAGCCCACCGGCGGTCAGGTGATGAAGGATGCCAACATGCGCCTGGGCAAGCTGCGCCAGGACCAGTTCGCGTTCGAGAACGAGCGTGTGATCGATACCGTCATCATGGGCCACGAAGCCCTGTGGAAGGTCGGTGCCGAGCGCGAGCGCATTTACTCGCAAAGCGAGATGAGCGAAGAAGACGGCATGAAGGTAGCCGACCTTGAAGTCCAGTTTGCCGAGCTGGATGGCTATACCGCCGAAGCGCGTGCCGGCGAACTGCTGCTCGGACTGGGCATACCGCTGGAACAGCACTTCGAGCCCATGAGCGTCGTGGCACCGGGCTGGAAGCTTCGAGTACTGCTGGCTCAGGCCCTGTTCAGTGATCCGGATGTACTGCTGCTGGATGAGCCAACCAACCACCTGGACATCAATACCATCCGCTGGCTGGAAGACATTCTGCGGGCTCGCAACTCGACCATGATCATCATCTCGCATGATCGCCACTTCCTGAACAGCGTCTGCACCCACATGGCCGACCTGGACTACGGTGAATTGCGCCTGTTCCCCGGCACCTACGATGAATACATGATTGCCGCTACCCAGGCCCGGGAACGGCTGCACGCTGACAACGCCAAGAAAAAGGCCGAGATTGCCGAACTGCAGCAGTTTGTCAGCCGCTTCTCTGCCAATGCCTCCAAGGCCAAGCAGGCCACGTCACGCCAGCGCAAGATCGACAAGATCCAGCTCGACGAGGTCAAGCCCTCTTCTCGTGTCAGCCCGTTCATTCGCTTCGAGCAGACCAAAAAGATTCACCGTCAGGCCCTGACCGTCGACAAGCTGACCAAGGCCTGGGGCGACAACACCCTGTTCAGCCGGTTCAGCCTCCAGGTAGAAGCCGGTGAGCGCATCGCCATCATCGGACCGAACGGCATCGGCAAGACAACCCTGCTCAACTGCCTGGTAGAGACGATGGCACCGGATGCAGGCACCGTGAAATGGACCGATGCTGCCGAAGTAGGCTATTTCGCCCAGGACCATGCCGCCGATTTTGACGGCGGCGAAACCCTGTTTGACTGGATGAGCCAGTGGACCACCGAGGGCGAACAGATGGTACGGGGCGCCCTGGGCCGCATGCTGTTCTCCAATGATGACATCGGCAAGACCGTCAAGGTAATTTCCGGTGGCGAGCAGGGCAGGATGCTGTTCGGCAAGCTGGCGCTTCAAAAGCCCAACGTGCTGGTCATGGATGAGCCCACCAACCACCTCGACATGGAATCCATCGAAGCACTCAACCTTGCGCTGGACAACTACCCCGGTACGTTGATCTTTGTCAGCCATGACCGGGAGTTTGTCGGCTCCCTGGCCACCCGCATTCTCGACATGACTGCCGATGGCATTGTCGATTTCAGCGGCACCTACGACGACTACCTGAGAAGCCAGGGCATTCATGGCTGACAGGTAATACCGGCCGGCCCGCGCTCATCACGTGTCCGGTCGATACATCGCGGCCCTCGGGGAGCATTGACCTGCCTTCCCGAGGGCCGCGGCGTTTCAGAGTCCCGCCCTTCCGATGGACCAATGCAGGTCATCGCCATGGCCCTGAGCGTGATCAGGGTATAGCTGGCGTAGCAGGCCGGCTTGATCAGACCGTCAGATTTTCCGGCCCGAAGGAATCCGGCAGCAGCATCTCCATGGAATAGCGCTTCAGCACCTCACCTTCGCCATTGACGACCACGATTTCGGTATCCGGCGTGGCAAATTCGCGAATGCGCTGCCGACAGTCACCGCAGGGTGTACACAGTGCGCTGCCCGGACCCATCACGACGACTCGACGCAGGGCTGTTGCTCCCGTCTGTGACACCATGGTGGCAATGGCGCTGGCCTCGGCACACAGTCCCTTGTAATTGGCAATTTCAACATTGCAGCCAGCGAACTGACGCCCCTGATCATCCTCGACCAGTGCGGCCACCGGATGATGAGAATACGGGGTATAGGCGTTGCCACGTGCCTGTAAAAGTCGGTCTATCTCAGCAGTATCCAGTGCCATGTCATGTCTCCTGTTGACCATGCACAGTGACCCGATCACACGACCGGATCACTTAATAAAAAAAATAACTAAAGAAGAGTAATCAAATGTCGTTACCTGTCAGGCACTTGCACTGAAGAAGAACGATCGGTGCATTATCGAAGGCCTTTCAAGGGCCCATACTACAAGAGATTGCCCCATGAAATTGAAGACCCTTGCCGCCCTGATGGGCACCTGTGCCGCACTCAGCCTGACCGGCTGCGCCTCTATCGTCGGCGACAGCGAACAGAGTGTGACCATTAACAGCACGCCATCCAACGCAGGCATCATCATTACTGACGAAACGGCCAAACAGGTCTTTTCCGGCACCACGCCTGCGACGGTAACGCTCAGGAAATCCGATGGCAGCTATTTTGGTGGCAAGACATACCACGTTGAAATCAAGAAGCCGGGCTATTCTCCCCGGACAGTGGAGCTGACCACGTCAGCAAATGGCTGGTATATCGGAGGCAATCTGCTGTTCAGCGGCCTCATTGGCTGGCTGATTGTCGACCCGTTCAACGGCGGCATGTATACGCTGTCTCCGGATGACATCAATGCCGACCTCGGCGACAAGGTGGCTCTGCAGGATAGTGGGCAATCGCTGAACCTGGTCATGATCGAAGATATCCCCACGACCATGAAAGGCAGTCTGGTGAAGGTCGGTCAGATCTGAGTCCTTCCGTGCCGGGCCATACCAGGCCCGGCACGGTGACATGCCCGGCTATCCCACACCCGATACACGCTTGAGCCTCAACGCGACCACCAGAGCACAGGTCAGCAGCAGGCCGATGAACAGCACCACACCGGGCCACTGATGCCAGCGCCAGAAGACCCCACCCAGCGTACCGGCCGAACTAGACCCCAGATAATAACTGAACAGATAAAGCGATGAGGCCTGCCCCCTTGCCTGGGTAGCACGCTGTCCCACCCAGCCGCTGGCCACCGAATGAGCAGCAAAGAAGCCAAAGGTAAAGATCAGCATCCCCACCAGGATGGCCCACACCGGGCTCATCAATGTAATCGCCAGCCCGCCTGCCATGACACCGATAAACACCCAGAATACCTGCGGCCGCCCTCGCCGGTCAGCGACTGCACCCGCCCAGGCAGAGCTGTAGATACCTGACAGGTAGACAATGGACATCAGGCCGACCACGGCCTGACTGAAATGGTAAGGCGGCTCCAGCAGCCGATAGGCAATATAATTGAACAGCGTTACAAAGCTGCCCATCAGCAGAAAGCCTTCCAGAAACAACCAGGGCAACCCGGCATCGCGAAAGTGCAGCCGAAAGCCCTCCAGCAAGTTGCTGAAACTCAGCCGCCGCGGCGTAAAGTGACGCGATGGTGGCAGCAGCCGGATAAACAGGGCCGCCGTTATCAGTGAAATCACCCCCATGATGCCCAGCACCCAGCGCCAGTGCAGCCAGTCCACCAGCACCCCACTGATCAACCGCCCTCCCATGCCGCCAATGGCGCTGCCACCGATGTAAAGCCCCATCGAGACACCCACGAAACGGGGCGCGATTTCCTCGCCCAGATAGGTCATGGCAACAGCACACAACCCGGACAATGACAGCCCGGCCAGGGCCCGCATGACCAGTACGCCCCCCCAGCCTGGCATCAACGCGGCAGCCAGCGTACAGATAGACGCCGACAGCAGTGCAAAGACCATGATCCCCTTGCGCCCGATGGCGTCAGACAGCGCACCGGTAAACAAAAGCCCCACCGCCAGCGAGGCCGTCGCTACCGACAGCACCAGGCTGCTGCGCGCGGCATCGATACCGAAGGCATGGGAAAAGATCGGCATCATCGGCTGCACGCAGTAAAGCAGGGCGAATGTCGAAAAGGCGCCCAGAAACAGCGCCAGCATCGTGGCACGGTAACCACGCCGGCCACGTTCGATGAAGGTCTTGTCAGACAACGCCGATGCGTCAGGGGAAGATACAGGATCAGACACGGCGCCTCCAAAGTGCGTCATCATCAAGTGTAAGGTCACGACACCGGCAGTACTGCGACGAACCGGCCCCTGCACTCTAATACATGTTGCAGGACGTCGCCTGATGCCGACCGGCAGCCCGGCACAAAAAAAGGCGGCCCATGGGGCCGCCCTTGTCACATCATGCCGTACTGAAGACTAGAAGGTTTCCCAGTCATCCTCCGCTGTTACTGCTGCCGGCTCCGGCCGCCGGGCCGTGCCCTTTGGCAGATCGACAGGCCGGGGGCTGGAGGAGGAAATGCCGTGCGAGGCGCTTGATGCCGTAACCGGGGACGGACGCGCAGCCCCGGCACGTGTCATGTCATTGTCCAGGGCAAACGTGGCCACCAGTGCCTCAAGGCGCTGCGCCTCTTCCTGCATGGAGCGGCTGGCAGCCGCCGACTGCTCGACCAGCGCCGCGTTCTGCTGGGTGTTCTGATCCATATCGGTGATGGCCTGATTGGTCTGGTCGATGCCGGAGGTCTGCTCACGGGAAGCTTCGGATATTTCGGCAATCAGACTCGACACCATGGACACCGAGGACACGATTTCCTCCAGCACATTGCCGGATTCCCGCACCAGAGCGGTTCCCTCATCAATACGAGCGCCGCTTTGATCCACCAAGGCCTTGATGTCACTGGTCGCGGTTGCTGCACGCTGGGCCAGCGCCCGCACTTCCGAGGCCACCACGGCAAAGCCACGACCATGCTCACCGGCACGGGCCGCTTCCACCGCCGCATTCAGTGCCAGCAGGTTGGTTTGAAAGGCGATGCTCTCGATCATCGTTACGATTTCGGTAATTTCCTGGCTGGAGGCATTGATGGCGTCCATGGCCTCAATGGTCTGCCCCATCACCCTGCCACCGCGTTCAGCATTATCACGGGCTGCTGTCGCCTGCTGATCGGCAGAGCGGGCACTCTCGGCGGTCTGTTTTACCGTCGCGGTAATCTGCTCCATCGAGGCCGCCGTTTCTTCAAGACTTGCGGCCTGAGACTGAGTGCGATCAGACAGATCATTATTACCCTCGGCAATCTCGGCACTGCCGGAAGTAACCCGCTCGGCGCCCTGCCTTACCTGAAATACCAGCCTGCCAAGCTGGGCACGCATGGTCTGAAGCTGCCCCAGCACACTGTCCGGCGCATAGGTCACACCGCCCCGATCCACCAGATCGCCCTGGGCAATGCGCTGGGCCAGCGCCACTGCATCGCCAGGCTCACCGCCCAGCACCCGCTTGATCGCGCGCATGTTCCAGAAAATGATGGCAATCACGAACAGGGAAATAGCGCCCCCCTTCAGCAGCGCCGTCATGAAGGCTGACTTGACATCATTCAGGTATACCCCTGTCCCGATGTGCCAGTCCCATGGCTCGAAATACGCGGTATAGGCCAGCTTGGGTTCGGCATCGATATTGCCGGGCCGCGGCCAGACATAATCCGTAAAGCCACCTCCGTCACGACGGTCTACGGCTACCATGTCATTGTACAGTGGGGTGCCGTCCTGATCGGTGGCTCCATTCAGATTCCGGCCTTCCTTGCCCCTGTCCACAGGGTGCATCAGCATGGTCGGTGCGGAATCGAATACGAACATGTACCCCGTGCCATTGTCCCAGCGCAGGGTGGCGAGCTGATCCCTGGCGTTCAGTCTGGCCTGCTCCTCGGAGATATCTCCACGCTGAGCCCGGTCAAACTGAAATTGGGCCAGTGCTATTGCGGTGTTCACTTTCCCCATCAGGAAACTTCGCTTTTCCTCCATTTTCTGATGGCGGGAACTCAGCGCGTCAAGAAGACTCAAGCCAAGCATGCCGATCACCACCGCGGTCATAATGACAATGATGCGTGAACGCATTGTTGTTACAGCCATTGCTGCTTCTCCTGATGTAATTTTCGTAGCGTCAGGGATAACGGCCGCTGCATGGTTGTTCTTCACGTCCAAGTGCTTCAATTCAGCGGTTTTTTTGGCCCATGTGGCAATACATCGCACTTTCTCACCCAGCGAAGGACCTTCTTTTCTTCCTGTCATGCGAGACAGGAAACGGCACGAACATCGCTCCGGCGCAGGTGCGCCATTTCCCTTTTCACCGCATTTATGCTTTGACATCAATGGGGTGGGTGGTGAATCTTGTAGCCGCGAAAACTGACAATAATGGCAACAAGGCGTGATTCTCATGCATTCCACACCCTCTGGCCAACGGACCGATTCCCATCAGGATCGTGGTTTCCTTGGCCATCCGCGGGCACTTGGCCCGCTGTTTTTTACCGAACTGTGGGAACGCTTTTCCTACTACGGTATTCGGCCACTGCTGGTGCTGTTCATGGCCGCGACGTTACAGGAGGGCGGTCTGGGCTTTTCAAGCACCACGGCCTCGGCCATCGTCGGCATCTTTGCCGGCACCATGTACCTGGCCACCCTGCCCGGTGGCTGGCTGGCCGATAACTGGCTGGGACAGCAACGCGCCGTCTGGTATGGCTCGCTGATCATTGCGCTGGGCCATTTGTGCATCGCAGTCTCCGCCATGCTGGGGGCGCCGGCGTTCTTTCTGGGCCTAGGCTTTATCGTCATCGGTTCGGGCCTGTTCAAGACCTGTATTTCGGTCATGGTCGGCAGTCTTTATGGCGAAGGAGATGCGCGGCGTGATGGCGGCTTTGCCATTTTCTATATGGGCATCAACATCGGCGGATTGCTCGCCCCACTACTGACCGGCGTATTGATGCGGGAACTGGGGTGGCACTGGGGCTTTGGCATCGGTGGGCTCGGCATGCTGGTTGCGCTGGCCATCTTCCGCCTGGGTGCCGTACCGGCCATGAAGCGCGGCGATCGGCTACGAGATCGCGACGCCTCCTGGGATGGCCCGGCCGTCCAGCGCCAGGGGGTTGGCCGCTGGATCGCAGGTATCGGGGCAGCAGTGGCCGTGACTGTCGGCCTGGCGATGGCTGGGTATATCCCGATCGACCCGGTGGCGATCGCTACCTCGATGACCACCATCATCATTCTGTGTGCGCTTGGCTACTTCATCTTTCTGGCCTTTTTCAACGGGCTGTCCGGTGAGGAACGCCTGCGCGTGGGTGTCTGCTTTCTGCTGGTCGCTGCGGCGGCCTGTTTCTGGGCCTCGTTTGAACAGCAGCCCACGTCCTATAACCTGTTCGGCCGTGATTTCACGGATCGCATGATCGGCGATTTTCAGGTTCCGACGGTCTGGATTCAATCACTCAACCCTCTCTTCATCATTGTACTGGGGCCGATATTCGGCTGGCTCTGGCCAGCGCTGGGCCGGCGTGGCCGTGAGCCCGGCAGCCCGGTCAAGTTCGTCATGGGGCTGCTCTTTGCCGCCGCCGGCTTCGGATTGATGGTACTGGCCGCACAGCGCATCGTGGGTGGTACGGAAGCAGTCTCACTGTGGTGGATTACCGGCAGTATCTTTCTGCTGACCGTAGGAGAAATGTGTCTAAGCCCGGTGGGCCTGTCATCCATGAGCGCGCTGGCCCCCTACAAGATGCGTGGTCAGGTCATGGGGCTCTGGTTTACGGCCTCGGCGCTGGGTAACCTGGTCGCCGGACTGATCGGCGGCCACGTCAATCCCGAGGAAATCACCCAGTTGCCGGAACTGTTCGGTCGTTGCGCCCTGGCGCTGATCATTGTGGCGGCCGTTCTGATGCTGCTGACCCGGCCCATCAAACGGCTCTTGCGAAACAATAGCGTCATCAACCCAGGGGCCAGCGCGTCCTGACACAGGCACAACAAAGACAGGCGTGTTCCAGGTACCCTACACTGGCCTGAGAACACGCCCTCGTACTGCACCGTTGGAGCATCCTTCATGACCACCCTTTCCTCTCCCGCCGACCGCCTTCAGGCCCTGCGTCAGGCCATGTCAGACCACGGCCTTGATGGCTGGTGGCAGCCATCCTCTGATCCACACCTGTCCGAGTACCTTCCGGGCTACTGGCAGGGACGCGAATGGTTATCCGGCTTTACCGGATCGGTCGGGCTACTGACTGTCACGCAGGACAGCGCCGGCCTGTGGGTCGACAGCCGCTACTGGGTTCAGGCCGCACAACAGCTGGAAGGCAGCGGTATCGAGCTCAAGAAATGGACACCCAGTGAGGCCACCGCCCCCATGCAGTGGCTGGCCGAACACCTGCCGACCGGCAGCACGGTCGGAGCTGATGGTGACGTACTGGCACTGAAGACCGCCCGACGCCTGAAGGAGGTGCTCGGCAGCCACCAGCTCTCACTGGACACGTCACGGGATCTGCTGAGCGCCATCTGGACGCACCGTCCGGCGCTGCCGGATGCGCCGGTGACCGCCTATGCGGGTGGCTGGAGCAATGAACCGGCCAGCGCACGTCTGGCCGACCTGCGCCATGCCATGAAAGATGTCGGCGCCGAGGTTCATTTTCTGTCTTCTCTGGACGACATTGCCTGGCTGACCCAGTTACGCGGCAGCGATGTTGACTACAACCCGGTATTTCTGGCCCATATGATCGTGACGGCCGATCAGGCCACGCTGTTCATTGACTCGGCCAGGCTCGACGGTGCACTCACGACCGCGCTTGAGCAGGAAGGCATTGCCATTGCCCCCTATGAAACGGCTGCCACCGTGGTTGCCGCGCTTGACCCGCACCTGCCCATACTGCTGGACCCGGCCAGGGTCACCCTGCTGCTCGCCAGGGAGCTGTCCGATGACACGCCCCTGATCGAGCAGATCCAGCCCACGACGCGCGCCAAGGCCTGCAAGAGTGAAAACGACCTTGCCCACATTCGCGATACCATGGAAGAAGACGGCGTGGCCCTGTGCGAATTTTTCGGCTGGCTGGATGAAGCGCTGGCTGCCGGCACCGAAGTCACCGAGCTGACCATTGATGAAGTGCTGACCGGCGAGCGCGCCAAACGGCCCTACTTCGTATCGCCCAGCTTCCCGACCATTGCAGGCTTCAATGCCAATGGTGCCCTGCCGCACTACCGCGCCACACAGGAGCAGCACAGCAGCATCACCGGGGGGGACGGCCTGCTGTTGATCGATTCCGGTGGCCAGTACCTGGGTGGCACCACCGACATTACTCGCATGGTGCCTGTCGGACATGTTTCTACCGAGCAGCGTGATGACGTGACCCGTGTCCTGAAGGGCACGATTGCCCTGTCACGGATCCATTTCCCGCGCCACATTCCGGCCCCGCAACTCGATGCCATCGCTCGTGCTCCCCTCTGGCAGGAAGGGCTGGACTACGGCCACGGCACCGGCCATGGGGTGGGCTACTTCCTCAATGTGCATGAGGGCCCTCAGGTAATTTCCTGGCAGGCCGGCAGTGACAGCACCACGGCAATGGAGCCGGGCATGATCACCTCGATCGAACCCGGGCTGTACCGCGAAGGGCAGTGGGGCATCCGCATCGAGAACCTGGTCGCCAATCGATCGTCCAACCCTTCGGACTTCGGCGAGTTTCTGTATTTTGAAACACTGACCCTGTGCCCGATCGATACCCGATTGATCAACCCCCTGCTGCTGAACGACGATGAACGCACCTGGTTGAACACCTATCACCGTGAAGTCTACGAGCGACTGAGTGCACGTCGTCTGTCAGACCGGGCACTGACCTGGCTACAGCAACGCACCCTGCCAGTCTAGCCGCTGTAACGGGGCGGCAGGCCCCTGTGCCGCCCCTTGCAAACACGTCTTCGTGCCCAGATAAAGCGATCAACGGGCACGCCTGCTCCGCCTCCAAAAAAAAATGTCAGTGCCTCTCTTGAAAACGGATCAGCTGCCACTATTTAACATAATATCGAGAGCGACACCGCCTCGTGACACCTGTGCCGACCGCGGGCAGGTGGGAAAAATGCAGTTTACTTCGCTGATTACCAGGAGGTTTACCATGAACAGTTTTTCACTGTCTCCGCTTTTCCGTCGCAGCATCGGCTTTGATCGCCTGAACGACCTGTTCGACTACGCCGTACAGAACGATGCGCCCAGCTATCCCCCCTATAACATCGAAAAGCGGGGCGAAAATGACTACCACATCGTTATCGCAGCCGCAGGCTTCGCCGAGAAGGAGCTTGATGTCAGCGTCGAAAAAGGCGTATTGACCATCAGCAGCAGCCGGGCGGAGACCGAACAGGGCGATAGCGAACCGCCGGTGTATCTGCATCGTGGAATTGCCCAGCGCGCGTTCAAGCTCTCCTTCCGGCTCGATGAAAACATCGAAGTCCGCGGCGCGCGGCTGGAAAACGGCCTGCTGCATGTTGATCTTCTGCGTGTCGTGCCGGAACAGCAGCGCCCACGACAGATTCCGATCAACGGCCAGGCACCGGAATCCCTGTCACACCAGACTCGTGAAGCCGCCTCGGCCCCTCGTACCGAAGAAAGCACACCAGCCTGATGACGACCTGACACGCCCCACGACAACGCCCCCCTGCCAGGCAGGGGGGCGTTTTGCATGCAGGGCTGTCTACAGCGCAATCCTTCGCGTTTCAGTCAACGTCAGAATGGCCACCAGACTCATCAGAGCCATGACACTGACGTAGCCCCCGACCCAGGCAAGACCTCCCCAGCTGACCAGCAGTTCAGCAATCCAGGGCGCCATCGAGGCCCCCAGAATCCCCGCCAGATTGTAGGCAGCCGATGCCCCGGTATAGCGCACCGCCGTCGGGAACAACTCTGGCAACAATGCGCCCATGGGTGCAAAGATCAGCCCCATGGCGCCCAGCGACAGGCACAAAAAGGCCGTCACGCCAACCAGCGAGCCACTGCCCAGCCAGGGGCCGAGACTCATGCCGGAACCGATGGTGACCAGCATGCCGATAATCAGCACCGGTTTGCGTCCGACGCGGTCACACCACCACGCTGATACCGGCGTCATCACGGCCATGACCACCACCGCCAGGCACAACAGCGCCAGGAAGGTTTCCTTCGGATAACCCAGCGCCCGGGTGCCATGACTCAAGGCAAACACGGCACTGGTGTAAAACAGCGCGTAACAGGACACCATGGCCAGCGTCCCCTGCACCAGGGGGCGCTTGTGATGCGCCAGCACCTCGACCACGGGTGCGCGGCGCGGCGCGGCTTCCTGCTGGCTGGCCTTGAACACCGGTGACTCTTCAAGACTCATGCGAACGTATAGCCCGACAAATACCAGCACCGCACTGACCAGAAAAGGAATTCGCCACCCCCAGTCAAGAAAGGCCTCCTCGCCCAGCGCATACAAAAGCCCCATGAACAGGGCATTGGCCAGCAAAAATCCCAGCGATGGACCAAGCTGCGGAAACATGCCGAACCATGCCCGCCGTCCTTCCGGGGCATTCTCGGTTGCCAGAAGAGCTGCCCCACCCCACTCGCCTCCCAGCCCGAGTCCCTGACAGAACCTCAGCACACACAGGGCCAGCGGCGCCCACACCCCCCAGGTATCGTACGTGGGGACAAGCCCGATCAGCGCCGTGGCACCTCCCATCAACAGAAGGCTGGCCACCAGCGTCGTTTTACGTCCCATTCGATCACCGAAATGACCAAACAGTACCGACCCGAGCGGTCGAGCCAGAAAGGCCAGACCAAAGCTCATGAAGGCACCCATCGACTGGGCCAGCTCGGACGAGGCCGGGAAGAACGCTGGCCCGATGACCAGGGCCGCCGCAATGCCATAAATATAAAAGTCGTAGAATTCGATGGTTGTCCCGATCAGGCTGGCAGCAATCACCTTGCCCGGGGAGTTGACCGGTGCCACACGCTCCTGCGCCGGCCCGGAAGTAACAGAGGTCATGAACAACAGTCTCCAGCATCGGCCACTGGGCCGAACCATGAATAACCGCCCGGCCCGATGGCCAGAGCAATGAAAGGAAGGTAACTGCCGCGGAGGCCTTGTGAGCACGCTGCCGCCACATACCAGGGGGGTAAGGTTAAAAAGCATACGCTGATAAAGAGAGACAGCTCAAGGCACACTCCGGAACGACGCATCGTTGCAGATCACGGGCCGATATTTCGTCACCCTGCACCGGGATATAAACAGGCGCGGATTCCGATAGCTGCCTATACTCCAGGCCTCTTTCCCGCTGGAGGGATCCTTCGATGCGCGTGTTCACCAACCCGGTCGGTGCCGGCTCACTCTGGTTTGACAATCTGGCCACCGCTGACGGCGTACAGGTCGGTTACGATCCCCAGGCACGGGCCTTTTTGCCCATGCCCCCCTTCTGCGCCAACCGCGAGCTGATCGGCTGCAACTGGATAGCGTCCGAACCCGGCGCCCTGTGCCGCTCCTGTGCCATGAGTGCCATGATCCCGGATCTATCCATCCCGGACGCCGTCGCCAACTGGGCACTGACCGAAGCCGCCAAACGCTGGGCACTGGATAATCTGGGACGCTGGTACTGGTTCCGCCCGGAGGACCCCGGCGTACGGCCGGTATTTCACATGCTGGCCGAGGGAGAAACGCCGGTCATGATGGGTCATGCCGCTGGCGTGGTTACCATCAGCGTGGCGGAAGCCGACGTAGTGCTGCGGACCTCACGGCGTGAAGCGCTGGATGAGCCCTATCGCACCATGATCGGGCATATGCGCCATGAGATTTCCCATATGCTCTGGTGGCGACTGAGCATCCGTGATGACTTCATAAAGGCGTTTCGCAAGATGTTCGGCGATGAACGGGAAGATTATGCCGCAGCGCTCAAGCGTCATTACAATCAGGGGCCGCCCAGCGACTGGCAGGAACACTACCTGACCGCCTACGCCTCCGCGCACCCTCATGAAGACTGGGCTGAAACCACCGCGCACCTGCTGCATCTGACCGATATTACCGACAGTTTCGTGGCGGCCGGACTTTCGTCGCCGGAGCTGCCAGCCCCCGGATGGGACCCCTATGCCGAGCCGGATACTGCCCGACTGATCCATATTGCCGCGACCCTCAGCGTCGGCGTCAATCACGTCAACCGGGCCATGGGGCTCTCCGATCTGTACCCGTTTGTCCTGTCGGAAAGTGCCCACCGCAAACTGGCCTTTGTACATGAATGGCTGCGCCGGGGTGCCACCAGCATGTAGTACTCATGCCCGTCAGTCAGGCGCCGGGGCGGCTTCCCAGGCCTGATCGGCAGGCCTGTGAGTGAGCGTGGTACCAATGGAGGCTACCATGATGGATACGATGGCCAGCCATTGCACCAGCGTCAGCAGTTCACCCAGAAACAAAAGCCCCGACAGTGCGGCCACGGCAGGCTCCAGGCTCATGAGTGTGCCAAAGGTGGTGGTCGGCAGGTGCTTGAGAGCAATCATCTCGAGCGAATACGGCAATGCCGTGGACATGATGGCCACCAGTGCCGCCAACGGCAGCACCTCGAGGCTGAACATCCCCGGACCGCTCTGATAGATGCCCAGCGGTGCAATCACCAGTGCCGCGATTGTCACCCCGATCGCGGTACCTTCAGGGCCAAGGTCGGTACCGATACGCTGTCCGAACCAGATATACAGCGCCCAGCAGACCCCCGCGCCCAGGGCAAAGGCGACGCCTACAAGGTCCAGATCGTGATCCACCCCGCTATGGGGCATGATCATGACAATGCCCACCAGAGCCAGCCCGACCCACAGTGCATCCAGCCAGCGACGCGAGGACAGAATCGCCACGGCCAGCGGACCCGTGAATTCCAGCGCCACGGCAATGCCCAGCGGAATGCGCTCTATGGCCTGGTAGAGCATGTAATTCATGCACCCCAGCGCCACACCGTAAATCATCATCGCCTTCCAGACCCGGGCAGAAATGGGTCGCCGCCAGGGCCTCAGTACCAGCAGGAGCATGGCCGCCGCCATCAGCAGGCGGATCGCGGTCGTCCCCGGCGCACCAATCAGCGGAAACAGCTGCTTGGCAAGGGCAGCTCCACCCTGAATGGATGTAATCGAAATGAACAGAAGACCGATGGGCCAGAGGGGAAGACGTTGTACCGACATGACAGGAGCATCCATGATTGACAGCCTGACAGGAGCGCATTGCGCTCCCGGATTCCGAGCAGGCCCATACACTGCACGCAATGCAGGGCCATGAGCAATACGACGTCCAGATGTCTGTCGCCCCATGGCTTATCAACGGTCGGTGCCAGAACGTAAACCGCAAATCATCCACACCCGGTCGCCTCTGACACCGGGTGTGGACAAGTCAGGACTCAGGCAGTGGAAGCGTCGCGCAGCGCGGCAATCGCACGCACATCGTCCGGCCCGGTTCGGCAGCACCCGCCAATCAATGAGGCACCGGCCTGACGCCAGAGGGGAACCAGCGTGGTAAATGCCGACTCATGATGACCGCACTCCCCTGCCTCGGCGGCCCGCCAGGTCTTGGTGATCGGGTCATACACTTCCCCGGAATTGGGATACACCAGCAGCGGCGTACAAGTGTGGGCGCGCAGATCGGTCAGCAGGGACTCGATGTGCTCAAGGGCCGTACAGTTGACCCCCATGGCCACGACCTGAGGTTGTTGATCCAGCCATGTGGCACATTCAGCGATCGGCGTACCTTCACTGATGTGATGCCCATCCCGGGCCGAGAACGTAACCCAGGCCTGCGCCTCGGGAAACTCCGCCAGCACCCGTACCAGCGCCTTCGCCTCGACAAGCGAAGGCAGGGTTTCACAGGCAAGCAGGTCAGCTCCCGCCTCTACCAGTGCCTTGATGCGGGGCCGATGAAATGCCATCAGCGCCTCCTCATCAATGGCGTAGCCGCCTCGATATTCCGAGCCATCAGCCAGATAGGCGCCATAAGGCCCCACCGAGGCCGCCACCAGCGGCCGGGGCCGCATCGGCCCGGCATAATCAGCCCAGAAGGCATCGCGCGCCTCACATGCCAGCGACACCGAACGCGCAATCAAGGCGCCGGCCTGGGCTTCACTCATGCCCCGCGCCATGAACCCTTCAAAGGTGGCCTGGTAGCTTGCGGTGATGGTGATGTCGGCACCGGCCTCGAAATAATCACGATGCACTCGAGTGATCAGTTCGGGCTGCTCGGCCAGCACGCGGGCCGACCACAGACTGTCATTCAGATCGCAGCCATGACGTTCAAGCTCGGTGGCCAGCGCCCCGTCCACGACCGCAAACGGCACGGTCTCAAGCAGGGCATGAATCGGATTGGTCGGCATCAGTCAGACTCCTCGGCAGACAGGTTGCCCGGCACGGCCGGACGCGTAAGGTAATAGGCGAGATAACACAACGTCACGAACGGCAGGCCGCAATACAGGGCAATCCGCTGGGAAGGGTCAAAGGCAATCCCGATCAGCGACAGGGTACAAAATCCGAAGGCCAGCAGCGGGACCAGCGGATACAGCGGTGTGCGATAACCCAGGGTAGCGGGGTCTCCGCCACCGGCCACGAACTGACGCCGGAACATGAACTGGCTGGCCACGATCACCATCCATACCGCCACCACGGCAAAGCCTGAAATCGACACCAGCGCAATGTAGACGCTGTCCGGGGCAAACCGGCTCGACAGCAGCGAGAACAGCCCGCCAATCATGCTGAAGATGATCGCATTCAGCGGCACACCACCCCGGGTGACCCGCTTGAACAGCGCCGGCAGCGTCTTTTGCTCCGCCAGGGACCACAGCATGCGGGAAGCCGCATACAGCCCCGAGTTGGCCGCCGACAACAGCGCCGTAATGATGACAAAATTCATGATATCGGCAGCGTAGGGAATACCGGTGCGGGAAAATACCGCCACGAACGGGCTTTCCAGCACACTGGCGGTCTGCCACGGCAACAGGGCTGCAATCACGATAATGGTCCCGACAAAGAAGATGATCAGCCGCCACAGGGTCGCCTTGATCGCCTTTGGGACATTCTTTTCGGGTTCCACGGTTTCACCGGCAGCAATGCCGATCAACTCGGTGCCCGAGAAGGCAAAACTGACCGCCAGCATGGTCATCAGAATCGGCATTACCCCGGTCGGAAAGAGGCCGTCGGCAAACAGGTTGTCAAACAACGGCGCCGACCCGCCCCGGGTGGCCGGCGTAAAGCCAAGCAGGGCCGCCGCCCCGATCACGATAAAGGCCAGCACCGTGATCACCTTGATCAGTGACAGCCAGAATTCGGTCTCGGCAAAGATGCGGGAAGAAAAGGCGTTGAGCACAAAGATCAGGGCGGCAAACAGGGCGCTCCAGACCCAGACCGGTACATCGGTAAACCAGTGCTGCATCAGAAGGCCCGCGGCCGTGAACTCCGACCCCAGCGCCACCGTCCAGGTCAGCCAGTACAGCCACGCCACGGTATAGCCGGTGCCCGGCCCGATGGTACGCGTCGCATAGGTATTGAACGATCCGGTTTCCGGCATCTGTACCGCCAGTTCGCCCAGACACATCATGACCAGATACACCACCAGCCCGCCAATGAGATAGGCAATGATGGCCCCCAGCGGGCCGGCCTGGTTGACGGTATAGCCGGAACTCAGGAACAGACCGGTACCGATAACACCGCCCAGGGACAGCATTACCAGATGGCGACTCTGCATCGTTCGCTTGAAATCGTTGGAATCCGTGTGAGACATGCGTTGTCCTGATGAATAAAAAAACACGAGCCCGATGCCCGGGCGCCAGAGTGTAAATTATTCTCAAATAACCTTCAGCGATGACTGCCACACTTTTTATATCAATTGCTCAACGACTTATATCGATTGTTCAGCGACAGCCTCCCTTCCCGCCGATTTACTTCAGCCCCAGCCGTGATGCCAGCCGATGCAGGTTGCCCCGATCCACGCCCAGTAGCCGCGCCGTTTCGGCCCAGTTGCCCTCGGCAACCTCCAGCGTGGTTTGAATATGTTGACGCTGGAAGGCGTCCACAGCCTCACGAAGCGGCACGATATCATCAGCAGATACTGCACCGGCGACCCGAGACATGTCCGTGACCGATAAAACCGAATGGCGAACAAGCTCCAGATGATCCGCGGCAAGCGTCAGAATCTCACCGGCCTGGGGGCGCGCCTTGAGCGTGGCTCGACTGATGACATGCTCAAGCTCACGCACGTTGCCGGGCCAGTCATGCGCGAGCAGCGCCGCTTCGGCCGAGGCCGACAGGCGCAGGTTGTGCAGCCCGAAGCGGGCCCGGTTTTCTTCCAGAAAGGTACCGGCCAGCAGCAGAATATCCTGCCCGCGTAACCTCAGGGGCGGGATATGCAGCGGGTAGACACACAGCCGGTGATACAGATCCGCCCGAAACCGGCCCTCGGCCACCTCGTCTTCCAGATCCCGGTTGGTGGCCGCCACGACCCGCACATTGACCGACCGCATCTGCTCGCTGCCCAGGGGCTGAAATTCTCCTTCCTGCAATACGCGAAGCAGCTTGGGCTGCAGCGCCAGTGGCAGTTCACCGACCTCATCCAGAAACAGGGTGCCGCCATCGGCCAGCGCAAAGTGCCCACGTCGCGCGCTGAGTGCCCCGGAGAACGCACCTTTAACGTGCCCGAACAGCTCGCTTTCGATCAGATTCGGGGACAGGGCCGCACAGTTGAGCTTGATCAGCGGCCCGTCGCGTCGGGCAGAGCGCCAGTGTACCTGCGTGGCTACGCGCTCCTTGCCGGTGCCGGTTTCACCGTGAATCAGCACACTCAGTTCGCTCTGCGCCACCAGGGTCAACTCATCATCCAGCCGCCGCATCACGGCACTGCGGCCGGTGACCCGCTGAACGAGCGGAGTACGGCCGGTATGAGACAGCACATCCTGAAGCCGGGCACGTGTCTGACGGGCCTTCATGGCCATGTCGAGGCTCGTACCCAGCAATCCGGCAATGGCCTTCAGTTCGTCGTGGTCGACCGAATCCAGTTGCCCCGGCATCAGCGCGTCCAGTGTCAGCATGCCCACCACCCGGGGGCCGGCCCGAAGTGCCACCCCCATGCAGTCATGCACGTGAAGTGCGTCCGGCGCCCCGCTGATCAGGCCGTCGAAAGGGTCAGGCAGGGGCTCGTCGGTGGCAAAATGCCGCACGCCGTCAGTAGCTGCGATGTCGGCCAGGCGTGGATGTGATGCCGGATGAAACCGCCGGCCCAGCACGTCTTCCTGCAGCCCGTGAATCGCGACAGGGACCAGCTCCTCGCCCTCACAGACCATCAAAGTGGCCGCGTCTCCAGGGTACTGGGTAAGCAGCACATCCAGCAGGGACTGCCAGGAAGGGGACTGATTGAGGGTGAGCCTGGCCAGCAGGTTCTGAATCTCACTATAAATCGTTGTCATTTGAACTACCCGTTGTCATAACGACAGCACGTCATGGGGTCAAAAGAACAACAAGCAGCAAAAAAATCCATTAAAAACAAAAACTTGATTATTGGCACGCTGCTTGCTCCCTGAAAGGTGACACTACTCATCCTCCAGAGGACCGCCCCATGCTGACCGTTCAACAACGCCACATCATCGCCGCTACGGCCCCGGTCGTTGCACAGCATATCACTACCATCACCACGCGATTCTATCCGGCCATGTTTGATCGCTACCCGGAGATAAAGCCGCGATTCAATCCGCGCCATCAGCAGACCGGCGCCCAGCCGCGGGCCCTGGGTCAGTCCATTGTCGCCTACGCGCTCAATTACGATGATCCCATCGCCCGTGACGCCGTACTGGCACCCATCACACACAAGCACGTCGCCCTGCACGTCCAGCCGGATCATTATCGGATCGTCGGGGAGTGCCTGCTGGAAGCCGCCGCCGAGGTACTGGGCGCAGCCTTTACACCGGACGTTCGCGATGCCTGGCAGGCACTTTACTGGTCCATGGCGGACGATCTGATCGACGGCGAGGAACGGCTCTATCACGATCAGGAGCGCAGGCCCGGGGGCTGGCGAGGATTTCGGGAATTTGACGTGGTGGATCGGCAGGCTGCCGCCGAAGGTATCCTGAGTGTCACACTGGCCCCCGCCGACGGGCAGCCTCTGGCGGATTTTCTACCCGGTCAGTACATCGGTCTTCGCCTGAAGCACGACGGCCACCTGCATTACCGCCAGTACAGCCTGACCGGGCAGCCCGGCAGTGCAACCTACCGGATTACCGTCAAGGAAGAGGCCCATGGGCAGATCAGCCAGGCCATCCATCACGGTCTCACGGTCGGACAATCCGTGCATCTCACCGCACCGATCGGCCTGCTGACGCTGGACCGGCGCACTACACCCGTGGTGCTGCTCAGTGCCGGCATCGGTCAGACACCGATGCTGCCCCTGGCCAGGCAGGCACTGGCCCAGGGGCGACAGGTCACCTACCTGCACAGCACCCGCTCCCCGGCCACCCTGGTTTTCAGGGAAGAACTGGAATCGCTGCGCGCCGAGTATGGTGATCGATTGCTGATCATTCATCGCTTCAGCCATGAGGACCCGGCAGGCGAACCCTCCGGACGCATTGACCGAGCCCTGCTGGAAGATGTGATAACGGTAGACAAGACCCCTGACTGCTACTTTACCGGCCCGGCCGGGTTCATGAGCGACATGAATGCCCTGCTGGAAGAGCTGGGCATTCCCGAAGCCCACCGGCATTACGAATGCTTCGGCCCACTGCAGCTGCCAACCTCGTGACCGGATCTCGGGCCACTGAGGAGACTCAATGCCCCGAAGGCGGCTGTTCTGTCCTGCCCCGCGCCGGGTAGACCTCCAGCAGGGCAGCCGCCACGACCAGCGCGCCACCGGCCATTTCGATGGTACCCAGTGGCTCGCCGGCCCAGAGTGCCGCCGACATCACCCCGACGATCACCTCACTCATCAGTAAAATGGCCAGTCGCGCCGGCTCCAGCCGGGCGTTGGCCCACAGCAGCACGGACAGCATCATGGCCCACCAGAGCACACCGGTCACGCCAACCCATCCACCGGCCTGCGCCCAGTCGATCTCGGCGAGCCGGCTGATCGGTGCCCCGATCACCAGAGCCAGAATCAGCGACATCAATGCCGCACCGGCCGAGAAGACAAAGGTGGATTCCAGCGCACCGGGCATCGGGCGAAGGCGCATGCCGATCGAACACACCGCCCACATCAGCCCCGAGGCCAGCCCGAGCCAGTCCCCCAGGTTCCGCGGTATCGGCAGGGTGCCACCACCGCCCAGCACCAGCAGCAGACCGGCCAGCCCGAGCACGATCACCACATAGCGACTCCAGGGCGTCGGCCAGCCCAGCAACCGACCGATCAGGGTGCTCCAGACCGGAGTGAGGTAGAACATCAGAATAACAATGGCCACCCGGCCGTAGGACAGTCCGATCGAGTACAGCGCAAATCCGGCACCTCCCAGCGCAATGATGGCAAGGGTCGACCATGGACAGTCCGCCAGAATGCGGCGACGGCGACAGGCTGCCGGCAGCAGCGTCAGTGTCGAGACCGTGACAATGGCCAGCGTGCCCCAGGCCCCTTCCAGCACGGTGCCCTCCAGTGCCCGTACCGGCCACCAGTAAAGCCCCCACAGGGCCCCGATGATGACCACGGCCAGACTGGCCTGTCGTTCCTGTTGCTGCATCGATGCTCCCGTCACTCGTGTTGTGCTGCCCTGTAGATGACACTATCGAGTCTAGCGAGCCGGTGCCCGTATTACGACCATCGCCCCTGAAGCCAGGCGGCAAGCGCATGCCGGGTATTGCCGTCGGGGAGTTCCCGGCACGCGCGGGGATGCGTAATATGAAAATCCCATTCACGCCGGAGATGTTCGGATGACCCGCAGGATATCGCTGATCCTTGGTGTGCTGACAATGACCCTGGCGCCGTCATTGATGGCCGCCTCATCGTCTCAACTGGCTGCACTTGCCGTCAAAAAGGCAGAAATTCTGGAACAGGGCGCCTCTTCAAGCAGCCCGGCCCATGCCCCGCATGTGGTATTGACCAAAGAAGGGGTGAAGGCGGCCGACCCGCTCGGCCAGGCACCGCTGGATGACCCGATCAGCTGCCTGTCCCGCTCGATCTACTGGGAAGCCAAGGGAGCCGGCCGAAAGGAAATGGAAGCCGTCGCCAGCGTAATGATGAATCGCCTGGGCAGCAGCGGCTTTCCCGATACCATCTGCGAGGTAGTGCAACAGGGATCGGAAACCGGGCATTGCCAGTTCTCGTGGTGGTGTGATGGCCGGCCGGATCAGGTACGCGAACCGGATGAATACGACATTGCCCGCGAGATTGCCCGGCGAGCCCTGAACGGAACCCTGCCCGACCCCACCCATGGCGCGCTGTTCTTCCATCAGAAAAACGTGTTTCCGTACTGGGCTGACAGCTTCACGAAGACCGCCGAAACACGGGCCTTTGAATTTTATCGTCCGTAAAGGCAAGGTAATGCGCCACATGTCCAACCACTTTTTCACATGATCATCACGCATGACACTGTCCATCTGCTTATCCTGACGCCTACCAGAAGGTCTACCCAGCATGAATAATGATAACAAGACCATTGCCCTTCCCTCCCTGTCCATGGCGTTACTCCCCATCGCGCTGGCCATCGGTCTGCTGGCCATCCAGCTGTTCTACTACGGCGATTTCACCCCCCATATACCACTGGCCCTGGGCGCGGCCATCGCCGCCATCTTCGGGTGGGCTCGCGGCTATCGCTGGGCTGATATGGAAGCCGGGGGCTTCAAGCTGCTGCACGTTGCCATGCCCGCCGTGGCCACGCTGATCGTGGTCGGCATGCTGATCGGGGTACTGATCGCCAGTGGCACGGTCCCGACCCTGATCTACTACGGACTGGAAATCATCAGCCCGCAGTGGTTTCTGGCGGCCAGCATGCTGATGTGCGCCGTTGTTTCCCTGGTGGTCGGGTCCTCGTGGACCACCATCGGTACCGTGGGACTGGCCCTGATGGGGATCGGCACGGCACTGGGCGTGCCCGTGTACTGGACGGCCGGTGCCGTCGTATCCGGCGCGTTTTTCGGCGACAAGATGTCACCGCTGTCTGATACCACCAACCTGTCCCCCGCCGTTACCGAAACCAATATTTTCGACCACATCAAGAACATGCTGCCGACCACCGTGCCGGCCATGCTGATCGCCCTGGTCATTTACGCCTGGGTGGGCGGGGTCGACCAGGAAGCCGCCGCGTCACTGTCCCGCATCAGCAGCATGCGTGAAGGGCTGGATGACAGCTTTTCACTGGGGTTCTGGCAGCTGATTCCGCTGATGATCATACTGGGGCTGGCCTTCATGAAGGTCGCACCGATCCCGGCCTTGTTCACCGCTACCTTTGTCGGCGGCATCATCGCCATCCTGACTCAGGGCGATTCCTTTCATGACGTACTGACCTATGCCCACAGTGGCTACACCATCGATACCGGTCTGGGCATGCTGGATACCCTTCTTAACCGGGGAGGTGTCACCTCGATGACCTGGGTCGTGACTCTGATCATCTTCGCGCTGATCTTTGGCGGCATCCTTGAAAAGACCCGCTGCCTTGAGAAGATCGTTCTGACCATTACCGACAAGGCCAGAAGCTTTCGTGCCCTGCAGACCAGCGCGGTACTGACCCCCATGTTTGTCAATGCCGTGGCCGGTGATGTCTACCTGTCCATCGCCCTGCCCGGACGCATGTACGTGGCAGCCTATGAGCGGATGGGCTACTCGCGACTCAACCTGACCCGCGCCATCGAGGAAGGCGGTACGCTGATATCACCGCTGATCCCCTGGAACGTGGGCGGCGCCTTTGTCATCACTACCCTGGGCCTTGATATCAGCAATGGCGACATGAGCGCCCTGATGTATATTCCGCTGGCCTTTGCCTGCTGGCTGTCTCCGGTACTGAGCATCATGTATGCCCAGTTCGGGCTTTTCTCGCACAGGCGCGACGAGGAAAAACGGCCCAACAGCGACTTCCCCGCCAATATCGATGCACTCGAAGACGGCGATAAAGGCCCTGACGGCCGTGAAGAGCTGGTGCACGACACGCCCTGATACCTGTCCTGTCGGCACGCCAAACGCGGACGCCTCTGGCGTCCGCGTTTTCATGCATGCACCCTCCCTCCCGGCCCTGTCGCCAACGATGATGACTACAGCGCCTCTGAAAGCATCACTCGGCGCAAGCGATAAACCCGCCGCCCGGCCACACCCAGCGCCAATGCCCATCCCACCAGCAGAACCCCGTACACCAGCGTGGCCACCTCGGAGGAGACTGACTGCGACATCATCAATGTCCGGCTGTTGGTCAGGATAATGGCGCCTCCGACCACCACACCCAGCAGCTGTACCGGCATCAATCGCACCAGCCAGGCGGCCAGCGGCGCCGCCAGCAGGCCGCTCACCGCAAAAATGCCGACCCACTGCCAGTTGATGTCATCAAGCCCGAGCGCAATGACAAAGCCCAGCGTGCCAGCCACGGTCACGAAGAACTCACTGGCATCCACCGAGCCCACCACCTTGCGCGGATCACTTCCCCGGTGCGCCAGCAGCACCGGCGTGGAAATCGGCCCCCAGCCACCGCCGCCTACGCTATCAAAGAACCCGGCCACCACTGCCAGTGGGGCCATTTTCCACGCCGACACCCGGAGACTGCCCGGCGTCCGGCGCGCCGGACGCAGCAGATACTGCGCCATCACATAGACGCCCAGCAGCAGCAGCCCCACGGCAATGAAAGGCGCCACCAGCCTGCCGGGGATATTGCTCAAAAAGCAGGCGCCTACAAAGGCACCCACGGCACCGGGCACGATCAGGGTCCGCACCAGTGAGCGGTCCACATTACCCAGCTTGACATGTGATACCCCCGAGGCGGCGGTCGTGGCGATTTCCGCCAGGTGAATGGATGCCGATGCCACGGCCGGTGTAATGCCCATCGCCAGCAGCATGGAAGAAGACGTCAGGCCATACCCCATCCCGATGGCACCATCTACCAGCTGAGCCACGAACCCGGCCACCCCAAAGAGAATCAAACGCTGCATGTGTCTGCTCCTGTACGCGGGCGTCGCGGTGCCCTACGCACACTAATAACCATATGGAATTAAAAACATGATCCATATATCCCATTTTTCAGGCAGAAATAAAAATGATGATTATCGATATCGTTATATACAAACCACACAGTCGGCCGTGGACAGGTGCCCTCTGATGCCATGGTCATATCGCCATAAAGGTTGCTCATGCATACGGCGTGATCCATTCCTGCTGTTCATGAAATGGTCGCATCCGTGACGATACTCACCGATCAGGGCAACCAGGGTGTCGAGGACAGAACGATATAAGGAAGGGAAAGCGAAGGGGGGGACGAAGATGCCTGATGGCGGCATCCAACGGCCGCCGATGGCTCATCCGGAGCCGTCGCGCGAACCGTCGTCAGATCCATCAGGAGGAGAAGGAAGACGCCTCGGGCACGCCACAGCTGTCGTGCTGGCCGCAGGCACCGGCATGGCCGGCGATCTCGGGCTGAAGCGTAATATGGGAAATGCCGAACCGGGTCTCAAGCAGCGATGTAACATCATCCAGCAGCGGCTGCCACTGCGCCATGTCGGTGATGACACAGTGGGCCGACAACGCGACCTCACTGGAGGAAACCGACCAGATATGCAGATCATGTATGGCCACAACGCCGGGGGCATCCGCCAGCGCTGCCTGCACCTGAAGCGCATTGATGCCCTTCGGGACGCCTTCCATCAGTACCCGGGTGACTTCCATCAGCAGCTTCGTGGCCGACACCAGAATCAGGCCACTGACCAGCAGAGACAGCAGCGGATCAATCGGCATCCAGCCGGTCAGCCAGATCACCACGCCGGCCACGATGGCGGCCACTGACCCCAGCAGATCGCCCAGCACATGCAATAGTGCACCACGCACGTTCATGGTCTGCTCGCCACGCATCAGGATATAACCCACCACCAGATTGACGATCAGTCCCAGTACCGCGATGCCCATGACCGTCAGACCACCCACGTCCTGCGGTGACATGAACCGCCCGATGGCACTGATCACTACCGCAATGACCACCGCATACATGAACACCACATTGAACAGCGCCCCCATGACCTCGGCACGCTGCAACCCCCAGGAATGGCGTCTTGATGCCGGCCGGGTCGCCAGCCAGGACGCCAGCGCCCCGACACCAAGCGAGGCTGAATCAGTCAGCATGTGGCCGGCATCCGACAGCAGCGCCAGGGAGTTGGACCAGACCCCGCCAATAACCTCCACCACCGCAAAGGCCGTAGTAAACAACAGTGAAAAAATCAGAACCTTGCCACTGCCATGATGATGGCCACCCAGCCCATGGTGATGGCCATGGTGGTCGTGGTCGTGGTCGTGGTCGTGGTCGTGGTCATGGTCGTGGTCGTGGTCGTGGTCGTGGTCGTGGTCGGCCATATCATCTCCCCGGAATACGGATCGCCAGAAGCGCTGGGGCAAGTCTGGCATATTCAGCCACGGCCTGCGGAGTTATGTGGGGAGATGAGGCCTCGGCGGCCCGCAGTCATGCCTTCACGGGGTCACCTGCCTGACGGGTGGTCGCGACCTGCTGTGCTGCCGCATCCTCATCCATGGAGGACATGTGAAGAATAACGTCTACCACCTCGTCGGCATTGGCACTGATCCTTCCGATGGCCGTACTCGCATCACCTGCCAGCCGCACACCGTTCTCAACCCGATCCAGACACACATGCATGCTGCTGTGCGCGCCTTTCGTCAGGTTCTGCAACAGGCTGATGGTGTCGGCAATATCTTCCGTGGCCTGTGACGTACGCTGCGCCAGCTGCCGTACCTCCTGGGCCACCACGGCAAAGCTGTTGCCCTGCTCGCCGGCGCGGGCCGCCTCGATGGCCGCATTCAACGACAACAGGTTGGTCTGGGTAGCAATGGACTGAATCGTTTCGACAATGGCCGTGATATCCGCCACCTGGGCCTGCAGCTCATCAAGCTGACCGGAGGCACTGGACACCTGGGCGGCAATATGGCGAATTTCCTGCTGCGCGCCATCGATGACCCGCGTGCCATCGTTGACCGACGCCTGGGTATCCGAGGAAATACGGCTGGCCATGCGGATGCTCTCCCCTTCGCGCTGCACCCGCTCGGTGATGTTGGTGGCAAACTTGATGACCTTGTACAGCTGACCATCCACATCAAATACCGGGTTATAGGTGGCCTCAAGCCACAGGGGCTTGCCGCGCTTGTCAAACCGCTGGAACTGGCCTGACATGAACTGCCCCCGGTTCAGATCGCTCCAGAAGGTTTTATACGCAGCGCTGCTGGCATAGGCCCGATCGCAGAACATCCGATGGTGCGCGCCCTTCAGCTCGTCCAACCGGTAGCCGACGGTCTCCAGAAAGTTCTTGTTGGCATTCAGAATGTGGCCGTCCGGGCTGAACTCGATGACTGCCATCGAGCGATCAATCGCCGTCAGCAGGCTGTTCATCTCCTGCTCCTCATGCACCTCGTCGGTAATATCCCGCGCAATCTTCACGACCCGGTAAATACGCCCGCGTCGGTCGGGGATGGGGTTATAGGTGGCTTCCAGCCAGATCGGCTCGCCCTGGCCGTTGACACGGCGGCAACGCCCGCTGAAGCATTCACCATGGCGCAACCGGGCCCAGAACGCGGCGTATTCGTCACTGTGTGCGTAGTCGGGCTCGCACAGCGTGCTGTGGTGTTGTCCTACCAGCGCATCCCGCGTGTATTGGGTCGTTTTCAAAAACGGCTCGTTGGCCCTCAGGATCATGCCCTCGGCATCAAACTCGATGACCGCCATGGAACGATGAATCGCTGTAACAAGCCGTTTGTTGTAACGGGGAAATTTAAGCTGAATCACGAAGAGCGCTCCCGTGGCCGCCGCGCTATCGCGACTCCGCTTTCAGAGGTGATTTATAAAGGCAGCATCGGCCAGCACTGCACGCACTTTATGTCCCACTACCGCACCCTCCGCGCCACTTGATGGCCGGAATCGGTTTTTATTATTAAAAATAATCCTTTATCAGCGTAAATTAATTTCTCTGCATTTCCGGCTCGGCCATAGCCAATGGTTATTTCAGAAATCTGCTTATCTTTGACAGGATGCGCCTCTTTTTGGTGCAAAAAGGCGTAATCATGATCAAACCCTATCTCGGCAAGATGAAAGGGGCACCTGCCAACCGCCCCCCTCCGTCCCTGCGCGACGCATTATGGTCGTGGCTCGGGGCCTTTCTTGGCATCGCCGGCGTAGGCTGGATCAGCGCGCAATCCATCGAGGCCCATGCGCTGCTGATGGTCGGCTCCTTCGGCGCTACCTCGGTGCTTTTGTACGCCGCGCCGGAAAGTCCGCTGGCCCAGCCGCGCAACGTCCTGCTGGGTAACATGCTCTCGGCGTTGTGCGGGATGCTCACCTGGCAACTGCTCGGCGACAACTGGATGGCCGCGGCAGTGGCCGTCTCGACCGCCATTTTGATCATGCAGCTGACCCACTCGCTGCACCCACCGGGCGGTGCCACGGCACTGATTGCCGTGATCGGCTCGGATGAGCTTCACCAGATCGGCTGGAGCTACGCCTTCTTTCCGGTCGGCACAGGCTGCCTGTTGATGCTGCTGATCGCGGTGGTAATCAACAACCTGGCCCGCCACCGCCGCTATCCGGTGCACTGGTTCTAGTCGTCAGCGCACGGGACGGGTTACCGGGATGGCCCATCAAACCACTGCTGTAGATGATCAATCATGCTCCGAAGGCGGGGCGTCATCTGATCCCGGTGGGCATAGACGCAATACAGCCCGAGCACGGTGTGGCCGTAATCCGGCATGACGCGCACCAGTTGTCCGCTCGCCAGCGCATCTTCAAGCAGAAAATCCGGTTGCAGGGTAATCCCCATGCCGGCAATGGCCATGTCTCTCAGCACTTCACCGCTGTTGGCCGTGACGCCGGCCTGTGCCGTGCCGCTGTGGCGATTGCCGTCTCGAATGAAATGCCAGCGCTGGCCGTGGCGCGCATAGCGGTAGTGAAGCCCCTGGTGCCGTGACAGCTCCCAGGGATGCTGCGGCGCGCCATGACGCGCCACGTAGCCCGGCGAGGCGCACAGGGTCAGGCTGATATCCCCGATCCGCCGTGCTATCAGCGTGGAATCCTCCAGTGCGCCAATCCGCAGTGCCATATCGAACCCATCCTCCACCAGGTCCACCTGGTGATCACTGAGCACCAGTTCCAGCACCACCGACGGGAAGCGTTGCCGGTACTCGGCAAGCAATGGCCCCAGATAGCGCGTGCCGAAGGCATGGGGCGCACTGATCCGCAGCCGGCCACCCATCACGGCCCGATCCTCATGCAGCACCCCCTCAAGCGTTGAAAGTTCGCGCAGGATGGTATCGGCGCGCTCAAGCACCTCCCGACCGGCATCGGTCAGACTCAGCCGCCGGGTCGTTCGGTTGATCAGACGTGCGCCGAAGCGCTGTTCCAGAAAGGCGATGTGCTTGCTGACCGAGGAGCGCGACATCGACAGTCGCTCGGCGGCGGCGATGAACGCCCCCTGATACGCCACCTCGGAAAAGACCTTCAAGGCTGCCACGGTGTCCATGATTGTTTCCAAATCGAGGATAGATACTCTCTGATTAGCATGTTTATCCACATGCGAGAAGCAATCACACTATGCGCAGTCACCTCCACCAGAGAAAACATCATGAAGGCGTCATCCGATACGCACGCAATCTCCCCTTCTTCCATGGCCGGGCACGACATCGCGGCACTGCTGCTGCGCCTGGCGCTGGGCATCATGTTTCTGGCCCACGGCCTGACCAAGGTACTGGTCTGGACGCTGCCGGGTACGGGGCAGTTCTTCGCCTCCATCGGCCTGCCGTCCTGGATGGCCTGGCCCATTACCGGCCTTGAGCTGATCGGTGGCGCACTGTTGATTCTGGGCGTTCGTGTACGTTGGGTCGCGCTGATTCTGGCGGCGGAACTCGCCGGTGCCAGCATGCCCCACCTGGCCAACGGCTGGATGTTCACCGCCCCCAACGGCGGCTGGGAATACCCGGTGTTCCTGGCGGCTACCGCGCTGGCCTTGAGCTTTCTTGACGGCGGCAAACTCACCATCGCGCGTCTTGCTGGCCGCCACTAACCCCGGCCTGCCGATCACAGGAGATATGCTCATGGCTCATGCACTGTTTATTTCTCACGGTTCACCGCTCGAAGCGCTCGATCACAGTAAAAGCGCCCTCGCCTGGCAGGCACTGGCGTCACGTCTACCGCGGCCAACACGCATTCTGATCGTCTCGGCTCACTGGACCGCGTCGCCGCTTCGCCTGACCGCCAGCAAGGCACCCGAGACGATCCACGACTTCTACGGCTTTCCCGCGCCGCTGTATGACATTCGCTACCCCGCGCCAGGCGAGCCCGAGCTTGCCCACGATATCGCGGAGCACTTGAACGCCTGCGAATTTGAGGCGCAGGTAGATGCGCGCAGAGGACTGGACCACGGCATGTGGGCACCACTGCGCCATCTGTATCCGGAAGCGGACATTTCAACCGTCGGCCTCTCGATTAATGCCCGTAAACGCCCCGAGTGGCATTACCGGCTCGGCCAACAGCTTGCCGGCGCACTGGATGAAGAGACCCTGCTGATCAGCTCGGGCAGCGTGACGCACAATCTGGCGGACATCCGCGGTAGCGACCCGACCATCGCGGCCTACGTCGAAGCGTTTCAGGACTGGATCAGCAGCCACCTTCAAACCCGCCAGGACGACGAGCTGATGCACTACCGTGACCTCGCCCCGGACGCACAGCGCGCCCACCCGAGCGATGAACATCTGCTGCCACTGTTCGTCACGCTTGGCGCTGCCGACGCAAGCGCGCCGGAGCGCTTCAATCCCGTGGTCGCGGACACGGCGCTGGCAATGGATGCCTACCTGTTCACCCGCACTGCCGGAACGCCCTCCCTGCAACGCAGCGCGTAGCCGCCTCTGGCCGTAAAAAAGCCGGCGGGCCCTGTTCGGGGCCGCCGGCTTCATCGCGTCATGGGCGCGCCTGTTACTGCCTACACCCGGCCCCAGAAGCGCTCGGCGATATCCAGCGTTAAACGAATCTTCTCCCACTGTGCCTGCTCGGCCAGATCATTGCCCTCCTCAGTGGAGGCAAAGCCACACTGGGGGCTCAGGCACAGCTGTTCCTTCGCGACAAATCGAGTAGCCTCTTCAAGCCGTGCCCGTACGGCGCCTTCATCTTCAAGCGCCCCCACCTTGGTAGTGATCAACCCAAGTACCGCCTGCTGATGGCCTTCGGGTATGAAGCGCAGCGGGTCGAAACTCCCGGCACGGTCACTGTCGTACTCCAGAAACCAGGCATCGACGTTTACCCTGCCAAACAGTGTCTCGGCTACCGGCTCGTAGCCGCCCTCGCTGATCCAGGTCGAACGGAAGTTGCCACGGCACACATGCAGGCTGACGTGAAGGTCATCAGGCTTGTCGGCGAGGGCGTGATTTATCACGCTGGCGTAGATCGCCTGCAGGTTGGCAGTATCCAGGCCGCGAGCCTGGGCGGCGGCCAGTTCCTTGTCAGAACACAGATACGCCCACACCGTGTCATCCAGCTGCAAATAGCGGCAACCCGCCTGATAAAAGGCGTGCACCGCGTCACGGTAAGCGTCGGCAAGATCAGCGAAGAACCCCTCCAGCGAAGGATACACACCGCTGTCGATTTTTGCGGCATTGCGAAAATGCAGCACACTCGGGCTGGGGATCGTCATCTTGGGCGTGACCGTGGCCACACTGTTCAGGTAGCGAAAGTGTTCAATCATGGGATGGGAAGAATCAAACCCAACCTTGCCATCAATACGCACCTGTTTGGCCGAGGTCTGAACGCCTTGGAACTGAATGCCCTGCTCGCCCTGATACCCGGTCACACCATCCAGGTGCTCCAGAAAATCGAAGTGCCACCAGGCGCGGCGAAACTCGCCATCCGTGACCACCTTGAGCCCCAGCGCCTCCTGCTGTGCAACCACCTGTCGGATTTCACGGTCTTCCACGGCCTTGAGCGCCGCGGCATCGATAGCGCCCTGCTGAAACGCGGTGCGAGCCTGCTTGAGCGCGGCCGGGCGAAGAAAACTACCGACAATATCGGCGCGAAACGGCGGCTGGTACGACATGAAACCTTCCCCTTGAAAAACGATGCCCGCCGGAGCCGGAACCCGGGCAGGCGGTGTACATGCGATATCACATCAACTCATGATGCCAATGCCAGCCACCGGCTGCCATTGGCGTCTTTTCAAGGAGAACCTGAATGAAATTCATGACATGCACCGGCGTCATCGTAGAGAGTCATCTCATGCCCACAGGGCGGCCACCTGCGCAACTGCCGAGGCTACCAGCATCAACGCCGACGTATAAAAGCAGAGCGTAAACCCGAGCGCACGTGCCGGAGCGCCACGCGCATATCCGGCAAAAAACAGCAGCCGTCCCACGACAAACGCCAGCGCTGCCAGAGGCACCACCGACAGCCACGATGACGGCATGACCGACGCCCACAGGGCATACGCCACGAGTGCCAGCACAGCCTGCTCCAGGGTGTTTTGCAACAGCGCCTGCAACAGCCGGGCGCGCGCCGAGCCCGCACTCAGCCCACTGCCTTCGATATCCCCGGCATGAAAGAACCGGTGCGATGCCAGCCGACCGACCGCCACCATCAGGCACAACGCCGGGGCAGCACTGGCGCCAACCGCCACCGCCAGCCGCGCCGACATCGCCTCGTGGCTCACCAAAGAGAACGGATCTGCCCATGCCCCGATCACCAGCAGCATGACCGCGACCGACATGCCCTGAGCCATGCCATGCAAGACGCCGCGTTGTGTGGTATCAAGCGCCATGCCCCCACCTCCCTCAGCAACAGGTTTGCGAATGCCTCCATTGAAAAATAACAACACAGGGCACGGCAGGCGAGCGGGTGTCAGCACGTATCATGGGCACACCGTGCTGGCACGGATACCCGACACTGGCAGGATAAGCAGCGTGCCACTTCGGTAGGCATAGCGGTGCATGCGGGCCGAGGCGGTCGCATCACGAAATGCCTCATCCCGGGCACGCCCCACGACCCATCCCTCGGGAGAGGCAGACCGGAACCGGCACAGGGCTTCATCACTGGACAGCTCGATCAACGGCGCCTTCAACCGGCCGGCAAACTGAAACGTGGCCTGATAATCGCCCCCAGCAAAGGCCACCGGCACACCGTCTCGTTGAAGTATACCGATCAACTGCCCCGGGCCCGTCACACTATTGCGATGCCACAGCGGTGACAGCACCACCTGTAATACCACGACCAGCGCAAGGGTACTGACAATTGCCAGGGTGCGGGCGGTATCGAACAATGACCGCACCGGCAGCCACCACAGCAGCACCCCAATGCCGAGAAGAAGCACAGCCCCGAACGGCAGAATGAGTGTGGTATCCACGGCTCCAATGCCGAACAGCAATGCCCCCAGCGCCACCGCACCCAGCGCCGCAATCGCCAGGGCAACGGGCCTTTTGGACCCCGCCGCCCGCTCGGGCTGCTGCGCCAGACGATCCATGATCATCAGCGCCACCCCGGGCAGCAGCGGCATGAGGTAATGCACCTGCTTGCCGCTGATCAGCGAGAACACCACCAGCGGAGGCAATACCCAGCACCAGGCCAGGCGCTGACGACGCTGCCGCGGGAGGCCAGGCCGCGCGGACGGCCACAGCGTCCACGGAAACATCAACAGCACAAGCCAGGGCAGGTACCACCACATCGGCCGGGCATGCGCCATCGAGTTGTGCAGACGATCAACGGTCTGCCCCCAGAGCAGCATGCGAGCGAACTCACCCCCACCCAGCCAGGCAGCCACCAGTGCCCACCCCAGCAGCATGACCACTCCCAGACCGAGCGCCCCGAGCACCCGCCGCCACTCGGCACGGGTAAACGGCACCGCCCGCCACCAGGGGCTGCTCAACAGCACCGGTGCCAGCGTGACCAGCGCCACCGGCCCCTTGGCCAGCAGCGCAAGCCCCACCCACAGGCCACACACCATGATGCGGCGGGTATCGAATGCCCCTCGAATAAGTGTCGCGATGGCGCCCAGCAGGCACGCACTCAGCAGCACATCAAACATCAGCGCACCACTGTAGAGCTGCCACAGCAGCATGGTCATCAGCACCAGCGGCGCCAGTCGGGCATGTTCCGGCGCGTAATCAAGCCCCCTGGCGATACGGTAGATCTGAACCAGCCCCACCAGCGAGGCCAGCGGCGAAATCAGCCTGGGCCACCAGTCATTGACCCCGAACACCGCCCAGCCCGCATGTATCAACCAGAACAGCAACGGCGGCTTGTCCGCGTAGGGCGCGCCATTCATGAGCGGCACCCAGAAGTGATGCCCCTGCCACATCTCCCAGGCGACCGAAACATAGCGTGTCTCATCGATGGGCAATAGCGGGCGCATCAGCGCACTGGCGGCCAGCACCAGCCACAGCAGCGAAAGAATCAGCAGGTCGTAGTGCGTACGACGTCGGTGTGAAAGCCGCGTGGGCGGCAAGTGAGGGGGTAGAGCCATGAGGATCTCGGTCAGGAGTGATATCGGGCCCCATCATGGCCTCAGCGGGCTTAAAGCAGTATTACGTTGGGCGCCGTAATAGACGATTGAGAGCACCAGGCATATTTCAGGGAAAATGAAATGGCACGCGGAGCGATATATAAAAAAAGACTTAAGCAAGGTGTCACGTCGATACAATCGACGCCGTTAAACTACCTTCCACCTCTTCAACCATAAGTCGCCTTTATCCATGAAAGACATCTACTCGGACAATGCAGGCTATTACTTTGAGCAATATCAGAAACTTGATTTCAATGATGTTCATGGAAGCTGGCTTAAGCACCTGCCAGAACCGAACGGGCTAGCGCTGGATATCGGCGCAGGCAGCGGTCGCGATGCGGCGGCCCTGGCAAAAAGAGGGTGGGACGTACTGGCGGTAGAACCGGCAGCAGGCCTCAGGGAAAAAGGAGAGGCCTTCACTGCTGGCTTATCAGTGCAGTGGATGGATGACTCCCTTCCCGCACTCAACAAGGTCCGCAAGCTCGGCTTCAAGGTAAGTCTGATTCTGGTGTCAGCGGTGTGGATGTATCTGCCAGAACAGGAGCAGGAGCGTGCCTTTCGCATCCTGACCGAATTGCTGTCACCTGGTGGTCTGCTGGTGATTACCCTGCGGCATGGTCCCAGCTCGGACGAACGCATCTTCTACCCGGTCGACCCTCAACAGATTAAATGCTGGGCGTGTCATCGGTCGCTGACTCACCTGCTTACTGTACAAAACGACGATCTACTACAGCGGCCCCTGGTAAGCTGGGAGACGCTGGCATTTACACTCCCGGATGATGGCACCGGGGCGCTATCGCTCCTGCGTCATGTCATCGTCAATGACAACAAGTCTTCAACCTACAAACTGGGGTTACTGCGTGCGCTGGCATCCATTGCAGAGTACATGCCCGGCATCGTGATGGGCCGCACGGATGAATGGGTAGATATACCGCTCGGCGCGGTAGGCCTTTACTGGATCAAACTCTATAAGCCACTGATTCTCGAACACGATCTGCGGCAGGCACCCGGAAATCGCGGCTACGGATTTAACAAGGACGCATTCAAGGCGCTTTCCGATGTATCAGGTCTTGATATGCGGATAGGCCAGCCACTTGATAATGCGCTGGCGAAAGAGCTGATGAATGCCATTCGTGATGCTGTGAGCACCATCAAGGGTATGCCGGTGAAACACATTTTCTGGCCCGGATCGGGAGGAGAAAGGCCGGTCTTCCATGTTCGCAGAAAAACCGTAACCTTGATGCCGCCCCCCAAACGGCTGGATAAGGAGACCCTCGCCAGGTTCGGTTATTTTCGTGTACCGATGGCACTCTGGAACTGCTTTAGCCAACATAACTGCTGGATAGATCCCGCCATAGTGAACGAATGGGTTCAGCTAATGCGCGGTTATGTTCCTACCCATGATATCGGCCACCTTTATCAAACCCTGTTCCAGCAGGAAGCCAAACGCGATACCAGCCTATTGCGCAAGTGCGTTACTGAAAAACAGCGGGAGAATCATCCTGTCGAATGCGTCTGGACAGGCCGACGCCTTACCAGAAAAAGCACATATTGTATTGATCACTGCCTGCCCTGGGCACGCTGGAGCAATAACGATCTTTGGAACCTGCTACCCACAACGCAACAAGCCAACGCTGACAAGTCGGACAAGCTGCCTTCTCAAGCGCTTATGGAGCAGGCCAGGGAACGCATTATCACGTGGTGGGAAATAGCATTCATGGGCAGCTCACTGGAAAAGCAATTTTACACCGAAGCACGCACCTCGTTACCCATGCTTAAAGGCGACGACACACTGGAAAACGTCTTTGAAGCCCTGATGCTTCAGCGTCTTCGGCTCAAGGCAAACCAGCAGTTGACCGAATGGCAAGGTATGAAAGAGAAAAAGCGGTGATGACTAATGAATGCTTGTCGAAGAAACAGGGGGAGATAAGCGAGGAATATAAAAAGTGGCGCGCCCAGAAGGATTCGAACCTTCGACCCCTGCCTTCGGAGGGCAGTACTCTATCCAGCTGAGCTATGGGCGCGCGATGCTGCCATTGCGGCAGACGGTGGGCATTGTACGCACCCACACCGGGCTTGTCCATCGGGCGATGCTATCGCGACGTTCAGCCCTGCCAGGTGCCTTCCCATGGTGAGGTGGGCTACAGTATCGCCCATGCAGGGCGATAAGCATTGCCGCTTCAGTCGATCATGATAAAGGATATCTGGATGACGTTTTTCCGCAGGTGGTTACCCGCAGTGCTGTTGGTGTGTGCATCCCCCGTGCTGGCCGGTGAGGCTCAGCCGGATGGCGAGGCCATTTATCAGGATAACTGCGCGATGTGCCACAGCCATGGCCGCATGAGCGTGAGCAATACTAGCACCTGGCAGTCACTGATCGACGATCAGGGTGTGGATAAATTATATGCCAATGCCATCCACGGCATTGGCCGGATGCCGGCAAAGGGCGGCCACCCGGACCTTGCCGAGGACGACGTGAAGGCCGCAGTGGATTACATGCTGCAGGAAAGCGGCGCCACCCTGCCTTCGAAGTGATGTGCGCGGCAGGCTGTTGCCTGCCGGTACACTATGCCAGGCTTTACATTTATCCTGCAGGTAGCACGCATGTCTCTCGATACCACCGCCCTCAACCAGGCCATGACCCACTTTGATGAACACGATACCGTGTGGCTGTTCGGGTATGGCTCGCTGATCTACAAGGCCGGCTTTGATTACCTTGAGCGCCGGCCTGCCTTTATCCACGATTATGCCCGCCGCTTCTGGCAGGGGTCTCATGATCACCGGGGCACGCCGGAGGCCCCCGGCCGCGTTGCCACGCTCATCGAAGCACCGGGTCATGTGTGTCACGGCATGGGGTATCTGGTATCACCGGCCGTATTTCAGGCGCTTGATGTACGGGAGAAAAACGGTTACCTGCGCGAGGTCATTCCCCTCCATTTTGACGATGGCAGCACCGCCGAAGGGCTGGTGTATCGCGCCACGGCAGATAACGCTGCCTGGCTTGGCGAGGCGCCGGAGGCAGACATTGCGGCCCATATTGCCGATGCCCAGGGGCCCAGCGGCCCGAACCGGGATTATCTGCTGCATCTGGCCGAGTCCCTGCGCACGCTGGGCGATGATGACGCGCATGTCTTTGCCATCGAGCGCCACCTTCGCCTGCTGCTGGCCGGGGAAGCCAGCCGCTAGTCGGCTTCCTCGCTTTTGCCGCCGGACAGCACATTGGCCGCACAGATGAACGCCAGATGACTCAACCCCTGGGGGAAGTTGCCCAGCGCTGCGCCGGTATCCGGATCAATCATTTCATGCATCAGCCCCAGGTTACCGTCACAGGTTTCCACGGCGGCCTGCATCAGGCGAGTGGCCTGATCACATTGCCCGGTAGCCCCCAGCGCTTCAACCAGCCAGAACGAACAGGCCAGAAATGCGCCTTCTTCCTGCTCGGCCCCGGAGTAGCGATACATCAGCGGGCCCCGTCCCAGTTCTTCCTGAAGGGCCTTGAAGGTGGCCTGCATTCGCTCGGGGCTGACCTGCGTACAGAAGCGATGCGTCAGGCACATCGCGGCGTCCAGCTTATCGGTGCCGGGATAGAAGGTGTAGGCCTGCCGAGTCTCTGACCAGCAGTGGGTATTGATCCAGTCGGCGATGCGGTCACGCTCACGCTGCCAGCGTCCTTGCCAGGTCTGTTCGATATGGCCGGCTTCGGCTAGCCGCACGGCGTGATCAAGTGCCAGCCAGCAGGCCATCTTGGAGTGGGTATAGTGGTGCTGCTCCGGCAGCTCCCAGATGCCACAGTCCACCTGCCGCCAGCGATCGGCACACTGGTTGGCCAGATCACCCAGCAATCGGGCGGTTTCCAGATCAATGACGTGGCCGGCATCAATGAACAGGGAGGCCGTCGCCAGCATGTCACCGTACATGCTGGTCTGAAGCTGGTCCTTGGCATTATTGCCGATGCGTACCGGCTGCGATCCCCGGTAGCCATGCAGGGGCGGGAAAGTTTCCGCCGGCACCAGTTCACCCTGCAGGGTGTAGCAGGCACGCATGTTCGGCCCGTGACGCCGAATGGTGGCCGTCAGCCAGGAAAAGGCCGCCTTGGATTCTTCCAGCGCCCCGGCATGCACGAAGGCCTTGATCACCAGGCAGGCATCACGCACCCAGGCGTAACGGTAGTCATAGTTCTTCTCGCCGCCGATGCCTTCAGGCAGCGATGTGGTAGCGGCGGCGGCAATCGCCCCACTGGGGGAATAAAGCAAAAACTTGAGTGCCAGCGCCGAACGCAGCACCCGCGGCTTGAACTCGCCGTCGTAGTTCAGCTTCTCGGCCCAGTCACGCCAGGCAAAATCACTGACGTCGATGCGCTCATCGATCCTGTCGATCGGCGGAACGGCCAGCGGCTCGCCTTCGGCGGCCAGCAGGGCCACCATGGAACGCGAACCCTTTCGGGTCGTCAGCCGCGCGCTCAGTTCACGGTCGTCGACCAGCAGAACCTTCACATCATCACTATGGCGCATCATGACCATCAGCGGCCCGATGTTATAGACCTTGCCGATGGGGGTATCCTGAAGCCAGGGGCTGACGGTGCCTGCACGGGTGCCGGGCACGAAGTCGATGCGAAAGGTTACTTCACCTTCAAGACCTTCCACCCGCCGGGCCAGCTCGCACCAGGGCAGACGCCCCGCCGTGTTGCTGTTGATGGATTCCGTGATCCGGGCACGGCCCTGGTCGGTAATGAAGCAGGTTTCCAGCACGTTGCTGTTGTCTCGGTAGCGCCGCTCGACCCGGTAGCTGTCGGCCTCGGGCACCAGGGTGAAATGACCGCCATGCCGGGCATCAAGCAGGCGATCAAACAGCGGCGGGCTATCCATATTGGGCGCACACCACCAGTCGATGGCGCCATCCATACCCACCAGGGCAACAGAACGCCCCTCACCAATGGCGGCATAATCTTCAAGGTCGGCGTAGCCTTCATGGCGGCGAGGGGTAAGACAGGTACGGGTCAGCGTCATTCGGTCGTGATCCAATCGTGGGGCAGATTGGCTGAAGCATAGTCGCCACCCTGCCCCTTCGCCCCGTCCTGCATCAATAGATGATGAACAGCACGCAGCCGGCGGTCATCAGCCCCATGACGCCATTGAAAATACGCCATTGCATCGGTGTGGTCAGGTAGCGCGAGATCGCCATGCCGAACCCGGCCCAGAACGAGATGCAGGGAAAGGCCACCAGCTCACCCAGCAGGGCCACGCCGAGGGCATTGGCCCACAGCGGCCCCGTCTGGGGCATGAAGGTGGCGATCATCGCCATGCCCATGACCCATGCCTTCGGATTAACGTACTGAAATACAAAGGCCTCCCAGAACCGCTGGGGTCGCGCCCTGTCCTCATCGTCAAGCGCAGGCGGCGGTGATGTGCCAATCTGAACTGCCAGATAAAGCAGATAGACCGCACCCACCCATTTAAGCCCCGTCTGCAGCCACGCAAACTGCTGAAAAAGTGCTCCTGCGCCAAAGGCCAGCGCCGTAAACAGGGTCATGCAGCCGGCAAGAATGCCCAGAATATGGGGCAGCGTGCGCCGGTAGCCAAAGCGGGCCCCGGAAGCCGTCAGCATCACATTGTTGGGCCCGGGCGTGCCGGACATGGAGACGGAAAACATGACAAACGACAGCAGCCAGGACAGTGATAACCCGCTCACGACACACCTCCCGTCGCTTCCTGCCAGACCAGAGTAATGCGGCGATTGTGCGCCCCCCGATTCTTGATGCTTTTGACCTCGAGCGGGGCGATTTCGCCGGTACTCGCCACGTGAGTGCCCCCACAGGGCTGGCGATCAATCTCGCCGATGCGTACCAGCCGCACCGTGCCACTGTCTGATGGCGGCATCGCGCCCACCGTCTTGACCAGTTGCGGGTTGGCCTCCAGTTCGGCTCGATCAATCCACTCGGTACTCACCGGTAGATCGTCCGCCCGCCAGGCGTTGATCTGCGCCGTAATGGCCGCCTTGTCGAGGGCCTCGCCTGCCACGTCAAAATCAAGCCGGCCCTTGTCCGGCGTCATCTGCCCACCGGTCACCGGGTACGGCACTGCCACCGACAGCAGGTGCAACGCCGTATGCATCTGCATCAACCGATATCGACGCTCCCAGTCAATGTCCAGTGTCACCTCTTCCCCCACCCTCGGGCAGGGGCCATCAATCCGGTGCCAGATCAGGCCGTGCTCGCCCTTCACCGTATCCGTGACGTTGAGCATCCGACCGCTATCTGTCTGCATCGTGCCGGTATCTCCCGGCTGCCCACCACCGCAGGGATAGAATACGGTGCTGTCCACGGCCACGGCGCCCTCGGAAACCGCGCATACGCGCGCTGTGGCCGTGCGTTGAAAGGGGGCATGATCAAACTGACGGACAGTGGCGGACATGACGGCGCTCCTCAATAATTGTAAGGGTACAATTTAGTGAAAATCCCTTTATAACAGGGACAATAATGAGCATACTGGGCATTACTTCAGCGTCAACGGATTTATTGTCACCATGACAATCTGGACCCCGGAACTGTCTTCTCAGGGCCCCCGCTACAAGGCTCTGGCCGATGCCATCGCCGAGGCCATCAGCGAAGGTACCCTGAGCGCCAATACCAGACTGCCCCCGCAACGGCGCCTGGCGGATGCACTCGGCGTCACCGTGGGCACCATCACACGGGCCTACAGCGAGGCAGAGCAGCGTGGGCTGGTGACGGCCCGGGTCGGCAGTGGCACCTATGTTCGCGACAGCACGCCCGCTTTCGGCTTTTCCCATATCGCGCCGCAGGTTCAGCAGGAAGATGACAGCATCGATCTGAGCCTGTCCCTGCCGCCGCCGACCCCGGAGCGGGCCGCCGGGCTGCAGCGGGCCATGAAACAGCTGTCCGGCAGCATGCCTGCCATGGCCGATGCCCTCAGCTATCAGCCCGAAGCCGGCATGGCCTCCAGCCGGCAGACCCTGTCGCACTGGATGGGAACACTCGGGCTGCCGGTGCAGCCGGAGGAATTGCTGATCAATCAGGGGGGAATGCATGGCATCTTCATCACACTGCTGGCCCTGCTTGCCCCCGGGGAGCGTATCGCCAGTGAAGAACTGAGCTACCCCGGATTGATCAGTGCCGTACAGCAGCTGCACCTCAAAACGGTCACCGTCGGCCAGGACAGTGATGGCATCGATGTCACGGGATTAATGCGGCGATATGAGCAACAGCCGTTCAAGGCGCTCTATGTCATGCCCGAGCACCACAACCCCACGACCGTGGCGATGAGCCAGGCCCGACGCGAGGCACTGGTGGCATTTGCTCGGGAAAAGGATATCTGGCTGATCGAGGATGGCGTGCTGTTTGTGCCTGAAGCCGCCCGGCGCGGCACCCCGCTGTACCGGCTCGCCCCGGAGCGCACGATTTATCTGTTCTCACTGGCAAAATTGCTGGGCGGCGGGCTCCGCACGGGGGTGATGCGCGCTCCCGAGGCACTTCATGCCCGACTCAATGCCGCCATACGCGCGCAGAGCTGGATGCCGCCCCCACTGATGGCCAGCCTGGCCTGCGCCTGGATTGAACACGGCGATGCCGACCGCCTGCTGGCCTGGCAGCACGAAGAACTGTGTATCCGTCAGGCCATGGGGCGCGATGCCCTCAGGGGGCATGATGTCCATGGCCATGAGCACGGGTTTTATCTGTGGATCGTGCTGCCGGCAGGGCAGCGGGCCAGCCGGTTGATTGATGAGCTGGCACGCCAGCATGTGTACCTGACGCCGGGCGAGGCCTTCTGTGTCGGCTCAACGGCAGCTCCCCAGGCGGTACGACTGTGCCTGAGCGCTGCGGCCAGCCGGGAACAGCTCGCGCGGGCGCTGGCCATTTTGAAACATGCCCTGGACAACCCCGCCCCGGCGCTGTGGGAAACGGTGTAGCAGGCGCTACAACGCGTCCCCCGGCAGGGATGGCGTGTCCGGCACAGGCCCGGTCGAGGCGCGTACCACCAGCAGGGGGTCTACCGTCTGGCATCGGGGGGGCGTCTGGTCTCCTGCCATGCGTGCCAGCAACAACGCGCTGGCCTGCTGGCCGATCACATCGGTGCGCACGCGCACGCTGGTCAGCGGGGGCGTAGCGTAGGCGGCTACATCCATGTCATCAAAACCAGTCACCGAGATATCCACACCCGGCACAAGGCCACGTCGATAGCAGGCGGCCTGAACACCAAGTGCCACAAGGTCTGAAAAGCAGACAATGGCTGTCGGTGGGTTCGGTGCATCAAGTAGAGGGCCAGCCGCAGCATCCCCGAAGGCCATCGAGGTTGGTCCGTGGTGGATACTCACCGGTGTCAGGCCGGCGATGGCCAGCCCTTCGACAAAAGACCGCTCCCGATCACGGGCTGTCGAGGTTCCCTGCCCGCCCCCCAGCCACGCAATACGCCGGTGCCCGAGTGCCTGCAAGTGTTCCAGCAACAGGCGCACGCCCAGGCCGTCGTCATTGATGACCCGGTCGACCGGTGCGTCATCCACATCACGGGATATCAACACCAGCGGGCAATGACGCAGATAACTGCGCTGAAGCCGAACAAGCTCCTCAGCCATCGTTCCCATTACCGGCACCATGATCATGCCAGCGGCACCATGTTCGGCCATCTGCTTGACCACCTCGGCCTGAAGCGCCAGGGACTCATGGGCATGGCCAAACAGCATCATCCGCCCGGCCTCCCGAAAATGCGCCTCCATGTGCTGCAGAAACTCCGTGACAAAGGGGTTACTCAGCTCATTGAGACAGACCGCTACCGTGGCACTGTCTCCCCGTCGCAGGTTGGCGGCATGCCGGTTATAGACATAGTCGAGCGCATCGGCGGCCTCCTGCACCCTGTCCCGCGTGGCCCTTGAAATGCGCGGATCATCACGCAGGGCAAGCGACACCGTCGAGACAGTGACGCCGATGTGTTCGGCAATGGTTTTAAGTGTCGGTCGAGATTTCATGGGCCCCTCTCGGCATGGTCATGGCGGGCACCCCGGCTACCCGAAAAGGTCTGAACCAGCATCATCCAAAGACCTTTGTCTCATTGGTTCAAACGATTGAACTGTGTAAAAAAGGCAGGTATCCGCACAAGGTAACGCATTTTAACGCTTTTTCCTCTCATCCACTGGAGGGCATCGACCATGCTTCGCACGACATCTGCCACCCTGCTGTTATCGGCTCTGACCCTGTTTGGCACCTCCCTCCAGGCCCAGGCGGCCAATACCGACACAACCTGTGACTGGACGCCTCGGCGCGCTGTTACCTTCATCGTCCCCTGGGGTACCGGAGGCGGTACCGACGCCAATGCCCGTCGGATGGCCAGCCTGCTTGAAGAGGAAATGGGCGTGCCCTTCAACGTGGTCAATCGGACCGGCGGCAACGGCGTTGTTGGCCATACCGTGCTGGCACGCAGCCGCCCCGACGGCTACACCATTGGCGCGGCCACGGTCGAGATCGACACCATGCACTGGGTCGGCCTGACCCCGCTGACCTACAAGGACATCACCCCGATCGCCCTGATTCATCGCAGCTCGGCCGCAGTGCTGGTCAACAGGGAATCGCCCTATGACACGCTGGATGCCCTGCTGGATGAAGCCCGGGCCAATCCCGGCAGCCTGACCGCCTCGGGCACTTCCCAGGGGGGCATCTGGCATCTGGCGCTGGCCGGCATGCTGAAGGCCGAAGGTCTGGCCCCGGACGCCATTCGCTGGATACCAAGCCAGGGGTCGGCTTCGGCTCTGAAGGAACTGATGGCGGGGGGCGTGGATGTTGCCACGCCATCCATGTCGGAAGCCCGCACGCTAGTACAACAGAATGAGATTACGCCGCTGGCCTACATGAGCGACACGCCAGCCCCCGGGCTTGAACAGGTTCCCCTGACGGCCGAGGTGCTCGACAGTGGCTGGACCCTGAGCTCCTTTGTCACCGTCAGTGGCCCGAAAGGGTTGCCGGACAACATTGCCTGCGCCTACGAACAGGCAGTAGACAAGGCAGTTCACAGCCAGGCGTGGGCGGATTTCAAGCAAAGTCAGGGCACCCCGGTCGTGTTTGAAAACCGCCAGCAGACTGCCAAAACGCTTGCCGAAGAAGATCAGAAACTGGGCGACACCATCAAAGCGATCGGACTGGCCAAATGAGCACGATGAGCGCCCGCAATGACCTGATGTCCGGGCTGATGCTGGCAGGGCTGGGTGCTCTGGTGTTTGCCCGGGCCACCACGTTCCCTGCCTTGGCAGGCATGGCGTACGGACCCGGGCTGTTTCCTTCGATTGCCGCCGTCGGACTGATGATCTGCGGGGCGTTGCTGACCATCACCGGCGTGCGAAAGCGATCGGTACGAGTGACACGCAAGCCGTTAGACCGCCGAGCATCAGGGCGCATTGCCCTGTTGCTGCTGACGGTACTGGGGTATGGGCTGTTGCTCGAACCACTGGGCTTTCATCCTGCTTCCATTCTGGCAGTTACTTCCGCCGCCTGTATTTTCGGCCTGCCCCTGCTTCGAGCCCTGCTGCTGGCGGTTTTGCTTACCGTACTGGTTCACGCCGTATTCTATTCGCTGATGCACGTTCCACTGCCCTGGGGCGTGCTGACACCCATCGCCTGGTGACTGCCATGATGACGGATCTTGTGTGGGTCTTTACCAATCCGTGGATTCTGCTGGTGGTGGCCGCCTGCACGTTCTATGGCACCTTCATCGGTGCCATGCCGGGGCTTACCGCCACCATGGCGGTGGCGCTGCTGGTGCCGTTTACCTACTTCATGGACCCCATGGTCGCCATCAGCGCCATCGTGGCTACCACCACGACTGCGATCTTTGCCGGCGATATTCCCGGGGCCTTGATGCGCATGCCCGGCACGCCGGCCTCGGCGGCATATGTCGATGACGCTCACCAGCGAGCCAGGCAGGGCAAGGCACGCTCGACCCTGATTGTGTCTCTGCTGGGGGCCGCCTTCGGGGGATTGGCGGGGGTAACCATACTGGCGATCATGGCACCGCAGCTCGCCCGCTTTGCCATCCGGTTCTCAAGCTTTGAAACCTTCTGGCTGGCAGTGCTCGGGCTCACATGTGCCCTGTTGACGAGCAATGGCAGTGTCGTGAAGTGCTTCGCCAGCCTGTTTATCGGCCTGCTCATCGCCTCGATCGGCATTGATGTGGCGGTCGGCTATCCCCGCTTTACCTTCGGCAACTACGAATTGTTTGACGGAGTGAGTTTCATCCCGGCCATCATCGGGCTTTTCGCCCTCAGTGAACTGCTGCGAAGCGTAGGCGCGCCAAAGGGAGAGCTGACGATGCCGTCCATCAGGGAACCCATGGGCGCCGCGCTGGCCAGTGCGGCACGCACGCTCTGGCGCTTTCGGCTCAACATGGTGCGCTCCAGCACGCTGGGGACGCTGATCGGCGCCCTGCCCGGCGCCGGCGCTGATATCGCGGCCTGGGTCTGTTACGCGATTTCCAAGCGCTGCTCCAGTACCCCGGAGGCCTATGGCCATGGAGAAATAGAAGGCATTGTCGATGGGGGCAGCGCCAACAACGCCGCCATCGGCGGAGCCTGGACACCAGCACTGGTGTTCGGCATCCCGGGCGACAGCGTGACCGCCATTGCCATTGGCGTATTGCTGCTCAACGGCATGACCCCGGGGCCGCACATCTTCACTGACTCGCCGCTGATCGTGCATACGCTTTATGGCGCCTTTGCCCTCAGCAACCTGATGATGATTCCGGTCGGGCTGATCGCCATCGCCCTGTCAAGCCTGGTACTGCGGATTCCACGACGGGTATTGATGCCGGTGGTACTGCTGTTTTCGCTGGTCGGCGCATGGGCCATTACCGGGTCCACCATGGCCATCTGGATCGTGCTGGCACTGGGCATTGTGGGCTATCTGATGGAAGACAATGGCTTTCCGCTTGCCCCGGCCATCCTGGGCATCGTACTGGGCGGCATTGTTGAACAGAACTTCATGACCTCAATGATGAAGGCTCAGGGCAACCTGCTGGCCTTTTTTGACCGCCCCTGGGCGGCCACCCTGGGCGGACTGACGCTGCTGCTCTGGGTATTACTCCTGGTACGCGCGATATATCCGCGTCCTCCCTCAACACCTAACGCAACTCGGGACCACTAGCATGCCTCATATCAATCGTACTCGAACGGCCCTGATGGCCGGCCGGACCGTCAGCGCACTATGGCTTGAAAGTGCCTGCCCGGAACTGGCCGAAGTCGCGGTGCATGCCGGTTGGAAAACCATCCTGATCGACAACGAACACGGTGTCTCCAGCCTTGAACATACCGCGCATCTGGTGCGGGCAGTGGAAGCCGCAGGGGGTGATGTCGTTTTAAGAATCCCCGCCAATGACCCGACCTACCTGAAAAGAATACTGGACATGGGGGTTCGTTCGATCATGGCACCCATGATCAGCTCGGTCGCGGAGGCGGAAGCCCTGGTGCGTGCCTGTCGTTATCCGCCTCAGGGCGAACGCGGCTACGCCGCTCCCATTGTCAGGGCCTCGCGCTTCGGTGCCGATGCAGATTACGCCCGGCATGCCAACGAACAGCTGCTGCTGATCGCCCAGATCGAGCATGTCGATGCCCTCTCCGATGTAGAGGCCATTGCCGGGGTGGAAGGGCTGGATATGCTGTTTATCGGTCCGAATGACCTGGCGGCGTCCATGGGGTATCTGGAACAGCTGGAGCATCCGGAGGTCCGGGCACAGATCGAATCCCTGGAGCAGCGGATCACCGCCGCCGGCACCCTGCTGGGGACGATTACCGCGCCTGCCCGCGGGGTGGCCGAGCTGGCTGAGGCAGGCTATCAATTCGTGGCCGGGCCCAACGACATTGCCCTGATGGCCCAGGGGCTGAGGGAGCAGGCGGCCCAGTGGCGCACGCTGACCCGTGATTTCGACCTCAGCTGACGCCCCGATGGGGCGGAAATATCCGCCCCGTCCCGGGTATCACGCCTTCTTGACGAACTCGGACTTCAGCTTCATCGGACCAATGCCATCAATCTTGCAGTCGATGTCGTGATCACCGCCAACCAGCCGAATATTCTTGACCCGGGTGCCCACCTTCACGACCTGGCTGGTGCCCTTGATCTTGAGATCCTTGATGACCGTAATGGTATCGCCGTCGGCCAGGGGGGATCCGTGGGCATCCTTGATGACCAGAGTATCCTCGTCATCGGTGGCCGCCTCATTCGGATTCCACTCATGAGCACATTCGGGGCAGATCAGAAGCGCGCCATCCTGATAGACGTACTCACCGTTGCATGCAGGGCAGTTGGGCAGGGACATGAATGTTGTTCTCCAGTCGGGATGTCGGCACGAAAGAAACACAGGGCCCGAAAACCGGGTTGCGCGGCCGCGAAAGCCGCGCAGTGTACCGCACTCCCACCGAAGACGTAACGCTGCTCCGTGACGGATATTCACTCAGAGGAGGCATTTCTGATGGTCCGTATCAGCCCGGGAGAGCCGTTATTCCTCTGAAACCACGGTCCCGGCCAGGTCACCAACCATGGTTTCCTGCGGCTGGTAATGGATCACGGAGCGGATTGCCTCGCCTTTATGTAAAAGATCAAACGCCGTGTTGAGCTGGTCATGCTTCATATTGTGAGTAATGTACGGGTCGACATCGAACCGACCGGACAACCATTCATCGACCATGCCAGGCAGTTCAGAGCGACCAAGCACCCCGCCGAATGCAGACCCCTTCCAGACACGCCCGGTGACCAGCTGGAAGGGGCGAGTGGAGATCTCCTCCCCGGCCCCGGCCACGCCGATGATGATGCTTTCACCCCAGCCCTTGTGACAGCATTCAAGCGCAGCCCGCATGAGACGCACATTACCGACGGCTTCAAACGAGAAGTCCACCCCGCCGTTGGTCATGTCGATGATGACCTCATGCAGCGGCTCGGGGTAGTCATCCGGGTTGATGCATTCGGTAGCCCCCAGCGATTCGGCCAGTGCGAACTTGGCCGGATTGATGTCCACGCCAATGATGCGACCGGCCCCCTGCAACCGGGCCCCCTGAATGACCGCCATGCCCACGGCACCCAGCCCGAATACCGCGACCGTATCCCCCGGTTGAACCCTGGCCGTGTTGCGTACGGCCCCCATACCGGTAGGCACGGCACAGCCCATCACGCTCGCCTTGGCCAGTGGTGCATCGCGGCTGATTCTAGCCACCGCGATCTCGGGCAGCACCGTGTACTCGCTGAACGTGCTGGTCCCCATGTAATGGCGCAGCATCCGGCCCTTGAAGGAAAAGCGGCTGGTGCCGTCAGGCATCAACCCCAGGCCCTGGGTCTTGCGAATGGTCTGGCACAGGTTGGTCTTGCCGGACTTGATATAGGGACAGTCAGGATCTTCCGGCGTATACAGCGGAATGATGTGATCTCCTGCCTGCACCGAGGTCACCCCCTTGCCGACTTCCTCGACAATGCCCACGCCCTCATGCCCCAGCACGCAGGGAAACAGGCCTTCAGGGTCCTTGCCCGACAGAGTGAACATATCAGTGTGGCACAGGCTGGTTGTCACGATTCGAACCAGTACCTCGCCCGCTTTCGGGCCTTCAAGATCAACCTCCTCGAACTCGAGTGGCTGGTTGGGCGCCCAGGCAATCGCGGCACGTGTTTTCATGGGACCTCTCACTGGCACAGGTTGGATGTAGTAAATCACTCCTCGTGTAAAATGTTATAACATAACAATATTAGCCACAAGGAATACGACATCTCCAGCCTGTAATCATCTCGATGCCGACTCGACGCGGGCACGGATAACTCCTGTTGAGGGTCATACAGATCAGTGAACGGCATGGCCCGGGCCCCGGCCTGACAAGCAACGCGCTCATCAGGCCGGGGTCTGCAATCACGAACCATCAGCGATGCTTTCGCAACGCACGCTTACTGGCAGGCGTTGATCGGGGGAACACGCCCGGCCCAGGGCCGCGCCTCTTCCAGCTGCGCCGCCAGGGAAAACAGCCGTGTTTCCTCCCCGAATCGTCCGCCAAAGTGGCTGCCAAGCGGCAGGCCATCAGGCGTCCAGAACAGCGGGACCGACATGGCCGGCTGGCCCGTAGCGTTGGCCAGCGCCGTAAACGGGCTATAGCTGTGAAAGGCGTGGATGATGTCATCCAGACTCAGACGCTCATCAAAGGCATCCAGCGTCCCGATTTTCGGGGGCTGACGGCTCAGCGTGGGCGACAGGATAACGTCAATATCGGTCATCGCCGTGGCCATGGCGCGCCCAAGGGCATGAATGTAACTCACCGCCGAGATATAACGGGGCGCACTGATACTGCCCCGCTCACGCAGGATGACGCGGGTACGTGGCTCCAGTTCGTCCATGGCCACGGCCCTGCCACGCTGCTCACCCACCATATCAAGGTATTGCCGCGTGTTCGGGCCAATGATATCGAAGCAGCGATCATAGAACTCATCCCAGTTGAGCGGCAGCGTGACCCGCTCGGCACGGTGGCCCAGGGCTTCACACAGGGCAATGGTCTGCTCTTCCACGTCCTTCGCTTCAGGGGACAGCTCACGGCCCTCGATTACACCGATACGCAGCGCTTCCGGCCTGCGCCCGGCCGAGGCCAGATACGTGGTATCCGGGCGAGGCGCTGCGTACGGTGCCCCCGTATCCATGCCGGCGGAGGCATCCAGCAGGGCCGCACTGTCACGGACCGAACGGGTAATCACATGTGAGGTACTCATGCCGGCCCAGCCTTCACCGGTCATCGGGCCGGAGGGCATGACCCCCCGACTGGGCTTGAAGCCGAACACGCCACAGCAGGACGCCGGCACACGCAGAGACCCGCCGCCATCATTGCCATGCGCAAAGGGCACTACCCGGGCCGCCACCAGGGCGGCCGCGCCGCCACTTGAGCCCCCGGCACTGTGGTCGGTATTCCAGGGGTTGCGCGTCGCACCAAGGCGCGTTGATTCGGTCGTATACGAAGTGCCGAATTCCGGGGCCGTAGTGGTGCCAACCAGCACCACACCGGCACGCCTGAGCCGGCTGACGACTTCATCATCGAAGGGCACCCGCATATCGCCTGCACTGATCGATCCATTGGTCATCAGGGCACCCTTGACCGGCGAGAAGAGATCCTTGATCAACGTGGGAACGCCCGCAAAGGGCATCTTCGCGGTAAAGGGGTGTTCAAGCGACGCTCGGGCATCGTCATACAGATGATCCACTACCGCATTGATCGCAGGATCAACGGCTTCGATGCGCGTAATGACGGCATCAAGCAGATCGCGGGGAGCCACGTCACCTCGTGCTACCTGTTCACCGATCGCCAGCCCATCGCTGGTATCCAGCAGGTGATGAATATCGTCGCTCATAGTGCTACTCCTGAAAATGAAAGACGGGAGCCGGATCACGGTTCCCTGTTACACAGCGCCCCTCAGGGCTGCATGGCGTGCCGAGGCCGCAGTACCAGGGCGCTCAACAGCCACCCGAAGGCATACAGCATACTGAGGCCGGCCAGTACCGAAATCGCCATGTTCGTACCGGATGAAAGGGCCGCCGCAATCCCGGATATCACCAGCGGACTGACAAACTGGCCGATGTACAGAAATCCGGTATAAAAGCCCATGCCACGACCACGGGTGCGCTGTGTAAGCGCCTCCATGACCGGCGCCATCGAGTTGGGCACCAGCATGCCGGAGCCGATACCGTGAATGACCATGGCGGTCAGCATCAGGTTGTAGGTCGGCGCACGCACCACCCCCAGCAACCCGACGGCCATCAATGCCATCAACAGGGCGTTGCACCCCGCCACACCCAGGGTTCGCCGGGTCAGAGGCCACAGCAGCGCGCCGACCAGCGATGACAGAAGCCCCAGCCCGCTCGCCAGGCCAATCAGGGTGCTTGAGGTGATGCCGATCCCGACCAGCAGCCCCGGTGCATTAACGGGCATGGCCATGGTCACGATCATGCCAAAGCAGACCAGAAAGAAGCCGACCAGCAGGGGCCGCGGCGACACGGCCCCCTGTACGGCGGCGGGCGAACTGCCTTCAGCCGGACGGGCCCGAGAGGGTTCCCACAGTATTCTGGCAATGAACGGCAGCAGCAGAAGCGGCAGCAGGTATAGATAAAACGGCGTACGCCAATGGTGCTCACCCAGCATGCCGCCAAGCATGAAGAAAAGCGCGCCGACGACCGCAATGGCGATCACCTGACGATTGACGTACCGAAGCCGCCGCTCACCACTCCAGTAATCGGCTATCAATGCCGTGCAGCAGGTCATGATGATGGCCTCGGCACACCCGAAAAGAAGCCGTACACCCACGATGGCCATCAATTGATCCAGCAGGGCCGGCAAGGCACCGAGCAGGCCGTACAACAGTGCCCCGAACGTCAGTAATCGAACCCGCCCATAACGGTCAGCCAGCCAGCCGGCAATGGGAGCAAACAGGGCAATTGCCAGTGCAGGTCCGGTAAGGGCCATCGCTACCCACAGGGGGGCATCCGGCATGGTCGGTGCGAACTCGGCCATCATCTTGGGCAGGACAGGCGCCACCATCACGGATCCCACGATGGTCAGGCTGCTGGCCAGTACCAGCACCCAGCCTTCTCGCTTGCCTGCGACACGATGCGTCATATCAGTCATGTCAGCCTCCTAGAAGCTCTGGCCAATGCGAAGGGCAATGTTGTAGCCCTCGGTTCGGTTACGCGCGCCAAATTCCTTGTAGGCGTGAAACCAGACCGACGGCAGGCCGGGCTCGAAGAAGCTGATCGCGGGCCCCAGGGCCCAGACGCGGGCCCGGTTACCGTCATTGCTGGTCAGTGAACTGCCATCGTCATCGGTAATCTGGTGGTAGTAATAGCCGCCCATCCCCACGGTATAGGGGCCGACATGCTGGCCTGCTGCAAACTCGTTTCGGTACTCGACGCCGCTTCGGTAGTCGGTGTCGTGGTTGCGGGTATTGATATCGAACTGGGACAGGCTGGAAAGCTCAAGACCGCTGGAAGTGATGTAACTGATGCCGAAAATGGGCGAGAAGGCCCAGTGATTAAGCCCCGGGCTGATCAGACGGTTTTCGTCGTAATCCCCGGTCGGGGCCTGCACCTGGAACTGGGCCATCACCCCCATGCCCGGGGTCGGCGTCCAGGCCAGTATCAGTGGCAGGAACTGAAAATCCGCCTGGCGGGTGACGGTGGCGTCATCCTGAAACACCGTCCTGCCGTTGGCGTTGACATCAAGCGAGGCATCCATCCTGAAAAAGGGAGCCACCCCACCAAAGCCGTACCGGCCACCAAACAGGGTCTCATCGGTCATGTGGATATAAGAGACACCGACCGACAGCACATCCAGCGAGAAATCGTTGGGGGAACGAGAGCCATCGTTCAACCGCAGATCATCGGTGCTGTAGTAGGCGACTCGAAAGCCGAAGGTATCTGTGTCAGAGGGCGGCATAAATCCGGAACCGAAGTCATAGGCCCCCATCGCGGTAGTGGGAGAGCCGTTTTCGGTGGCGTAGGCAGGCAGTATGGCGGTCAGGCCCAGGGCGGTGGATAGAACGATCAGGGTTCGTTTCATGAGGCACCTTCAACGTTATGATTGTTATGTCTTCACTGTATAAACGTGGCGCCTCCTGGCGTTATCCGGATTTGGCAGGATATGTCTGTACCTTTAGTCGCTGATCCCCTCGCCTATCTCGTCGACCGGGTAGTCGGGGGGACAGGACGCCCTGAGCCATGCGCAGGGGGCAGCGCATCCCGGAGCGATGACGAGCAGGACATATGTTCTGGACGTAGTGTCAGGCCGACGGCAAAAGGGCTCGCCACCGGTCATGAAAGGAGAGAAAAATGCCTACCCTGCCTTGCGCTGTGCCCTGACCAGGGTTTCGGAAGGACGCTCACCGAAGAACTGTCGATATTCGGTGGCAAACCGCCCCATATGAAAAAATCCCCAGCGCGCCGCTTCATCCTGCACACGAGTAAGATGATCGGCCGTAGACAACACGCGCTGAACGGCATTGAGGCGAAAAAGCTTGATGTAGCTGACGGGGCTCATGCCCAGACAGGTCTGAAAGCAGTACTGCAACTTGCGGCGGCTGACCCCGATGTCGGTGCACAGCGTCAGGATGGATACCGGCTGATCCGGTTGGGCTGCAATGAGATCACGCGCCCGATCAACGACACGCTGACGATAGGAAGGCGTCAGGTGGTGCACCTCCTCGCAGGAGAGCTTGTCCACCAGTGCCATGATCAACGCATCGTGAAGCTCACGTCGCCAGAGCGGATTATGCTGCAACAGGGTCTGCGCGTTGGCCTCACCGAACTGGCGCGCCAGCCGCCAGAGGCCATCCCGCGCCGTCAGGGGACGATGAAACGGCTCAATCACCACCGGCGCACACGACTGGGCATCCATCAGGGCGGCCAGATAGTCGAACGCCAGACCAATGACCAGCACCGTAACGCCTCCGGGCGCGCACAGCTCCGGCAGCCGGTGGCCATGGGAAACCAGCATGCCGGCCTGTTCGAACACATGCCCCATACAGCGCAGCGGCGCACGATGCGGTGACAGCGGCATACTCACGCACAGGGTATGCCGATCCAGCGTGCCGCTTTTCAACACATCCGTCGACAGCATATCCCTGAACAGCTTCAAACGGCCCAGCTTGATCTCGGTCACGGTGCCATGAAAGGGCTCGCTGGATAATTGCTGATAATGAAAAGGGGCGCCGGAAATCACACGCTGGTGTTCCGTAATGTCATGCGTAATCTGATGCTGCCATTCAAAGGCAGGGGGAAGGTGCATCGAAACAGAACTGCCCATGGCATCACCTGATGAGGTTTGTTCCATTGCAGGACCGCTGATGCAGTAAAAAGGCATGTAACTGGCGCGGCCCGAGACATTTACCCTACCCTTGTCTCGGGCATATAGCTATACAATATAGCGAAATACCCGGCCATTATTTAGTCGCATCCTCACCCTCCGGGGTCGTGGTGCCCTCTACCCCAGCAGCGACCGCAACCCGGCAATGGCACTGGTGCCCCGTTCGCGCTTCTTCTCCGGGTCTTCCTTGTCCGGCCGGCCCTCCCAGTCCAGATCCTCCTGGGGCAGCTCGTCCAGAAAGCGGCTGGGCGTACAGTTGAGCATTTCGCCGTAGGCCTTGCGCTGGCGTGCCAGCGTCAGGGTCAGGGTTTGCCGGGCACGGGTAATGCCAACATATGCCAGGCGGCGTTCTTCCTCGATATCACCGGCATCAATGGCATTACGATGCGGCAGCAGATCCTCTTCCAGCCCCATGACATACACATGCGGAAACTCCAGCCCCTTGGAGGCATGCATGGTCAGCAGCTGCACCTTGTCGGTATCATCTTCCTGGGCCTGCTGGTCGAGGATATCGCGCAGTACCAGCCGCGAGATGGCTGCTTCCACGTCGTCGGTTTCATCGGCCTCTTCATCTTCACGAGCCATCGACTTCTCGAGCTGGTCGAGCAGGGTCCAGACGTTGGCCATGCGCTTTTCAGCCACGACCGGCGAGCTGGCATTCTGAAACAGCCAGGCTTCGTAATCCATTTCCAGAAACATCTGACGAATGCCCGGCATGGCCTCGTTCTGATCCATGCGCTTGCGGACCCGATCGATGAAATGGGCAAATCGTCCCAGTCGATCGATCGCCCGCTCCGCCAGCACCTCCTGCAGGCCCATTTCATGACAGGCATCAAACAGACTGACACCACGGCCGCTGGCGTAGTTGGCGAGCTTCTCGAGCGTGGTGGGCCCGATTTCGCGGCGTGGCACATTCACGATGCGTAAAAAGGCATTGTCATCTGCCGGATTGATCAACAGCCGCAGGTACGCCATGGCGTCCTTGATCTCGTTACGCGAGAAAAACGAGGTGCCGCCGGAGAGCTTGTAGGGGATCTGATAGTGCTGCAGCTTGAGTTCCAGAATACGCGCCTGAAAGTTGCCGCGGTACAACACGGCGAAATCGCGCCACTGGGCGGATTCCTTGATGCGTCGAGTCAGGATTTCGCTGGCCACCCGCTCGGCTTCCGCCTCTTCATTGCGATTGACGATCACCCGAATCGAATCGCCTCGCCCCTTGTCTGACCAAAGCGCCTTTTCATACACGTGCGGGTTATTGGCAATCAGGGTATTGGCCGCGTTCAGGATGATGGAGGTCGAGCGGTAATTCTGCTCCAGCTTGATCACGTTAAGGCGGGGAAAGTCTTCCCCCAGCTGTACCAGGTTTTCCGGCCGGGCACCGCGCCAGGCATAGATCGACTGGTCATCGTCGCCCACGACCGTGAAGGTTTCACGCTCGGCCATCAGCATGCGTACCAGCTGGTACTGACTGGAGTTGGTGTCCTGGTATTCATCCACCAGCATGTAGTGAATGCGGCGGCGCCACTTGGCCAGCACCTCGGGATGACGCTCGAACAACGTCGCCGGCAGCATGATCAGGTCATCAAAATCGACCGCGTTGTAGGCCTTGAGGTGGCGTACGTAATGCTCATAGACCCGAGCGGCGTAAGCGTCATCCTCGGTCTCGGCATGAGACAGCGCCTGACCGGGCAGCACCAGATCGTTCTTCCACTGGGAGATGATGCCCTGCACCTTGTTGATCTGGTCGGCATCCACCTGGGCATCCTTGTTCATCAGATCCCTCAGCAGGGCCTTGGCATCTTCCGGATCAAACAGCGAAAACCCGGGCCGCAGGCCCAGGGTTTTAAGCTCGGCGCGAATGATGTTGAGCCCCAGGGTGTGGAAGGTCGAGACCGTCAGCCCGTGGCCGGACTTACCCGGCAGCATCGACTGCACCCGCTCCTTCATCTCGCGGGCGGCCTTGTTGGTGAAGGTAACGGCGGCAATCCGGCGCGCGCTCATGCCGCACTCCAGCACCAGGTAGGCGATCTTCGTCGTGATCACGCTGGTCTTGCCGGAACCGGCCCCGGCCAGTACCAGGCACGGGCCATCAATGAAGCGAACAGCCTCCTGCTGGCGCGGATTCAAACCGGCGATACGCTCGCGAATACTGGACATGGACACACCACTGGGTTGAAGGCACGGGGGGTGCCATTATGATATATCGAGGCGAGTGTAGCGAACCCGCAATAACGGCCCGCCCCGAGATGGAGAGCATGATGCAGTTGATCGAAGATGACCTGACACACCCCGATACCCGGGCCCTGATTCGCTACCACCTGAGTGAAATGGAAGGCACCAGCCCGCCGGAAAGCCGGCATGCACTGGACCTGAGCGGCCTCACTGGCAGCAATGTCACGGTATACAGCCTGTGGCAGGATCAACGGCTGTGTGGTCTTGGTGCCCTGAAGGCCCTCGATGAACACACCGGTGAAATAAAGTCGATGCGCACCGCGCCGGCCTTTCTTCGCCAGGGCGTTGCACGGCAATTGCTCACTCACCTGATCGCGCAGGCTACTCGACGCGGTTATACGCAGGTCAGCCTTGAAACCGGGGCGCATCCCTACTTCGAATCGGCGCATCGTCTGTACGCGGCCTTCGGATTTGTCGAGTGCCCGCCCTTTGCCCACTACACTGCAGATTCGAACTCGCGTTTCATGACCTGCTACCTGTAACCACACTGGAAACAGCGCGACGGGCAAATCGGCGGCGGACATGTCCTGCCGAAGAGAACAGGTGCAGACCTGGACGCCACTTTGGGTCAGCCGAACACGACTCATCGGGTAGAATCCCGATGATCGCCCGGCCAGGGCCACAGACCGTCAGGGTCCCCGGATAATCGATGTAATCAACGAGCCTGCCATCTTGATGCAGCGCCTCGCCACACGCCGGCCGGATGAGTCGGCGACAAGACAACAGTGCCATGGACCGTGACAGCAGCAAGGAGACACCGTGGAAGAGATCGAACGTGACGTCATGGAGTTTGACGTTCTCATCGTGGGTGCAGGCCCCAGCGGGCTGTCATCGGCCTGCCGCCTGATGCAACAGGCACAGGCCGATGAGCGGGAGCTCACCGTCTGCGTGATTGAAAAGGGCTCGGAAGTCGGCGCGCACATCCTGTCGGGCGCCATCATGAATCCGCGCACCCTCGCGGAACTGTTTCCCGACTGGAAACAGCAGGGCGCGCCGCTCAAGACAGCCGTCACCCAGGACGAAGCCTGGTGGCTGAAGGACAGCACCGGCGGACAGCAGCTGCCTCATGCCCTGGTGCCGCCCAGCATGCATAACATGATGGCGGACAATCCGTATTACATCGTCAGCGCCGGTAATCTGTGCCGCTGGCTGGCCGAACAGGCCGAGGCTCTGGGGGTGGATGTCCTGCCGGGGTTTGCTGCCAAAGACCTGATCATTGAAGACAATGTCGTCAAGGGCATCGTGACCGGCGACATGGGCGTTGACGCTGATGGCACCCCAGGCGACAACTACATGCCGGGCATGGAGCTGCGGGCACGTTATACCCTGTTTGCCGAAGGCGCACGCGGCCATCTTGGCAAGCGGCTGATCTCTCACTACCGGCTTGATGAAGGCCGTGACCCGCAGCACTACGCCATCGGATTCAAGGAACTGTGGGACATTCCCGCCGACCAGTACCAGCCCGGCAAGGCGGTACACGGCAGCGGATGGCCACTGGACAAGACGACCCAGGGCGGTTTTTACCTGTACCACGGTGATGACCAGCAGGTCATGGTCGGGCTGATCGTCGACCTCAACTACAGCAACCCGCATCTGTCACCGTTCGATGAATTTCAGCGCATGAAACATCACCCGCTGTTTGCCGAGACGCTGAAGGGGGGCACGCGCGTTGCCTATGGTGCCCGCGCCATTACCAAGGGCGGCCATAACTGCCTCCCCAAAATGACCTTCCCCGGCGGAATGCTGCTGGGCTGCAACGCCGGCACACTCGACTTTGCCAGCATCAAGGGCATCCACCTCGCCATGAAGTCCGGCACGGTGGCCGCGGATACCCTTATCGATGCCTTCACTCAGGGTGATGAAGGTGGCCATGATCTGGAAGGCTTTGCCAGCCGCTGGTCGGAGAGCTGGGCCGGGCAGGAACTCAGGAAAAATGCCAGCTTCGGGCCGGCCATCCACAAGCATGGCACGTTCATGGGCGGCGCCCGCAATTGGCTCGATCAAAAGCTCGGAGGCAGGCTGCCGCGCCTGCATGACGAAAAGCGCGACGACCAGCAACTGAAGGAAGCCGCTGACAGCCCGCGGTTTGACTATCCCAGACCGGACGGCGTCCTGTCGTTTGACAAGACCTCATCGGTGTATCTGTCCAACACCAATCACGAAGAAAACCAGCCGTGTCATCTGCGCCTGATTGATGCCTCGGTGCCGATCGAGCAGAACCTGCCGCACTTTGATGAGCCGGCACAGCGCTACTGCCCTGCCGGCGTGTATGAAGTCGTCGAAAAGGACGGCAAGCCGTACTTTCAGATCAACTTCCAGAACTGCGTGCACTGCAAGACCTGTGACATCAAGGACCCGGCACAGAATATCGACTGGACCGTACCGGAAGGCGGGGGCGGCCCCAACTACCCGAACATGTAGCAGCCAGCACTCACCAGAGCCTGCCCCGGAGATAGCGCGGCCTGCCGCGTTATCTCCTGCAGCCGGCGTGCGCCGTTACGGCGCCCACGCGAGATCCACTGCTCCATCAAACCCCAGCTGACGCCAGGCATCGAAGACCAGTACGGCGCAGGCATTGGACAGGTTGAGGCTGCGACTGTCGGGCAGCATCGGAATCCTCAACCGCTGCGCTTCCGGCAGGGCATCGATCATGGCCTGGGGCAGTCCACGGGTTTCCGGGCCGAACATCAGGGCATCACCAGGCTGAAACCCGGCCTCGGTGTAGCTCGTGCGCCCTCGGGTAGTGACCGCAAAGACCCGCTCAGGCGCAACAGCCGCCATGAAGGCCTCCAGATCCTCGTGGACGCTGACTCGCGCCCACTCATGGTAATCAAGCCCCGCACGGCGCAGCCGCTTGTCATCCAGCACAAAACCCAGGGGCTTGATCAGGTGGAGCCTGAACCCGGTATTGGCACACAGCCGGATGATGTTGCCGGTGTTCGGCGGTATCTCCGGCTGGTACAGCACGATATCCAGCATCAGAACCCGACGCTGACGCCGAAGACCGGGCCACTGTCGATGGTGCTCTCGCTGTGATTGTCAAAATCCGCCCGCACATAGCGATAGCCTACATAGCCGTAGGTGTTGGCCACCAGGTTGGCACGCAGCTGAGCGCCGTATTCGTACCCTTTCTGGTAATCACCATGGGTCAGACCGTCCGGCGTATAAAACCCGTAACCCCCCACGGAGACCAGCGGAATGGGCGTATCGACATAGGCAGACCCGCCCAGGCCCACACCGCCACCATCACCATCATGCGCGTCCCAGTACTGGTAACGTGCCCCGACGCTTAAATCGACGATGGGGGTATAGGGTGAAAACATCAGTGAGCCGGAGTACGCCTTGTTGGTATGGCCGGCATCATCGGTTTCAAAATAACCGACACCCGCAGTCAGGCCCGGAAACAGGCCCTGACTGGCACTGACCTGGGTGCCGTTGGAGCTGCCGTTGGCGTTGACGCTCAGGGCAAAGGCATTCGAGGCAGCAACTGCTAGCCCGAGGCCTGCGAGGCATGAGACAATTTTTTTCATGAGGGTCATCCTGAGTAAGAGGCGCAGTAATACGCCGGTAGTTCGAACAGTCAGGCTCGCGTTATGCGGTGACGCCGTAGCGGTCACGGTAGTCCCGAATGGCCTCGGCATGGCCCTGCAGGGCCTGCCCTGCATGCTGCTCAAGGTATTCAAGAATCAGGTCCAGTGTCACGATCGGCACCACCGGCATGCCGAATTCACGTTCAACTTCCTGAATGGCGCTTTCACCGCCCTGACCGCGTTCCTGCCGATCCAGCGCGACGACCACGCCACTTGCCCGGGCACCAGCACCCTGAATGAGGGTCATGACTTCACGGATTGCCGTACCGGCCGTAATGACATCATCCACGATCAGCACCCGGCCAGCGAGATCGGCACCGACAATCGTGCCGCCTTCGCCGTGATCCTTGGCTTCCTTGCGATTGAACGCAAAGGGCAGATTACGGTCATGATGGGTGGCCAGTGACAGGCTGGTGACTGCCGCAAGCGGAATACCCTTGTAGGCCGGCCCGAAGACCACATCAATATCAAGCGTTGCACGCGCAATGGCGCTCGCGTAGCAGCGGCCCAGCATATCGAGGGCCTGACCGGTATGAAAACGACCGGCATTGAAGAAATAAGGACTGATCCGACCGGATTTCAGGGTAAACTCGCCAAAGGCCAGTGCGTTTTCGGATATCGCGAATTCAATGAATTCCCGCTGATAATCAAGCATGCCCACCCCTTTCATACCGGTCGTTTACCAAAATGTTAAAAGCTCGGGTATCATACACGCGCGTAAAACAAGGGACCACGTATGAAAATCGCCAGCATCAACGTTAATGGTATCCGGGGCGCCGTCGAGAGGGGATTTCTCGACTGGCTTGCCAACCAGGATGCCGATGTCGTCTGTGTTCAGAACCTCAAGGCCAAAAGCTTCGAGTTCGAAGAAGAACTGCTGTACCCGCAGGGCTATGAGGGCTACTTCCTCGACGCAGAACAGGATGGCTTTTCAGGCGTCGGGCTTTACTGCAAGAAGATTCCCAAGGCCATCATGTACGGCGTCGGGTTCGAGCAGTGCGACAGTGAAGGCCGCTTTCTGCAGGCCGATTACGACAAGTTCAGCGTGGTGTCCTTCCTGATGCCGGAAGAACCCCATGCCAAGCAGCGCTTCATTACCCAGTACAGCGAATACCTCAACAAGGTGCGTCGCAAGCGCCGCGAGTACATCTTCTGCGGCAGCTGGAACATCGCCCACAAGACCATCGATCTGGCCCACTGGGCGGACTACCAGGGAACGCCGGGCTTTCGCCCTGAAGAGCGCGCCTTCATGGATCAGGTCTTCGGCCCGATGGGCTTTATCGACACCTTCCGCGAGATCAAGCGCGACGGCGGCCACTACACCTACTGGCCGAAGCTCCATGATGAGCTGCCCCGCCAGCGTCAGGACGGCTGGCGCCTCGACTACCAGGTCGTGGGCCCCAACCTGCAGCGCAACGTGAAGGATGCCTGGATTGATACCAGCGCCACCTTCTCGGAGCATGCCCCGCTGATCATCGAGTACGATCTGGAGCTCTGATTCCCGCCATCGATGACGGCCCGACCGTGATCGACCGCTTTTGGTTATTCACTCGGTTCCTTCGCGCAACGGCGCCGACAGCGATAAGCCGTCGGCGCCGTGTCGTTGTGCGGCTGACGGGTCGGATCAATCGGATCAGCTGACCATGCCCATCACTGGCACCCTACCCTGGAATTAAACTGCTGACCGCAACACACCCGGTTCAACATGACCCGGGAATACGTGCCACTACCTTGATTTCAAAATCAAAGCCCGCAAGCCAGGTCACGCCGACGGCCGTCCAGTTGGGATAGGGTGCGGCAGGAAAATGCGTGTCCTTGATTGCCATGACAGTCTCGATCTGATTTTCCGGATCGGTATGAAAGGTCGTTACGTCGACAAGGTCTTCCAGTCCGCAGTCCGCCGCGGCCAGAACTGCCTTGAGGTTCTCGAAAGCCAGCGACACCTGACGTTCAGGATCTGGCTCGGGAGAGCCATCTTCGCGACTGCCCACCTGCCCGGATACGAAAAGAAGATCGCCCGAGCGAATCGCGGCCGAATAACCATGACGTTGATACAGCGCGTGTCGCTGGGCGGGGAAAACAGGTGCAGGGTGTAACATGACCAGACGCAGTCGCGCAGAGATGCTGAAGGAAACACGCGCCAACCTGATCAAGGCAGCACGATCTGCCTTTGCCGAGAAAGGCTATGCCGATGCCTCGATGGATGACCTTACTGCCCGAGCCGGCCTCACTCGTGGCGCGCTTTATCATCATTTCGGGGACAAGCGTGGCCTGCTTGCCGCGGTTGTTGAAGAGATTGACAGCGATATGGCAATGCAGGCCCATGAAATCGGCCAGCGTCAAACGAACAGCTGGGAAGCACTGATGAAAGAGGGAGAAGCTTATATCGAGCTCGCGCTTGATCCGGAGATACAACGCATCGTTTTGCTTGACGGCCCCTCGGTACTGGGCGATCCAGCGCAATGGCCCAGCCAGAATCGCTGTCTGCAGGCCACGATGACAACGCTTGGCAGACTCATGGATGAAAGCTTCATCAAGCCGGTCGACGTTGAGGCCGCAGCTCGACTGTTAAATGGCGCGGCGATGAACGCAGCCCTTTGGGTCGCCGGTAGCGACACTCCGGAAAAGGTGCCTGGAAAGGCGATCCACGCTTTTCGTCAGCTGGCATCGGGGCTCAGAACAAGCCCCGATCGATAGAACATCACTGCCTTGAACGCATTGCGACAGCGCTGACTTATTGCGGTATGCCCAGCGCTTCGCGCTGATGGGTAAACAACTCCCGTCCACCCTTCTCGGCCAGATCCAGCATCGCGTTAAGCTCCAGCCGGGAAAATGCCGCCTGCTCGGCGGTGCCCTGCACCTCGATCAGCCCGCCATCTTCGGCCATCACCACGTTCAGATCGGTATCGGCACGAGAATCCTCGTCATAATCCAGATCCAGCACCGGCGTCCCCTTGTAGATCCCCACCGATACCGAGCTGATCAGCTGCTTGAAAGGATCACTCTTGATCTGACGCTTGCGCTGCATGTGACGGATCGCCTCCATCAGCGCCACACAGCCGCCGGTAATCGACGCCGTGCGGGTGCCGCCATCAGCCTGCAATACATCACAATCGACCGTAATGGTGAACTCGCCCAGCTTCTTGAGATCCACCGCCGCACGCAGGCTACGGCCGATCAAACGCTGAATTTCAAGCGTGCGGCCGCCCTGCTTGCCACGAGCCGCTTCCCGACCACTGCGGGAATGGGTCGCACGGGGCAGCATGCCGTATTCTGCCGTTACCCAGCCCTGATTCTTGCCGCGCAGCCAGCGGGGTACGCCTGTCTCGACCGTGGCATTACACAGCACACGGGTATGACCGAACTCTACCAGCACCGAGCCTTCGGCATACCGGGTAAACTCACGGGTGAGCCTGATCTCGCGCAGGGCATCGGGGGTACGTCCACTCGGGCGCATGTACATCTCTCCTTGAAGCGTGCCGGGCAGATATTCCACCCGCAAAGGGCACCCATTCTACACGTCCCGGGCCAGGAATCCGTTACACTGGTTGCAATTCGGGCCACGTTTCGGCCCCGCACCCGATACCACGGAGCCCTTCATGGCCTATAGCATGACCGCCTTTACCCGCCAGCGCCGCGACACCGACTGGGGCACGCTGACTCTTGAGCTTCGCTCGGTCAACCAGCGCTACCTCGAGCCGCATTTTCGTCTACCGGAAGCCCTGCGCGATCTGGAACCCCACTACCGGGAAAAACTCCGCAAGGCCCTCTCTCGTGGCAAGGTGGAATGCCACCTGCGCTTTGAACGCCTGGAAGGCACATCCAGCCTGAGCCTGAATCACACCCGACTTGAAACCCTCGCCGAAACGCTGGAAGCCCTGCAACGCAGACTGCCCCAAAGCCCGATGCCGGATACGCTGGCCCTGCTGGACTACCCCGGCGTGACCGTCAGTGAAGGGCTGGATGAAGACGCACTGAAAAGAGAGGCACTTGCCCTGTTCGACGAGGCACTGACCGATCTGAACGCCGGCCGCGCCCGGGAGGGCGATCGACTCGCCGAACTGATCCGTGATCGCCTGACCGGCATTCGTGAACAGGTGCTTGAAGTACGCACCCACCTGCCCGCCGTACTGGAACGCCAGCGCCAACTGATCCTCGACCGGCTAGAGCATGCCAAAGCCGAACTCGACCCCAACCGGCTTGAAGCCGAAATGGCCCTGATTGCTCAGAAATCCGACGTGGCCGAAGAGCTCGACCGACTGGATACCCACGTCGCCGAAGTAGAGCGGCAACTGACACAAAAGGGCCCTGTTGGCCGTCGGCTGGACTTTCTGATGCAGGAACTCAACCGCGAAGCCAACACCCTCTCCTCCAAGGCGGCCGTCACAGAAACCACCCGCTGTGCGGTGGAACTGAAGGTATTGATCGAGCAGATGCGGGAGCAGATTCAGAATATGGAGTGAGTACGCCATTGAGCACTTGAATTAACAAGCGAAGATAGCTCAAAACTCATGGCAAATGGACTACGGATGCCAGGTCGGCGCCTCAACCTCAGTGAGTGTCATCGGGGTTTTTCGCTATATGCAGGCAGCCAGGATTCACGAAAAGCACTTTCACCTGACTCGCTTCATAACTCCAACAAGATATGCTTCATACGTTGATTTGCCCACTAATCAGCCCCCCGTCTGACAAGAACAACCATCGCATTGTGTAAACCGACCGGTTACATTAGCAGGCACATATAGTTATTTTGCGCGGCATCGATCGCGCCTGAATCGACACACAAGAGACCCGCATGGCCACCACCGAACAGCAATTTTTGAAAGCGCTTGAAGACAAGCTCTGGAGCGCTGCCGACAAGCTTCGCAACAACCTCGATGCCGCCAACTACAAGCACGTGGTGCTGGGGCTGATTTTCTTGAAGTACGTCTCCGACGCGTTCGAGGAGCGCCAACGCGAGCTGCTGGCGCTGTTCAAGGATGACGCCGACGACAACATCTACTTCCTGCCGCGCGACGATTACGACAGCGACGCCGAGTACCAGCAGGCGCTCGAAGATGAACTGGAGATCCTCGACTACTACCGCGAGGCCAACGTGTTCTGGGTGCCCAAAGAGGCGCGTTGGAGCACGCTGAAAGAGAGCGCCGCACTATCCACTGGCACGGTGCTCTGGCAAAACAGCAAGGGTGAAGACGTGCGCCTGCGCTCGGTGAGCTGGCTGATCGACAACGCGCTGGAAGCCATCGAGAAGAGCAACGACAAGCTCAAGGGCGTGCTGGAAGGCATCAGCCGCTTCCAGGTCGATAACGACAAGCTGATCGGGTTGATCAATTCCTTTTCGGATACTTCCTTTACCCAACCAATGCTCGATGGCGAACCGCTGAATCTGCGCAGCAAGGATATTCTCGGCCACGTCTACGAATACTTCCTCGGCCAGTTTGCCTTGGCCGAAGGCAAGCAGGGCGGGCAGTACTACACGCCCAAGAGCATCGTTTCGCTGATCGTCGAGATGCTGGAGCCCTACAAGGGCCGCGTGTACGATCCGGCGATGGGCTCTGGGGGGTTCTTTGTCTCTTCCGACAAGTTCATCGAAGAGCACGCCCGCGAGCACCACTACGACCCCACCGAGCAGAAAAAGCACGTGTCCATCTACGGGCAGGAGTCCAACCCGACCACCTGGCGACTGGCCGCCATGAACATGGCCATTCGCGGCATCGACTTCAACTTCGGCAAGAAAAACGCCGACAGCTTTCTGAATGACCAGCACCCCGACCTGCGCGCCGACTTCGTGATGGCCAACCCGCCGTTCAACGTCAAGGACTGGTGGCACGAGTCGCTGGCCGAGGACGTGCGCTGGCAATACGGCACCCCGCCCAAGGGCAACGCCAACTTCGCCTGGCTGCAGCATATGCTGCATCACCTCGCCCCCGTGGGCAGCATGGCGCTGCTGCTCGCCAACGGCTCGATGAGTTCCAACAGCGGCGGTGAAGGCGAGATTCGCCGCCGCCTGGTCGAAAAGGATCTGGTCGAGTGCATCGTCGCCCTGCCGGGGCAGCTCTTCACCAACACCCAGATTCCTGCCTGTATCTGGTTCCTGACCCGTGATAAAACCGGCGGTCTTTCGCCCAACGGCGTCGAAAAACGTCGACGTAAAGGCGAAGTGCTGTTTATCGACGCTCGCCAGCAAGGCTACATGCGCGACCGCGTACTACGCGATTTTACAAGCGAAGACATCGCCAGAATCACCGACACCTTCCATAACTGGCAGCGCACCGACGCTTTTGAAGACGTCCCCGGTTTCTGTGCTTCAAAAGATCTCGCCGCGATTGAAAAGCACGACTTCGTGCTCACGCCAGGGCGCTACGTGGGCACTGCCGCGCAGGAAGAAGACGACGAACCCTTCGCCGACAAAATGGCGCGGCTGACGGCGCAGTTGAAAGAGCAGTTCGAAGAAAGCGACCGGCTGGAAGGTGAGATCAAGCGGAATCTTGGGGGGCTGGGTTATGAGTTCTGATCTCAATGAATATTTATTAGAGGAACTTGCTGCACCGCAAAAAAACGCGATGGTAGGTGGGCCTTTCGGTTCGAATCTAGTATCTAAAGATTATCAAAATGCCGGTGTTCCAGTTATTCGTGGTCAAAACATGGGGATGCGATGGGTTTCTGGGAAGTTTGCTTTTGTTTCTGAGTCAAAAGCAGCAAAACTGTCTGCCAATACTGCACGCCCCGGTGATCTGGTGTTTACCCAAAGGGGGACTCTAGGTCAGGTTTCAATTGTGCCAGCAGGCCCTTATGAAGAATATATCGTTTCGCAAAGCCAAATGAAGATCACGGTCAATCCTGATTTGGCCGATGTTGGTTTTCTTTATTACTACTTTTCGGCGCTTGAGCAAGTAGATTATGTGAAGACGAATGCGATACAGACGGGTGTGCCTCACACGAACTTAGGCATCCTTCGTAAAACACCGGTGTTGCTACCAAGTTTGAGTAGTCAAAAGGTTATAGCCACGGTTTTGAGCGGCCTCGATGATAAAATCGAACTCAACTACCGCATCAACCAAACCCTCGAGCAGATGGCCCAGACCCTGTTTAAAAGCTGGTTTGTCGACTTCGAACCGGTCAAGGCTAAGATCGCCGCGCGTAAGCGCTGGCAGGCGCTCCAGCCAGAAAATGAATGCGCCTCGCCCGTCTGCTACGCCGCCGAGTTTGACGAGATGCCCGCGGTAGGCGATCTGGAAACCTATATGAACCGCGCCGCGATGCAGGCCATTTCCGGCAAGACGGCGGCGCAGCTTGACGCGCTGCGCGCGGACGACCCCGAGCGCTATCAGGAGCTGTATGAGACCGCCGCGCTGTTTCCCTCAGCGATGCAGGACAGTGAGTTGGGGGAGATTCCGGAGGGGTGGGAATGCTCAACTATCGGCGCCGAGGTAGAGATAAAAGGTGGTGGCACCCCGCCCACAAAAAATAAAGAATATTGGGAGGGTGGAGATATTAACTGGACCAGCCCAAAAGATCTTTCTGGTGCCCAAAGCAAGGTTATGATTTCGACAGAAAGGAAAATTACAGAGGCTGGTTTAGCAAAGATAAGCTCTGGCCTACTTCCTATAAATACGGTTCTGATGTCTTCTCGTGCGCCGGTTGGCTACCTCGCTTTGACGAAAATCCCTGTGGCTATTAATCAAGGCTATATTGCCATGATTTGCAAAAAAAGGCTGCAGCCCGAATTTGTTCTTCAATGGGCTGAATCTGTTATGGATGATATCAAGCAGCTCGCTAGCGGAAGTACATTTGCGGAGATAAGTAAGAAAAGTTTTCGCAGCATTCCGATTGTGGTGCCTGACGGCAGTGTAGCAAAGATCTTTTGCGATATGGTAAGAGCGAAATACTTAAGCATTGAGCTGAACTTAAAAAACTCAAATGATCTTTCAGAGATGCGTGACGCATTGCTACCAAAGCTTCTTTCTGGCGAATTGGAGATCTAACAATGTCGCTTGCACGACCTCTTCTTTGTGCCGAAGCATTTTCTTTATCGATGGATGCCACGCATCTTAACGAGCAAAAAGAACGCTTGGAAAATGCTTTAGAAGTTCAAGACTGCTCTCTTGTTCTCGATACATCAAAATCACTCTTGGAGACGGTTTTTAAAACCATTCTCTCAGATAGGCTTGGCAATGCCAATCAAAGTCAAGACATGAACCCACTCTACAGAAGTGTTCGAGATTGTCTGCAATTAAACGACAATCCTGATGTTAATGAAAAGATTAAAATAATAACAAATTCGATGGTTCATAATATTTCTGAATTGAGGAATAGATACGGTGCTGCCTCGCATGGAGATGATGGTTATTATGTGAGCCCTATCACTCCAACTGATGCCAGTTTTGTTGCAGGCATAACTGACGCTTTTTGCTCATATCTATATAGAAGGCACAAAGAGTCATCAGACCCTAACCTATCGGCTAGGATTTATTATGATGACTATGAAGAATTCAATAACTGGCTGGATGGGCAGTTCTCTAGTTTTAGTTTGCTGTCTGGAGGGGAGGTTTCTTATAGCCGTTTAATGTTTGAGCATGATATAAAGGGATATCGTGCCTCTCTTCTTCAATATGTAAGTACTGAAGAAGATGATGAGGTAGAAAATAATGTTTAGAATCGATGCTTCTACCAACCGAATTAACCCTCTAGAAGTAAAAAGATTTACTGAACTTGGCTTCGGCGAGCGCAAGCACCTGCAGGAGTGGCTGGAAAACTGTCCGCAGGCACTGGCACAGGTAGATGGCGAGGAGCTCCTGATCATTCAAAAGGAGTTTGATGGCTTCGACGATACTCGTGAGCGTTTGGATCTTCTTGCTATCGACAAGAGTGGCAATCTGGTCATTATCGAAAACAAACTTGACGATAGCGGTCGGGACGTGGTCTGGCAGGCCCTGAAATATGCCAGCTACTGCGCCAATTTGAGCAAGTCCCAGGTCGTGGATATCTACCAGCGCTATCTCAATCAGAAAGCACAGGAAACCGATCAAACGCCAGCTAACGCGGTCGATAACCTGATCGAATTTCTAGAAGTCGATGGTTTGGAAGCGGCTCAAATCAATCGCATCAAGACGCAACGTCTTATTCTGGTTGCAGCGCGTTATCGCAAGGAAGTCACCAACACCGTGCTATGGCTGAGCCAGTTTGGTATCGCCTGCCAGTGTTTCAAGGTAACGCCTTACAAGGCCGGCAATGAGCTTTTCCTCAATATTGAGCAGATCATTCCGACGCCCGAATCGACCGATTTCATGATTGGCATGGTCGCCAAGGAGGATGAGGAGAAAAGCGCCGATACAGAGCAAAAGCATCGACACACCTTGCGTCTGGAATTTTGGGAAAAGGCGCTGGAAGAGTTCAGCAAAAGTGGTTGTGCCCTGTACAACAATATCAGTCCGATGAGAGATCACTGGCTTATTGCAGGCTCTGGTGTCAGCGGTATGCCCTATCAGTTAATTTTCGGGAAAAGTGAAATACGCGTTGGATTGAGTCTTCAGAATAGCCAGGCTGAAGCCAATACCTTTGTATTTGAAGGGCTCGAGGCACAGAGGGATACGATCGAGAAAAACTTTGGTGCTCCACTCATTTGGCTGCCTTTACCTGCCAAAAAAGCCTGTCGTCTTCAATACACCAAAGCCGTTGACGGATATGACAAGGCGAACTGGCCCGAGATGATCGAATGGATGGTGCACCACATGACGCGATTCGAAAATGCACTGCGTGACCCGCTAAGAAACATCAATCAACAGTTAAAACAGATCAGCTTCGAGCACTCCGAACTGCCATGACTTCATAAGATAGGCATTCGTGTCGATAAAAAAGAACCGGCGCGTACACAGTGAACTGTGAAGAGGCGCCGGGCGTATTATGGCGAAGTATAGCGATAGCATAAAACGAGTCAACGGGCGTTGGCGATTTAGCGGGTGGCAAGGGAGTAGGGATGACCGAAGATCAACTGGAGCAGCTGTGTCTCGAGTGGTTTGACGACACCGGCTGGGAAACCGCCCACGGGCCGGACATCGCCCGCGATGGCACTGCGCCGGAGCGCGAGGATTACCAGCAGGTGCTGCTGCGCGGTGATCTCGAAAAGGCCATTACTCGGCTCAACCCTCAGTTGCCGGAAGACGCCGTTCAGCAGGCCGTGGCACAGGTCAGCAAATCGCAAAGCCCCGATCTGGTGCTCAGTAACCGCGCCTTCCATCAGTGGCTACTCAACGGCGTGCTGGTGCAGTACAAGCGCGATGACGAGGTCATTTATGACCACGCCTTTCTGATCGATTTCGAGTGCCTCAAAACCAACCGCTTTCGCGCCATCAATCAGTTCACCATACAGGGCAGCAAACAGCCACGTCGCCCGGATATCGTTTGTTTTATCAACGGCCTGCCGCTGGCGGTGATCGAGTTGAAAAGCCCGAGCAGTGAAACCGCCGATATCACCGGCGCCTTCAATCAGCTGCAGACCTACAAGACGGAAATTCCTGACCTGTTCGTCACCAACGAAGCGCTGGTGATCAGCGATGGCTACACCGCGCGGGTAGGTTCGCTGACGGCGGATCAGGAGCGCTTCATGCCGTGGCGCACCATCAAGAATGAAGACGACAAGCCCCTGCTGGAGTGGCAGCTTGAAACCATGGTGCGCGGTTTCTTCGACCGGGCGCTGTTTCTGGATTATCTGCGCTACTTCGTGCTGTTCGAGACCGATGCCGAGCGAGTCATCAAGAAGATCGCCGGGTATCACCAGTTTCACGCCGTGCGTGAGGCGGTAAAAGCAACCGTCATTGCCTCCGAAGAGCTTACAGCGGGCGAGGATGAGAAGCGCGCGGCCTACGGCGATGAAGTTGAACCCGGCAGCAAGAAGGCCGGGGTGGTGTGGCACACCCAGGGCTCTGGAAAGAGCATCTCGATGGTCTGCTACGCAGGCAAACTGGTGCAGCAATCGGCGATGCACAACCCCACGCTGATCGTGGTGACCGATCGTATTGATCTCGATGGTCAACTATTCGGCACCTTCAGCAGCGCTCGCGATCTGCTCAAGCAGGACCCGGTACAGGCCGAGGGCCGCGAGAGCCTGCGACAGAAGCTCGCCGAGCGTGAGTCCGGCGGCATCCTCTTCACCACTGTTCAGAGATTTGCTTTGCTGGACGGAGAGAGCAGCCACCCAGTTCTTAATGACCGCCACAACATCGTAGTGATCTCGGACGAGGCCCACCGCAGCCAGTACGGTCTGAAAGCCACGCTCAAGCAGGATGGCACCTACCAGTTCGGTTTCGCCAAGCACATGCGCGATGCGCTACCCAACGCCTCGTTCATCGGCTTTACCGGCACGCCGATTGCCAGTGAAGACAAGGACACCCGCGCCGTCTTCGGCGATTACGTCTCGATCTACGACATTCAGGATGCCGTGGACGATGGCGCCACCGTGCCGATCTTCTACGAATCACGCCTGGCGCGGCTCGACATCAACCGAGACGAGATCAACCAGCTCTCCGAGCAGGTCGACGAGGTCATCGAGGACGAGGAAGATACCGGCACGCGGGAGCGCACCAAGGGTGAGTGGAGCCGCCTGGAAAAGTTGATGGGTACCGAACCTCGGCTACAACGGATCGCGGCGGATCTCGTCGAGCACTTCGAGACGCGCAACGAGACCATCGAGGGTAAGGCGATGATCGTCGCCATGAGCCGCAGCATCTGCGCGCAGCTTTATAACGAAATCGTCAAGCTCCGCCCTGACTGGCACGACGACGACCCGGAAAAGGGCGCGATCAAGGTCATCATGACCGGCTCGGCCGCCGACAGCCCGCTGCTGACGCCGCACATCTACAACAAGAAAACCAAGAAACGACTTGAGAAGCGCTTCAAGAACCCAACTGACCCGCTCAAGCTGGTGATCGTGCGCGATATGTGGCTGACCGGCTTCGACGCGCCATGCTGCCATACCATGTACGTCGACAAGCCCATGAAGGGCCATAACCTGATGCAGGCCATTGCCCGCGTGAACCGGGTGTTCAAGGACAAGCCCGGCGGGCTGGTGGTCGACTACATCGGCATTGCCAACGAGCTGAAAAATGCCCTCAAGGTCTACACCGACTCGCGCGGCAGGGGGCAGCCAACCTACAGCGCCGAGGAAGCCTTCGCGGTGTTGGAAGAGAAGCTCGATATCATTCACGGCATGTTTGCCAAGGGCGCCAACCGTGAAGGCTTCGACTATAGCGGCTTCGAAGAAGCACCGCACAAACTGCTACCGCCGGCAGCCAACTACATCCTCAGTCTGGACGATGGCAAAAAGCGCTTTCTCGATAGCGTACTGAAGCTTACCAAAGCGTATTCGTTGTGCAGCACGCTGGATGAAGCCAAGGCGCTGCACAAGGAGATCGCGTTTCTATCAGCGATCAAGGCGGCATTGGTCAAGCACACCAGTACAAATCGTTCGCTGAGTGAGGAACAGAAAAATTCCGCGCTCAAGCAGATCCTCGATAACGCCGTAGTGGCCGAGGACGTGACGGACGTGTTCGCGCTCTGCGGGCTCGACAAGCCCAATATCGGTCTGCTCTCCGATGAGTTTCTCGAAGACGTGCGCCAGATGCCGTATCGCAACCTGGCTGTCGAGCTTCTGGAAAAACTGCTCAAGGACGACATCAAGGCCAAAACGCGCACTAACGCCGTGCAGGAGAAAAAGTACTCGGATCGCTTGCAGGAGACGCTGCGCAAGTACAACAACCGCGGCATCGAAACGGCCCAGGTGATCGAAGAGCTGATCGCCATGGCCAAACAGTTCAAGGCCGATATGGAGCGCGACGAGGCGCTGGGCCTGAACCCCGACGAGATCGCGTTTTACGACGCCTTGATCACCAACGAAAGCGCCGTACGTGAGCTGGGCGATGATCGGTTGCGGGCGCTGGCGGTCGAGGTCACCAACAAGCTTCGTGGCTCAACCACGGTTGATTGGCAGGTCCGGGAAAGCGTACGCGCCAAGCTTAGGATTCTGGTGCGCCGGACGCTGCAGCGCTACAAGTACCCGCCGGATAAATCGCCGGACGTCATCGAGTTGATTCTCAGGCAGGCCGAGCTTTTGTCGAATAGCTGGACCAAGTGATGAGCATGACTGAAAAGGTGACTCACTATAGCCAGAACTACGATGAAGCCTTTGAACAGCTGCCTCACTACCAGGCTTATCCACGCATGCGCCCTTTCGTGGGGCGCCTTTACGGTCATCACAGTCCGAAAATTCTGTTGATTGCTGAAAGCCATTATCTGCCACCGGAAAGCTCGCTCCATCTGGATGCGCAGCACTGGTATGAAGGCACCGAGTCGAGTTTAAGCGACTCAGATAAGCCGGGCTGGATAAATACCCGTGGCATTCTCGATAAACCGAACGGTCAGTGGAAGGCAAAAGGCCACGAAATCTACCGGCGTCTGAACCGAGCGCTCGGGGAAGCGGGATATTCAGGAGGCGGTAATCTCTTCAGATACGTCGCGTTCATGAACGGGTTCCAACGCCCTGCGATAACCGGAGATAGCCTCAAGGTTCAAAAAAAGGATATAGACGTTGCCACTGAGACACTCAATGGCGTGATCGATATCATCAAGCCTGAGCTCGTGATCTTCGTTTCAAAAAAGGCAAGCCGGCACTTGGCCAAACGGATCAATATCAAATCAAGCAGCGTTCCCCATCCGGCATGCCCCTGGTGGTATCGAGCCTCAAAACGTGGCACCGGAAAAGCGCGCTTCCTTCACTGTATTTTAGACCCGCATCCCTATAGCCAGAATTAAGTTTTCGAGTCAGCCCCATCTCATAGCATTGAGTAATACGTTTTGCGATATTCGCCAAAGCCTGCTCTGGATCGAACTGGCTTGCTTTAGCCTCTGGACCATTTAACTCACTGTTCATCGAGAAAGAATACCGTCAATAGCATCAAGCCCCCTATTACATCCCTTCCACTTTTTTAGCCATTGGTCGCGGCACATCACCGAGTTGCCGATCTGTGCTAACGCCTTCGCGCCTCGATACGCACTATGAAACGTACCGCATTCGAACACGTATTCGTCGAGAGCAACGCAATGAATAACAATACCAAGATTGACTTCGTCTACCTCTCCGAGCAGGACATGATCCGCGCCGGCGTCACCGATATGGCGGCCTGTGTGGACACCATGGAAGAGATGTTTCGCCTGTTACACATCGGCGATTACCGCATGGCCGGGCCGAACAATGACTCCCACGGCGCGATGATCACGTTCCCGGAAGAATCCCCCTTCCCCACCATGCCGAAGCCAACCGCGGATCGTCGCATGATGGCGATGCCAGCCTACCTTGGCGGCAACTTCGGCACTTCCGGCGTGAAATGGTATGGCTCCAACATCGCCAACCGCGAGAAGGGCCTGCCCCGCTCGATTTTGATGTTCACGCTGACTGATCCGGATACCGCTGCGCCGCTGGCGTACATGTCGGCCAATCTGCTGTCGGCCTACCGTACCGGCGCGGTGCCGGGTGTTGGTGCCCGGCATCTGGCCCGCAGGGATTCGCGTGTCATCGGCCTTCTGGGCCCGGGAGTAATGGGCCGCACCAGCGTGGCGGCGTTCATCGAGACCTGCCCCGATATCAATACCATCAAGGTCAAGGGGCGCAGCGAGAAAAGCGTCAACGAGTTCATTGCCTGGGCGAAGGAGCACTACCCACAGGTCAGTACCCAGGTCGTCGACAGTGTGGAAATGGTGGTGCGCGATTCCGACATCGTGACCTATTGCGCCTCCGGTGAAGTCGGTAACCCTGACGACTATCCGATGGTCAGGCGCGAGTGGGTCAAGCCAGGGGCGTTTCTGGCGATGCCCGCCCCCTGCAACTTCGATGCCGGCATGGAAGCCCCCGATGTTCGCAAGGTGCTCGATGACACCGGCCTTTATGAAGCCTGGTACGAGGAAGTGCCCAAGCCCGCACATAACTGCATCCCGCTGATCGGCTTGAAGTTCATGGACATGATTCACGCCGGAATGCTCGAGGCTGGTGCACTGGAAGATCTGGGCGCGATTGTCTCCGGCGATAGCCCCGGCCGCAAAAACGACGATGAGATCATCATGATGTCGGTCGGCGGCATGCCGGTCGAGGATGTTGCCTGGGCAACGGTCATCTATCGCAGGGCCGTGGAACAGGGTATCGGCGTCAAGCTGAACCTGTGGGACGAACCCGCTCTGAAATAAGCCAGCAAGCCGCCTGTTTGCGGGTATCGGTACTACCGCCGGTATCCGCCCCTTTCATCGACTTCAATGCGAGCACTCCATCATGACCCTGATCACCAAAGTCAAAACCGGCTCCCCCTTCGAAAACCATGCCAGCTACTCCCGTGTGGTGGCCGTCGATAACTGGATCCTTGTGTCCAACACTGCCGGGCGTAACCCGGACACCAAGGAAATTCCCGATGACGTCGGCGAACAATTGAAGCAGGTGTTCGCCAACATCGAACGCGGCCTTGCTGCCGTCGACAGCAGCCTTGCCGATGTCGTTTCCGTGAAAATCTTCATCCAGAACCCGGCCGATACCGAAACCGTCATGGGCCTGTTCGGCGAGACCATGCGTGGCATCGACCCCGTCATCACCGTGACCTGCCCCCCCCTGGGCGCCGAAGTCTACAAGGTCGAGCTGGAAGTAACCGCCTATCGCGGCGCCAGCCGTGCCGACATCAATCTGATCGACACCTCGGCACGGTAGGACGACACTCGGCCCCTTGATTTGAATCAACGCGGTGTAACCGGACAGGCCATTACACCGCGTTGAATCACCGACCACCAGGACACGCTCATGGCACCGACAATCGCACCCGTCGAGACTTCTACCGACTTTCCTGCCTCGACCACCGTGGTCATCATCGGTGGCGGCATCATCGGCCTGACCGCCGCCCTGACCCTCGCCGAGCGAGGCATTCCGGTCGTCGTGCTGGAAAAGGGCCGGCTGGCCGGAGAGCAATCCTCCCGTAATCTGGGCTGGGTTCGAAAGACCAACCGCCATCACGAGGATGTACCGCTGGCGCTCGCCTCTGACAGGCTGTGGTCCACCATGGCCGAACGCACTGGCCACGATGTCGGCTACCGTCAAGCAGGCATCATGTTTCTATCGCGCACGGCCGATCAGCTTGCCGTGCACGAAGCCTGGCTCAAGTCAGTGACCGATCTATCTCTTGATTCGAAAATACTGAGCCCCCGCGAGATCGACGCCCAGGTGCCAGGGGGGCGCGGGGACTGGGCCGGTGCCATCTTCACGCCGTCCGACGGGCGCGCCGAACCGACGCTGGCCTCCAGCGCCATTGCCCGCGCGGCCATCGCCCACGGTGCGGTAATCATCGAGCATTGCGCGGTGCGCAACATTACTCGCTCCGGTGGCCGCGTCAGTGGGGTGGTGACCGAGCAAGGCGAGATCCGCTGTGATCAGGTGCTATTGGCTGGCGGCATGGGCTCACGGCGCTTTCTGGGCAACCTTGGCATTTCACTTCCGACGCTCCCGCTCGTCGTATCGGTATTCCGTACCGGCGCCATGGAAGGCCCTACCGATGTCGCCGTCGGTGGCCCGGATTTCTCGTTCAGAAAGCACAAGGATGGCGGTTTTATCGTCACTCAGCGCGGTGCACTGGATGCCCCGCTGACGCTGGATCATCTGCTGGTCGGTTCCAAATACCTGAATGCCCTGCGTACGCAGCGCGGGTTGCTTCGGGTCTCGCTGGGCAAGCATTTCTGGCGGGACCTCACACAGAAAAGGCGCTGGAAGAATGGGCAATCGCCGTTCGAGCGTACGTGCGCCCGCACCACGGACCCAGCGATCAACCAGGGGCTCAACGATGAAGCGTATCGCAACCTGTCGGCAGCCTGGCCAGTGTTCTCGAACATGACCGTGGAAGAATCCTGGGCGGGAATGATCGATATCACGCCGGATTCAAACCCGGTCATCGATGCCGTGCCGGGCGTGCCGGGGCTGACACTGGCCACCGGCTTCTCCGGCCATGGGTTCGGCACCTCTCCAGCGGCAGGCCAGCTCGCAGCCGACCTTGTCATGGATCATGAGCCGATCATCGATCCACGGCCCTATCGGTTCGGCCGATTTTAGGGGGCAGACGCGTGGGGGCGGCGGCTACGCCGCGCCCTGCCGGTTGGCCGACAGTGCACGGTCACGAGTGGCAGAGGGCAGCTCCTGAAACAGCCGCCGGTATTCCCGGCAGAAGTAGCTTTGATGGAAGAACCCCTGGCCGGCAGCCGCATCCGCCAGTCGCTGGGTGGGATCCTGAAGCAGGCTGCGCCGCACGGCATTGAGCCGAAGGGCGCGCAGATAGGTCACCGGCGACTGCCCCACCTCGGCCTGAAAGCTGTACTGAAGCGTACGCCGTGAAATCTTCAGCTGATCACAGAGGGCCATCAGTGACGGCGGGTCATCCGGGCGACTGTGGATCAGCGACTGGCAGTAATCAACGATGTAGCGCCGGGTCCGATAGTTGCTGGCATCCAGCTCGACGGTGAGCACATCACTGCCGAGCAACAGCTCGATGCTCTCCTCGAGCTGGCGCGTCAGGGAACGCTGCAACGCCATGGGCACTGGTTCATCGCGGAACCGGTGTCTCAGATAGTCGGTCATCCACTGCCACTGGCTGCGCACCTGATTCAGACACGCATGCGATACCTCAAGTTGACGTAGACGATGCTCATCGCGTGCCAGCCATTCATGACGGCCTCGGTCAACCGAGATCACCAGCAGATCGTAGCTGGATTGCGATACACCCCAGAACTGATCGCAGCTTGGCAGTACGGTCAACGTATCGGCTTTGAAATGATCATCCCTGGACCAGAGAAGGGGGGTTACCAGATGCCATTGCGATTCAGGAAAATGCATGCGTTGCGACAGCCCCAGATTGGCGCTTTCGCGAAACAACCGCACTTTCTCGCTCGAGATATCAACGATCTCTCCCGAGAACAGCCCGGCTTCTATCTGGCTGGATTCATGCTGCCATCCTTCAAGACGCTGTGCGTGTTCGGCAGCATCAAGGTAATGATGGAACGTGATTGTCATCAATGACTCCTTCGGGCGCATGGCACGTAATTTGCTTTATTGCCGTAAGCGCTCCGGTCGGACCATGGAAATGCTTGACCAATGGATGGTGGTGTCAGACCGTTTTTTTTCTTAGCGTCGACCAAACCATTAAATTATTAATGAAAATGGTGACCCAATGCCAACCACGAATGCAATTTCAATGTCGTTAGATGCCTGGCTTGGCGCTGTAAGGCAAACCTGTGGCCATTTTGATTGCATCACGGGCGACCGTCGAAGCTTTCAGGGCAGCATAGCGAACCGCTCCAACGGCGGTATCGATATTGCCAATATCGTCACGAATGTCGAAAAGATTACCAGCAGCAGTGCCCAGCGGCGCAATGAAGATCGCCATTGTTTTCTGGTGGTGCAGAAACAGGGGCACGCCACACTGATACAGAACAGTACCCACATTACCCTGCGTCCGGGCGAAATGGCACTGATGGATTCCATCAGTGCCTGGGATATCGTTCCCCACGGGCTGATCGAGCATGACTCCCTGCATCTTTCGCGCAGCGATGTAGTCAGGCGCTTCGGTAACATGACCATTCCCTTCATGAAGGTCACGGGCGACTGTGCCAGCAGCCAGATCCTGCAACTGGTGGTCAACCGGATGGTTACCGAAGCACTGCCCTCGACCGATGAACGCGAGCGCGGTATCTCGGACTCCCTGGTCGCGCTGCTGCCGGCGATCCATCAGCACCAGGCCCTCACGCCATCGTTTCTGGACGAAGCCGATGGCACGCTGTTTACCTGCGTACAGCAATTCATCGACCAGCATCTGCATGAAGAGGACATCGGCCCGGAGCGGCTGGCAAGCGTCTTCCATATGTCGGTGCGTCAGCTCTATCGCCTGTTCGAACAGCACGAGGAAACGGTATGTCGTTATGTTCAACGCCGGCGGCTGGCACGCTGTGCCGAGGAACTGGCCAGCCCTACGTTGATGAAGCGCTCGATCACTCAGATCGCCTACAAATGGGGCTTTACCGATTCGGCGCACTTCAGCCGCTCTTTCAAGCGTGAGTTCGCAAGTTCGCCACGGGAATATCGTCGCTCGCGCCTGGAGTACGCGGCCTGACGCATATACGCGGCAATACCGCACACGACATCGATGGCTCACGCACGCAAACGCCCATGACAGTACAGGCCATCGGCGCGACATGATTAAAGGCAGTACCTGAGCGCAGGATTCGAAAAAGGCATCGGTAATTGTGCCAGCCCCGTGCCGATCAGGGATAAACGCCAGCGGGCAGAAGCGATGGTGCCGACCCGGCAGAGCCGGGTCGACGGTGCGCTCAGTAGGCGATACAGATCGACTTGAGTTCGGTATAGGCGTTGACCGCTTCCGGACCGAATTCCTTGCCGATGCCTGACATCTTGACCCCACCAAACGGCATGGCCGGATCGAGCGTCACGTGGGTGTTGACCCAGACGATTCCGGCCTCGATGCGTGGCGTCATTGTCATGGCCCTGGACAGACTCTCGGTCCAGAGGCTGGCTCCCAGACCGTACTCGCTGTCGTTGACCATGCGCAGGGCCTCTTCCTCATCATCGAAGGGGATTACGGTCAGTACCGGCCCGAAGACCTCTTCGCGAGCGATTTCCATGTCGTGGGTCGCACCGCTGATCACCGTGGGCGAGATATAAAAGCCTTCGGCCGGCACCTTGTTGCCGACATGCACGTTGGCGCCATGATCACGCGCACGGTCAATATAGCCCTGCACGCTTACCTGCTGACGTTTGGATACCAGCGGGTTGACCTGTGCCTCGGGGTCGATGCCCGGGCCTGCCTGCATGGTATCGACGGCCCTGGCCAACTGTTCGCAGAAGCGGTCATGCAGACTTGAGTGAACATAGAAGCGCGATGCCGCCGCGCAGACCTGTCCCTGATTGAACAGCCCGCCCATCAATGCGCCATTGACCGCCTTTTCAAGGTCGGCATCTTCAAGCACCAGCATCGGGTTCTTGCCACCGAGTTCCAGCGAAAAGCGCGCCATGTGCTCGACCGCAGCGTGACCGATCTGCTTGCCGATTTCAGTACTGCCGGTGAAGGTTACCTTTCTGACGTCCGGATGCTCGGACAGCCGTGTTCCGACCGTTGCCCCCGAGCCCAGCACCACGTTGAATACGCCTTTGGGCACACCGGCCTCGGCCGCAAGCTCGGCCAGCCGCAGCACGCTGAGCGGTGTTTCGGTGGCCGGCTTCAATACGACCGTACAGCCCGCCGCCAGCGCCGGAACCACTTTCCAAAGCGCGATCATCATCGGAAAGTTCCATGGAACAATCGCCGCCACGACACCGACAGGCTGGCGAAGCGTGTAGGTGGTGAACTTCGCCGCTTCGGGCATGCCGATGGACACTTCGCGTGTACTGCCTTCAATCTTGGTGGTCCAGCCGGCCATGTAGCGAATGAAATCGACCGAGAAGCCGACATCGACACCGCGTGAGATATTGATCGATTTGCCCTGGTTGAGGGTCTCGATCCGGGCAAGCTCTTCGCCGTTCTGCTCGAGAAGATCAGCAAAACGCAACAGGATCCGTTCGCGTGCCGCCGGTGTCATGCTGCTCCAGCGACCGTCGTCAAAGCTTTGTTTGGTCAGCGCAACGGCTCGATCGGCAAGTGCCACATCGCCCTCGGCTACTTGCGTCAGCGGCTTGCCGGTGGAGGGATCGATGACGTCGCGCGGCGAGCCCTCGCTGACAAAGGCACCATCGATGAACGAGCCTGTCGCCCGCTTGAAAAAGTCCTGTACGGCCTGTGATGCTGTGTCCTGACTCATGAATGATCTCCTGAGCATGCGAGGTGTCGAAGGGTGCAGCCGCAGGACGGCGCTCGACACGTAAAAGGGGGACTGATCATCAGGCTAATGCGCCATGCATCTGACAGCTTGCCTGAGGCTGCCAGACACATGACTTTTTCTGCCGGAGTCTAGAAGTTGAACCCGACCAGCAGCTGGGTGTAGTAGTTCACGTCACTGTCGCCCAGCTGGGAACCACCATTCGAGGCCGATTTATCCGGATCAAAGCGGCCCACCAGCGGCGACACCCACCAGTGATCGTTGATCGCCCAGGTACCATAGAGGTCGATTTCGTTGCCATCGAAGTTGGGACCCTGATTGGCATCGAGGGTGTCGAACCGGTATGCAAGCATTCCAAGGCTGAGCCGTTCGGTCGGGGTGACCGACAGCGTGACCTGATGCACACGCGCATTGGTCGCGAACGGGCCGGCGTAGTTGGCCGCCACCTCGCCCTGGAACCAGGTACCGAGTGCCCGGCCATTGCCGTAGAACAACGGATCGTAGCCCTCCGAGAATCGGCTGAAGCGATAGCTCACATAGGGTGACCAGGCCATATCGCTGAAGGTCCAGCCCGTCTCCAGATACCACGCGTTTTCGTTATCACCATTGCCCTTTTCCTGGAAGGCGTACTGTCCGGACAGAAACAGGTTGTCGACACCGGCATTGCCGTGACCATAGACGCTGTAGACCCGGGTATCATCGCGATCAGGATAGAGGAAGGCGTAGTCGCTGTCGGTCGTGAGCACCTTGAGGTAGGTCGCCCCGAGGGTGGCCTCATCGGTCACATGCTCGAGCGTGCCCACCGCCATTTCAGGCTTGGCCTGGCCCGGGTTACCCGACTGGATCCACATCAGATCCCCCCGCCAGCCCGCATCGCCACCGAGTCTGACCACGGCGGTTCGCTCGAACGACTGCCGCGCGGCCAGATAATATGCACCGCCCCGGTCCAGATCACCGTCAAGTATCCCGTCGCCGAAATTGAGCGAATCGCCGGAGATCAGAAACCCATCGCCGACCTGAATGCGCTGGCGCCCTACCGACACATCAAGGCCATCAGGACCAAGCGCCGGAATCAGGTTGCCGGATTTCCAGCCAACGGCCAGATCCTCGAGATGGGTCCGGCGCTCATCGCCAGTGGTAAATCCAGCGGCATCTCCCTGTCCCCAGGTGCCACTGGAGGTCCAGGCCACGTTGGCATAGAGCGACCCGGCCGTGGGCGACAACGCATGCGTGAGATCAATGCCGTACTTGATGAACCCTTCCTGCCAGTCGCGACCTCCCGCTTCGGCGGTCGAGGTCTGGGAATAGCCCTTCTGGCTGTGAAAGGCCCCGGCCACCCCGGAGACGTTCAGATTGATTTTGGTCCTGGCGGTGTCGTAAATCTCGAGTGCCGAGGCATTTCCGGACAAGGCAAGCGAAATGACCGTGCCTGCAGCGAGCGCAGGCAGCACGGGGCGGTAGCGTGAAATAGTCATGAAGCAGTATTCCCTTTGTTGTTGCAATGCATGGAAGTGGCAATGCTTTTTGTTGCGGGGAGTGTCGCTGCGATACTTATCGTTGTAGTACTTCTGGTGCGAGTGGCCTCAAGCGTCAAAGGCACATCCCCGTTTGACAGGCTAGCGAGACTGGCTGCGCGACTCTTGTCTGCTCCTGACAAAAACCTGCCTCAAGTTGCCACAATGCACACTCCAGACGTGTCCGGGAAAGGTGGATCTTCGATGACCGCAACGACGCATCCAACGCTGAAAGCAACGGCGCATTTGCGGTTTTCTTCATTAACCCTCACGCATCAGGTACTCATTCAGCTGCTACCCAAGCCATGCCAGTGACAGTGCCGGCACGAATACCACCACCGCGATACGCACCATATCCGCTCCCAGAAACGGCACGATGCCTCGGCTGACCGTGCCGAGTGAGGTGTTGCGGCTGTATTTCTGCACAATGAACAGGTTCATTCCCATCGGTGGCGTAATCAGACCGATCTCCACCACCATCAAGGCCACGATCCCGAACCAGATCGCTTTTTCCGGCCCGGTCAGACCGAACAGATCGAGCTGCATGATGATCGGAAAGAAAATGGGAATGGTCAGCAGGATCATGGACAGGGAGTCCATGACACAGCCCAGCACCAGGTAGATCAAAAGGATCAGCAGCAGCACCGTCAACGGTGCCAGGCCGCTGCCGCTGGCCCAGTCTGCCAGCTCGAAGGGCAGCTGACTCAGGGCCAGGCCACTGTTGAGCAAATCAGCCCCGATCACGACCAGGTAAATCATCGCCGTGGCTTCCGCAGTGCCCAGCAGGCTCCTGTAAAGCCCGTCGCCCCGCATTCCTCCGCGCCATGCCGCATAGACACCGCAGGCTGCCGCACCGATGGACGCCGCCTCGGTCAGGTTGGCCCAGCCACCATACAGCCCGAAAATGACGACGCCGAAGATAAGCAGTACCGGAGCAATTTCGCGCAGGCTGGTCAGGCGCTCGGCCCAGGAATGCTTCGGGGCACGCTCGACATCGCGCATGGTTTTCATCGCCATGATACGAATCACGACAAAATAGCCCAGCACCGCGACAATACCTGGCAGGATGGCGGCCATGAACAGTTTGGCAATCGACACCTGGGTCAGCACCGCATACACGATCAGGGGCACCGATGGCGGAATCAGTATGCCCAGCGTGCCCGCGGCAGCCACCGTGCCTGTAGCCAGCCGCTTTCCGTAGTGATGCCGCTCAAGCTCGGGCAGCGCTACCTGGCTCATGGTCGTGGCGGTGGCCAGAGAGGAGCCACAGATAGCCCCGAAACCGGCGCAGGCCCCGGCCGCCGACATGGCCAGCCCGCCACGCCAGTGGCCGATCCAGGTCGCACTGGCACGAAACAGCGCCCGGGACAGCCCGCCATGAATGGCAAACTGCCCCATGAGCACAAACAGGGGGATGACCGCGAGGTCGTAACTCGAAAAACGCGTATACACCAGATTATTGATGGTAAACAGCAGCGCCGAGGTATCACCTTCATTGACCAGGAGATAGCACACCATGCCGGCCACCAGCATGCCCACGCCGACGTGCAGGCGAAGGCCGAGCAATAGCAACAGGACACCCAGCGCCAGACCGCCTATATCGAGACCGCTCATCATGCTGTTTCCTCCAGCTCAGGCAGGGGTCGTGTCAGATGACGGGCCGCCTGAGACAGCGCGCATAGCCCCATCAGGGCAAGGCCTGGCAACATGGCCGCCTGAGGTATCCACAGGGGCACGCCCAGCAGGGTGCTTTGAGAGGCATAGGCATGGCTGTCGAGCATCATCAGTGCCGTACGCCACAGCAGCACCATACTGACGACGCCCAGCATCAGGTGCGAAAACACCATTAATCCGCGATTGATGCATGAAGGAAACAGGGACGCCAGGATATCGACACGAATGTGGTGATCATTGATCTCGCACAGTGGCAGAAAGCACGCCACCGCCACGGCCACCAGCATCTGCAGCACTTCGATATCGCCCGGCACCGGCATGGCCCACAGCTTCCTGCCCACCAGCGAGACCAGCGACAACCCGATGGCACACAGCAGCAGTCCACCACCCATCAGCGCCAGACCGATGGCGCCCCGTCGCAATAGTGCATGCATGACAGCCTTCCCTTGTTAACCGACATGAAACGAATGTGGCCCTGGGGTCACTTCAACTCCGGGGCCTGTTCAGCAACAATGCCCTGCAAGCCGGTAATCAGGGCGGGGCGATCGATTCCGCCTTCTGTCGAATTCGCCCACCGATCGACAATCGGCTGTGTCGCCTGGCGCATGGCGTCATGAGCCGCATCATCCAGGGTAACAAGTGTCTGGGTCGGATCGCTGGCCACGGTCTGCCGGGCCTCGGCGATGGCCTTGTCCCAGGCCACGCCAGCGCGCTGAGACAGGGCCGCGCCACTCAACGCGTCCAGCACCTGTTTCTGTTCGTCAGGCAGCCGGTCATATCGACGCTTGTTCATGAGAAGCGCCAGCACCGTGATCGTGGGCGAGGTCTGATCGGCTCGCGTGTCGCTATGAAACCGTGTCACTTCGTCCAGCTTGGCAGGCAATACCACTTCCCAACTGAGTGCAGCACCATCGATGACGCCTTTTGACAGGGTATCGGCGATCTGTGCCGGTGGCATGCTGACCGGTGCGCCCCCCAGCGCATCAATCACCTGTGATGCCATACGGGTAGACGCCCGCATTCGCAGCCCCTTCATGTCACCGGCACCACGAATGGGTGTATTACGGGTATGAAACGCGGTGCCACCATCGGTATGTACCGCCAGCACCTTGTACTCCTTGAAATCGTCCTGGGCGTAACGCTGAGTGAACTCCCAGATGATCCTGTTGGCGGTCACCCCGCCGGCCGGCAGCATGAACGGCAGCTCCAGCGTCTCGCTTCGCGGAAACCGTCCGGCGGAATACCCCAGCGCGGTCCAGGCAATATCCACCACGCCATTACGTGCCATGTCCGCCAGCTGAGCCGGTGTCCCTCCCAGCTGCATCGATGGGTAAATCTGACAGCGAAGCTCGTCTTCGGAACGCGTCTTCAACTCCGCACACCACGGCTCCAGTACATTTTTCTGGATATTGGATACGGAAGGCAGAAAGTGCGCGATACGAAGGGTCGTGGCAGCCTGCGCCGACGAACTGAATACGGCCAGTAAAGCGCCCAGTGACAGGCAGGTACCCAGCAGGGTTCTTGTCAACATTCCCATGGCTTTTTCCTTTTTATGTAGACCACGTCACAAGCACACTAGCATTTCATTAACAAATTAATAATTAAGTCTTTAGAATAAGAATCCCCTGAATGAACGACCGAATGCCATGGCAACGGCCCCGCCACCAGCGCAGCCATGGCGGGGCACACACACAATAAACAATGAAGAAGAAAGCCCCTGGCTGCTTATGCCGGCTCCCGGTGGAACCTCGCCAGGAGCCGACCGATACGGTGTACCAGAGGACAGATGGCTAGCGCGTCAGGATGGGATTGAAAAAGGCCGCCAGCTCGTCAATGGCGGTCAGGGGAAGAACATTGGCCACGTACTGATCCGGGCGGGCCACGACCAGCGCACCGGCGCGGTCGATGCCACGCACATCGAAGATATCCTCGTCGGGCGTCACGCCGTAGACGTTTTCAAGGTCCACCAGCTGGAACGGGCCGACCTCGGGCGTGAACACGCTCGGTACTTCGCCGATCGCGATATCCTCGTGCCGCTGCTGATAGATCACCTTGACGTCAAACCAGTCAACCCACGCGCCACCCGACAGCACCGCCTTGAGCGGTGAGTCGCTCGCATGGGTCAACCATTCGGCCAGCCGCCGGGTGGTCGAGTCGGCCTCGGCGGTGGCGGCATCGGCGAACACGTAAAGACGCCAGCGCCCATCGGCTCGGGCCTGATGCCCGAGCTGCAGCGGATTACCGTCACAGACCCGCGAGACCCTTGCCGACTTGAAGCGCTTGCCGATGGGAAAGCCGGTCGCGAGCGCCTGATGATCGTCTGCATGGGTGATCAGCGACGGCGCATACTCGGTCATGAAACCGGCCGGAAACTCGATGGTGCGGGTGTAGAACTCTTCCAGCTCGCTGGGATCCTCGAACTCCTCCGGGCGCCTGGCCATCATCGTCGACCACTGCCTGTCGAAATCGATCAGGTTTTTGGCAACCACCTGACGCTCGGCGGAGTAGGTCGAAAGCAGACTCGCCGGGCTGCAACCGGACAGCACGTAGGCCAGCTTCCATCCCAGATTGAAGCCATCCTGCATCGAGACGTTCATGCCCTGGCCGGCCTTGGCGCTGTGGGTATGACAGGCATCGCCGGTGATGAATACTCGTGGCAGCCGCCCGGAGTCCGGATTATCAACGTCATCGAAGCGGTCCGTCAGTCGATGACCGACCTCATAGACGCTGTGCCAGGCCACGTTTCGCACATCAAGTGTGTAGGGCGTGAGAATCTCGTTGGCCCTGGCAATGATCTGCTCGATCGGCGTGTTGCGGACGGCACTGCTGCCATCGGCCGGCACTTCGCCAAGATCGACGTACATTCGAAACAGATGCCCCCCCTCACGCGGGATCAACAGAATGCTGCCGCCGGAATGGGACTGAATGGCACATTTGGTACGGATATCCGGGAAGTCGGTGCGCGCCAGTACGTCCATCACACCCCAGGCATGGTTGGCCTGATCGCCGGCAAGGGTGCACCCGATGGCGCTTCGCACGCCGCTTCGCGCCCCGTCACAGCCGACCACATATTTGGCCCGTACCGTACGTTCCCGACCTTCATCCGGCCCGGCCACATGCCTGAGCGAGACCCTGACCGGGTAATCGCCCTGCTCCTCGACCTCAAGTCCCTTGAACTCGATACCAAAATCCGGGCGGATGCGGGCCGGCCCGTTGGCGGCGGATTCAGCCAGATAATCGAGCACCCGCGCCTGGTTGACGATCAGATGCGGAAACTCACTGATGCCCTCCGGGTCATCCGGGGTACGTGCCGTGCGAATGATGTGCTCGGGCTGTTTCGGATCCGGTTTCCAGAATGCCATTTCAGTAATGCGATACGCCTCGGCCGTGATTCGGTCGGCGAAGCCGAACGCCTGGAAGGTTTCAACGCTTCGGGCCTGAATGCCATCGGCATGGCCGATTTCGAGCCGGCCCGCCCGGCGCTCGATGATACGGGTACGAATGTGGGGGAACTGAGCCAGCTGCGCCGCCATGATCATGCCGGCAGGGCCGGTACCGACGATCAGAACATCGACGTCATCGGGCAAAACCTCGGGACGATCCAGCCCTTCGCCGGATGCAGGCTGAACACGGGGATCACCGGACACGTAGCCATAATGGTGAAATTGCATGGTCTTCTCCTCATTGAACCTGTTGGCTCCGGACGGCATGCATGGCGGCACCTCCGTGAGCGCACCCCCGGTAACACGCCGCATCCGCAGCCCTTATACGGTTCATGCTGAACACCCCCTGCCACGATGAGGATGTGTTTTACATCCTCATGATTGTACTTTTCATAAATACACGCCCTACCTTGGTCGGCCCGGCCACCACGCCTCCTCTCCGCTCGTTAATCTATGAATGACTCGGGGGCGCCCATGCTCTCTGGAGGGCACAAGGGCGCTCCTTCGGCCATGAAGGAAGGGTATGGCCTGCTCCTGGCCAACGCATTTCATGTAGATCGAAATGAGTAGAAACACCCCCTTGACACAGCAGCCCCATAAACTCATTAATATATTAACGATCAAGACGTACTACGGTCGGCCACATCTGCTGCAGGCATCAAAGGAGAAAGACGTGCCCCACTTGCATATCGAATATTCACCTCACCTCGAACAGCGCGTTGACGTACGTGAGGTTTGCCTGGCCGCCCATCGGGTGATGACGGACTCCGACCTCTTTCCGCTCGCCGGCATTCGCATCCGCGCCTTTGCCGCCGAGCACTGCATCGTGGCCGACGACCACCCGGACAATGACTTTCTGGCCATGACCCTGAGTGTGGGCAGCGGCCGGACCCAGGCCGACCTCAAGGCCGCCGGTGACCGACTGTTCGCCGCCGTGCAGAGCGTGCTTGCCACGCCGCTTTCCACTCCGCACTTCGCCCTTTCGCTCGAGATCCGCGAGATCGATGCCGCGCTGAGCTGGAAGGACACACCGATCCACTCCCGACTGTCCAAGCAGTGAGCCACTACTTCCTCTGGAGAATTCTCGATGAGCCAACTGGACGACAACATCGCCCGCGCACAGGGCTACATGAAGCGCTTTCGCGATCAGGGCGTTTTGAACCATATCAACGGCGAGTCGGTACCGGCCGACTCCGGCAAGACATTTGAAACGCTGTCGCCAATCGACCTCACCGCGCTGGCCGACGTCGCTCACGGTGGCGCCAGCGACATCGACCGTGCCGTCAGGGCCGCGGAGCAGGCATTCAAGACCTGGAGCAGAACCCCGGGCAAGGAGCGCCGCGCGATCCTGATCAAGGTGGCCGAAGCGATCGAGGCCCGCGCCGAAGAAATCGCCTTTACCGAATGCATGGACACCGGCCAGTCACTGCGCTTCATGTCGAAGGCCGCCATTCGAGGCGCCGCCAACTTCCGCTTCTTCGCCGACCGCGCCCCACAGGCCGAGGATGGACTGTCGCTTCGAAACGATACGCAGATGAACGTGACCTCCAAACGTCCGCTGGGCCCGGTCGGGGTCATCACGCCATGGAACACGCCGTTCATGCTCTCGACCTGGAAGATCGCCCCGGCGCTGGCCTCGGGCTGCACCGTGGTGCACAAACCGGCCGAATTCTCGCCGATGACCGCCAAGCTTCTGGTCGAGATCGCCGAGGACGCCGGCCTCCCGAAAGGGGTGTTGAACCTGGTCAACGGGATGGGTGAAGACGCCGGCAAGGCGCTGACCGAGCACCCCGGCATCAAGGCCATCGCCTTCGTCGGTGAAAGCCGCACCGGCCAGCTGATCATGGCTCAGGCCGCGCCAACGCTGAAGCGCTTTCACTTCGAACTCGGCGGCAAGAATCCGGTCATCGTGTTCGACGACGCCGATATCGACCGCGCCGTCAACGCCGCCACCTTCATGATCTACTCCCTCAATGGTGAGCGCTGCACGTCCTCCTCGCGCCTGCTGGTGCAGGAAAGCATCTACGAAGAAGTCACGCGGCGCGTGGCGGAGGTCGCCAACGGCGTGAAGGTCGGTCATCCGCTGGACCCGGAGACCGTGGTTGGGCCGCTGATTCACCCCGAGCACGAAGAAAAGGTGCTGTCGTACTTCGACAAGGCGCGTGAAGAGGGGGCCACCATCGCCGCCGGTGGCGAGAAGGTTGGCCAGGAAGGCTGTTTCATCCGTCCGACGCTCTTTACCAACGCTACCAATGACATGACGGTTGCCCAGGAAGAGATCTTCGGCCCGGTTCTTACTGCCATTTCATTCAAGGATGAAGACGAGGCACTGCGTCTGGCCAATGACACGCAGTATGGCCTTGCCGCGTACCTCTGGACCAACGATCTCGACCGCGCCATGCGTCTGACCGACGAGCTGGAAGCGGGCATGATCTGGGTCAACTCCGAAAACGTCCGTCACCTGGAGTCGCCGTTCGGCGGCGTCAAGGCATCAGGCATTGGCCGCGATGGCGGTGACTGGTCGTTCGATTTCTACATGGAGACCGTCAACGTCTCCTTCCCACGCAAGGCCCATCAGGTGCCGAAACTCGGATGATGCCATTGTCGCGAGGCCGCATGACCGCCTCGCCTTTCAAACATCCGTGAGCCGAAAAAAGGAGTCTCTTCATGCCTATTCCAACACCGAATCTTTACCCTGCATTCAACATCATTCGCCTGAGCCACGTCGTGTTCGGCGTCAGCGATCTGGCCCGGAGCCGTCACTTCTACGTTGATACCCTGGGCCTTCAGGTCACCGATGAGGACGACAGCCGCATCTACCTGCGCGCGATGGAAGAGCGCGGTCACCACTGCATCGTGCTCGAAAAAAGCGACCGCGCGGTGGTGAAATCGCTCTCGCTCAAGGTCTTTGATGAGCAGGAACTCGACAAGGCCCATGACTGGTTCAAGGACAGGGGCCACCCGGTCGAGTGGGTCGAACGCCCTTACCAGGGCCGCACACTACGCACCACCGACTGCTTTGATGTACCGATCGAGCTGTACTTCAAGATGGACCGGCTCTCGCCCATTCATCAGCAGTACGCGCTCTACAAGGGTGTCAAACCGCTGCGCATCGATCACTTCAATCTGTTTTCTCCGAACGTGGACACGTCTGTCGACTTTTACAACCAGATCGGCTTTCGCGTGACCGAGTACACCGAGGATGAAGAAAGCGGAAAGCTATGGGCAGCATGGACGCACCGCAAGGGCGGCGTGCATGACATGGCCTTCACCAATGGCCGTGGCCCGCGGCTGCACCACACCGCGTTCTGGGTCCCGACGCCGCTCAACATCATCGATCTGTGTGACCTGATGGCCACCACCGGTTACGTCGACAACATCGAGCGCGGCCCGGGCCGCCACGGCATCTCCAACGCCTTCTTCCTCTACATCCTCGACCCGGACGGTCACCGCATCGAGATCTATTGCTCGGATTACCAGACCGTCGACCCGGATCTGGAAGCGATCAAGTGGGATCTGAAAGACCCTCAGCGTCAGACGCTCTGGGGCGCTCCGGCACCGCGCTCCTGGTTCGAGCACGGCTCCGAGTTCGAAAACCTCGAACCGGTGGATTCCCAGCTCAACGCCACGCCCATCGTCGCCCCATGATTCAAAGGGCCCGAGCACGCTCGGGCCATCAGGAGACACGCCATGAATAATGCCCTTCCCCCGCGCCTCGCGGCCTTTCGTGCCAATGGCGCTGATCGCTACGGCGTCGTTACCGACGCGGGTATTGTCGATCTGACACCGGAATTCGGCCCCCGCTTCAAGGGCCTCAAGGAAGTCATCGAGGCCGGTGCCATCGACGAACTGCTGAGCGCTGCCGATGGCCGCAGCCCGAGTTACCGTGAAGATGACGTCACCTTTCTGATCCCGGTCGCCAATCCCGAGAAGATGATCTGTGTCGGCGTCAATTTCCCGTCGCGCAACGAAGAATACAAGGACGGTCAGGCAGCGCCGAGCAAGCCATCGCTGTTCATTCGCTTCCCCGGAAGCTTCGTCGGCCACAACGAGAACCTGGTGCGCCCGCCGGAAAGCGAGCAGCTCGACTACGAAGGCGAGGTCACCATCGTGATTGGCAAGGGCGGCCGCCGGATTGCGCGCGAGAAGGCCTATGAGCACATCGCGGCGCTGACGCTGTGCAACGAGGGCACCATTCGCGACTGGGTTCGCCACGCCAAGTTCAACGTCACCCAGGGCAAGAACTTCGACGCCACCGGTGCCATCGGCCCGTGGCTCGTGCCGTTCAGGCGCGCGGAGCAACTCGATGACATCGAACTGACGACCCGCGTCAACGGTGAAGTGCGCCAGAATGATCGCACCTCACGGATGATGTTCGATTTTCGTTATATCGTGAATTACGTATCGACCTTCACCACCCTGGTGCCGGGCGACGTGATCGTGTGCGGCACACCCACAGGCGCCGGTGCCCGCTTCGATCCGCCGATCTGGCTCAAGCCGGGTGATGTGATCGAGGTCGAGGCCGACGGTATCGGCAGGCTGGTCAATGGCGTGGAGGACGAACGACATGGCACTGAGTGACACCCAGGTTGCCGAGGCGGCCGAGGCGCTGCTGACCGCAGAAGCCACCCGCGAGCAGATCGGACTGCTGTCCCGACGCTACCCGAACATGACGCTGGACGATGCCTACGCGATCCAGACCGCCCAGATGACGCGCAAGACGCGGGATCACGCCATTCTCGGCTGGAAGATCGGGCTGACCTCCAAGGTCATGCAGGACGCCCTCGGCATCACCACGCCCGACAGCGGCGTACTCTATGATTACATGCGCCATGACACCGGCGCCGTCATTCCCAGGGGCCATTTCATCGCGCCCCGCGTTGAAGCGGAGATCGCCTTTGTGATGAAGGCACCGCTTGAAGGTGACGTGACGCGCGAGGACGTATTGGCCGCGACCGAGTACGTGACGCCGGCCCTCGAAATCCTCGATACCCGCATCGTGCGAAAGGACGAGGAGACCGGCCAGACCCGCGTGATCGTCGATACCGTGTCCGATAACGCCGCCAATGCCGGCATCGTGCTGGGTGCCGAGCGCCACGATCCAGGCGCGCTCGATCTGCGCTGGGTCGGCTCGATCGTCAAGCACAATGGCGACGTGGTCGCGACGGGGCTTGGCGCCGGGGTCCTGGATGACCCGGTCACCGGCCTTGTGTGGCTGGCGCGGCGGATGGCGACGTACGGCCAGCGCATCGAGGCCGGTCAGGTCATCCTGTCAGGCTCGTTCATCGGTCCGATCGAATGCCCCTCGGGCAGCCGAATCGATGCCGACTATGGCGCGTTCGGCAGCGTATCGCTGACGTTCGACTGAACGACAGGCCGGTTACCGGTGGCCCGGCTGATCGCGACGGTAACCCGAGGGGGTGGTGGCTGCATGACGTGCAAAGAATCGACAGAAATAGCCCGGGTCCTGAAACCCGAGCCGGTAACCGATCTCATTGACACTCATGCGGGTAAAGGTCAGAAGCCGCCGCGCTTCCTGCATCACGCGGTCGTGCACCACACGCTTGCTGGGCACCCCGGCGATGCGGCGGCAGACGCTGTTGAGCCGGGCCTCGGTCACATTCAGCGCATGGGCATACTCCGACAGCGTCCAGTGCGCGGTGTAGCGAGCCTCGATCTCCAGATTGAAGCGGTGAAACAGCGACAGCTCGTCGTGCCGTACACTCTGTGCCGGCAGCGAATTGGCCGAGAGCCGAAACAGGCTCACGAAGATCAGCCGGGTAAGCGCTGTCAGCGCGCCCTCTCGCCCGGGTCGGTCGGCCTCGAACTCAAGATGCAGCTCGTCGAACAGCCGCTCGATGCGGTTGACGTCAAGCCGCGCCTCATCGCTCACCCGGCCGGTCGCCACGCATACCGGTGCTACCGCCGAGGCATCGCCCAGCTCGGGCAGCTCATCGAGCAGCGACCACACCAGCTGCTGACGCACGGTCAGCACGTGACCATCACTGCCCTCCTCGGTCGTGAAGGAGTGCGGCACGGTCGGTGGGGTCAGAAAGAACATCGGGCCCTGCTGGTGAAACTGCCGCTCGTCCAGATAGACCCGCACCATGCCACGCTTGACGTAGTGAACCTGAAAGAAGCGGTCATGATGATGCACCGGCATATTACGCCCATAGAACTCCGCCATGCGGCCCAGTGCGTCGTAATGCACGGTGGCATCGGCGTACCGCTGGTCATACTCCTGACCGATCGTGATGTTGGGAATGGGCTCCAGCGCCATGGCATTACTCCTGGGTTCGCGCGGGGCTATCGCTCGACAAGCCTCTATCTTAACCACCGACAGGCGCAGCGCTCCATGGCCTCGCCGGGACGTCGACACGCTGACGAATCAATCTTCATACCCCGTCGACGGCGGCAGCCCCGTCGAGGGTATATACACCGGTCACACGTTCGCCCGGATCAACGCCGTATTTCCACACGATAACGCACGAGGAACGCCTTATGGACATGCCCATCAACACCTTCAAGCAGGCCCTTGGCCGCAGGGAAGCCCAGATCGGCCTCTGGCTCGGACTCGCCAACGGCTACTGCGCCGAGCTTGCCGCCAATGCCGGCTTCGACTGGCTTCTGATCGATGGCGAACACGCCCCGAACGACCTGCGTACCATCCTCGAACAACTTCAGGCCATGGCACCCTATCCGGCGCAGCCGGTCGCCCGGCCCCCAGCAGGCGACGCCGCAACGATCAAACAGTATCTGGACCTTGGCGTGCAGACCCTGCTGGTCCCGATGGTCGATACCGCCGAACAGGCCCGCGAGCTGGTCCGCGCCACTCGCTATCCGCCAGACGGCATTCGCGGCGTCGGTAGCGCCCTGGCTCGCGCTTCGCGCTGGAACTCGATTCCGGATTACCTCGCCCACGCCGATGACCAGATCTGCCTGCTGGTGCAGATCGAAACCCGCCAGGGGCTTGAAAACCTCGATGAGATCGCCGGCGTCGACGGGGTCGATGGGGTTTTCATCGGCCCGGCGGATTTAAGCGCCTCACTCGGTCATCGCGGTAATCCGGGCCACAAGGCCGTGCAATCGGCCATCGAAGAGGGCCTCACCCGAATTCAAACGGCCGGCAAGGCCGCCGGGATCCTGTCGGCAGACAAGGCACTGGCCCGACGCTATCTCGAGCTTGGCGCCACCTTCGTGGCTGTGGGCGTGGATACCAGCCTGCTGATGGGCGCACTGACAGCACGGGCCGGCGAGTTCAAGGGCAACGACAGCGCCGCCCCGTCAACGTCCTCGGTCTACTGACTCGAACATCGCGGCGGCTGAACAGGTACCAGGCCTCGACAGGCCCGCCCGCAACCGTCAGGATACGATTCCTCCAGCGACTTCCAGACAAGGCATAACATGGCGCGCCCCACTCCCTCCCTGACCCTTGCCCTGCTTCAGGCGCGTGAATCCGCCATGGATTTTTTCAGGCCACATCTCAACCGCAACAACGTCACCGAACAGCAGTGGCGCGTCATTCGCATCCTGTGGCAGTCCGATAATCAGACCCTTGAAAGCTATCAGCTCGCCGAGCGCGCCTGCATTCTGCGCCCGAGCCTGACCGGGGTGCTCCTGCGACTGGAGCAGAGCGGCCTGGTCAGCCGCTGGAAGCCTGAAACCGACCAGCGGCGGCTGTGTGTCACGCTGACGCCCGAAGGCAATGCGCTGTTCGACAGCATGAAAGGCGAGATGATGCGCCAGTATCAACGCATCCAGCAGCACCTCGGCCCGGAGAAATACCGGACGCTGATGAGCCTGCTCGATGAGGTGCAGCAGCTCGATCCAAAGGAATAACCTTCAAGCAGCCCCACCAATGGCCATGCCTTCCCAGCGCATCCTGTTCCGGCCACTGAGGCATGATTCGAGCCCCCCGATGACAGCACGGGGCACCGGGAGTGCAACACGCCCTCTCGGCGACTGCCATGACGCTGAGGCCGAGCCTGAAACGCACAGGGCACCTCATATCGAGGTGCCCTGTGGATCAGCCTGCATGCACTAGTCGCTCAGGTCTGCCTCGAACAGGCCCTTTTTCATCTTGAACTTGACCCAGATGATCGCAATCAGACTGACGACACCCAGTACTCCACCCAGGAGGCTATAGATCGTGGCGGTCATGTCCGGCGAGGGTGAGGCATGGAAGATCACATAGGTCATGCCGATGATTCCCAGCACCTGTGGCAGCGGATAGAACGGCGTACGGTACGGGCGACGATGCTCGGGGTGGCGCCGACGCAGTACGATCACATCGATATGCGCCACGATGTAGGCCATCAGCCAGCTGGTCGCCGCGGCGATGACCAGCGCAATGATCTGCTGTGGGTTGACCAGCAGAAAGGTCACCGTCGAGACGGCTGCCAGAAACAGGATGCCGACCCAGGGGGTGTTATAGCGCGAATGCATTTTGCCCATGATGGAAAAGGCCTGGCCATTGTCGGCCATGCCCGAAAGCATGCGCGGTACGGCGGCCAGAACCGTGTTGACCGTACTGCAGGTGGCGGTCATGCCCATTACGGTCGCGATGATCAACCCGGTCTTGCCGAAGACCGCATCGACCAGATCAAGATAAGGCAGCGGCGACGTGGTCAGGGTCTCATCGGAAAGATACCGCCCCCCGCCAAGGCAGAACAGGATAAAGAGCACGAAGATAATACCCAGCGACAGGAACATGGCCCGTGGAATACGTTTTTCCGGCTGACGGATATCGCTGATCATCGGGCAGACGAACTCGCAGCCAACGAACATCCACATGGCAAGTGCTACCAGCCCGAAGAAACTGCCGTCGGCGATGCCGCCCAGCCCCCAGTCGATGCCCGCCGCACTGCTGGCTGCGGCCGGTGTCAGCGGCTGAGTCAGTGCTGTCACGCCGACCAGCAGGATGACGGCGATCATGGAAAAGGTGAATACGTTCTGAAGCCGGGCGAAGACATCGGTGCCCAGGATATTGAATATGGCAATCGCTACCAGTATCAGAAGCGGCACCACGTGCGTGGGAAGTATCCCGGGGAACAGGGCCTGAAGCAGGGCATCAACCAGCAGAAACTCGGCCGGAATCGCGAAGACGGCCACCACGATATAGCCTGCGAACACCGATACGATGGCCGGGAAATGTCCGATGGCCTTCTGGGTATAGGTGGCCAGCGTACCGGCCTGTGGATACATCAGCGAGAGCTCTGAAAACGACATGGCGTTGCAGATGGCCAGCAGGAACGCCACCAGCATGGCGGCCAGAAAGCTCAGGCCTCCAATGCCGAATCCCAGCAGCCCGGACGCCATGACCCCCTGTACCACTACGGTCCCCACACAGATTGCAATCATGGTCTTGAAACCGATGACTGGCCGGGCGGCGGGGGGGGAGTCAGGTATCGCGTGAGCTGCTTTTGTTATATCGGGCATGGTCAATGACCTCCGTAAGACAGGGTCGATTTTGTTATTGTCGGATACTGATCACGGCATCACAGTATATTGAACCAACCTACATCTACCGGAGGGGGCGTTCTTGTTCTCTCCTGCCAGGAACTTTCCTTTCCCTGCCCACCAGGATCACGTGGCGGCCTCCCGTCGATGCACCATGCCCTCCTCACCGGCATGCCCGGTGGCATGGAACAGCGGGAAGAGGATGCACCAGCAGGGGCCGCACCAGTGATTCAGGCAGTGACGCCAGGGGGGCGTCTCCAGCAGCGGCCTCACGCCTTATGATCGTTGCAATCATGAGGCAAGGTCAGGCGCGGATCGAAAGCGGGCATTATCCCGAACGGCAGGTACCGGCCGAGCGAGCCCGCAGGCAAGCGTCAGGGCGCGTTGAGGTTACGGAACATCTTGCTCAGGCACTGGTTGACGTGAACGATCTCCGCCTTGCTCAGACCATCGAACGCCTTTTCCACCACCCGGGCGGTGAGCGTTCTGGCCACCGCCAGCTTGGCTTCACCTTCAGCAGTAAGCACCACCTCGGTGACCCGGCGATCCTGCGGAGAAGGCGCGGTTTCGAGCAGGCCTGCCTCCTGCATCTTGTAGACGATTCTGGTCACCGTAGAGAGCTTGGCCACGACGTGGGTGGAAATATCGGACATGCTCAGGCGGCCCTGCTCATGAAGGATGACCAGCACCCGCCACCTGGACGAACTCAACCCCTCGGGCTTGAGCAGAGCATCTACCTCGGCACTGTACTTTGCATTCAGACGCGCAACCCAGTAGAGCGGAAAATCATGGGCGCGATATTCATCGGAGAGCGGAAAGAAGGAGGAAGCCAACTCGTCCTTGTCGACCATATAAGTGCGCTCCAGGGCGATAAAGTCATTAAAGGGTTTGCTGTATCGCCTGACCCGTGAAAACCGCCTCGGTGCTGCATGCCTTCGCGTCAGGCACTGATATCAGCCCCGTTGGCAGGTGTCAGGAGAGGACTCGACGAACCGCATGTGATAGCTCGCCGAGAAGCAGAAGTGGCTGATGAAAAAACACCCCGGGGCGTGGACCACTTCGCTCATCGAAGCGCGCCAGCCGCAGCACTCATCAACGCCTCGCTGTACTTTTCGCGCAGGTCATCGGCACACCGGCTGCTGAGTCAGGCCGGTAACGGGACGGAAGATATCAAGCTTGGTTGACGCCAACAACCCCGGCGGCACCTCAGCCGCGGCAGCCCGGCCCTTGTGCGAACCGGGCGGTGCCCGGCGCGCTTCCGATCAGAGAAGGCGGATGGCTGACGCAACAGCCCTGAATCAGCCATCCGTGCTGACATGATGCGTCGGTCAGCTCGCTGCCGGGGACGGCAGCGGGCACGTAAAGCGCAGCTGTGGCGTGGTGAACTCAAGCAGCCCCTGCATCCCGAACTCGACCCCGAAGCCGGACATCTTGCAGCCACCAAAGGGAGTGTCGGGCTGAATCCGGGCGTGACAGTTGACCCACGCCACACCACTTTCCAGACGGTTGGCGATGGCCCGGGCGTGAACCTCGTCAGCCCCCCAGACCGAACCACCCAACCCCATTGATGATGCATTGGCACGGCGCAGGGCATCCTCGACATCAGTATAGGCAACCAGCGGCAGCACCGGGCCGAACTGCTCCTCGTCCACCAGCCTCTGGCCATCGCTGACCCCCATGACGATGGTCGGCGGATAGAAGAAGCCGTCCCGCGCCAGGCGCTCGCCACCACACAGCACCTCGGCGCCCTGTGCACGGGCGTCATCGACCAGCTCACTCACCAGCGCGAGCTGGTCAGCATTCTGCACCGGACCGAAGGTCACGCCCTCCTCCAGTCCAGCGCCCACCACCTGACGCCGTGCGATGTCAGCCAGTGCCTCGCCGAGCTCCCGATACTGGGACTCATGCACATAGAGCCGTTTCAGTGCCGAGCAGGTCTGGCCCATGTTGAGAAAGGCCGCCTGGAAGATCGCCTCGGCCACTGCCGCAATCGGCGTATCCGGCAGCACAATGGCGGCATCATTGCCCCCCAGTTCCAGAGTGAGGCGCTTGAGGTTACCCGCCGAGGCCCGCATGACGCTCTGGCCGGTCTCGGTAGAGCCGGTGAACACGATCTTGTCGATCCCCGGGTGCCCGGTAATGGCGCTGCCCAGGCCCCGCTCCCCCGTGACCACGTTGATCACGCCCCGAGGCACATGGCGGGCAATGATCTCGACCAGACGAATCGTGCTCAGCGGCGTCAGACTGGAAGGCTTGCTGACCACACAGTTGCCCGCACGCAGCGCCGGCATGATGTGCCACACCGCGATCATGAAGGGCCAGTTCCAGGGCGTGATCGAGGCCACCACGCCCACCGGCCGATGGTGCAACTCGATCTGCTGGGCCGGCGTCTGCTCGATCGTCTCCACCGGGATTTCCTGACTCGCCGCATAGCGTGTCCAGGCCACCCCCCCGGCGATTTCAGCATGGGCAAGCGTCAGCGGCTTGCCCTGCTCCCGCACGATCAACCGTGCCAGTTCATCGGCCTCACGTTCGATGTCATCGGCCACCCGAGTCAGCGCCTCGCAGCGCTGCGCATGGCTGGCGCCCTGCCATTCGCCGAAGGCGGACCGGGCGGCGTCGACCGCGCGATCCAGCTGTGCCGGCGAACCCGCCGGGCACCGGGCAAAGGCGCTACCGCTGGCCGGATCGGTCACGTCGAAGTACCCCTCATCGCCCGGCACACGCTCGCCACCGATCAATAGTTCATGGTCACGCATCATGATTCTCCTTGTTTGCAGTCATGACCGGTGTGGAAGGCAAGGTATCGCCCGCCCACCGGGAATAGCCGTCCAGATGCGTTGAGCCCATCCACTCGAGGCGCTCCGGATCCCGGCGTCCATCAATGAGGCGGCTGCGCAATCATCACGAAGTCGGCTGTCGCTTCCCACTCGGTATCGCTCTGATTCGCCCTACGGTACGCCACGATCAACGAGGCCTTGACCCCGAACACGGCGTCCGAGGCCAGGTAGTCGTCGCCGGCCACGAAGAGGTGGGTGACGATACGTTCGTAGTCCGGGTGGGTAAGCAGGAAATGCATATGGGCCGGCCGCCAGGGATGACGCCCGAGCCGGGTCAACATGTTGCCGACAGGGCCGTCGTCGGGGATCGGATAGGAGACCGGCTTGATGCCGACGAAGTCATAGCGGCCATCGGGACCGGTGACGAATACGCCCCGGTTGTTCCACGTCGGCTGCCGGCCGGGCTGCTGTACGTCATAGAAGCCGTCGCTGTTGTCCGACCAGACATCGATCCGCGCCCCCGCGATGGGCCGGCCCTCGAGATCAAGCACCCTTCCCGAGTAGCGACACGACTCGCCCTTGCCATCGAGCGAAATACAGCTGCCCATGGGCAGTTCAGGCGCCCCGTCCACGTGGAAGGGGCCGAATACGGTGTTCTCGGTGGCCCCCGCCGGACGGCGATGCGCGAGCGCATCCACCAGCATGGACACACCAAGGGTATCGGAGAGCAGGATGAACTCCTGGCGCTCGTTGTCACACAGCTGGCCGGTGCGGGTCAGGAAGTCGATCGCGACCTCCCATTCCTCCTGCGTCAGCCCGACCTCCTTGATGAAGCCGTGCAGATAACGCACCAGCGACGCCATGACCTCACGCAGCCGCGGGTCCGTATCCTCGCCCATGCGCGCATTGACCGCCTCGACGGAGTTGGCTTCGGTGAAATAGTCGATCCGGGACATACTCACTTCTCCTTGTCAGCCCGGTCACCCGAGCCTCGACACGCGATTGCACCCTTACGCCGGGCGCTCGCCACGCCAGGCGCGACCCAGCAGCTCGCGGATGGCATGGCGCTCGATCGGACGCGGGTTCCAGTAGGGGTTCATGACCGCCAGCTCGGTCGCTCGGTCCAGGTCGGCCTCACGCAGCCCAAGCGTCTCAAGGGCGAGCGGCGCGCCCAGGCCGGCGGCGAAGTCGTAAAGTCCGCCACCCAGCTCGCCACCGAACAGCTGCGCGGCCGGCGCCAGAACATCGGCCGCTGCCCGAGCGTTATAGGCCGCGGTGTGCGGCAGCAGGATAGCGTGGGTTTCGGCGTGAGGCAGATCAAAGCTGCCGCCCAGGGTGTGGCACAGCTTGTGGTGCAGCGACATGCCGACACTCCCCAGCACACTACCGCACAGCCAGGCACCGTAAAGCGCGTCGCTGCGCGCCTCCAGATCGTGCGGCCGGGCGACGATGGCCGGCAGTGCCCGCTTCAGGCTGTCGAGCCCCTCTACGGCCATCAGCCCGGTCAGCGGGTTACGATCGCGCGCATAGAGCCCCTCCACCGCATGCGCCATGGCGTTCAGGCCGCTGGTGACGCTGATCGCCGGCGGCAGATCAACGGTAAGTTCGGCGTCATAAATCACCACCTCGGGCAGGATGCCGGGCCCCTTGATCGTGGTCTTCAGGCCGTTCTCGGTCTGCCCCAGAATGGGTGTGACCTCGGAACCGGCGTAGGTGGTCGCCACCACGACCTGGGGAGCGTCATTGCGGTGAGCAATCGCCTTGGCCAGCCCCACGGTCGACCCCCCGCCCAGCGCCACGACGCAGTCGGCATCGACCTGCGCGAACGCCGCCATGGCGCGCTCGGTCACGGCTACCGGCGTATGCATGGCGGCCTCACTGAACACTCCGACGGCCAGCTCACCGAGCTGGTCGTGAAGCTCCAGCGCCGCGTTGCGGCGGGTGGGTGTGGACAGCACCAGCGCCCGGCGACAGTCCAGGTGGCGCAGTTCATCGGCAATACGGGCCTGACTGCCAGGCCCGAAGATGATGCGTGCCGGATGGGACGTGTACACGAAATCGTGTGCCATAACGCCTCCTCAGCGCTTGAGCAGTACCGACTCGCTGGGAAAGTCCGTCGCCCAGCCTTCCTTGAGCGGCGCCACGAACACGTTCTCGGTGCGTGTACGTGTAATCTTCCACTGCCCGTCGGGCTCCCTGCGGAACGCATTGTTGAGTCGTGATGAGCGCAGCAGCGCCTTGCCGTCGGAGAAGATCCAGGGCTGGCAGTGAACCCATTGCCCCTCGGCGAGGTCGCCGCGGACATGGATCTGCTCCGAGGTCAGGTAGTGGACGTTGAGCAGCAGCCTGGGGTCCGCGTCCTTTTTCCAGAAGCCTTCGAAGTGCCGCCGAATCGCTGCCGCCCCCTCGGCACGCCCGAACTGGCCGTCGTAGTATTCACCGACGCCTTCCCAGACGGCATCCTCGGTATAAAGCGCCATGATCCGATCGATGCGCTCGGCATCACTGGTCACCCCATACTCGGGGATCGGGGTATCACAGAGGAACATGTAGCGCGCCTGCAAACGGCGGATGTCGGCCTCGGCCTCCAGTATCTCGATACGTGCTACCAGCGCCTTCACTTCATCATTCGTTACGTCCGACATGGTCGGTCTCCTTGACTTGATTGGCTTGCTTGCACAGTGACCTCTCGTACGGAGGGGTCACGAAGGGGCGCCGAGACGCTCGATCACGCGTCCAAGCCCCGACTTGAGCGCGTCGGCTTCGTTTTCCGCCAGACTTTCAAACAGACGACGTTCATAGTCGTCGGCCATGGTCAGAAGACGCAGCGCCAGCGACTGCCCGGCATCGGTAAGACACACGCCCCGGGCGGCATCCATGCTCAGCAGACCGCGCTCACTCAACGCGGCAAGGGTATCCTCTAGCTCCACGAGCGGTTGCGTCACGCGTCGCGCCAGCACGTCGGCGGCCAGCGGCCCGCTGTCGGCGAGCAGGGTCAGCACCCGCCACTCGTTGTCATTGACACCAAGGCTTGCGAGCCGCGGGTAGAAATCGCCACGATAGGCGGCCAGTGCCTGACGCATCAGGTAAAGCAGGTGCCGGCCCAGACGGCCATCCATCGCCGGCGTCTCACCGACATCGAGCATCAGCGGGTGCGGCTCGGGAACGGCGTAGCGGCCGTTGTGGAAGACCAGGGCGCTGCCCTCATTGCGGTAGGCATAACGCAACACTTCGCCAACGATGATCAGATGATCACCGCCCTCGTAGACGGCCCAGGTGCGGCATTCGAAATGGGCAGCAGCCCCGGTGACTCGGGCAACATCCCCCAGCCCCTTGTCGATGGCAATGCCGGCAAACTTGTCCTCGCCCCGCCGGGCGAAGCGGTTGGAGATGTCGACCTGCTCGTTGCCCAGCACATTGACCACAAAGTGCTCGGCGTGGCGGTAGGCATCCAGACTGTAGGCACCCTTGTCGATGCTCCAGAGGATCAGCGGGGGATCCATTGACACCGAGTTGAAGCTGCTGGCGGTAACGCCATGGTCGTCGTCGCCATCGCGCGCGGTAATCACTGTCACGCCGGTGGCAAACTTGCCCAGCGCGCTGCGGAAATCTCTCGTATCGAAGCTCATGATCGACCCTCCGTTGAGGTAGTCAGACGCGGTTCAGCGGCCCAGGCGCTCGGCGGTCTCGCCACCGATGCCATAGTCGCCCTTGGGAATATCGCTGATGATCACGCGGACGTTGGCCGGTGGCGCATCGAGGGAGTTCGCAACGGCATCGGTCACCTGACGAATCATGGATTCCTTCTGGGCCGGGGTTCGCCCCTCAATCATGTAAACGTGAACGGTTGGCATTGTTGTATTCCTTTGTGGGTTCAGATATCGAGCACGAGCCGATTGCCTTTGGCCCGCGAACAGCAGACACACATCTGGTCACCATCCTCGCGCTCCTCGTCGGTGAGGAAGTGATCGCGATGATCGATCTCGCCGTCGAGGACATCGGTCACGCAGGTGCCGCACACGCCCTCCTCGCATTTCACCTCGACCGCGATTCCGGCACGCGCCAGCGCCCTGGCGATGGTATCTTCAGCGCCCACGCTGACCGTGAGCCCGGAGCGTTCGGCCACCACCTCGAAGGCCTCGCCCGAGACATCGACGTCGGCGGAAAAGAACTCCTTGTGAATGCGGTCATCATCGATGCCGCAGGCGCCCGCACGGCCGATCACCCAGTCCATGAACCCCTGCGGACCACAGACATAGATGTTGGCCCCGGCGCATGCCTCGGCCAGCACGGCGTCCAGATCAAGCCGGGTCGCCGGGTCATCGTCGTGGTGGTAGACCACGGCATCCGCGAGTCCGGCATCCGCTACCGCATCGCGGAAGGCGGTGGCGTCCTGCGACCGTGTGCAGTAGTGCAGCGTGAAGTCCTGTCCCAGCGTACGAAGCCGCCGGGCCATCGCTATCATCGGTGTCACGCCGATGCCGCCTCCGAACAACAGGCTCTGAGGGGCCGCTTCATTCAGGGGAAAGTGATTCCTCGGTCCCTCGACCTCAAGCGTGCCGCCGGTGCGTACGATCCGGTGCAGGGTTTCCGAACCACCACGACTGTTGGGATCACGCAGCACGCCGATCTCGTAGAACCCCGTCTCGGCCGGATCCGAGCACAGCGAGTACTGTCGCCACAGATCGACCTCGGCGTCATGGATGTGTATGTCCAGGTGAGCACCGGCAGTGAATGGCGGCAGCGGTGCGCCATCGGGTGCGCGAAGCCGCAGCCTGGCGATGTTGCCCGGCTCGTCGATGCGCTCGTCGATGGTCAGCGTCAGGCGCGTTTTGGGGGTCTCCATTGGCATCACCTCATGTAGATTCCACCGTTGACGTCCCAGCAGGCGCCGTTGACGAAGGCCGCGTTGGGGCCTGCCAGCAGTACCACCAGTTCGGCAACGAAGTGGGGATCCCCGAGCTGGCCCACCGGGATATTGGCAAGGGCCTGCTCAAGGTTGTTGCCCAGCACCGAACGCACCATGGGGGTGTCCATCGGGCCGGGAGCGATGGCGTTGCATGTGACGCCGAAGGGTGCCAGGTCACGGGCGAAGATCTTGGTCAGGGTCAGGATGGCGCCCTTGGATGCGGCGTAGTGGGCGCCGGTCGCGGTGCCGCCGTTCTGCCCCGCCAGCGAGGCCAGATTGACGATGCGCCCGTAGCCCTGAGCCTTGAAGTGGCGCCCGAAGATCTGACTGCCGGCGAAGGTACCGCCGGCGTTGGTCGCGAGCACGGCGTTGAAATCCGCGGGGTCGATCTCCAGCACCCCCTGCACCGCCGTACGCGCGGCGTTGTTGACCAGCACCTCCACCGAGCCCCAGCGTTCGATGCACTTGTCGAGCACGGCCTGGAAGTCCTCGGGCCGGTTTACATCGAGGGTCGCGGTCATCGCGGTCTCGCCGGAGAGGTCCAGCTCGCTGGCCAGCGCCGCGGCCGGCTCGGGGTCGATGTCGGAGATCACCACCCGGAAGCCGGCACGGTGCAGGGCGCGCACCGCCTCGGCGCCGAAGCCACGCGCTCCGCCGGTGACCACTGCGGTATGAATCTTGTCGGGAGCAGGTAGTGTCATCAGAATAAATAGCTGAACGAGTTCAGCATCCCGTCGGAGTTGAGCAGGCGCGCCACCTTGTGACGGATCTTGAAGCCGTCCGGGGTGACAGTGAGGGTGTAGGTCAGGTCCGCGGCCCAGATGCGCTGGCGACCGAACTTGTCCTCGATCAGATGCTCCGCACAGCGAATCCTGACGTCATCGCCCTCGGTTGCCTCGATCACGAAGCGCGACAGCGTGCGTATGGTCCGCGCCGGCGGCGCCGAGGAAATCGAGAATCCCTGCTGGAAGCGCTTGATGCGCTCGCGCCGCATGTGGGCGTCGTCGTGGCACAGATTGAGTGCGTTATCGAAGTCCTGGGTGTCGCCGATCGGCAGGGTGTAGAAGCCATCGTCGCGCCACAGGGCGAGCCACGCCTCGTAGTCGCGGCGATCAAGCATGTCCGCTTCGGCCCAGATAAAGGCCTGGGCGCTCCACAGCAGGGAATCGTTTCGGGTATCGGTCATGACTGCATCATCCTTTTCCACATGTCGTACGCCGCACGCATGCCGGTCTCGGCACTGATATGTCCGCGCGGTCCCGCCTCGCCGGGCTGCTCGTCCTCAAGGCCACGGTTGATCAGAATGGGCAGCTCGGCGCCCCCCTGAACACCACGCTGAATGCGCTCCCATACCTCGGCATCATCAGGCGAGCCGAAGCCCATCGGGCCCTGGAAGTGCTCGTGCAGCCGCAGCCGCGCACGGTTGGCGGCATCAGGGCCACCGTCCATGCCGATGGCGATATGCCGAACGTCGGTGCAACCGACGTTCACCGGCGTCAGCACGCGGAAAAAGGCCAGCGATAGCGACACGTTGGGGAACAGGTTGAGGTTGAAGCCGGCGCCCCCCACGGCGCGTACAATGCGTCGCACCTGCTGATCATCATGCCCCTCGTCACGCAGTTCCTGAGCCAGTGTCTGGAAGCGTTCGGGGATCGGTGCATCGAGGTTGTCTTCCAGATCCACCAGTTCGGGGATCATCACCATGACCGAGTGACCGTTGCCGAGATCCTCGACGTAGCCCTTGCCCTGCTCGAGGAACGAGAAGACCTCCTCGGTCTCATCGTCCAGCGACTGAAGGAATGACTTGTGCACCACCGGGAAGTGATAGGCGTCAGTGGTGTTTTCGAGCTGGATCTTCCAGTTCATCGGCACACTGAACTGATGCTCGCCGATCGCCTTGACCGGGTACCCGGCGCCCTGCTTCATGAACAGATCGATCCACTTCGTTACCGGTCCGAGGAACTCGACCAGCGGCTCGACCTCTTCGTTGAAGGTGGCAAAGACCATTCCGGCGTAGGATTCGGTGCGCAGCTTGAGCAGACCATGCTGTGCCTTGTCGAAGTCATCGCCGTACTGCTCGGGATAGGGCAGCGCGCGCAGCGAGCCGTCCAGACCGTAGCCCCAGCCGTGGTAGGGACACTGGAACGAGGCGGTCTTGCCCTGTTTCACCTCGCACACCGTGGCTGCCCGGTGGCGGCAACGGTTGATCATGACGTGGATCCTGCCTTTCCTGTCACGCACCACGATCACCGGGTCACGTCCCACCTGGGACAGCTTGAACGACCCCTTGTCGGGAATTTCGCTCTCATGAGCGACCCATACCCAGGTCTTTTTGAAGATGCGGTCCATCTCGGCGTCGAACAGCGCCGCATCGTCATACATGGGGGTGCGGATATGGTCCTTGAACACCAGTTCATCCGGTTCAGGAACGAGTTCAATCCTGTTGTCGATAGTCATAATGGCCTCGCGCTAGCAGTTTTCAGGTCTTTGCCGACACGTCTGTCGAGAAACGTTTTTCAGGAAACGTCGGAAACAAAATCCGTTACTCGGGGACGACGAGCTCGCGACCGATGCGCGCCTCGACACGGCAGTATTTCCAGAGCTTGTAGGTACCGTCGCCCACGGGCGTGGAACGGAAGAAGTTGCAGGCGTCGACGATGGCTTCGTAGGTCTCGACGTCGGCCATGATGTAGAAGGTCCAGGGCGCGGCAAGAGAGGGGCCGACCTGAATGCGGTCATCGTCCATGATGCCCAGAATGGTGAGGCCGGGCAGGCCATCGATGCCCTGCAGCATGGCCCGGGTGGCTTCCCAGACCTCCTTGGCCTCCTCGGCGGTGGCGTCCATGAAATTCTGGTTGATGCCACAGCAAAACAGTACGCGATGTTTCATGTCGTGATTCTCCGTTAGCGAATGAATGATCCGGTGAGTGAGTGGATGGCCCGACTCACAGGTAGCCCGGTAGCGGGTCGTGGTCGAAGAAGATGGCGCCGGCGTTCTTGAAGGTGATCTCGCCCATGAAGGCATGCTGGGTGCAGAGCATCGAATCACGCAGAATGCGCGACAGCGGATGCCCGTTTTCGGCACCACTCATGCCACTGAGCTGATACACACAGCGGATTGCCTCGGCACATTCCCGCGTCAGATGGGTCGTGGACAGGCGCAACAGGTTGATCTGATCGCGGCTAGGCTCACCGCCGGCCTCGACAGCGCTCCAGGCCGCCTCGGTGCTCTCGTAGAAGAAGGCGCGGGCGGCGCGCACCTGGGCCTCGGCCTTTGCAAGGCCGATCTGAGCGTATTCGCGCTCCCCCAGGTTCGGCGCACCGGTGACCGATTTGCGGCCCCCGGCCATGGCCCGCATCACATCGAGCGCTTCACGTGCCAGGCCCAGCGTGGTCACGGCCAGCACCTGAGCGGCAAAGGCCAGTGACGGGTAACGAACAAAGGGCGCGTCGATGGTCGCGCTGGCACCGCGTACGAAGGTCCATTCCTCGGAGACGTAGGCATCGTCCACAACCAGATCGTGGCTGCCGGTGGCGGCCATGCCGACCATGTCCCAGGTGGGATCGACTCGCACCTGATCGGGCGGCAGCACGGCCATGCGTGGCGCAGCGCCAGGCTCGTCGGGCTGGATGCCGACACCGCACAGGGTCGCGCCCATGCAGCCACTGGCAAATTTCCAGCGTCCCTTGATGCGGTAGCCGTTATCGACCTTCTCGGCGGGATGTGGCGGAAAGATGCCACCGGCGAACACAACGTCCGGGGAGTCCTTCCAGATCCGGGTGATGGTGTCCCTGGGCAGTGCGGCCAGGTAGAAGGGATTCATGCCGAAACTCGCCACCCAGCCGGCAGAACCGTCGGCCGCCGAGATCGCCTCAACCATCTTCAGAAACTCGGCCGGGGATTTTTCGTCACCGCCGTAGCATTTGGGCACCAGGGCCCGGTAGACCCCGATGTCCTTGAACGCATCGATGATGTCCGCCGAGATATGGCGTTGCGCTTCAAACTCCTCGCGTCGACCACGGATATCGTCGAGCAGCGCATCGAAACGCACCTCGCCGCCCCATTGGGCTTTATCGACCAGGCTATACATACGCATCTCCTTTGATTGAGGGGGTTGCTGCCGAGCGCGCGAGCAGGTAGCGCGCGGCCTGGCAGACACCGGCGTCGTCGCCGCGTCGGCCGACAAGCTGCAGGCTCACAGGGCGGCCATGATCCGTCGCCAGCGGCAGGCTCAGGGCGGGATGCCCCGACAGGTTGAAAGGTCGCACCAGGGAGGAAACCGTCAGGTCCTGCTGCCCTTCTTCAGCAGCGGCGCGAGTCATCGGAAAGTGCGGCAGTGTCGGCAGCGCCAGCACCGCGTGCTCCTCGAGCAGCCGATCGACGCTGGCGACGAAGACACGACGTACTGCCTCGGCCTCACGTATCTCGGCGTCGCTGGTCTGGGCCGCTGCACGCAGGCGGCGCTCGACATCAGCTCCCAGGCGCCCGCTGTTGAGCCAGGCCCGGCAGGCGATATAGGTCTCGCGATTGATCAGTGCCATGCCCGCTGCGTAGGCCTCATCCATCTGCGGCAGAGCGCGCGTCGAACTGTCCAGCCCGGCGCCTTCCAGACAGGCGGCGACCGCCCCGCTGATCGCCGGGTCGGCGTGGACCTCCAGCGCGCCCAGGCTGGGCGGCGTGTCGTCAGCCGTGACACGGAACGTGGGGTCGACCGCTGCCATGAAGGCAATCAGCGTCTCGAGGTCGGCGCTCAGCGGCCCTACACAGTCGAGGCTGCTGTACGCGGGCATGGCACCCCGACGGCTGAGACGGCCAAAGGTCGGCTTGAGTCCGTAAACGCCGCAGCACGCTGCGGGGACACGAATCGAGCCGCCGGTATCGGTACCGATGCCGATGTCCGCCAGCCCCGCGGCCACTGCCGCGGCCGAGCCACTGGATGAGCCCCCCGGAATCAGGGCCGGAAAATTCGGATTGTCGGGCGTTCCGGTCCAGGCATTGAGCCCACTCATGCCGAACGCCAGTTCATGGAGGTTGGCCTTGCCGACGATGCGATACCCCGCGGCCAGAGTGCGCTCAACGATCGCCGCATGCTGCGTCGCCGCCGGGGCATCGGCCAGCGCCTGGCACCCGGCGCGAGTGGGGTAGCCGGCGATATCGATGCTGTCCTTGACCACAACCCGCAGGGGGCCGGTGCCGAGATCCAGAGAGTGTACGAGTGCGGCCATAAGCGTTTACTTTACCTATCACATGAAATTTCAAGTATTTGGATAAAAAAACGGGCTTCCATAGGCACTCGAACAACACGGACCACGCACCCGGGAGCCAACAACAGCGATGCGATACTCAACGACGATGACGAACGAACTGTCGTGGGTGCTAACGCTGTCCATGCATCCAATACAACCCATATCACATGAATTTTCAAGTAAAGTAAAACCATCTTTAGTCGCAACCTGGCTATCCCGATGGCATGCCTCCTTCACGGCCTCCCGTGCTTGCTGCGTTCAATCAGGAGCAGGATGACACCCACCGTGATTCACCGGCGCGCCGGGCGGCCCGCCCGACCCGGGCAGGGAGAAACAGGCAGGCAACCGGAGCAGACGTCTCAGTCCATCGTGGAGACCTGGGCGGTCGTGTCATCGTCGCTGCCCTTGTCCCAGTGCCGTAGCAGGGTTTCGACAAAGCGCTCCGCCGCGGGTGACAGGGCGCTATCTCGACGGCGCACCATGCCCAGGGTCCGCTTGACCAGCGGTTCAACCAGCGGACGCTGAACCAGTACCGGGTGCTCATCGTCGGGCATCGAAAGCCTGGGCACCGCAGCAACGCCCAGACCGACCTCAACCATGCCTAGCGACGTCGACAGGTGCTGGACTTCGTAAAACCAGGTCGGCCGATTGGCCAGCTCCGACAGCTCATGGTCCAGCAGCATACGATTACCACTCATCTTGCCGACCCCGATCAGCTTGTGCTGAATCAGCTCGGTCCAGGTGACCTGATCCTTGTTCGCCAGCGGATGGTCGCGGCGACAGACAAGCACGAAGGGCTCCACCACCAGGGGCGTAAAGAGAATGTCCGGGTGGTGTCCGCTCAGCATGTTGATACCGAACTCCGCTTCACCGCTGAGCACGGCCTCGAGCCCATCGTTGGCACTGAGGTCAAGCAGGCGGATGCGGATGTTGGGATAACGGGCGTTGTATTCGCGAATGACGGCCGGCAGGAAATAGAATGCGGCCGTGGGGATGCAGGCCAGCGTAATCTGGCCGATCCGGTTTTCGGCCAGCGCACGTATGTTGAACAGGGCATGATCGAACTCATCAACCAGCCGTTTTGCCTGAGGAAAGAAGTCACGCCCTACCGTGGTCAGGGACACGCTGCGTGTCGTGCGTGACAGCAAGGCGGTGCCCAGTATCGACTCGAGTTTCTTGATGCGTCGGCTCAGCGCCGGCTGGGAAAGATTCAGCGCCTCTGCCGCGCCCTGAAAGCTTTCCAGCTCTACTACCTTCAGGAAGGCCTTGATCTGCTGTAGCTCATAGTTCATTGGTCGAACCCGGCTGAACGGTGCATTAATTACCCCCTCACGCATTATTTAATTTATCTATTACTTTCAATTAGTTACGTTATATCGCCGCATATATGCATGAAACGCATCAATTAACTATATAGTTGCATTAGATAAGACATTCCATGCATGTCAGTTTGCCTTCCACCAGGGCCAGGTCAAGTGGCCACGATGAAAGGAGCAACGGATGAAAAGCATTCCCTGCGTGCTGATGCGCGGCGGCACATCAAAAGGCCCTCTGTTTCTCGGCAGCGATCTGCCCGAGGATGAGCACCTCCGCGACGAGATGTTGCTGGCGCTCATGGGGTCAGGCAACGAGCTCGAGGTAGATGGTATCGGGGGCGGTTATCCGCAGACCAGCAAGGTCGCGATCGTCTCGCCCTCCTCCGAGCCAGGCATCGATGTGGATTATCTGTTCGTTCAGGTGATGGTCGAGCAGCGCCGCGTCGATACATCCCCCAATTGCGGCAATATGCTCAGTGCGGTAGGTCCCTTTGCGATCGAGCAGGGGCTGGTAACGGCCTCGGGTGACACAACCCGCGTCACCATTCGCAATGTGAATACTCAAAGCATCATCGATGCCGACATTCAAACCCCGAACGGTCAGGTCACCTACGCAGGCGACACCCGGATCGATGGCGTACCGGGCTCGGCTGCACCGGTGTTGCTGTCGTTTCGCAATGTGGTCGGTGCCAAGACCGGCGCGCTGTACCCGACAGGACAGGCGCGGGACATCATTGATGGTATCGAAGTGACGTGTGTTGATGCCGCGATGCCCATGGTACTGATTCGCGCCGCTGACCTCGGCAAGCGCGGGGATGAAACACCGGAAGAACTCGATGCTGACCGTGAACTGCTGAAGACGCTCGAGTCCCTCCGACTGAAGGCGGGCCATGCCATGGGCCTGGGTGACGTCTCGAACAAGGTGATTCCCAAACCCGTGCTGATCAGTGCACCGCGTGAAGGTACGCTCCAGGTTCGTTATTTCATGCCAAGCCGATGCCATCGGGCGCTCGCGATTACCGGTGCTGTAGGCCTTGCGATTGCCTGCGCCGATGCCACCGGCATTACCAAGGGCCTTTCGGCAGCACCGAAGGACAACGGACTCATGGACTTCGAACACCCAAGTGGCGCCCTGTCGGTGATCAGCCATTGGACCGAGGGAGAACAGTGGCCGAGCTGTTCGCTGGTGCGGACCGCACGCCGCCTCTTCAGCGGCACCGTTTTTGTTCCGGACGAGACTGAAACGACAGTCGCTGGGTAAATTCACCTGAAAATCTCGCACGCCAGCCTGCTTACACGATTTTCATCCTTTCAATAAAAACCAGAAGAAGGGGAAAACATGCACTTCACAGTCACACCTTCACTGCGGTTTTATCGCCGATGTGCGCTGGCCTTCGTGCTCGCGCTATGCCCGTTCGCCGCCAGTGCCGACACCACGGCCAGTGACGAACCGGCCATCCCGGACACGCTGACCTGGACCGTACCGTTCGGCGTTGGTGGCGGAACGGACGTCTGGGCACGCTTCATGTCGCACTGGATGGCTCAGTCGCTGCCGGGCACGCCCGCCATCGTCATCAATAACGTGCCCGGTGGCGGATCGCTGACCGGCGCCAGCCTGTTCTACTCCCGAGCCAAGGACAATGGCGAGCAGATGCTGGTGACCTCGGCCTCGACGCAATACCCGGCCATGCTGAAGGACCCTCGTGTTCGGTTCGACTACGACAGCTGGACGCCGATCGTCGCAGCCCCGACCGGCGGCGTCGTCTATACGCAGCCGAAGTTCGGCAAAACGACCGACGAGATCCTGGAAGCCCTTCGAAACAACCCCACCAAGTTTGCGATGCAAACCCCGACAGGGCTTGAAATGCCCGTCATGCTGGCCTTTGACATGCTGGGACTTGCCGTCGAGCCGGTCTTCGGGATGCGCAGCCGTGGTGAGGGTCGCCTGGCATTCGAACGAGGCGAGGCAGGCGTCGATTTCCAGACCACATCGGCCTACTTCAGTAACGTTACCCCGTTGGTCAACGACGGCAAGGCTGTTCCGCTCTTCTCGCTGGGTGTCATGGATGAGGATGGCCATATCGTGCGCGACCCGGCCTTCCCGGACCTTCCCACGTTCAGCGAACTCTACCTCGCCCGCGAAGGCACCAGCCGTGACGATGTGGCCTATCAGGTCTTTCACAAGTTCTTCGCCAGCGGGTACGCGCTGCAGAAACTGCTGCTGATCCCGAAAGGCGTCAATCCCGACCTGATTGCGCGCTATCGCCAGGGGGCCCGCACGCTGATGAGCAACGACGATTTTCTTGCCGCCGCACGCAAGCAGATCGGGCCATACAAGCCGGTCGTGGGTGAAGTCGCCGCGAAGCAACTGGCTGCCGCAATGGAACTCAGCGATGCAAACCGGCAATGGGTCATCGACTGGCTCAAGGACCGGTACGGCGTCCGGGTCCTGACGAAGTAATGGACCGGACGCCCCTCAACAAGAAAAGAGGTAACAGACAATGATAAGTGCCTTAGTCACGAGCCTGAGTGAGGTGTTGAGCGTCTCGCATCTCATGTACATGGGACTTGGGGTATCGATCGGCCTGCTTGTAGGAATCATTCCAGGGCTGGGTGGCATTGCCGGTATGGCCCTGCTGCTCCCCTTTCTGTATGGCATGGAACCGGGGCTGGCCCTGGGCATGCTGATGGGTATGGTCGCCGTCATTCCGACAGGCGATACCTTCACGTCGGTACTCATGGGCATTCCCGGCTCCAGCGCGTCGCAGGCGACCGTGATGGACGGGTTTCCCCTCGCCAAGAAGGGTGAGGCTGCCCGGGCTCTCTCCAGTGCCTTTCTGTCATCGCTGTGCGGTGGCGTCATCGGTGCCATCGTACTGACGGGCTTTATTCTTATCGCCAGGCCCCTGGTGCTCACATTCTCCTCGGCGGAGCTTTTCGTGCTTACCCTGCTCGGGCTGGCAATGGTGGCCGTACTGTCCAGCGATAACCTGTACAAGGGCCTGGCCGCCTGCGGCCTTGGCCTTTTGGTCGGCGCCATCGGTACCGCACCGGCCACCGGTGAGTTCCGTCTGAACCTCGGGGTGGAGTACCTTTTCGATGGTGTGCCCCTGATCGTGGTCGGTCTGGCCATCTTTGCCCTTCCGGAAGTCGTGGACCTGTTGATTCGTCGGGGCAGCATCGCCCAGGAAACCACCTCGCTCGGTCACGGCTGGCGACAGGGCCTGCGCGATGTCAGGGATAACCGCGGCCTGGTGGCAAAGTGTGCCTGTATCGGAAGCATCATCGGTACCATTCCAGGGCTTGCCGGCTCGGTCGTGGACTGGATTACCTACGCCATTGCCGCCAAAACGGCGAAGGGTGAGAAGAACTTCGGCAAGGGCGACATCCGGGGTGTCATCGCGCCTGAGTCTGCCAACAACGCCTGTGCCTGCGGCGCCATGGTGCCGACACTGCTGTTCGGTGTACCCGGGTCGGGGACTGCGGCCATCTTCCTGGGTGGACTGCTGTTGCTGGGCCTTGAGCCTGGTGTGACCATGGTCACCACCAACCTTGATCTCACCTATACGATTATCTGGTCACTCGCGCTGGCCAATATTCTGGGGGCCGGGCTGTGTCTGATGCTTGCCCGCCCGGTAGCACAGGTCACACGTGTGCCCTTCGTGTTTCTCGCGCCCATCATTACCACACTGATCCTGTTTGCCGCCTTCCAGGCCACGCGGTCGCTCGGCGACTGGTATACCCTGATCGCCATCGGCGCCATCGGTCTGCTCTTCAAGCAGGCAGGGTGGTCACGTCCGGCGTTTCTGATCGGCTTCGTGCTGGCCCCTGGCGCCGAGACCTACTTCTATCAGAGCGTTCAGTTCCATGGCATGTCCGCCTTCATGCGGCCCGGCGTCATTGTCATTCTGTCACTGATCGTGCTGGCGTTTGCCATCCCGCTGATCAAGCGTGTCTATCAGAAGAAACACAAGACATCGCCAGCAGCCCTCGATGCCGAATCGTCAGCAGCCCTCGATGCAGAAAGCGCACCGCTCAATGACGCCGAGCCCACGTTCGGCCGGATCGACCTGACGCTGATCGTTGGCCTGCTTGCGCTCGCGGCCGGTGCCTGGTACGACGTCAGTGGCATGTCCACCATCGGCGGTATCTTCCCGATGCTGGCCATCGGGATCATGGCCATCGGGGCGCTTCTCGCCGGCGTACAGGCCCTGAGAGGCAACGTGCGCTGGGAACATCAACCGATCGGCCAGTCCATGGCGTGGCTTGCAGGTCTGCTTGCCTTCGTCGCCCTGGCATCGTTGTTCGGCTTTGTAGCCTGCGCCTGCCTGATGGCACTGCTGTTCATCCGCATCGTTGCCAGGGCGAACTGGGGCACCTCCCTGCTGGTTGCGCTGGGCATCGGCACCTTCCTGCTGACCATGCAGTCGTTGCTGAACCTGGAGTACCCGTCAGGATGGATTGATTCCCTGATGTACTAAGGGGCTGAATCGATCGACCGAGGCCAGCGGCATCTGAAAACAGGTGCCGCTGGCCTTTTACGTGGCTGAAAACCCGAGTCACCACAGACCGCCGCCTACCTCACTCTTCCTTGAAAGACAGACATGCAAAACTGCCCACGCCAGGCGTGGGCAGCGATCAGAAAAACACGGATATGCCGTGTCAGCCCTGGGCTCAACCGCGCTCGAAGAGGGCTTCTACCGATGCGCAGGACTCTCCGAAGGCTTCGGCCACGGCCGGGTGCGCCAGCGCGCCACCGGTCAGGTTCAGGCCGCGACGGAAATGTTCATCCTCGGCGAGCGCTTCCTGCCAGCCGTGCTCGGCCAGACGCACGATCCAGGGAAGCGTGGCATTGCTCAAGGCCTGAGTGGAGGTACGCGCCACGGCTCCGGGCATGTTGGCCACACAGTAGTGCACGATATCGTCCACGATGTAGGCAGGATCGGCATGCGTGGTAGCCCGACTGGTCTCGAAACATCCCCCCTGATCGATCGCGACATCCACCAGCACGCTGCCCGGCTTCATCATCGACAGCATCTCCCGGGTGATCAGCCGAGGGGCACTGGCGCCCGGCACCAGAACGGCGCCAACGATCAGATCGGAGTCACGCGCGGCCGCCTCGATGGCATCCCGAGTGGAGTAGACCGTACGCAACCGGCCCTGATAGCGCTGATCCAGCACTTCAAGGCGTGCCAGCGAACGGTCCAGCACCGTGACATCGGCCCCGAGCCCCAGAGCCATGCGCGCCGCGTTTTCACCCACGACCCCGCCACCGATCACCGTGACCCGAGCCGGGGCGACGCCGGGCACGCCCGACATCAGGATACCGGCACCGCCCTGGGCCTTTTCCAGGCAATGCGCGCCGGCCTGAACCGCCATGCGGCCGGCCACGCCGCTCATGGGGGCCAGCAGGGGCAGACCGCCGTGGTCATCGGTGATGGTTTCATAAGCGATGCAGGTGGCACCCGTCTTCAACAGCGAGCGCGTCAGCGCTTCATCGGCGGCCAGATGCAGGTAGGCAAAGAGTGTCTGATGTGCCTCAAGCCGCGCCACCTCGACCGGCTGCGGCTCCTTGACCTTGATGATCAGCTCCGCCCCGGCCCACAGCGCATCGACGTCCGACTCGATGCGCGCCCCGGCCTGTTCGTAGGCATCATCAGGGTAGCCGCTGCCGACACCGGCACCGCGTTCGACAGCCACGGTATGGCCCCGCTCGGTCAGCTCACGCACGCCGGCCGGCGTCATCGACACCCGGTACTCGTGATTCTTGATCTCCGCTGGAATGGCAATCTTCATGGTCCACTTCTCCTTGTTGGCCGTGTTTAAAGCGTAGAAACAACCAGGGATGACATGCGATGTTCCGGGTCAATTCGTGACCGCCAGAGTCATCACCACCGGACACCGGCCCGGGGCTGCTGCTGTGTGATGCAGTGAATATTGCCGCCGCCCAGCAGGATTTCACGGGCCGGCACGCCCACGATCCGACGCGTCGGAAACAGCGCGGCGAGTGCATCCCGCGCCTGATCGTCCCGGGCCGGGTCCAGCAACGGCATGATGATCGCGTCATTGGCCATGTAGAAATTCACGTAGGAGCCCGCCATGCGATCCCCGGCCAGACGCGGGCGCGAATGCCGCAGGCGGTCCACCCCATTGGCCTCGGCCTCATCGATGTAAAGCGGGCCGGGGGCGATGAGCTTATGGACGGTGAGCCGCCGCCCCCTTGCATCCTCCGCGGCGTCGAGCACGCGAAGCGCCTCGTGTGAAATGGCGTACTGTGGATCACTCGCGTCCTCGGTCCAGTTCAGCACCACCTCACCCGGCGCGATGAAACAGCACAGGTTGTCGACATGGCCGTTGGTTTCATCCTGATAGCAGCCCCTCGGCAGCCAGATCACGCGTGAAATACCCAGCAGTTCGGCCAGCGTTCGTTCGATCTCGGCCCGGCTGATGCCCGGGTTGCGGCTGGGATGGAGCAGGCACTCCTCGGTGGTGATCAACGTGCCCTCGCCGTCAACGTGAATGGCACCGCCTTCAAGCACCAGGTCGGTGGCAAAGCGCTCCACACCCAGCATCTCGGCGATCTTGAGCCGGATGCGGCAATCCTTGTCCCAGGGAAAGTAAAGCCCGTCACTCAGGCCGCCCCAGGCGTTGAAGGTCCAGTCGATGAGGGCGGACCGGCCCGATGGATGCGTCAGAAAGGTCGGGCCGACGTCACGCATCCAGGCATCATTGCTGGACAGTTCCACGACGCGGATATGCGCCGGCAACTGATGGCGGGCATTTTCATACTGACTGTCGCTGACCCCCATATACACGGTTTCACTCTCGGCAATGGCCGTGGCCACCGCCACGAACGCCTCCTGTGCAGGCTTGGCGCCCAGCCGCCAGTTATCGGGGCGCTCGGGCCACAGCATCCAGCAGGCCTCGTGGGGCTCGAATTCGCCGGGCATCCGAAATCCCAGCGCCCCCGGGACACGATCAGCGTGATTATCGTGGGTGTGATTCATGTTATTGGCGTCATGGGGCATAAGGGTCGACATGGCATGTCCTCAAAGGTAACCGGCAATCACGAACGCCACCGTCGCCACGCCTGCGGCGAGCAGGGCGTAGGGCAACTGCGTCAGCGCGTGGGCCATGGGGGTGCAGCCACTGCCCTGGGCAGACAGCACGGTCGAGTCGCCGTAAAAACAGGCGTGGCTGCCAAAGGCACTGGCTGAAATGAGCGCGCCGACAACCAGTGGCATGCTGGCATCCACGCTGATGGCCAGGGGCAGAATGATGGGTAGCGCGACGGCAAACAGCCCCCAGAAGGAACCGGTGGCGAAGGCCAGAAAGGCCATGGTCACGAACCCGATGGCAGGCAGCATCTGGGCGGTCATCAGCGGCTCGAGCGTTGTCACGACGAACTGGGTCAGGCCGAGGTCATCGTTGACCTCTTTCAGGACGAAGCCGGCGACCAGGGTGCCGAGCGGCAGGATCATCGACTTGAACCCGTCGAGCATGGTGTCAAAGGTATCGTTGAACCCCATCAGGCGCTGAGAAAGAATCAGCACCAGCATGACCGCGAGGGCCGCAATGACGCCGCGCAGAATATCGATATCGAAATACCAGGTAAAAAAGATCAGGCTGGCGATCGGCAGCAGAAAATTGATCAGGTGGGGCCGGCGCTCGTCATCATCGGCGATTTCGAGTGCGCTTTCCTCGGCGCCATCGGGGATGGGCTGGCCGGCGGCCGCACGCGCTTCGGCCTTTTTCATCGGCCCGATGGCCGGAATCCATCCCATCGCCACCAAAGGCACCACGATGGCCGCCACCCAGGCATAGAACATGTAGGGGATCGCCTCGATATAGAGCGACATGCCGTTGGTAGTGATCTGGTTGTCTTCCAGAAGGCCCGAGAAAAATACCGCCCAGGTCGAAAACGGCACCAGAATGCACACGGGCGCGGCGGTCGAATCAACGATATAGGCCAGCATTTCTCGAGACACGTTGAACCGGTCAGTGATCTTTTTCATCGACGCACTGATGGCCAGCGCATTGAGGTAATCATCGACAAAGATGATCAGCCCCAGAAACCAGGTGGCCAGCAGCCCCTGGCGACGGCCGTGAATACGTCGGGTGACAAGATCACCAAAGGTCAGTACGCCGCCGGTGCGCACCAGCAGGGCGATCAGACTGCCGAACAGGCCGCACACGAGAATGATCCAGGTTACGGTGTCGTTGCCCAGTACCGTCAGCACCGTATCCGATGCCTGGGTGACGATGCTGAACGGGTCGAGCATCAACATGCCGACCAGAGCTCCTGTCATCAGGGATTCAATGGTTCGTCGGGTAAAAATGGCCATGACCAGCACGACCAGTGTGGGAATAAGACTGGCAGGTCCAAAGGTATCCATCGTTTCGCCCTCTTACTGTGTTGTCATTGTTGGATCGTCGGGGCTGTAGGGCGGCGGACCGCCCTTGCTGCTGTGCTACTTGTCGGTCATCGGTACAGGCGACAGGTCATAGATACCCGTCCGCCCGGAGCCCGTCAGTCGTAGCCGACAGGGCCTGATCCAGAATATCCACCACCTGATCGACGACCTCGCGTGTCCAGATCAGAGGCGGCGAGATGATATTGAGATGGCCGACCGGGCGAATGATCAGCCCCCTCGCCTGCGCCTCATCCGCCACACGGTCTCCTACGCGCGCCTCGACCGGCAGCAGTGCCCGCGTCGTCTTGTCGGCCACGTTTTCAAGACACATCATGAAGTGGCTGCCGCGCACATCACCGACGGTTGCGTGCCTTGAAAGCGTGGCCAGCCGCTCTTCCAGATACGGCCCGACCTCAAGCACGTTGTCGCAGATGCGTTCGCGCTCCATGATCTCGATGTTCTTGAGCGCTGCCGCGCAGCTCACCGGATGGCCGGAATAGGTAAAGCCGGTGCTCAGTACGCCGCCCGGGCCCTGGGGCCTGGACAGCACCTCGTACATGTCATCGGAAATCAGCGTCGCCCCGAGCGGTGCATAGCCCGACGACAATCCCTTGGCGCAGTTGATGATATCGGGCTGCACGCCGAACACGGCTTCCGATGCAAAGAAATGCCCCAGACGGCCGAAGGCGGTCACTACCTCATCGGCGATGAGCAGAATGTCATGTTTACGACAGACGGCCTGCATGCGCCGCAGATAGCCCTCGGGCGCTACCAGCACCCCACCGGCGCCCATGATCGGCTCGGCGATGAACGCGGCGATATTATCAGCCCCGAGGCGCGCGATGGTGTCTTCAAACTCCTGAACCAGATGATCGCAGTACGCCGACTCGCTCATGCCCTCGGGGCGACGGTAGCAGTTGGCCTCGCTGAGGTACGTGACGAGGTGATCGAGGGTATCAAAATCCCAGTTGTTGCTGGCAATCCCGGTCAGGCTGGCTGCCATGTAGGTCGTGCCGTGATAGGCGTTGTTGCGGGAAATGATCCGTTTCTTGGACGGCTTGCCCAGTCGGTTGAAGTAGTAATGCACCAGACGCACGGTAGCGTCATTGGCGGCCGAGCCACCACAGCTGTAGAACACGTGATTGAGGTGGGCAGGCGCCAGATCCGCCAGCTTGTCCGCCAGCAGCGTTGCCGGAACGTTCGAAAGGTTGTTGAACGTCGAGAAGTAGGCCATCCGCGTGGCCTGCTCGGCCATGGCCTCACCGATCTCGCGTCGGCCATGGCCGACGTTCACACACCAGAGTCCGGCAATGCCATCGATGAACCGGTTGCCCTGAGCGTCCTGTACATGAATGCCTTCGCTTTCGGTGATGATGTCGCAGCCATGGGTGCCGAACCGGCTGAAATCGGTAAAGGGATGAATGAAGTGATCCTTGTCCTTCTGCCAGAGCGCCTGAGCGCGCTCGGGGGTATCAAGGTCCGTCGTCTCGCGGGGGGGCGTCGTGTTCATGGCATGGCCTCATGTCGTATTGACGGCCCGTGTCATCGGATCCGTCGCGGGAAAGGGTCACCGACAGGCTAGCGAGCCGACAGGTACCGCTGAAATATCCCCATTGGGGTATACCCCTCACCCTCACTGCGCGCCTATGGTCGTGGGACAGTGGTCACCGGGCACCTGCCGGCCCCGGAGCGATCCGTCGCCCGGCGTCAGCGGCGCCAGGCCATCAACGATCCCACAACACCAACAACAGGACGCGTGGACATGACTACCTCGATCAACGGCGAACGCCTGTGGAACAGCCTCATGGCCATGGCTGCCATCGGCCCCGGGCCGAACGGCGGCAGCTGTCGGCTGGCCCTGACACCGGAAGACAGCGACGGCCGCCTTCTGCTGCTGGACTGGTGCGAGGCACTGGGCCTGACCACACAGGTCGATGGCGTCGGCAATCTGTTCATTCGCCGCGAAGGACGCCAGCCGGACCTCCCCCCGATCGCCACCGGCAGCCACCTGGATACCCAGCCCAACGGCGGGCGTTTTGACGGCGTCCTGGGCGTGCTGGCCGGGCTCGAAGTCTTTCGCACCCTCAGCGAACACGACATCACCACCACGCACCCGCTGATGCTGGTGGTCTGGACCAACGAGGAAGGCAGTCGATTCGCACCGGCCATGGTGGCCTCCGGTACCTGGGCGGGCGCCTTCGACACGGAGTACACGCTGACCCGCACCGACCGCGATGGCATTACCTTCGGTCAGGCCCTCGAGGCCATCGGCTTCACGGGCGACACCCCGGTCGGCGAGCCGCACCTTTCGCATTTCATCGAGCTGCATATCGAGCAGGGCCCGGTGCTTGAAGCGGCCGGCGAAAGCATCGGTATCGTGACCGGGGTGCAGGGCATGCGCTGGTTCGATGTGGTCTTTACCGGTCAGAGCGCACACGCGGGTACCACGCCCATGGCCGCCCGCGCTGACGCCCTGGCCGCAGCGGCCCGATTGATCGACCGGCTGCACCACTACGCCGTGGCCGATGAGACCGGCACGACCCGCATTACCTTCGGCACCCTCGACGTGCCTGACAGCTCGCGTAACGTCGTACCCGGCCAGGTGCGCCTGAGCGTTGATCTTCGCCAGACCGATGATGATGCGCTGGACGCGCTGCAACAGCGCTTCAGGACCGAACTCGAGGCCTGCGGCGAGGCATTCGGCGTACAGACTCACGTCGAACGCATCTGGGCGTCCCCGGTGACGCATTTCGACCCGACCTGCATCGCCGCCATCGAACAGGCCGCCCGGGCGCGGCATTATCGCTGCCGGAAAATGGTCAGCGGCGCAGGCCATGACGCGGTCTACGTTTCTCGCCGAACCCCTACGGCCATGATCTTTGTGCCGTGCTGGAAGGGACTCAGCCACAACGAAGCAGAATACGCCTCGCCCGAACACTGCGCCCAGGGAGCCCAGGTGCTGTGCGATGCCCTGCTGTCGCTGGACCGATGCCGCGACTGATGCGGCCTGACTGACGTACGCGCCACCTTGTCCACGGAGACTGTCATGACTCATACCACGCCCGAGACCCACGCCGACTGGCAACGCCTGGCCAGCCAGCTTCACCTTGAAACCCGCGCCTGGATCGGCCAGCGCCATACCGACGCCCAGGACGGGGCACGTCTGACCACCCTCAATCCGGCGACCGGTGAAGTACTGGCCGAGGTCGTCGCCTGCGATGCCCCGGAAGCCGATGCCGCCGTGCGCCATGCGCGCCGTGCCTTCGAGGCAGGGCACTGGTCTCGCCGCCCTCCCGCCGAGCGCAAGCGCACCCTGCTGCGCCTCGCTGATCTGATGGCTCACCACCGTCACGAGCTGGCCCTGCTGGACACCCTGGACATGGGCAAGCCGATCACCAGCGCACTGGGGGATCTGGATGGCGCCATCGGCTGCATCCGCTATCAGGCCGAAACCATCGACAAGCTTTATGGCGAGATTGCCCCGACCGGCGAGGAGCACCTGGGGCTGGTGCTTCGGGAGCCACTCGGGGTCGTGGCCGCGATCGTGCCGTGGAACTTCCCGATGATGATGACCGCCTGGAAGATCGCGCCGGCCCTGGCCGCAGGCAACAGCGTGATTCTCAAACCGTCCGAGAAATCGCCGCTGTCGGCGCTCCGACTGGCTGCGCTGGTCGCCGAAGCCGGCGTGCCAGACGGCGTCTTCCAGGTATTGCCGGGGTACGGGCATACCGTGGGTCAGGCGCTGGCGCTGTCAATGGATGTGGACTGCCTCGCCTTTACCGGGTCGACGCAGGTCGGCAAGCAGCTCATGCAGTGCGCCGGCCGGTCCAACCTCAAGAAGGTCTACCTCGAATGCGGCGGCAAGAGCCCGAACGTGGTGTTTGCCGACTGCCGAGACCTGGACGCGGTGGCTGCCCACGCCGCCAGCGCGATCTTTCACAATCAGGGCGAAGTCTGTATCGCGGGATCACGGCTACTGGTGGACAACCGAATTCGTGATGCCCTGGTGGAGCGCGTGGTGGCCGCCGCCGAGCACATGCAGCCGGGCGACCCCCTCAACCCTGCCACGGCGATGGGCGCCATGGTGGATCAGGCGCAGTATGACCGGGTCATGACCTATATCCGGCGCGGCGTCGAGGAAGGGGCCCACTTGTGCGCCGGAGGCCAGGCCCTTGATGGTCCGGGGCTGTTCATTCCGCCGACCATCTTCAATGACGTGAGCGCCGACATGACCATCGCACGCGAGGAAATATTCGGGCCGGTGCTTTCGATCATGGGCTTTGACAGTGAAGACGAGGCCATCGCGCTGGCCAACGACAGTGTCTATGGCCTGGCTGCCGGACTCTGGAGTCAGGATATCGATCGCATCATGCGGGTGACCCGGCGGCTCAGGTCCGGCCAGGTCTACGTCAATAACTGGGCGGGCAGCGACATGACCATGCCCTTCGGTGGCGTCAAACAGTCCGGTAACGGGCGAGACAAGTCCTACCACAGCCTTGAGGAATACTCCGAGCTCAAGGCGGTCTGGATGGCGCTGAACGTCAAGGCATGATCGCCAGCGTCAGACTTCCGTCAGGCGGGGGCGGCCGGCCCGCCTGGCTGACGCCGTGAGACCAGCGCCACGTGATCAAGAAACAGCCTGAACAGCTGCGACTGGGTCGAGATATCCAGACGCTGGTACAGGTTCTTGCGGTGCACCTTGACCGTGCCATCGCTGATGCCAAGCTCTCGAGCAGCCGACTTGGTCGAGTGCCCGGCCAGCAGCAGATGCACGATTTCCTGTTCACGCGGCGTCAGAAGCCCCTCGCCGAAACTGGCAAACGCCAGCTCGATCGGTGCCTGGGTATCCGTATGGGATTGAAACAGCCCGGCCTGCCAGTGCCAGAATTCGGTGAGCATCACCTGAAGTACCGGTGCCACGCTTCGAAGCGCATGCAGGCTTCGGCGCGTCAGCGGCGCGCACTCTTCGCGAAACCCCAATGACACCATCATCACGACGTTGGCATCCACGCGGGCCAGAATGCCGACCTCGTCGCTCAGATCCAGCGCGCGATAGTAGTACTGATAATACTCGCTCTCGTGAAAGCGATCCGGCGCCAGCTCCCGCAGCGAATACACCCCCTGATCGGCTCCGCGCTGAATCGCGGTAAAGAACGGATCAAGCAGATACGCCTTGCCGAGATACCGCCCGATGGCGTGTTCACGCAGGTCACTGGCGTAATCGTCACGAATCATCAACGGTCGGGCGCGGCCCTTGTAGGTACTGATCAGGATGGACTGAATGTCGGTGATCTGACGTAGAAAGCGGGTCAGGTGTTCGGGAAACTCAGCGGTGCTTGAGCGCGAAAACAAGCGCGCCAGTGCCTGATGCCAATCGGCAGCGGCCTTGTGCGTCAGAAAGCCGTCCAGGGAAGAAGTGACTGGCGTCATGAGAAGTTCCTGTGCCGTAACACCCCAGAGATAACGGCATATCCGCATGGATTTCAAGCCCGCCCCCTCGCGTCGACCCGAGCGCGCGCATCGGACTAGACTGACCCTTGCGTCGTTCACCCCTGGCAAGGAGGCTGCCCATGACCATCACACTCTACGCCCATCGCCTGTCTCAACCCTCAAGAGCCGTCGACATCCTGTTGCGCGAGCTGGGCATCGAACACACTTTCCATGAAGTCGATTTTGCCGGCGGCGAGACCCATACTGACTGGTTTACTCACATCAATGCCCTGCAGACCATCCCCGCGCTCTGGGTCGACAATCACGGCACGCCGCTGTATCTGGGTGAAAGCCACGCCATCATGCGGTATCTGTGCCGCACCGCGGCAGATCAGGAGGGAGCGCAGCGCTGGTATCCGGGTGATGCCGACCCAGCCCGCTCGGCACGCATCGATCAATGGCTCGACTGGCACCACGGCAACGTGCGCCGATATGACATGTTTCATCACCTCATGAACCTGCATCAGACCCTGCCGATGCTCAAGCGCGAGATTCAATCCACGTTACTGACGCCACTTCAGGACGGCCTCACACCCGGCCTTGCCATGCTGGAGGCCCACCTTTCACGCCAGCAGCAGGGCACTCCTGCCCTGGCCGGCGATGGACACCCGACACTTGCCGATCTCGCCATCAGCTGCGAGCTGCATCAAATCATGGCGGTCGGCTATCGGTTCAAGAACTACCCCCACGTGAAGGCATGGCTTGAGGCCATGGCCGAGCGGCCTCACGCTCACGCCGTGGGCGACCGGATTCGGGCCCAGGGCCATGAGATCCGGGAACAGAACAGTGACTACCTGGCGCTCGATGCGTTCGGGTAGGGCCGGGCATCGCATCAGCCGCGGCACGGGCATGGAGTCGTGCCCTGGCCGCTGCATCCGGCCGATTCACGCATCTTTCGGTGAACACGCGGGCCCAGCATGAGTGTTCGCCACACCAGGATTACTAAAGCTGATCCAAAAGAAAAAATAAGTATATTTTAATGATCCACTCCGACTTCGTAAGCTTCCAGGCACAATAAAATCCGAGGAAGCCCCCATGTCAGCCGTCTCCCTGTTCGATATGCCTCCCCCACAGCCCTTGCCTTCACACGGCCCCGTGGCATGCCACCGCACCTCCAGGTAATTACACCCGATCTCTCTTCGACGATCGATAGGCGAGACAGTGTCGGTATCACCCCCGCCTTTCACCTACTCAACGGAAAACAACATCATGGCTCTGCAGAAAAGCTACGTTGACACGCTCGTAATTGGCGCCGGACAGGCCGGTATCGCCATGAGCGAACATCTCATACAGGCGGGTGTTTCACACCTGGTACTGGAGCGCGACCGCATCGCGGAACGCTGGCGCACACAGCGCTGGGACTCCCTGGTGGCCAATGGCCCGGCCTGGCATGATCGCTTCCCGGGCATGACCTTTGCCGATGTCGGCCCCGATGCCTTTGCGGGCAAGGAACAGGTCGCAGCGTATTTCGAAACCTACGCAGCGAACATGGATGCCCCCGTCCAGACCGGCGTCGAGGTAACGTCGGTGGTGCGCAACGAAGGCCGCCCCGGGTTCACCATCAAGACCTCGGAAGGCACGCTGGAGGCTGCCCGCGTCGTGGTCGCTACGGGGCCGTTTCAGCGACCGCTGATTCCGCCGATTGCGCCTCGAACCGATGCACTGACTCAGATCCACAGCTCCGAATACCGCAATCCCGAGCAGCTGCCCGAGGGCGCCGTGCTGGTGGTGGGTGCAGGCTCATCAGGCGTTCAGATTGCCGAAGAGCTGATGCGTGCAGGCCGACAGGTCTATCTTTCCGTGGGCCCGCATCACCGTCCGCCGCGCACCTATCGCGGCCGTGATTTCTGCTGGTGGCTGGGCGTGCTGGGCGAGTGGGATGCCGAGGCGATGAAGCCGGGCACCGAGCATGTGACCATCGCCGTGAGCGGGGCACGAGGCGGTAATACGATCGATTTTCGCCGCCTTGCCGCCAGCGGCATGACACTCGTGGGCAGAACCCAGGGGTTTGATGAAGGCGTGGTGACCTTCGAGTCGGACCTGGTGCAAAACATCGCCCTGGGCGATGCCAACCATCTCTCGCTGCTGGACGCCGCGGATGCCTACGCGGCCCGCAACGGGCTTGATCTGCCGCCTGACCCTGACGCGCGGGAACGCTTGCCCGACCCGGATTGCCTGACGAACCCGCTGAGCTCGCTCGACCTCGACGCCGCTGGTGTGAGCACCATCGTCTGGGCGACCGGCTTTTCCCAGGATTACAGCTGGCTGAATGTCGATGCCTTTGACGACCAGGGCAAACCCCAGCATCAGCGCGGCGTCTCAAAAGAGCCGGGCGTTTATTTCCTGGGCCTGCCGTGGCTTTCCCGTCGCGGGTCGAGCTTCATCTGGGGGGTCTGGCACGACGCCAAACACGTCGCTGACCACATCGCGACCCAGCGCAAGTATCTGGCCTATCACGCCGACGCCCAGCCACAGGGCACGCCCGCCGATGTCGAGAGGACGATCTGATGCCGACGCATACACGTATTCGCATGTTCAATACCAGGGTCACCTACCCCAATCAGAGCCTGGACAACGACCTGTGCCAGGCCGTGCGGGCCGGTGACACCGTCTATGTCCGCGGGCAGGTCGGTACCGATTTCGACGGCAATCTCGTCGGCCTCGGCGACCCGCGCGCCCAGGCAGAACAGGCGATGAAAAACGTCGCCCAGCTGCTGAAGGAGGCGGGCAGCGACCTCTCGCATATCGTCAAGACCACGACCTATATCACTGATCCTCGCTTTCGCGAGCCGGTCTATCGTGAAGTCGGGCTGTGGCTCAAGGGAGTGTTTCCCATCTCCACCGGTCTGGTGGTCGCGGGACTGGCCCAGCCCGAGTGGCTGATGGAGATCGACGTGATCGCCGTTATTCCCCAGCAGGAGAGTGACCAATGACGCTATCGATTGCCGGTTTCTGCCGTGAGACAGGCCAGTTCGGCGCGGCCATCACCTCATCAAGCATCTGCGTGGCCAGCCGCTGCGTCTTTGTCGGCCCGCGCCATGGGGTGGTGCTGACGCAGAACGTCACCAATCCGGTGCTTGGCCAGCTGGGGCTCGAACATCTGCACTCCGGCCTGAGCGCCGGCGAGGTGCTGACGAAACTGCTGGACAGTGAAGACTATCCCGAGTGGCGCCAGCTTCAGGTGCTCGATGCCCACGGCGACAGCGCCGTTCACAGCGGCGCCGAGACGCTGGGCATTCATGCGACGCGTGCCGGCAACGACTGCGTGGCGGGGGGCAACATGCTGGCGGAGGCCAGCGTGGTCGACGTCACGGTCGCCGCCTTCGAAAACGCCACGGGCGAACTGGCCGAGCGTCTGCTGGTGGCCCTGGCCGCGGGCGTCGACGCCGGCGGCGAAATGGGCCCCGTCCACTCCGCAGGCCTGAAGGTCACCAGTCAGGCCAGCTGGCCGGTCGTCGACCTGCGTGTCGACTGGCACGACGACCCCATCGTCGAACTGCGCCAGCTCTGGACGCGTTACCTGCCCCAGCGCGACGACTACGTCTGTCGCGCTGTCCGCCCCGATGAGTCGCCCTCCTATGGCGTGCCCGGAGACGTGCGTTAAGCCCCGGCTTCGCCAGAACAGGGCCGCTGACCGGCGGCCTGTCGAGAAGCCTGCTTCCTTCCTGACGGCGCACATGACACATCATCGTGTGCGCCGTTCCTTCATGGGATTTCGAACTGCCATGCCATCTACTACTGATGCCGTTGACCTGCTCACCACGCTGGTGGGGTTTGATACCACCAGCCACCGCTCCAACCTCGAACTGATCGCCTTCATCGAGTGCTATCTCGACGACCACGGGGTCGCCTCGCGTCGCGTACTCGACACGACCGGCGAGAAGGCCAATCTCTTCGCGACCATCGGCCCGCAGGACCGTGGTGGCGTCATCCTGTCGGGACATACCGATGTTGTTCCCGTCACCGGCCAGACCTGGCACACCGACCCCTTTACCCTGACGGCGCAGGAAGGTCGTCTCTACGGGCGCGGCGCGGCAGACATGAAGGGCTTTCTCGCCGCGGTGCTTGCAACCGTGCCGGCGATGACCCGGGCCAGGCTTGGCGTGCCGATCCATCTTGCCTTCTCTCACGATGAGGAGGTCGGCTGCGTCGGGGTGCGCAGTCTCATCGACGATCTCAAGGGCGTTGCCCATCGCCCCGTGGCCTGCATCGTCGGAGAACCCACGCGGATGCGGGTGGCGACGGCGCACAAGGGCAAGCTCGCCATACGGGTGTCGGTCACCGGCAAGGCGAGCCATTCGGGCATGGCCCCGGAGGGCGTCAATGCGATTCATGCCGCAGGGCATCTGATCCAGTGGGTCGACACGCAGGCAAGGGCAAAAGCCGAACATGGCCCGTTTGACGAGCGATTTTCGGTGCCCTGGACCACGCTTCAGGTTGGCGTCGTGCAGGGGGGAGAGGCGCTCAACATCGTGCCGGCGACATGCCATCTCGATATCGAGATGCGCACCGTTCCCGAGGATGATCCAGAAGCACTGCTCGAGGCCCTCACGGCCGTCGCCAGGACGGTCGAAGCCGACATGCGCGCGCATCACGATGAGGCTCGCATCGAGGTCACCCGGCTCGGCGACTATCCGGGGCTCTCGGTCGAGGAAACCAGCCCGCTGCTGGCGTTCACGCTGGGGTTGATCGAGGATCAGGATCGCGCCCGCATCGGCTACGGCACCGAGGCCGGACTTTTCCAGAACGGGCTCGACATTCCCACCCTCGTCTGCGGCCCCGGCGACATGGCGCAGGGCCACACACCGGATGAGTTCATCGAAACGGATCAGCTGCACCAGTGCGTTGCCTGGCTGCACGAGATGGTCGACGCCTTGACGACAGACGCCATTGACAGTAGCCATGGAGGCCGCGCGCCGTTCATCGCGGCATCCCGGCCAGGCCGGTAGCTATTCCAGGCAGGGCAGACCTTCGGCATCGGTGCCGTCTGGTACGCTTGTGGGTAGACGGACTCTCTCCAGCGTAACGCTTACTCCAACTGCAGGACGGCCGAACCGATGCGTCAATTTACCCTCAAGCAACTGCGCTATTTTGTCGTCGCAGGCGAACTCGGCAGCGTGACGGGCGCTGCGAAACAACTCTATGTTTCACAGCCCTCGATCTCTGCCGCCATTCACCAGATCGAGGAGATGACGGGACTTCAGCTCTTTGTGCGCCATCATGCTCAGGGGCTGTCCCTCACCCCCTCGGGAAGACAGCTGATGACGCGAGCCCGGCAGCTGCTTCGCGATTCGGACAATCTGATGCAGTATGCAATGTCGCTGGGAGATACGATCGCCGGCGAACTCAAGCTGGTGGCGTTTCCCACGTTTGCGCCCGTTTTCCTCCCTCGCCTGCTGCGCAAGTACGCGGATGCCTACCCGGACGTCAACCTGAGCTGCCACGAGATGACGCAGGAAGACATTCTCAAGGGGCTGCACAACGGCGAGTACGAACTGGCGTTTGCCTATGATCTTCAGCTGCCTCAGGAGATCGAGTTCACCCCGCTCTCGCGCTTTCCTCCCTATGCCGTCGTGGCCGAGGATCATCCACTCGCCCGGCAGGGCAGCGTAAGCCTTGCCCGGCTCATCGAGCATCCCATGGTGCTGCTGGACTGGCCCCAGAGCCGTGAATATTTTCTCTCCCTGTTCGAAGCCGAGGGCATTGTGCCCGACATCATTTATCGGGCGAAATCACTCGACATGATTCGCGGCCTCGTCGCCAACGGCTTTGGCTTTTCGCTGTTCAACACGCCGCTGACGACCGACAAGGCGTTCGATGGCAAACGTCTGGTGGCGCTCACGCTTGAGGAAGACGCCCGACCGCTGTCCATGGGCATCGCCAGCCTTCGTCACCTCACCCTCAGTCCGGCGGCAGAGGCCATGCGCCAGCTCGCCTCACGGACCGACCTTGTCCTTGAGACCATCAACTCACCACGCTCGACCCCCTCGTCTTCCACCCCCGACGCCTGACCACTCGCACCGTCAATGCCCTGGCACGGCCATGGCGGTGCGGGACTGCATCAGCGAAACCTATCCCAACGTTCGCATAAAAGTATTTTAACCAATCCGGGGCCCTGCTTATCGTGGAGCTACACGGTGAGACCTTGGTATTAAGAAAAGCCGGCTCACCGTTCAGGGCGCCATGCCTGCAAAACGACTCACAACAACAGTCAACAACGGAGTCCCCATGTCCTCGCATTCGATCCACATGCTCTCAGACTCATGCCTGTTCGAGCGCTGCTCGACCGACCCCCACCGTTCATCACGGCTTTCCTGTCGTCCCCGGCCGCGCACTGCGTAGTGACCGCTTGGCTTCATCAGGTATCACCTTCCAGGGAGAACCCCATGAGTTCATGGACCTTAATCGCCTTCGGTGTCGTGTCAGCCGCCACGCTTGCGCTTGCTGTCGCAGCGCTGCTGCTGGACAGGCAACGCCAGCCCCACTGACCAACAGACCTCTTTCAATAACAATTATCCGAGGACTATCCCATGTTGAACTGGGCCCTACTGATCGTGTCCGCCACGATCCTGATCGGTCTGTCGCTCTACTCGATGCGAGTGGCCGGCGACCAGGACGAGTCAGGCTTTCTCGTTGCCAATAATTCGCTCGGCCCCTTCGTGGCCGCCGCTACCCTGATCGCCACCGGCTACAGCGGTTTCGTCTTCATCGGCTCCCCGGGGGTCGCCTACGAGTACGGATCGCTCGAGCTCTTTTCGAACGCGTTCTACACGCCCGCCTTTTTGATCGCCACACTGTTTTTCGCCAACTATCTGCGTCGCAAGGCCCGCACGCTGGGCAGTCGTACCATGCCCGAGTACATCGCACAGACCCACTCGGCGGGCATGGCCGGACGCTGGCTGCAGGGATTGGTGGCCGTCATCATCATTTTGCTGCTGAGCGTCTTCCTGGTGTCCCAGATCAAGGCGATCGGCCTTCTTGTCTCCGGCTGGCTGGGGCTTTCACCGACGATGGGCGCTCTGCTGATCACGCTGCTGGTGGTCGGCTATACCATGTTCGGCGGGCTGCGGGCCGTGGCCTGGACCGATGCCGTGATGGTCCTGGGGATGGTGCTGGCCTCCTGCGTCATCGCCTATGTCGTCTTTGTCGAAATTGGCGTGGGCGAGCTGATCGCCAGGCTCGACGTGATCAACCCGGAGCTTGCCAACCCCTCATCCGGAGCCCCCTACGGTGACAGCCCGGCCTCGGCGCTGCTGCTGCTTCCCTACGCATTTCTGTGGGCCGCAGCGCTGCCGTTCATGTCGGTACGCTTTCTCGCCATCAAGCAAAACGTCAGCATGGCGCGGGTCGGCATCTGGGTCGCCATTCTTGGCCTTTTGCTCAACTTCACACCGCTGGCAGGACTCTACGCCAAGGCCTATTTCCCCGATCTCGCTTCTCCGGACATGGCCATGCCCACGTTTCTGGCGGAAGGGGTCAGCCCTCTGATGTCCAGCGTCATCACGCTGTTCATTCTTTTCGCCATGAAATCGACCGCGAACTCACTGATGCATACGGTCTCGACGGCGCTCTCCTATGACCTGCGCGCGGCACTGGGGGTGCACAAGGGGTTCACGACCACCATGACGTTCAACCGGTTGATGGTGCTGATCGTGGGCATCTGCGGCTTTGTCGGCATGGCCTACATGCCTCCGGTGATGATCCTGTGGCTGGGCATTCTGGGTAACGGCACGCTGATGGCGTCGCTGTTCGGGGTGACGCTGTGCTCGACGTTCTGGCAGGGCAACAGCGCAGGGGCGTTCGCCTCCATCGCCGCCGGATTCAGCGTCAGCGCTTTCCTTCTGCTGGGTACGGATCTCGGCTGGGTGCAGGGCCCGCTCTACGGCTGCCTCGCCTCTGCGGCCTGCTACGTCGGTGTGAGCCTGGCAACACGTCGCGCGCTCACTCCCGCTGCCTCGTCCCTCTGATCGTGTGCCCTGTATGGCGTGCGGACTGAAGCACGCTGACGGGCCACCGGAGCCGTGAACGCAAAAGCGGCAGTGACTTGAAATCACTGCCGCTTTTGCGTGAGTAGCACCATTGGTATCGGCTGAAAACGGCAGCAGTATCCTGCTCAAATGCTGAACATCTGCTGGTGCTACGCCCGTCAGGCTCGCCTGTCCGGACCGGCCAGCCATTCATGGCCTTTCAGCATCAGGTTCCAGTAGATGAACGGCAGCTGCCGTGCCTTGATGTGCCAGCCCAGTCGGGTAGCCTGCCGGGCCTGGTTGACCCAGTCGGGAAAGGTGGGTTGTAACTCGCCACCGTAGCCGAACTCCGCCAGCACCACCCGGCCCCGCTCGACCGTCAGCGGGCAGGCACCGTATCCGCGATAGCACGAGGGCAGCGGGTCGCCCTTCAGTTGAGCAACCAGGTTGTCTGCCACGACGGGGGCCTGCTTTCGCACTGCGGCAGCGGTCTTGGCATTACTGGTGCCGCTGGCGTCTCCCAGCCCGAACACATCCTCGAAACGGGTGTGCTGCAGCGTCTCCGGGGTGAGATCCAGCCAGCCTGCGTCATTGGCCAGTACAGAGGTGCGCACAAGCTCTGGCGCGCGCTGAGGCGGCACCACGTGCAGCATGTCAAAAGGCACCTCGGCCACATCATTCCCCGCTTCGCTGGTGACCTGAAAACGCGCGAGCCTGGCCGGGCCGTCGACCGCGATCAGCGTCTGCTGAAACCGGCACTGAATACCGTAGCGCCTTATGTAGCGTTCAAGCGCAGGGACGAAGGCCGCTACGCCAAACAGGGCGCCGCCGGCATTGTGAAAATTCACATCGATATCGCCCAGAACCCCCTTTCGCTCCCACTCGGCGCAGGAGAGATACATTGCCTTCTGGGGCGCCCCGGCACATTTGATTGGCATCGGTGGCTGGGTAAAAAGCGCCCGTCCTCTGGTCATCGATTGCGTCAGTGACCAGGTATAGGGCGCCAGGTCAGCCCGGTAGTTGGAGGTGACGCCATGATGACCCAGCGCCGCGTCCAGCCCCTCAATGGCGCTCCAGTCAAGGGTCAGACCAGGGGCCACCACCAGCGCTCTATAACGCAGGGTCGCGCCGCTGTCGAGTTCGACCTGGTGCTGGTCCGGCAGCAGTGCCGTGGCCGCACAGCGGTGCCAGGTCACGAAGGAGGGCATGACCGAAGCCATGGTGCGGCGTGTCTGCTCAGGGGTGAATACCCCACCACCGACCAGCGTCCAGCCCGGTTGATAGAAGTGTTCTGTGGCCGGCTCAACGATGGCAATATCCAGCGCCGGCTCACGTCGGTGCAGGCTGGCGGCCACGGCAATGCCACCGGCCCCGCCGCCGATGATGACCACGTCATGGCCGGTGATGTGCGCCGACGCCTCCTGGTTCAGATCATTCATGCCACTCATGCGGCTCTCCGGTTCATGTGGTGCCCGAGGGCAGGATAATGAGGCCATCGAGCCTCAACGGCTGATGCCCGGCGCATCGAGGGGAATCTTCAAATAGCGTCGCCCATTGTCTTCCGGGGCGGGCAGCCGCCCTCCCCGTACATTGACCTGCAGCGCATGCAGCAGCAGCCTGGGCATCGGCAGATCGCTGTCGCGGTGATTGCGCATCGCGATATACTCGTCGCGCTGCTGCTCACCCAGCGGATGCACGTTGGTGTTGCGCTGCTCCTGCACGGTACTTTCCCAGCGAGGCGCTCGCCCGTCAGGCATATAGTCGTGGCCGGTAAACAACCGGGTCTGTTCCGGCAAGGCCAGAATGGCCTGAATGGAGTCCCAGAGCGCGGAGGCACTTCCGCCGGGAAAGTCGGCGCGTGCGGTACCGAAATCAGGCTGAAACAGGGTGTCATGCACAAAGGCCGCATCACCGATGACGTAGGTGACCGAGGCAAGGGTGTGGCCGGGAGAGTGCATGACCCTGACGGAAAGTTCGCCCAGAGCGAAGGTCTCGCCATCATCGAACAGGTGATCCCACTGGCGGCCATCGGTGTCCAGGGCCGGCAGGTTGTAGATGTCCTTCCAGAGCGCCTGGACCTCGGTAACGGCCCGCCCGATGCCGACCGGAGCACCAGTCCGCTCATGCAGGTAGTGCGCGGCGGACAGGTGGTCTGCGTGGGGATGGGTATCCAGAATCCAGGCGAGCGTCAGCCCCTCTCGGGCAATATGGTCAAGCAGGGCATCCGCATGATGGGTGGACGTGGCACCGGCCTTTTCATCGTAATCCAGTACCGGGTCAATAATGGCGCAGGCGCTGGTGGCCGGGTCACTCACCACGTACTGAACACTGAAGGTGTCGGGGTCAAAGAAGCCGGCAACATCAGGCTGGCCAGGAGAGTGGGCGAAGGTTGTCATTGCATCACCATTGAACGTCACTAATGTAGGAAGGCAGGACTCAGGATAGTTCATTTTATAGAATAACGTTATTCGAATTTGCTATATATTACCTGTTCGATGTTCTGACATGCCCGTTCGCGGTATTCTGCCCCCGGTATCAAGACGCGATCACAACACAGGATGTTTCAATGCCGGCTACCCCGGATCCCCATGATACGACCGCCCCGCAGGAGGTCAGCTGCTTCAACTGCGAGGCCTGCTGCTGTCGGCTCGAAGTGCTTCTGGACAGCGATGACCTGGCCCGCAACATTCCTCATCACCTCGTCGAGGAAGATGCCTGGGGCGGGCTGGTCATGCGTCAGGAGGAAGATGGCTGGTGCGCCGCGGTCGATCGCAATACCATGCTGTGCACCATTCACTCGCGCCGTCCACAGAACTGCCGTGATTTCGACATCGGCAGCTTTGAATGCCTTGAAGAGCGCGCGATTCACCTGGTGCCGGCACAGCATTGACGCTGCACCCTCCCCCCCCTTTGACAGGCGAGCCTCATGGCCAAACTAAGTGAAATCGATACAGCGGCCATTCCGGGCGGGCGCGGTCACCTGCGGTTGTTGCAGCGTGATGATGAATTTTCGATCCGTATCGCAGGCAAACCCGGTGAATTGATGAATACCCGCCTGCACGGCTCGGAAGATGCTCTGGCGGAGCTGGCCTGCGCGCGCGTTGCAGCACATCCGGCCGTGCGGGTGCTGGTGGGCGGACTGGGCATGGGCTTTACCCTGGCCGCCGCCCTGAAAAGCCTGCCTGCACAGGCCGAGGTCGTGGTGGCCGAACTGGTGCCGGGCGTTGTCGAATGGAATCGCGGCCCGTTGGGCGCGGCAGCCGGTTACCCGATCAATGATCCCCGGTGTCGCATCATTGTGGATGATGTGGTTGCCGTGCTGGAACAGCACCCCGGTGCCTTCGATGCCATCATGCTTGATGTCGACAACGGTCCTGAAGGTCTGACCCGCAAGGACAATGACCGGCTGTACAATGCAAAGGGCCTTCAGACCATTCAGGAAGCACTGCGACCGGAGGGAGTGGTGGCCGTGTGGTCCGCCGGGATGGACCCGGCGTTCAGTGAACGCCTGAAGCGTGCCGGGCTGTGTGTCGAAGAGCATACCGTACGTGCTCATCGTCCCGGCAAGGGCGCACGCCATACCATCTGGCTTGGCTGGTAAATCCACCACTGAACAAGGGAGATACCGCAAATGCCACTGGATATTTCACGCAACGTCTCGATTCCCGACAATGAAATCGAGCTGACGGCCGTACGTGCACAGGGTGCGGGCGGTCAGAACGTCAACAAGGTGTCGTCGGCCATTCACCTGCGCTTCGACATCCGCGCTTCCAGCCTGCATCCGGGCTTCAAGGAAAAGCTGCTGGCCCTGCGCGATCGCCGGATCACCCGGGATGGGGTGGTGGTGATCAAGGCCCAGCAGCACCGAACCCAGGAGCAGAATCGAGAGGATGCTCTGGCCCGTCTCAGGGAATTGATCCGACCGGTGCTGTATTCCGACAAGCCGCGCAAGGCGACCAGACCGAGCCGAAATGCCAAACGCAAACGGATGGACAGCAAGACACGCGATGGTGCCAAAAAGCGCCTGCGAGGACGGGTGGATCATTGAGCCCCGCTTCCTGTCATCTGTCTCTCACGGCCATGCACCGACCGCTCATTTATCTGTCCGAGGGTAGCCATGAATCCGGATGATCTTCAGAAACTGGTGCAGTGGCGAATGCCGTTCGGCAAGTACGAAGGGCGCCTGCTGGCGGATCTGCCCGGCCATTACCTGCACTGGTTCGCTCGGGAAGGGTTTCCCGATGGCGAGCTTGGGCGCCTGATGGCCCTGATGCGCGAGATCGACCACAACGGTCTGTCGCCGCTGCTCGAGCCCCTGCGTCACCGCTGAGCACACTTTGCACGCCACGGCCCTCGCATTGGTTCAGGGCCGTTTTTCGATGAGCCAGCGACACCCTTTCATACCGACTGATACCCTTTGACGATAAGGGTATGCCAAATACGCCTATATGGTAGCGTGCAATTAAATCGCGCACGATCTATATTGAGGACATGACGATGTCGACGGATACAGATAACGACCTGAGCCTTGAGTCACAGCTGTGTTTTTCCCTGTACGCCGCTCAGCTGGCAGTGGGTAGAACCTATCGTCGGCTGTTGAACGAGCTGGCACTGACCTACCCGCAGTACCTGGTCATGCTGGTGCTATGGGAGCGCGATGGCCAGGGCGTGTCACGGATCGGTGAGCTGCTTCATCTGAACTCGGCCACGCTGACCCCGCTGCTGAAACGCCTTGAAACCGCGGGTCTGCTTGTCCGCCAGCGAAGCAGCACGGATGAACGCCAGGTCACAGTGACACTGACCGAGGAAGGCAGCGCACTTCAGCAGCGCGCTGCCTGTATTCCGGCCCAGGCCTTTGACGCCAGCCAGTGCTCGCCGGAAGAGCTGGCCTCGCTCAAGGCATCCCTGGATCAGCTTCGGCACAATCTGGATCAGTAATCGTTTCCCTTGTTGCAGCAACCTACTCTGACAGGAGCATTTCATGAGCATCGAACAGGTTATTTACCGTGCCCAGGCTACCGCTACCGGCGGCCGTGATGGTCAGGCCACTTCAGCCGACAACGCCCTGGACGTCAAACTGTCGACGCCCAGGGAGCTGGGGGGCGCCGGCGGAGAGGGCACCAACCCGGAACAGCTCTTTGCTGCCGGGTACTCTGCCTGCTTCATTGGCGCACTGCAGTTTGTCGCGGGCCAGGAAAAGGTGTCCCTGCCGGAAGATACCAGCATCACGGGTGATGTCGGCATCGGCAGGGTTCCCGGCGGCTTTGGTATCGAAGTCACCCTGAACGTGTCACTGCCCGGCCTTGAGCAGAAACAGGCTGATGCGCTGGTCGAGAAGGCCCATGGCGTATGCCCCTACTCCAACGCGACCCGCGGCAATATTGATGTCACGCTCAACGTCAGCGTCTGAAACCTGACTCATCGACAGAAGGCGCCCCATCCCGGGGCGCCTTTTTCATGCCCGACCAGATGATGACACGATCGCTGATGACGGCAGGGGCCCCTGATGCCCCCTGGTCTTTGGTCATATCAGGGCGCTATTTGTGCCTGGCACCGTACCCGGTGTGCCAGGCTTGACGTATTGCCCGCACCGGAGCAGAACAATGACAACGGCCCACCTGACCCTTGCCGATCTGCCGATCGGCACCCTTCGACTGACTGCCAGTGATCACGCACTGACCAGCATCGAATTTTTGACCACACCCGATGCCACCAGCGACGATGACAGCCTCCATCACCCGATCCTGGAGCAGGCCGCCAGAGAATTGTGCGCCTACCTTGCCGGGCACTGCCACCACTTCACCGTGCCACTCGAACCTCAGGGCACGCCTTTTCAGCATCGTGTCTGGCAGGCACTGCAGGCCATTCCCTGGGGCGAGGTGCGCAGTTATGGCGAGATTGCCAGGGCCATTGAGCAGCCGGAAGCGGCGCGCGCCGTCGGCATGGCCAACAATAAAAACCCGCTGCCGATCATGATTCCCTGCCATCGGGTCGTGGGCAGCAAGGGGCAGTTGACCGGTTATTCCGGCGGCCTGACCCTCAAGGAACAGCTGCTGGCGCTTGAGCAGGCGCAGCAGAGCATGGCCCTGATCTAGAAAATGCCGGACCAGGGTGGCCGGCGGGTATGTCGCTGCCTACAGTAAGCGGCTATACACTTGCCTGCCGACGGGAGAAATACTGCCATGGACGTTAGAGTTGCACTCGTTTCCGGTGCCAATCGCGGCATCGGTGCCGACATCGCAAGACACCTGTATCAGCAGGGCTGGCAGCTGTCGCTGGGAATGCGTACCCCGAGCCGCCCCTCCTGGGATGATGATGGCCGCTGCCACCTGTTCGCCTATGATGCGACCGAGGGCCAGGAGCCGGCCTGGGTGCAGGAAGCGCACGCCCGATTCGGGCGCATCGATGCCCTTGTTCCCTGCGCCGGGCTCATGATTCCTAAAAGTGTCATTGATGCCGAGGAGGACGAACTGGAAGCCATGATGGCGGTTAATGTCATGGCGCCTCGTCGATTGGCAAAGGCTGCCTGGGAGCCACTCAAGGCCAGCGGCCGTGGCCGCATTCTTCTGCCGGGTTCACTGTCCGGCAAACGCGTCAAGTCAGCCGATTCCGGTGCCTATGCACTTACCAAGCATGCCACGGTGGCGCTGGCTCATGCCCTGCGTCAGGCCGGCTGGGAGCATGGCATTCGAGCCACGGCCATCAATCCGGGGTTCGTCAATACGGACATGGCCCGCAGCATCACCCACTATCCTCCCGACCAGATGACCGACCCGACAGCCATTGCAGAGGCTGTCGGGCTGCTGATCAATCTTCCCAATACCTCCAGCGTGGCGGAGTTCAACGTGAACTGTGTGCTGGAACCCATGTACTGAGGTGAGCGCCAGGCCTGACACTGGAAATTGGGCCTTTCCGGTTCGCCTGATAGACTGCCGGCCCATAATCACATACCGCTCTGCCACACACGTGCACAGGACTACACCATGTCATCTTCTTCCTCTACCAGCGCTGCTGACGGCCAGGCACAGCCCCCGGCGCTGACCTTCCGCTTCGGTGTCTGGGGCGCTGCCGTGCCCCTGGTGTTTTTTGTTGTCTGGGCCATCACGATCAGTGTGCAGGGGTTTGCCTCCGAAGTCGGCCTGATCATGGGGGCATTGTTTGGCCTGACGCTGGGCCTGTTCTTCTGCAAGAGCAAATGGCATGCCTATGCAGAAGGGCTGTTTGACGGACTGACGCAGCCCATCGGCGTTGTCGCACTGGTAGCCTGGTTTTATGCCGGCATGTTCGCGCAGGTGCTTCAGACCGGCGGGCTGGTCGAGGGGTTGATCTGGCTGGGAAGCATTTCCGATGCCTCGGGAGGCGTGTTCGTCGGGCTGGCGTTCCTGCTGGCGGCGATCTTCTCCAGTGCCGTCGGCACCGGCTACGGCACGGTAGTGGCCTTTTGTACCTTCATGTACCCGGCCGGCATCGCCGTTGGTGGTGACCCGGTGATGCTGTTTGCCGCGATTCTCTCCGGTGCCATCTTCGGCGATAACCTCGCGCCGGTCTCCGACACAACCATCGTTTCCGCCACCACCCAGGACGCCGACGTACCGGGCGTGGTCAAAAGCCGCTTCAAGTATTCCGTCATGGCCGGCCTGCCGACCCTGATTCTGCTGGTGGTGTTCGGTGGCAGTGACGCAGGCAATGCGGGGCCGGATGCCGTAACCGCCATGCAGTCAGCCACTGACCCGCAGGGCCTGATCATGCTGATCCCGTTTGTACTGGTGCTGACGCTGGCCCTTCGCGGCCAGCACCTGCTGACCTCTCTGACCTGGGGCATTCTGTGCGCCTGCGGGCTGATGCTGGTGACCGGCATGGCCTCACCGGCAGACTTGCTGACCGTGAACGCCGATGGCGAGATGGGCGGCGCACTCGTGCGTGGGGTGAAAGGCTACATCAACATGGCAGTACTGATTCTTCTGATCGTCGGGGCTGCACATCTGATGACCCTCGGCGGCACCATGGACCGTGTGACCGAACTTCTGATGCGCTGGATCAAGAATTCAGTGCGTCGGGCGGAACTGGCGATCTGGGGTCTGGTAGCCCTGCTCAACAGCGCCATCACCATTAATACCGCCGCCGAGATTGCCGCCGCTCCCTTCGTCCGCGAGCTGGGCACGCGCTACCATATTCACCGCTACCGCCGCGCCAACATGCTCGACGCCGTGACCTCGGCCCTGGGCTACATCTTTCCCTGGGGTGCGCCGGTACTTCTGGGCTGGGCGACGATCAGCGCCATGCAGGAAACCTACGCCTGGCTGCCGGTCGTATCACCGACGGCAGTTTTTCCCTTCGTCTTCCAGGGGTGGTTGCTGCTGGCCATCATGCTGTTCGCCGCGATCACCGGCTGGGGCCGCACCTTTGAAGATGCCAAGGGCAATACCCTGACCACCCGCCCTACCGACTGATCTCTCACGGCGCCGCCCTGGCGGCGCCAATTTCCGGCTACGCTTTTCGCATACCCGTGGACAGGATATGCACATGGCCTCTCTCGTTATTCTTCTGGGCGATCAGCTCAGCGACCGCCTTCCCGCCTTTGATGATTTCGACCTCGACACCGACCGGGTGCTGATGGCCGAGGTCGATCAGGAAGCCCGCTACGTACCGCACCACCCCCAGAAGATTCTGCTGATCTTCGCGGCCATGCGCGCCTTTGCGACCCGCCTCGAGCAACAGGGCAAGAAGGTCATCTACCGAAAGATCGACAGCACCATCGACGCCAATTCACTGGAAGACGCGGTGCGCCATGAACTTGAACGCCGCCACTACGACCGGGTCATCCTGACCCACTGTGGCGAGCACAGGCTGCATCAGACGATGCGGCGCTGGCAGGCCGACCTGCCGGTAGACGAGGTCGAGCTTCGCGCCGACACCCGCTTCATCGCGCCGCTGTCGTTTTTCAGGCAATGGGCCAGGGATCGCAAGGCGTGGCGGATGGAGTATTTCTACCGCGAGATGAGGCAGCGCACCGGGCTTTTGATGAATGCCGACGGCTCACCTGCCGGTGGCCAGTGGAACTTCGATGCCGACAATCGCCGCGCCTATGACGGCAATACGCCCCTGCCCGAGCATCCCGGGTTCGAGATGAGCGAGGCGACCAGAACGCTTGCCCGCCAGATCGAGAATCGCTTCGGCGATCATTTCGGCACCCTCGATGCCTTCAACTGGCCGACCACCCATGACGAGGCCGAACGGCTGCTCGAGACCTTCATCGACGAGGCTCTGCCCGGCTTCGGCGACTTTCAGGATGCCCTCGCCCACGGTCAGCCCTTTCTGTTTCACGCACTCATTTCATCGTCACTGAATCTGGGGCTGCTCGACCCGCTGGACGTCTGCCGGCGCGCCGAGCAGGCCTACAGGGACGGCAATGCGCCCCTCAATGCCGTCGAAGGCTTCATCCGTCAGATTCTTGGCTGGCGAGAGTACGTGCGTGGGCTTTACTGGCAGCTGATGCCGGACTACGCCGAGCGCAATCATCTGAATGCTCGCAAGACACTGCCGTGGAGCTACTGGGGCGGCGAGACCGACATGCACTGCATCCGTGAAGTGGTGCGCGGCATCGAGCAATACGGCTACGCCCATCATATCCAGCGACTGATGGTAACCGGCAACTTCGCGCTACTGCTCGGCGTCAACCCACGTGAGGTGTGCGAGTGGTATCTGGCGGTGTTCGTGGATGCCTTCGAGTGGGTGGAGCTGCCGAACACCCTCGGCATGGCGCTGCACGCCGACGGCGGTGTGATGGGTTCGAAACCCTACGCCGCGAGCGGTCGCTATATCGACCGCCAGGGCGATTACTGTGCGCACTGCACGTATAACGTCAAGACCACCAGCGAGGATGACAGCTGCCCGTTCAACAGCCTCTACTGGGCATTTCTTGACCGCCACCGTGACCGGTTCGAGGGGAACCACCGCATGAAGATGATGTATCGCAACTGGGACCGTCAGGCCGACGACAGGCGCGCGGCGACGCTTGCGCGCGCCCGATGGGTCAGAAACAACGTGGAAAGGCTGTAAAGCTCACAGCCGTTCGGCGAGCGCACCTAGAAAGGCCTGTGCGGTGTCGCGCTCATAGCGGTAGTAGGTCCACTGCCCGGCGCGATGCGACGAGACCAGCCCGGCCCGTGACAGGGTCGCCAGATACAGTGAGATCGTAGGCTGTGACAGGCCGGCCTTTTCACGAATATGGCTGACACAAATGCCCCCCTCGGGTGCCCCTTCCTTCTGCGGCGGAAAGTGCTCCGCGGGGGCCTTGAGCCAGCTCAGGATATCGAGACGCACCGGGTTGTCCAGCGCGCTTAATACAGTAGTGATGTCCATGCACCTGGCCATAGAAAATGAATGATCGGGCCATTATACGGTGTGCAGGCCGGGCTGCCGAGCACATGACCGGCACACCGATGTGACATGCTCAGCGCACCAGACTATCCAGAGCAGCGCTGTCAAAGTCATGCAGCTCATCAAGCCGGCCTTCACGCACCTTATTGGCCCAGTCGGGATCAGACAGCAATGCCCGACCTACTGCAATCATGTCAAACTGATGATCGGTACGCTGGTCGGCAAGCTGTTTGATATCCACCCGGCTTTTCGATGTCGGGTCTTCTTCTCGTGTGAAATGACCGGTGCGAAAGGTCTTGTCGAGACCGATACTGCCCACCGCGATCACCGGCCTGCCGGTCAGCTCCTGAGCCCACTGGGCCAGTGTCATGTCGCTGCCGGCAAAGCCCGGCTCCCACATGCGGCGCGTACTGACGTGGAACATGTCGACACCATCCTCGGCCAGCGGACGCAGCAGTTCACCGAGTTCCTGTGGTGTTTCGGCGATGCGGGCGTGGTAATCCGACAGCTTCCACTGGGAGAAGCGGAAGATGATCGGAAAGTCCGGCCCGGTCACGTTGCGCACCGCCTGTACGATCATGCGCGGGAATCGAAGCCGGTTCTCCACGCTGCCACCATAGGCATCGGTGCGCTGGTTGCTCTCCCGCCACAGGAACTGATCGATCAGATAGCCGTGAGCGCCATGCAGCTCGATCGCATCAAAACCGAGGTTTTTCGCCTCATAGGCTGCCCGCGCGAACGAGGCCACCACATCATGGATATCGTCTTCACTCATGGCACGTACCACCTCGACGCCGTCCTCGACGATCGACATCGGCCCGAAGCCCGGCACGTCACCCTCCGGCTCAGTACCCGGACGGCGCTCACGCCCGACATGCCATAGCTGCGGAGCGATTTTTCCGCCGGCAGCATGCACCCGCTCCACCACGTTCTTCCAGCCTTCAAGCCCGGCGCCATGGAAGGCTGGCACGTTCGGGTAGCCGTTGGCACCCGGGTGGTCGATATAGGTCCCTTCCGTGATGATGAGTCCTACACCACCGAGAGCACGGCTCTCGTAATATTCAGACACATCCGTGCCCGGCACACCGCCGGGCGACATGTTGCGGGTCATCGGCGCCATGGCAATGCGGTTGGGCAACGTGGCACCGTTTAATTTCATGGGTTCAAACAGGGGGGCGGCAAGGGTCTTGTCAGTATCGGCCATGATGGCTATTCCTATAAATATAGATATATATAAATATACTATCCCCAATATGGCACCCTGTATACCTCGCAGTGCGGAAATACCCGACATTAGTTGGATGACCTGAAGTGGCATACAAGCCAACTGACCCAACTGCCATGAGACAAGGCCACTCACATGCGTGAAATCCGCACCTCACGCCCTGCGTGGCCTTTGACCTGTTCATTCTCAAGCGACCCGGTGCCGACCCGTCCTGCAGCCAGGACACCATCACGCGCGCCAGAGCCCATGTGGATAACATGAGTAACAGCGAGCGCGACCAGCTTGTCCACACCCTGATTAACGGGCTCACAGGTGCTGAAGAGCGATTGATGACATCCATCGCGAGGCGCTCCCGACTGCCCGCTGATCGGGCGTCTCAAGGGGCTGGCGGCGCTTCAGGGCATCGAAATGGCACTGAAATTCCGTGGCCGATACCTGATTCAGCATAGTATTCGCTTGCACCACGGCTTAAGGAAGTCTTAAATAATATGCTTAGCACGCTTATTAAAAGGTTACCTCATGCCGGACATCCAGCTGGAGCCCCTGGTCGCTTCCCGCGTTTCACTGAAAAAAACCCTCGTCCGTTATCTGGGCTACCTGCTGCTTACCGCCCTGGTATGCCAGGGCCTTTACTGGAGCCTGTTGCTGGAGGAGATACCGAGGTTTTCCGAAACGTCCTTTGTTGAACTTGCCCAGACAGCGGCGCTGGCTGCCAGTCTGGCCTGTCTGTGGTGCGCTCGGCGCAAGGGCCTTTACTCATATGGTATTCCGCTTCTTTTCGGCTGGCTTCTGGCCTCGCTCGTTCGTGAGCAGGATGCGATGCTCGACAGCATCATCGATGATCTATGGCAGTGGTGTGTCGGGCTGATCGCTCTGGTGACGGTGACTCATACCGTTCGCCACCGCCGTCGTATTGCCCGTGAGCTGGGCCAGTTCATCCAGGAGTCCGCGTTCGGTTTGTTCATGGGCGGGTTTTTTACGGTCTATGTCTTTTCACGGCTGATGGGTCGCCACGAGCTGTGGCAGGCCGTACTGGGCAGTGCCTATGAATACCGGATCAAAAGCGGTGTCGAGGAAAGCCTGGAGCTGATGGGCTACCTGCTGATGCTTTACGCCTGCATCGAGCTGTGGGCCAGGGCACGAGAAAGACATCAGGGGGGCAAGGGAGACGCTCGCAGGGTATTCGCACGCGCTCCGCGACTTCACACCCCTTCAGAAAAACAGCGGAACCATGCCTGACGCGTCGCCCGTCAGGGCGTCATGGATCACCCGTGCATCCATGCCACCCAGACCGGTAACGTCAACGCTGCCGCCAGGGTCGATAGAAAGATACAGGCGCCAATGTCACGCTGCTGCTCGGGACGGGTTACAAACGCCAGGACATTGACGCCGATCGGCCCTGCTGCCAGCAGGACCACGACCTGACGGGCCATGGGGCTGATCCCGGGCAGCCAGGCCGTCATCAGTGCCACCAGAGCCGGGAACAGCATCAGCTTCAGCATGGTGATGACACCAATGGTGGCACTGAGGTGCAACCGGTAGCGGGTCAACCCCACGCCCAGCACCAGCAGCGCACAGGGCAGTGCTGCGCGACCCAGCCATTCCAGCATGGTGGTGAGCGTGTCAGGCAGCGTTATCCCGAGCAGGTTGACTACCCCACCCAGCATCAGGCCCACGATAATCGGGTTGATCATTCCCTTGAGCATGGTCAGTGGCTTGAGCTGCTGGCCGCGTGCATCCACGATGGCTGCAAAAAGCGAGTGGGCGGAAAACAGGATCAGACTGTGAAATGCCAGAATCGCATACACGAACATCAGCCCATCATCCCCGAACAGGGACGCGGCCATCGGCAACCCGATCAGCACATTGTTCGAATAGCTTCCTGCCAGCCCCAGTACGGTCGACTCTCCTGACCTGCGCCACACCCACAGATTGATCAACATGAATACGCCCAGTGCGGGCAGGTAATAGGCCAGCAGCAACCACGGCGAGAGCACCTCACCGAGTGGTGCCCGGGCAATCCCCAGAAACAACAGACAGGGCATGAACAATTTGAAGGTAACGGTTCGCAACCCGACCAGAGATTCCGCCGTCAGCCATTGTCGGCGCCCCAGAACGTAGCCCAGCACGATCACACCGAAAATGGGCAAAATGGCCAGTGTTGCAGTCATGTCCAACCTCATGCGGTCCTTCGAAAAAGGGGCCTGACATGCCACATGCCAGAGGGGCTGCCGGCGGCCAGGATGATAGTAGTATGCTCATCTGTATCGTGCGCCTCGCACAGGCAGACAAGCCACACTAAGCTTGGCACACTCATCACTGCACTGCGGAGCTAGGGTCATGGATTACGTACTGTATTACTGGCCGGGCATTCCCGGACGGGGAGAGTTCGTACGGCTGGTGCTGGAGGCGGGACAGGCTGAATATCGGGATATCGGTCTTGAGCCGGATGGCGTCGAGCAGATCGAGACCTTTCTGAACGGTGAAGCGAGCCTGCAGACACCGTTCGCGGCGCCGTTTCTGCTGGCCGAAGGCCAGGTCATTTCCCATGTGGCCAACATTCTGCGTTTTCTCGGCCCGAAGCTGGGCCTGACCTCCGAGGACTCTGTATCCCGCGACTGGGAGCACAGCCTGCAACTGACCATTGCCGATTTTGTGACCGAAATTCACGACACCCATCATCCGCTGGGGCCGTCGCTTTATTTCGAAGAGCAGAAAACCGAGTCCATGCGCCGTACCGCCACCTTTTTGCAGGAACGACTGCCGCTGTTTCTGGGGTACTTCGAACAGATTCTGACCACCAATCCGGCCAGCCACCATCACCTGGTCAATGACAGGCTGACCTGCGTGGATATTTCCCTGTTCCAGGTGATCGAGGGGCTGCGCCATGCCTTTCCCCGTACCATGGAGACCCTCGACGGCACCCTTCCCGGCATCAACGCACTGCATGCCAGTGTCATGGCCTTTCCGCCGCTCAAGGCGTACATGAACTCCTCACGACGACAGCCCTTCAATGAAAACGGCCTGTTTCGCCATTACCCGATCCTTGATCAGCCGTGAGAAAGGCATCATGACGGCGCGACTCGATCAGCATGGCCATGATACGGCCGGCCAGCGGAACCCGGGCTGCCCCCGATCCACGTTCTATGCGATAATCGGCCCCTTTCACTTCTGCTCCCATCGATTGCTGACACCCTAATGACCAACGCTCACATGCCTCACGAATCCGGCCAGCTCTATGTTGTTTCAGCGCCTTCCGGCGCCGGAAAAACCAGTCTGGTCAGCGCCCTGCTCAAGGATATGGATCACATCGGTGTGTCTGTATCTCACACCACGCGCACCATGCGTCCGGGTGAGGAAGACGGGGTCAACTATCACTTTGTCGATGAACCTGCCTTTCAGGCCATGATCGACCGCGGCGAGTTCTTCGAACATGCCTGGGTCTTTGACCGTCACTACGGCACCTCCAGACCGGCCGTGGCCGCCCGCCTGGCGGAAGGCGAGGATGTCATTCTTGAGATCGACTGGCAGGGTGCGCGCCAGATACGTGAACAGCGCCCGGCCACGCGCTCCATTTTCATTCTGCCGCCCTCGTTCAATGCGCTCCGTACCAGGCTTTCCGGGCGTGGCCAGGATGACGATGCAACCATTGCGCGACGCATGAAGGATGCCGTCAGCGAGATGTCGCATTTCAACGAGTATGACTACGTGGTCATCAATGATGACTTTGAAGTCGCCCTTGCGGAACTGAAAAGCATTATTCAGGGCGAGCGATGCCGCAGTGAGCGAGTGCAACTGCGCCACAGCGCCCTGCTGGAGGACCTCTTGTCACACATGCCGCCCGTCGAGTAGACTCGATATCCCCCCGAACATTTGCTCTTGTCACGGGACAGGCCGGATTCCTTCTGCCTGTCGACAACGGGCTTTCGTCTGACGCCTTGCGTCATTCACACACATGATCAGGTAGTTATTCCCATGGCACGAGTTACCGTCGAAGATTGTCTCGATAACGTTGAAAACCGCTTTCAGCTGGTCATGGTCGCTTCGCGCCGTGCCCGTCAGCTGGCCCGCGGTAGCCGTAACAGTGAGCTGGACTGGGAAAATGACAAGGTGACCGTGCTGGCCCTGCGCGAAATTGCAGCAGGCCATGTCGATTCCAGCGTACTCGATGAGCCGGTCGAAGCACCGACACCGCGTCCGCGTCCGCAGCCCCAGGATATCTGATATCCCCACCGGCTCACGGTCAGGAAGGCTCCATGTTTACCATTGATGATCTGGCCGACCGCCTGGATGGTTACCTGCCTGGCGATGAGATTCGCCAGGTCAAACGCGCCTTTTATTACGCCGAGCAGGCCCATGACGGCCAGCGTCGGCGTTCGGGCGAGCCCTACGTTACCCACCCCCTGGCCGTTGCCAATATCCTCGCCAACATGCATATGGACTATCAGAGTCTGATGGCTGCCATGCTGCATGATGTAATCGAGGATACCGGTGTCACAAGAGATGCACTTGAGCGGCAGTTCGGCCTGGAAGTCACCGAACTGGTCGACGGGGTGTCAAAGCTGACCCAGATCACGTTTGAAGACAAGGCCGTGGCCCAGGCCGAAAACTTCCAGAAAATGGTACTGGCGATGTCCCGCGATATTCGCGTCATCATCGTCAAACTCGCCGACCGGCTGCATAACATGCGTACCCTGGGTGCCCTGCGACCGGACAAGAAGCGCCGCATTGCTCGCGAAACGCTTGAAATCTATGCCCGCATTGCCAGCCGCCTCGGCATCAACACCATTCGTGTCGAACTGGAAGACCTGTCATTTCAGGCGATTTACCCGATGCGGGCCGAACGCATACAGCGTGCCGTTGCCAAGGCACGAGGCAATCGCCGCACCATGATGCGCGAGATTCAGACAACGCTGCAACAGTGTCTGGATCATGATGAATTGACCGGCACCGTCATCGGCCGTCAGAAGCATCTGCTGTCGATCTATACCAAGATGCGCGACAAGCACAAGTCCTTCAACGACCTGATGGACGTCTTCGGCTTTCGCATCATCACCGACCGGGTCGATACCTGTTACCGGATCCTCGGTGCGGTGCATAACCTGTACAAGCCGGTGCCCGGCCGCTTCAAGGATTACATTGCCATCCCCAAGGCCAATGGCTATCAGAGCCTGCATACCACCCTGTTCGGCATGAACGGCATCCCTGTCGAGGTACAGATTCGTACTCGTGAGATGGAAGCCATGGCCAACAACGGTATTGCCGCCCACTGGCTTTACAAGGCGGGACAAACGGATCGCCCCATTGCTGCCGGCAGCCATGCGCGGGCACGCGAGTGGGTCAAGGGTCTGCTGGAAATGCAACGGCGCGCCGGCAATTCACTGGAATTCATCGAGCACGTCAAGAACGATTTGTTCCCGGACGATATCTACATTTTCACCCCGAAAGGCGACATTACCGAGCTGCCTCGTGGTGCAACCGCAGTCGATTTCGCCTATAACGTGCATACGGATATCGGCAACAGCTGTATTGCCTGCCGGATCGACCGTCACCTGGCTCCGCTGTCCACGGTGCTGCAGAGCGGCCAGACCGTCGAAATCATTACCGCACCCGGCGCGCGGCCCAATACCGCGTGGCTGTCCTATGTCGTCACCGCCAAGGCACGTTCGGCAGTACGCCATTACCTGAAGCATCAACAGCGCAGTGACTCGATTCTGCTGGGCCAACGCCTGCTCAACAAGGCACTGAGCGGCTTCAAGAGCCATCTCGACATGATCGGCAAGGCCCGGATTGCGCGCTATCTCGACACCAATCAGCTGGAAAGCCTGGACGATTTGCTCGACAGCATCGGCCTGGGCAACCGCATGGCCTATCCGGTAGCGCGCACGCTCGCGCTGGGTGGCGCAGCCAATGACGAGACATCGGAAGAGCACATGCCGGGGCCCATCGTTGTCGGCAATGACGCCGCCACGGTAATTACCTTTGCCCGCTGCTGCTATCCACTGCCGGGCGATATCATTCTCGGCCATCTGAGTACCGGCAAGGGCATCGTGGTTCATCGGCATAACTGCAGGAATCTGGGTGATTTGCGCAGTGACCCTGAAAAATGCTTCCCGCTGGTATGGGCCGAGCAGATAGAACAGGATTTTCCCGTTTCACTTCGCATCGAGATTGAAACGCGCCGCGGCCTGATTGCTCAGCTGGCGGGGCTCGTCAACGACGGGGATGCCAATGTCGAGCGGATCGGTATCGAGGAACGCGATGCCCGGCTCTCGATCGTCAACCTGGTGATTGCGGTTCAAAGCCGCGTCCAGCTGGCTGGCATCATCAAGCGAATTCGAAGCCTGTCTCACGTTACTCGTATTACCCGACAGACCAACTGAACGACCATGATCAGCCTCGACCGGCTCACTGGGCCGGGAGCGGCTTTTTTTTAGCCCGTACGGCAGGGCGAAAGCACTGACCACCACAAGAGGGAAATATCATGAGTAATCGCGCCGCTATCCATACCGATCAGGCACCTGCCGCCATCGGCCCCTACTCCCAGGCCATCAAGGCCGGCAATACGGTTTATCTGTCCGGCCAGATTCCGCTGGATCCCAATACCATGGAGCTGGTCAGTGGTGATATCGAAGCCCAGGCCCGCCAGGTGTTCAAAAATCTTGCGGCAGTCTGCGAGGAAGCCGCGGGCTCATTGAACGAGATAGTGAAACTGAACCTCTATCTCACTGATCTGGACAACTTCGCCACGGTCAACACCGTGATGGAAGAGTTCTTTACAGCGCCCTATCCAGCCCGTGCTGCCGTTGGCGTACGCGCACTTCCGCGTGGCAGTCAGGTTGAAGCCGAAGGGGTCATGGTCATCGGTGACTGATCCGCGTGCCCGGGGCGTGCCCCGGGCCATGCCTGTCAATCAACCCTGCAGGGCAGACCGGCTTCTCGCAGCACATCGCGATAGCCTTCCCGGAAGGTGGGAAACATGAAGGTGTACCCTGCCATTTGAAGGCGTGTACTGTCGCAGCGCTTGCTGGCACGCCGGCGAAGGGGAGACTGGATCGTATTGCTTGGCTCGATGCCCAGCGCGCGTGACAGCCACATCATCACATCATGAATCGGTGCGGCCTCCTGATCACTGCCCAGATAGACCGGATCCAGGGTATCACCGGCCAGTGCCTTCTCGATCAAAAAGACCAGTACACCGGCACAGTCATCACGATGAATTCGATTTGAATACATCGGAGGCGTGGCGGGCGCTACGCGACCTTCCTGAACCTGATTGATCAACCGCTCGCGGCCCGGACCGTAGATGCCGGAAAAGCGAACCGACGTTCCGGGAATCGAGCTCTGCCACAGGCGACTTTCAGCCTTGTGAAGCCACTTCCCGGCAAAGCCGGTAGGCACAATAACGCTGTCTTCAGTGACCGTTTCTCCGTCACACTGACCATACACTGACGTCGACGATACAAAAATCACCTGCTTCGGTGGTTCAGCACGTGCTTCAAAGGTGGTCAATACACGATCAAGGCCTTGATAATAGGCGGATTCATAGGCACTTTCCTCGAACCGATCCGCACTCAGGATATAAATCACGATATCGGCATCAGGCAGCGCAGCCACTGCCTCGTCATCATCAAGGTTCATGGCCAGCGGTTCAATGCCACTGCCTTCCAGCTTTTCAGGGTGACGACGGACCCCGATAACGCGCTGTCCCTGTGCGATCAATTGCTGTCCAAGAAGGGTTCCTACATCACCGCAGCCCAGAATTAAGGTCGTATTATTCACCTTTTCACTACTCCCTGTTACAACGGTATGGATATCATGGTGTTAGTCGCTATCACCGACCCGGTCCGGCATGCCATCCTTGCAGCCGGGCACTATTGAAGGCCAGCTCATGACTCTAACAGAACTTCGATACATCGTAACCTTGGCGCAGGAACGACACTTCGGTCGGGCAGCAGAGCACTGTTTTGTGTCTCAGCCTACGCTGTCGGTGGCCGTCAAGAAACTTGAGGAAGAGCTGGGGGTGGCCCTGTTCGAGCGCAGTAAATCCACCGTTCAGGTTACCCCTCTGGGCGAAAAGATCATCGCTCAGGCCCAGCGCGTCCTGGAGCAGGCCGGCGTTATCAAGGAGCTGGCTTCCGAAGGCAAGGATCAGCTGTCCAGCCCACTGCGGGTGGGTGCGATTTATACCATTGGCCCTTATCTCTTTCCGCATCTGGTGCCCATCCTGTCGCAGCTGGCCCCTAAAATGTCGCTGTACATTGAAGAGAACTTCACCGGCGAACTGCGGCGCAAGCTGCGCAGCGGGGAACTGGACGTCATTGTGGTGGCACTGCCCTTCAACGAGCCCGATGTGCTGACCAAGGTCATGTATGACGAGCCCTTTGAAGTGCTGATTCCAACCGATCACGACTGGGTCAGGCATGAGGCCATCGAGAAGGAGTGGCTGCTCAATGAACGTCTGCTCCTGCTGGGTGAAGGCCACTGCTTCCGGGACCAGATTCTGGAAACCTGCCCTGCGCTCAACGTTCAGCTCACCAACCCGACCAATACACTGATTGCCGAAGGTGGATCGCTTGAAACCATTCGGCACATGGTGGCCTCCGGGCTGGGTATTACCATTCTGCCCAAGTCGGCAACCGGCACCCGGCACTATGAAAGCGGCATGCTCGAAAGCCGGCCGTTTACCGAGCCGGAACCCAGCCGTAGCGTAGCCATCGCCTGGCGCACCAGCTTCCCGCGCCCCAAGGCCATCGATGCCCTGACCAACGCCATACTGAAGTGTCCGCCAGCAAAGGGTGACACAACCTCATGAGTGATGTGGCCACGCTGAGCCACCCGATCAGCGCCCTCAAGGGCGTCGGGCCGGCGCTGTCGGAAAAACTGGCGCGCCTGGGTGTCAGCGTCGTGGCAGACCTGTTGTTTCACTTGCCTCACCGCTATCAGGACCGTACGCATATCACGCCCATTGGTCATCTGCGCAGTGGTCGGGAAGCGGTCATCGAAGGCGAGGTGACCGCCAGCGAGGTTGTCGTGGGGCGACGACGAAGCCTTCTGGTCCGCATGAAGGATGATACCGGCATCGTTTCCCTGCGCTTTTTTCACTTTGGTCAGGCCCAGACCAGCCAGTTCGCTCGTGGGATACGCGTACGCTGCTTTGGCGAGGCACGCGCCGGCAGCACCGGACTGGAGCTTTATCATCCCGAATACCAGCTGGTCGGGCGACATGATGCTCCGATAGAAGAACAGCTGACACCGATTTATCCCACCACCGAAGGCCTGCCCCAGCCACGGCTTCGCGCACTGATGGGTCAGGCGCTGGAAATTTTCGATACCACGCCGTCGGCCCTGCCCGACCTGATTCCCGCCCCCCTGCGCAGCCGCTTCGCGCTGCCGGCCCTTCACGATGCGCTGCACTATATTCACAGACCGCCACCGGAAGCACCGCTGGAACAGTTGATCGAAGGGACTCACCCGATGGTATCGCGGCTGGCGCTGGAGGAAATGCTGGCGCATCAGCTAAGCCTTCGTCAGGTACGTCGCCGCATTCAGCAGGACGCCGCCCCGGCACTGGGCAGTGGGGCCAGCCTGAATGCTCGCTTTCTGGCCGGTCTGCCGTTCGCACTGACCAGCGCCCAGCATCGTGTTCTCAACGAAATAAACGGTGATCTGCAACGGGCGTTGCCCATGCTGCGACTGGTCCAGGGCGATGTTGGTTCGGGCAAGACCGTGGTCGCGGCAATGGCCATGCTCGGCGCCGTGGCGCATGGCTATCAGGCTGCACTGATGGCACCGACCGAACTGCTGGCAGAACAGCACTACCGCACTCTTAAGCAGTGGTTCGAACCGCTGGGCCTCACGGTGGACTGGCTTGCCGGACGCCTGAAGGGCAAATCACGCCTGGACGCCAAGGCGCGTCTGGCCGATGGCACCGCACATGTTGCGGTCGGCACACACGCCCTGTTTCAGGAAGATGTCGCGTTTCACCGCCTGGGACTGGCCGTTATCGATGAACAGCACCGCTTCGGCGTTCATCAGCGTCTTGCACTGCGCGAAAAGGGGGAAGCGGTCGGTATTACGCCTCACCAGCTGGTAATGACGGCAACCCCGATTCCCCGCACGCTGGCCATGAGTGCCTACGCTGACCTTGATGTCTCCGTGATTGACGAACTGCCTCCTGGGCGCACACCGGTAAAAACCGTGGTGGTTCCGGATGAACGCCGTAACGAGATCATTGATCGAATCGAAAACGCCTGCGCCGAGGGGCGCCAGGCCTACTGGGTCTGCACTCTGATCGAGGAATCCGATGCACTGCAGTCCCAGGCCGCTGAAAGCACCCTTGAACGATTGACCGAACACCTGCCGGGGCTGGCCATCGGTCTGGTGCATGGTCGCATGAAGGCTGCCGACAAGGCGGCTGTCATGGCAGCCTTCAAGGACGGCGAGCTGGATCTGCTGGTTGCCACTACCGTGATCGAGGTCGGTGTCGATGTTCCCAATGCCAGCTTGATGATCATCGAAAACCCCGAGCGCCTCGGGCTGGCCCAGCTGCACCAGTTGCGCGGCCGGGTCGGGCGGGGATCGGTCGAAAGCTTCTGTGTCCTGCTCTATCATCCGCCACTGTCAGGCTCGGCCCGCGAACGACTGGGTGTCATGCGCGATACCAATGATGGCTTTCGCATTGCCGAGAAAGACCTTGAACTGCGAGGCCCGGGGGAAGTGCTCGGAACGCGCCAGACCGGGCTGATCGGCATGAAAGTGGCCGATTTGACGCGCGACAGGGGGCTGCTCGACAGTGTTCGCGCCTGTGCCGATGCCGTGGTCGACAACGAGACTGTCAGTGAAGCGCTTATCCAGCGCTGGGTCGGGCGCGAGGCCAATCGGTACGGCCAGGTCTGACCGTTAGCGCCTCAGATAACGCAACAGCGCCTGCAGGGTATCGAGGCGTGCCACATCACCTACTACCCGGAGCCGATGGCTCATCAGCGCTTCACGAAAATGCCGCGGGGAGGGCCGTTTCAGAAAGGCCACCGCTGCATCTGCATCGCGAAAGCGCAGCTCCAGTTGCGTCGATATCGGCAGCCCTTCGCCCGCCTCCACCCCGTCGGCATGAAGATGGTAATGCCGCGCCACGCTTAAATCTTCCAGTCCGATCCCGAAATGCAACGGCCCCTTTTCAGCTACGGCATCGCGAAACTCGGGCTGGCGACGCCAGGCACGCTTGAGCAGCTGCCCAAGCATCCACAAGACAAAACGCAGTTTCATACGGCCTCCGAAGGCAGAGTCATACCTGCATCCTAGGCCAAAAAAAATGCCGGCGATATGGCCGGCATTTACGTTCAGTGGTTCGGTCTTAACCGGCCACGGAATCCTTCAGCTTCTTGCCGGGCTTGAACGCGACAGTCTTGCTTGCCGGAATGTTCAGCGGTGCGCCGGTCTGCGGATTCTTGCCGGTACGTGCGGCACGCTCACGCACGGTAAAGGAACCAAAACCGATCAGGGTAACGTCTTCACCCTTGGCAACCTGGCTCGTAATCTCATCCAGAATCACGTTCAGTACCTGACCGGCCTTGTCCTTGGACAGATCCGCCTGTTCTGCAATCGCAGCAGCAAGTTCGGGCTTACGCATAAAGTCTCCTGAAAAGTGCAATGGCATGGCAATGAGGCCGCGCACTGTTGATTATCAATGGTATCGACCCTCGCCAGCCGATCTGCATTCGGCTGTCCTGGTGCGGCTCCACAGGGGGGCCGTGTGTCGAACACGGCCTAGCCTAGCAATCACGGCCCCCCTGTAGCCAGCATTACGTCACTGGTGGCGACGATTTCCTTCATATGGATACATCTCATCAATCCTGCTGACATATCCTCACCATTGGGTCATGGCAGCTCGCACTTTATACTGCTGCCCCCACCAAGGAGCTGATGGCATGTCCTTTTTTACTCGCTGGCGCCCTGTCACGCCCTGGCCACCCTCCGTCCCTCGGGCCTGGCAGCCATGGCTTGCCTCCACGGATTCGCTGACCGCCCGCCTGAGCAGCGCCATGCCCACCCCCTTGTCAGTTGTGCTGACGCACGAAGGAACAGGGCTGCCTGCCGCCGATGAGCAGCACCGACTGAAACAGTCCGGGCGCCGCTACATGCTGACGCGTGAGGTGCTGCTTTGCTGCGGCCATACGCCCTGGGTAGCGGCGCGCTCCGTGGCGTTGCTTACTCCGAGCGCGCAACAGCTTCTTGCCGGCATGGGCCGTACTCCTCTGGGGCACTGGCTGTTTACTCAGCCAGACACGGTGCGCTCACCGCTCGAGATGACTCTGTCTGCATGCTCTTCGATCGCCAGTCCTGATTTACAGCCTCTCATCGGGCGCCGCTCGGTATTTACCCACCCTCGAATCACCCTGCTGGTACAGGAATTTTTCCTGCCTCCCATGGGGATGGCGCTGGCCCTGCCGCCGCCCGGGCCAATGCGCTAGACTGAGCGACACATTTATTACCCCTACCGGAGTGATACCGCCGCCATGCTGCGATTGCCGCCCCCCTTTCAGCGACTGCCCGACTTTCTGCAACTGATGCGGCTTGACCGGCCCATCGGCACCTGGCTTTTGATGTGGCCGACCATGGCGGCAGTGTTTCTGGCCGCCGATGGCCAGCCGGAACGTGCCAACCTGGTGATCTTCCTGCTGGGGGTATACGTGATGCGCGCCGCCGGCTGCGTGATCAATGATTATGCAGACCGGGATTTCGATGGCCATGTGGAGCGCACCCGTACCCGGCCACTGGCGACCGGGCGCATCAGCGCCCGGGAGGCCCTGACCCTGTTCGTCGCCCTTCTGGCCCTTGCCTTTGCGCTGGTATGCTTGACCAACGCCTTTACCATCTGGCTGTCACTTGGCGGGGCGCTGCTCGCAGCGATTTACCCGTTCATGAAGCGCTACACCCATTTTCCACAGGCCGTGCTGGGTGCTGCCTTCGGGTGGGCCATTCCGATGGCCTTTGGTGCAGCACAGGGCGAGGTACCGGCCATTGCGTGGTGGCTCTTTTTTGCCAATGTGGCCTGGACGCTGGTCTATGACACTCAATACGCCATGGTAGACCGCAACGATGACCTGAAAATCGGCATCAAATCGACGGCGGTGCTGTTCGGCAGGCAGGACCGATTCATCATCGGATTGCTTCAATTGCTGGTACTGGCGCTGCTGTTCATGCTGGGACTGGCCGCGCGTCTTGACGGCTTTTACTGGCTGGGGCTTGTGGGCATGGGAATGACCTTCCTGTATCAGCAGCGCCTGATCTGGACACGTTCACGCGAAGGCTGTTTCAAGGCCTTTCTGAACAATCACTGGACCGGCGTACTCCTGTTTGCAGGCATTGCGCTGTCGGTCTGGCCCTGACACCCCAGGGAACGCGCTGCGGCCATATTCATTGCACGTGTCATACTCCTGTCATGCCAGCGCGTTAAAACTGTCACCACCTTGTCATTATTCGCGCCGTACTGCCCCTGTACAGCGCGACCTCAACGGGAAACAGGTGCATGAAGTCCAGGACCGTACTGATAGTGGATGACGAAGCGGCCATTCGGGAGATGGTCGCCATTGCCCTCGAAATGGCTGACTTTGATGTTATCGAAGCCAGTAATGCGCAGGATGCCCACGCGCTGATTGTCGATCACCAGCCGGACCTGGTGCTGCTGGACTGGATGATGCCGGGCCTCAGTGGTATTGAACTGGCTCGGCGGCTCAAGCGTGACACCACCACCGCGGATATTCCGGTCATTCTGCTGACTGCCAAGGGCGAGGAAGACAACAAGGTGGTCGGCCTTGAAAGCGGCGCCGATGACTATATCGTCAAGCCCTTCTCTCCCCGTGAGCTGATCGCTCGTCTCAAGGCCGTACTGCGTCGTACCACCCCCAAGGGCATGGAAGATGTGGTCGAGGTGGAGGGACTGCGTCTGGACCCGTCCAGCCACCGGGTCAGCGGCAATGGCACTCCGATCGAGATCGGTCCGACCGAGTACCGACTGCTGCAGTTTTTCATGACGCATCAGGAGCGCGCCTATACTCGAGCCCAGCTGCTTGACCAGGTCTGGGGCGGCAATGTGTATGTCGAGGAACGCACGGTCGATGTACATATCCGCAGGCTGCGCAAGGCGCTGGGTGACCCCTGGCAGAACCTTGTTCAAACCGTGCGGGGCACCGGCTACCGCTTTTCGATTCAGGCCTGATCACCCTGCGAGGCACACATGCACTACTGGACCAATGAGCTGTGGCGTTTGGCCTATCTGGTCATCGGGTTCGGCTTGCTGGGGGCCTTGCTCGGCGTCGGCGGATGGGGTGTGGCCCTCGGGCTTGCCGTGCACATGGCCTTTACCCTGGCGCACCTTAAAAAGCTGTATGCCTGGCTCAATGCGCCGGTACACCAAAAGCCTCCCGCAGGGGATGGCGTCTGGGGCGATCTGTTTGATCGCCTTTATCGCTACCAGAAAAGCCAGACGCAACTGCAGGGGCGATTACGCCGGGTACTGACCCGTGTGGAAGAATCTTCCGAGGCAATGCGTGACGGCATCGTAATGCTGGACCCCCAGGGCCATCTTGACTGGTGGAACAGCGCCGCCGAGCAGATGCTCGGGCTGGACGCCAGGCACGACCGGGGTCACCACGTGGCCAATTACCTTCGCGACCCGCACTTCATTTCCTATTTCACCACGGGCGAGTACCAGGAGCCGGTCCTTTTTTCATCACCGGCTCATGACGGTCGCACCATCGAAGCCCGTATCACGTTGTTTGGTGACAATGAACGGCTGGTGCTGGTACGCGACGTCACTCGGCTGCAGCGACTTGAACAGACCCGCCGGGACTTTGTCGCCAACGTCTCCCATGAACTGCGCACGCCGTTGACCGTGCTGTCCGGCTATCTGGAAACCTTTCTTGATCAGGCCTCGAGTCAGCCGGATACCGTGCCACGCCGCCTGACCCGTGCCTTCGGCCAGATGCAGGGGCAGACACACCGGATGCAGAACCTGGTGGATGACCTGCTGACCCTGTCCCGGCTCGAAACCAGCGAGCGTCAGACGGAACGTCAGCCGATCGATATGGCCAGCATGTGCCAGTGGATTCAGGAAGACGGCGAGGCCCTGTCCCAGGGCCGTCATCATTTCCTGGTCGAGGTCGAAGAGCCGCGCGCAATTCTGGGCGAGGAACGCGAAATTCGCAGCGCCCTGTCAAACCTGGTCATCAACGCCGTACGCTACACCCCGGACGGGTCGACCATTACCATCCGCTATGCCACACATGAGCGTGGCGCCATGGTCGAGGTCATTGATGATGGTGATGGTATCTCCGCGACTCACCTGTCACGTCTGACCGAACGCTTCTACCGGGTCGACAAGAGCCGGTCTACCGAAAGCGGCGGTACCGGACTGGGGCTGGCCATCGTCAAACATGTGCTGCTGCGTCACGATGCCCGCCTGGATATCGAAAGCGATATTGGCCAGGGTGCCGTCTTTCGCTGCATCTTCCCCGCCTCCCGGCTGGATGCACCGGCCGGCACAGGCAACTTCCCCCGCTGAAACAGAGCCCCGCCCATGATAGGCTCGAGCCCTGTCATCGATCATTGGAGCCCGGCTCTTCATGACCTTATCTCGCTGGGGGCTGGCCGTGCTGCTAGCGCTCCTTGCCGGCTGCAGCACAGCCCCCATCGCGGTTCATCAACGGCATGACCCAGGCCCCGTGCCACTGCGCGCCAACGGGCCGGCCGATACCTACAGTGACCATCATGCCCTTGACGTCCGTCCAGGCTATCGGGTGGATCACCACTACCCTGCACATGTCAGCAGCCACCGCATACGCTTTCTGGTGCTGCACTTCACCAGTGACGACAATGCCGCCGCCTTTCGAGCGCTTCAGGGTCCGAACGTCAGCGCGCATTACCTGATCACCGCCAACCCGGCCCGATCGGGCAGCGTGCCCGTGGTGCTTCAAATGGTCCCGGAAGCACGCCGCGCCTGGCATGCCGGTGTCAGCGCGTGGCAGGGTCGTCATCACCTGAACGACACCTCGATCGGCGTGGAGATCGTCAATGACGGCCCCGAGGAAGGAACGCTGGCCGGCTGGGCGCCCTATTCCGACACGCAGATTGAAGCCCTCATTGCCCTGGCCCGGGACATCCAGGCGCGATACCACCTGAACCCGACCGAGATCGTCGGTCATTCCGACATCGCACCACGGCGCAAGGTTGATCCAGGCCCCCTGTTCCCGTGGAAACGTCTCTACGAGGCAGGCATCGGCGCCTGGCCAAACGATGATGTAGTAGCCGGTTATCAGCGTCATTTCAACCGGCATCCGCCACCTCTTCATGCCTTTCTGACGGCCCTGGCTGCCTATGGCTATGACGTGACGCCGGTAACACGGCTGGATGATCAGGCTCGTGCAGCCGTTCGCGCCTTCCAGATGCATTTCCGGCCCGCTGATTACTCGGGCGAGCCGGATACACAGACTGCCGCCATCCTGTGGGCGCTGCTGGCCAGATATCACCCCCGAGCCCTGTGCACCGACGAGACCAACGATCACATGCCGTCTTCCTGCCTGCCCTGAGCCCCGATGAGCGAGGGGCAGCGACCTCGGGATGGCGCATGTATACACATGCAAGATCCCCTAGTGCTTTAGGCTAAATTTCTGCCGCAAATATCGCCATTTGGCCGCGATACCGATACATGTGTATACATCTGTTCCACGCTCTCACTGTAAGAGGTGACGCATGCTTTCCCACAGCCATTCTCTGAATATCTGCGCTGCGGTGGTGTCCCTTCGGCATACAACCTGCCCGCCGTCCCACGCGGTACTCCTTCCCGGGGGGCATTCATGCGCCAGTCACTGACAGCTCTGCTGACACTTCGAAGCTGGATACTCGATGGCACCCTGCCGGCCGGCGAGCGCCTGTGGGAAGCCACACTGGCCGCGCGCCTGAATGTGTCGCGCACCCCGCTTCGGGAAGCACTGGTTCATCTTGAGCACGAAGGGCTTGTCGAGGGAGCCGACCGGGGCGGCTATGCGGTACGTGGCTTTTCACCGGCCTATATCAGGCAGACCATCGAGATTCGCGGCACGCTTGAGGGTCTGGCCGCACGCCAGGTGGCAGAGGCAATGCCCTCGGCGCAGCAGCTTGAGCCGCTGCATCAGATTGTCGAGCACATCGATGAAATCGTGACACAGCCCCATCTCGGAGAAGATGCCCTGAGCCGCTATATGGAACTCAACAGCGAGTTTCACCGGCGTCTGCTTGCCCTTGCCGACAACACCGCACTGAGCGAAGCGCTAACGCGCATCGCACACCTGCCCTTTGCATCGCCTGATGCCTTTGTCATGGGCTACGCCCACTCGGCCCCGGCACACCGCCTTCTGTTCATCGCCAACGACCAGCACCGCTGCATGGTAGATGCCCTTTCCAGAGGAGACGGTGCCCGTGCTGAACAGATCGCCCGTGAGCACGCACATATCGCCCGGCGCAATCTGGACAACGCCCTCGAACATCCGGCAAGTCTCGAAGCCATGAGAGGCAGCACACTGATTCGTCACCCGTGAACGTGACGCGGCACTCGGTACTCGGTACTCGGTACTCGGTACTCGGTACTCGGTACTCGGTACTACTACCCACCGGATCACAATAACAATGAGAGATCACCCATGACGTCAGATCAGACCACGCATACCGACCCACGTACCCTGCTCGATGATGCGCCCATGGGGCGGGCACAGATCCTGGCCGTGGCCATCACCGTCGCCCTGAATGCACTTGATGGCTTCGATGTGCTGGCCATCAGCTTCGCTGCTCCCGGTATCGTGGCCGAGTGGAACATCAACCGGGCCGAGCTCGGAGTGGTGCTGGCAATGGAACTGATCGGCATGTCGCTGGGATCCATCATGCTGGGCGGCCTGACAGACCGCTTCGGGCGCCGACCGGCCAACCTTGGCTGCCTGATGCTGATGACCGTGGGCATGCTGCTGTCGGCCACGGCCGGCAGTGTGATCGAACTGGGCATGTGGCGGGTACTCACCGGCATCGGAATCGGCGGAATGCTCGCCTCGATCAATGCCACGGCAGCCGAGTATGCCAACCGCAAGAGCCGCAATCTGTGCGTATCGCTGATGGCGATCGGTTATCCGCTGGGGGCTATTGTCGGTGGCACCATCGCCGCCCAGTTACTGCGGCTGTTTGACTGGCGGGCGGTCTTTTTCTTCGGTGCCGGCATGACGGCACTGATGATTCCGCTGACCTTCATTCTGCTCAAGGAAACCGTGCCCTATCTGTGCCAGCGACGGCCGGCCCATGCACTGGAGAAGGTCAACCGTGAACTGAGGCGTTTGGGACACCCGACCGTGGACCGGCTGCCGGAGGTGTCTACCGACCATGACGAGACATCGCCGCTGGCCATTTTCAACCCGGCCATGCTCCGCACCACACTGATGCTGACGCTGGCCTACTTCATGCACATCGCCACCTTTTATTTTCTGCTGAAATGGATACCGGAAATTGTCGTAGGCATGGGATTTACGCCCGCCCATGCTGCTGGAGTGCTCATCTGGGCCAATATCGGCGGTGCCTCGGGCGGCATCCTGCTGGGGCTTCTGGGCCGGTACCTGCCAATACGCCAGATCACCATGGCCGCACTATGCCTGTCGGTCGTCACGGTGATCTGGTTCGGTCAGGGCGCCAATTCGCTGGCACACATGTCTCTGGTGGCCGGCCTTACCGGGTTTTGCACCAATGCCGGCGTGGTGGGCCTGTATGCCCTGTTTGCCCAGCGCTTTCCTACCGCGCACCGAGCTTCCGGCACCGGCTTTGCCATTGGTGTTGGACGGGGCGGAGCCGCGCTGTCACCGATCGTGGTGGGGGTGCTTTTCACCATGGGCCTGGGACTGCAAGGCGTGGCGGTAATCATGGCTCTCGGCGCGGCCATTGCCGTGGCAGCCCTGCTGATACTGGGCAAATCACCCGCGGAAATGAACAAACAGGCAACTCGACCGGACGGCAGGACATGACAGACGTTCACGCCAGTTTGCCGGCGTGAACGTGCAAAGGCTTAGCTGGATGCCAAAGCGTCCCAGTTGAAGGGTTTCGGTGGCCGATCACCCTTGAGGCCGGCCACCATGTTCTGCACGGCAAGCTCGGCCATGGCATAACGGGTCTCATGCGTGGCAGAGCCGATGTGGGGCAGGGTTACGGCATTATCGAGCCGGGTCAGTGGCGACGTTGCCGGCAACGGCTCGACCTCGAACACATCAAGCCCTGCGGCACGAATCGTGCCCTGCTCCAGCGCCGTGATCAGTGCGGCCTCATCGACGACACCACCTCGGGCAATATTGATGAAAAGAGCATCCGGGCCCATCGCTTCGAACTGAGGCTGGCCGAACATGTGCCGGGTCTGCTCAGACAGCGGCACGGTGACACAGATGATGTCGGACGTGGCCAGCAGCTCATCAAGGGGCTTCCACTCGACACCAATATCCTTCTCGACCGTCTCATGGCGTGATCGGTTGTGGTAATTGACGGTCATCTCGAAGCCGAATTTCGCCCGACGGGCAATGGCCTGACCGATCCGCCCCATACCGACGATCCCCAGTGTCTTGTGATGCACATCAACGCCGAATTGAGGCTCATCAAGGCTTGCGTTCCACTCGCCATTCTTGACCATGGTGGCAAGTTCAACGGCGCGCCGCGCCGTGGCCAGTACCAGCAGGAAGGCGGTATCCGCGGTGGTCTCGGTCAGCACATCCGGAGTGTGGCACAGCACAATCCCGCGACTGGACAGATAGTCGATATCGTAATTATCCACCCCGACCGACACGCTCGACACCACTTCAAGGTGCTCGGCACGCTCAAGCAGGGCCCTGTCCAGCCTGACACTGGCGCCCAGCAGCCCGTGGGCCTTTGGCAGAGCAGCCAGAAACTCCTCGTCCCGGGTCAGATTCGACCGGCCGGTGAAGTCCAGCACGTGGCAGGCCTGCTCCAGCCGCGCCATCAGATCGGGCTTGAGCGGACGCTGGTACACGATGACGGTTTTTTTATCTGACATAACATTCCCCTGACTCTGAACAAGCATGCAAGAAGGTGGTGGTTCAGCGAGACGCCGCTGCCGCGACGGCTTCGCCCCTGGGTGCCTTTTCCGTGGCAGGCCTGACGCACAGTATCAGTGCCGCCGAGACTAGAAGTGCAGACCCCATGGCAATATAGGACGCCGAGGAGCTGCCGGTCATGCCGTTCAGATAACCCACACCATAGGCACCCAGAAATCCGCCCAGCGCGCCACAGGAGTTGACCAGTGCCATGGCCCCGCCCGCCACGTTGCTTGGCAGCAGCTCGGGAATGATGGCAAAAAACGGACCATAGGGCGCATAAAGACCAAAGCCGGCCACGATCAACAGCGCATAAGACCACCAGAAATGATCGGCACCAAGGATCCAGGAGCCCATGAACGCCAGCCCCGCGACACACAACGGTGGCCAGACAAAGTGTCGTCGATTCAGGTATTTATCGGACCCCCATGAGACCAGCAGCATGCCGATGACTGCCGCCAGATATGGCGCAGAGGACAACCAGCCGGTGGAAACGATATCCAGGCTGCCAGCCTTCGACAGCATCGACGGCAGCCACAGGACAAAGCCGTAGACACCGATACTCCAGCAGAAGTATTGCAGGCATAGCAGCAGTACCTGCGGCGTCTTGAAGGCACTCATGTAATTCTTGACCGGCTTCAGATCGCGCTGCTCCTCAGCCAGCGACTGACGAATGGCAGTCTTTTCATCATCATTGAGCCAGGTGGCCTGTTCCGGCTTGTCGACCACCAGGAACCACCAGAAAACGGCCCAGATCAGCCCGGGCACCCCTTCAATGATGAACATCCAGCGCCAGTCGGTGTGCTCGATCAGGTACCCTGACAGCACTGACATCCAAAGAATGGTGACCGGGTTGCCCATGATCAGGAAGGTATTGGCTCGTGACCGCTCGGCCCGGGTAAACCAGTGACTCAGATACACCAGCATCGCCGGCATGACGGCCGCCTCGGTCACGCCCAGCAGGAAGCGAATAACGATCAGCGCATTGACGTTCGGAATGATGCCAGTGAGCGTCGCCAGCGCACTCCAGGCAATCAGGCACCAGAAGATCAGTACCTTGGCGCTGCGCTTTTCCGCATAAATCGCCCCGGGTACCTGACAAAAGAAGTAGCCGAGAAAAAACAGTGACCCCAGCAGCGAGGACACCGCCGGCGTGATGTTCAGGTCATCAGCCATGCCACCCGCCACGGCAAATCCGTAGTTGGCACGGTCTACATAGGCCAGTGAGTAGGTGATGAATACTATCGGCATCAAATACCACCAGCGCCGAACGGGCAGATGTCTCATCGTGATGCTCCTTTTGCCGGACCTTCCGACGATGGGTGAGTGATCCTATACGGGGCGATGGGCCGCCAGCGCCCGCTCAAGTTCGGTTCGGGTGGGCAGGCCTTCCATGTCACCCCGGGTCTGTACCGCCAGCGCGCCGATCTGATTGGCACGCTGCAGGCAGGCGCGGGGCGACTCGCCATCCAGCCGAGCGCTGATATAGCCTGTGGCAAAGCCGTCACCGGCGCCCACGGTATCGATTACCCGGTCGACCCTGACGCCGGGAACCATGAATGCCTCAGTGGCGCTCTGATACCAGGCGCCTTCCGGCCCGAGCTTGATCACCACCTCCTTGACGCCCTGCTCCAGATAAAATGCCGCGATGCCCTCGGCGGTGGTTTCGCCGGTCAGGATTTCACCTTCCGCCAGGCCCGGCAGCACCCAGTCTGCATCGAAGGCCAGCGCATTGATGGCGCGCCGCATGGTGTCAGTATCCGGCCACAGGCCCGGCCTCAGGTTGGGATCAAAGGAAATGGACCCGCCACGTGCACGCATGGTCGCCATGGCGTGGCGCGTCAGGTCGTGAACCGAGGCCCCCAGGGCTGGCGGAATCCCGGTGCAGTGCAGGTGACGGGCACTCGCGATCAGGTCGTCCGGCAGGTCGTTCGGGGCCATGTGGCTGGCGGCTGAGCCGCGACGGAAGTACTCGACTTCCGGGTCACCGCCATCGTCACGTCGGGACTTGAACTGAAAACCGGTCGGGTAACGCGGGTCTACCTGAACCCGGGATACGTCGATTCCCTCAGCCGCCAGCGCATCAATGATGAATTGTCCCAGACTGTCCTGTCCTACCCGGCTGACCCAGCTGACATCCAGCCCTAGCCGGGCAAGCCCGATGGCGACATTGCTGTCAGCGCCGGCGATGCGCTTGTGAAAGCGCATGACCGAAGCCAGAGACCCTTCGGTCTCGGCCACCATCATGGCCATGGTTTCGCCAAAGGCGATCACATCACAGGAAGGAAGGGACATGCTCATGCACAGTGCTCCTTGGGTAACTCGTTCAACGTTTCAATCCAGTGCGCCAGAGTGATGACATCCTCGGCCGGCACAGGAAACTCGATGGCACGGGGCAACGTCTCCGGCAGGGTTTTCCAGAGCGATGACCAGTGCGCTCGCGTTACGACATTCGGGACGCAGGCCTCCCAGCCACCATTGCGAAACACTGCAGCCTTGCAATGCACGTAATCGATCCAGGGCGCCATTCGGGTCACGCTCCCGGCGATGTCATGGTCGGTCCAGTGCCCGTTGCCAAGATCCAGTGTTGCCCCGGGCCGGCGATCCATGGGCAGCCGTTCGGCCAGCGCCTTGTGAAGCGCCTCGTGACGCGCCGGATTGGCCCCATCCCGGGTTTGATCATTTTCGATCGTCAGCGGCATGGTGGAGCTTGACAGCCAGCGTGCCAGTGCATCTGCACCGGCCTCGACACCTGCAGCGGGCAGATGACCCAGCCCGCATTTCAATCGGCCGGCTCCGCATTTGAGCGCTCGGTCAGCGGCGCGCCGCAGCGCGGGCATATCCAGCGTGCCGGACTGATCAAACAGGGGCGCCGCGGCGGAATAAACCACCAGCAGGTGGCGATCAATGGCCAGTGCTGCCAGCTTTTCAAGCTCGGCATCCGTGCCGCCCAGCAGTTCCTCCCTGATCTCAACACCGGCCGCGCCGGCGTCTGCAATCCAGCTCAGCACGGCCGGCTGCCCCAGCCGGCGAACGGTATCGCTTCCAAACGCAGACGTGCAGACAAATACGGGACCCATCGATATTTCCTTGTAGTTACAAACCATCATTCTCAGTCTTTGGTAACGTTCCCAAAGCGGGGCGAGGTGACCGCCTAGTCCACCCGTGCGGTACTGCCACGCACATTCAGCGTGGCCTCGAACGTACGGTGTACGGGCGCTTCGGCATCACCCTCTATACGGGTAAGAAGCCGTATGATGGCTTCCTCGCCCATGGCCCCCACCGGCTGTTCAACCGTGGAGATCCCCGGGCCGACCAGTGCACACCATTCCAGCTCATCAATGCCCAGAAGGCCGGTTCGCTCAAGCGGCGCGGGCATCAGCTGATGCAGCGCCTGGCAGACCGCCAGGTTGACCACGCCATTACCGGTCAGAATCGCGCCTCGGCAGGCCGGAGCCTCATCCAGCCAGCCGGCCAGACGCTCGCCGAGTCGTGCCGGTTCGTTGTCCAGGTCCACTTCGAACAACTCACTCTCAAGCCCTGACAGCAGTGCTTCCGATTCAAAGCAGGCTGTACGCTCCTCGCGTGAGCTGATGCCCGGTATCGGCGGCGTTACCATCAGTACCTTTCGATATCCCTGCTCCGCCAGGTGCGTCATCGCCAGATGCATGGCCTGCGCGTTGTCCAGTCCCACCATGTCACAGGCAAGCCCGGGCAGGTGGCGATCCACCATCACCATCGGCAGACCGGCTTCGAACCGGGCCACCAGTGGCGCCACGCTGTGTCCTCGCGTATTGACGACCAGGCCTTCCACGTTATAGCCCTGAAGCACGTCGAGGTGACGCTGTTCGAGCAGATCATCACTGTCGGTATTGCACACCACCAGCGAGTATCCGCGAGCCCGGCAGGCCTGTTCGGCACCATGAATCATGGCCACGGTAAACGGGTTGCGCATGTCGGCGACCAGCATGCCGATCAGTCCGGTGCGTCGACCACGCAGGCTGCTGGCAATCCGGTCGGGGTAAAAGCCCAGCCGGGAGATGGAGGCCTCGATGCGAGTCCGCATCGATTCGGACAGCAACGACCGTTCCGGTCCGAAATAACGCGACACGCTGGTTTTGGAAACGCCGGCGTCCCGGGCGACATCCAGAATGGTCAAGCGTGGACGCGCAGGTGGTCGGGGCATGGACGATATACTCCTCGCGGATTTCCCTGAGAAAATTAATGGGAACGGTTCCAATAATGGATATAGTGCCGGTTATTCACCGGCACTGAAATGAGACTATCTGCGTAAATCGGTGAGCTTTGACTACATACACCTGGACCAATGTTCAAGTCAGCGGCGAGGCAATCCGGGCATCCTCGACCACGCACCGGTCACGTATACAATCGTTTTCATGAGACATTTCGCGATCAGGTTCAGCTATGCCCTCGGCGATCCAGACAGCGACCGAAGGATGCTCAAGCAATCGAGCGGCATACGCCATCGCCTGCTCTCCCAGATGCAGCTGGTATCCCTTGAGACGCACCGCCACCGGCGCATAGAACGCATCTGCCGCAGTAAAGGCTTCTCCGGCAAGCCAGGGGCCGCCAAACCGGTCCAGGCCCTCGCACCAGAGTGACTCGAGTCGCTTGAGGTCCTGCTCCAGCGCGTCGCCGGGAGTGCCCATGTCAATGGTCAGACTGCAGTTCATCGAACACTCGTTACGCAGCGCCGGAAAGCCGGAGTGCATTTCGGCCGCCGCACAGCGAGCAAAGGCCCGGGCTGTTGGCGCCTCCGGCCAGACACCCGGGGTGCCTTCGGCGAGGTATTCACAGATGGCCAGCGAGTCCCAGACGGTTACCTCACCGTCCACCAGGCAAGGCACCTTTCCGGTAGGCGAGAAGGCATCAAACTGTGGCTGCCGATCCCCATGAACAAACGGAACCATGATCTCGTTGAAGGGGATATCCAGTGCGTGCATCAATACCCAGGGACGCATGGACCAGGAGGAGTAGTTTCTGTTGGCAATATAAAGATGGCGTGACACGGACACTTCCTTGAGAATCATGGGGTTGGGCGCTGATACATACATCCGACGGCGTAATGGGGAAAGCACCCCGAACAAAGGTACCGCAGAATATGACATTGCCTGTGCCATGCAGTAAAAACCAGGGACAGGTTCGGCGCGGCACTGATACCGGACAACCAGGTCAGCGCCAGGCAGGCAAAACACCGTAAAGTCCTGGTGCCGGGTGTTTTCGATCCCGGTTAAACTACACCGGACAAACCGGCAGCGTACCTGCCGTGCCGTCTCGGGCACCATGGTGGCGCAGGTACGGCCTGTCCCCCTGGATACGCACTAGAAAAACAAGAATGTTCGCTCATGGGCCGGAGCCTGTTTCATGCCGCCAGACGTTTACGCCTCACCCAAAGTTCCGTTGTCAGTGGGATTTGTGCTGCTCCAGCGCTTTACCATGCTGCCGTTTTCGGCATTCGTGGACTGCCTCAGGCTGGCAGCCGACGATGGAGACAGAAGCCGCCAGGTACACTGTAAATGGCGCTTCATGACATCAGATGGCAAGGATGTGACCTCCAGCAATGGCGCCATCATGACCGGCTGCGAGCCGCTGGCGGAGCCGGAGCGCTTTGACTACATCGTGGTCATCGGCGGCGTGTTGTCCGAAGACGACCAGCAGGATCAGCAGGCCCTCGATTATCTGCGTCTGGCTGCCACCCGGCAGGTGCCGCTGATCGGGGTGTGTACCGGTGTATTTTCCCTGATTCAGGCCGGGCTGATGGAGGGACGCCGGTGCTGCGTCAGCTGGTACCACCACCGGGATCTAGCCTCTCGCTACCCGGCCATCGAGCCGGTAGCAGACCGGCTTTACCTTGATGACGGCGATCGACTGACCTGCGCCGGCGGCATTGCCTCGGCCGACCTGGCCTCCTATCTCGTCGAGCGTCACCTTGGCCGCTCCTGGGCCCGTAAAAGCCTGCACATCATGCTGATTGATGAACCGCGGGAAGGTGCACATCCGCAGCCTCAACCAGTGGTATTCAACCGGGTAGCCGACCCGATGGTACGGCGTGCCATTTCCATGTTCGAGCAACACCTGGGCACGATTCTGACCGTGGATGAACTGGCAGGACGGCTTGGCACCTCACGAAGAAGTCTGGAGCGTCGCTTCAAGGAACAGCTGGGCATCAGTCCTCAGAAGTTTGCCCGCGATCTGCGACTTCGTTATGGGTACTGGTTGCTGAGCTACACACAGTCCAGTGTGACCGATATCGGCGACCGCTGCGGATTTTCGGACACAGCCCATTTTTCCCGTCATTTCCGTGACGCCTTTGGCGTGTCCCCATCGGAAATACGCAAGCTGCCCAAAAGCGCCCGCTCCCCGCTGGTCGACCCTTTCTTCCTTCATATCGGTGATGACACCGCCCGGTAGGTTCCGTCCTGCCACGTGCTGTTGCCCATTCCTCCCGCCATGTCGGCGCATCTGTCCTTCTGCGCCAGATTCAAAAATAAATACGTTTAAAAATCAGCGATATAAGCGAATTGAAGGCTTTCTACAAAAGATTTGTCGCAAACGTTCAATCATTTCACCTCACACAAGGCCAATGATGAGCGACAGACACTCCGAGCGGCCTGAGATGAGCCACCAGGTTCACAGGGGCTTACAACCACAAGACACCAAGCCGGGTTATCTCCATGAACCATGAAGATCTGAACATCTGCGATCCCCTGATCACGTCCGCCATCGCTGAAGAAGTCGAGCGTCAGGAAGCTCATATCGAGCTGATTGCCTCGGAAAACTACACCAGCCGTGCTGTCATGCAGGCGCAAGGGTCACAGCTGACCAACAAGTACGCGGAAGGTTATCCCGGCAAGCGTTACTACGGTGGCTGCGAGTTCGTTGACAAGGTCGAACAGCTGGCCATCGACCGTGCCTGCGACCTGTTCGGCGCCGATTACGCCAACGTACAGCCACACTCTGGTGCTCAGGCCAACGCAGCCGTCTTCATGGCACTGGTCAAACCCGGTGACACCATTCTGGGCATGAGCCTGGCCCATGGTGGCCACCTGACTCACGGTGCCGCGCCCAACTTCTCCGGCAAGCATTACAACGCAGTTCAGTACGGTATCAATACCGAAACCGGCGAAATCGATTACGACGAAGTCGAGCAGCTGGCCAACGAACACAAGCCCAAAATGATCATTGCCGGCTTCTCTGCCTACTCCCGTGTGATCGACTGGCGCCGGTTCCGCACCATTGCCGATAACGTTGGTGCGTGGCTGATGGTCGATATGGCGCATATCGCCGGTCTGGTCGCAGCAGACCTCTACCCGAGCCCGCTGCCTCATGCCCACGTCGTGACCACCACGACTCACAAGACCCTGCGCGGGCCTCGTGGCGGCATGATCCTGTCCGCACATGGCGATGCCGACCTGTACAAGAAACTCAATGGCGCGGTTTTCCCCGGTCAGCAGGGCGGCCCCCTGATGCATGTCATCGCCGCCAAGGCCGTGGCCTTCAAGGAAGCGATGAGCCAGGAGTTTGTCAGCTATCAGCGTCAGGTACTGACCAATGCCAGCATGATGGCAAATACCTTTATCGAGCGCGGCTACGATGTCGTGTCCAACGGTACGGAAGATCACCTGTTTCTGGTATCACTGATCAAGCAGGGCGTGACCGGCAAGGATGCAGACGCCGCACTGGGCCGTGCCTGCATTACCGTCAACAAGAATACCGTGCCCAATGACCCCCAGAGCCCGTTTGTGACCTCCGGCCTTCGTATCGGCACTCCGGCCATTACCTCACGCGGGTTTGGCGAAGATGACTGCAGGGAACTTGCAGGCTGGATCTGTGATCTGCTCGACGTACTGGCCACCCAGGAATCCACCGACAAGGTAGAAGCGCAGGTACGTGACAAGGTGGCGACACTGTGCTCCCGCTACCCGGTCTATGGCCAAAAAGACACTGCAGCAGTCGGCGAACACGCCGCTGCCATCTGATCCACGCCGATCGAGATCGGACAGTATCTTCCGGAGAAAAACATGAAACGTTATTCTGGATTCGGGCTCGTCAAACACGCGATGAGCCACCATGAAAACTGGGAGCGCCAATGGCGCAACCCCACCCCCAAGAAACAGTACGATGTCATCATCGTTGGCGGGGGTGGTCACGGTCTTGCCACTGCCTATTATCTGGCCAAGGTACACGGCATCACCAACGTGGCCGTGATCGAGAAGGGCTGGCTGGGCGGCGGTAACACCGCACGTAATACCACCATCGTGCGCTCGAATTACCTGTGGGACGAAGCTGCAGCCCTGTTTGAGCACTCGATGAAGCTGTGGGAAGGCCTCTCACAGGACCTGAACTATAACGTCATGTTTTCCCAGCGCGGTGTGCTCAACCTCGGGCACACCCTGCAGGACATGCGTGATATCCAGCGTCGCGTCAACGCCAACCGTCTGAACGGCATTGATGGTGAAGTGCTTGATGCCAAGGGTGTTCAGGACATCGTTCCGATTCTGGACTGCTCGAAGAATGCCCGCTATCCGGTCATGGGTGCCTCCTGGCAGCCACGCGCCGGTGTGGCACGTCACGATGCCGTTGCCTGGGGCTATGCGCGTGCTGCCGACTCGATGGGCGTCGATCTGCTTCAGAATACCGAAGTGACCGGCTTCAAGATTCGTGATGGTCGCGTCCATGGCGTGCACACCAATCGCGGTGACATCGAAGCCAAAACCGTTGGCTGTGTCGCGGCAGGGAACTCGGGCGTTCTGGCCAAGATGGCCGGCTTCAAGCTACCGCTTGAATCACACCCGCTGCAGGCACTGGTATCCGAACCGCTGAAGCCGATCCTGGATACCGTGGTCATGTCCAACCACGTTCATGGCTACGTCAGCCAGTCCGACAAGGGTGACCTGGTCATCGGTGCCGGCATCGACGGCTACGTCGGCTACGGTCAGCGCGGCAGCTATACCACCATCGAGCACACCCTGCAGGCCATCGTGGAAATGTTCCCGATCTTCTCCCGTGTCCGCATGAACCGCCAGTGGGGCGGCATTGTGGATACGTGCCCGGACGCCAGCCCGATCATCTCGGCAACCCCGGTCAAGGGCATGTTCTTCAACTGTGGCTGGGGCACCGGCGGATTCAAGGCCATCCCGGGTTCCGGGCATGTCTTTGCCGCCACGCTTGCCAAAAACGAAGCCCACCCCATCGCCGCGCCGTTTTCGATTGATCGCTTTAATTCAGGCGCGCTGGTCGATGAACACGGTGCCGCAGGCGTAGCTCACTGAGGAGATTGCAGCATGTTCCATATTCACTGCCCGTACTGTGACGAATACCGCGAAGAAGAAGAGTTTCATCCCCGTGGTCAGGCACACCTGGCGCGTCCGGCAACGCCGGACACCACCACTGATGACGAATGGGGCGGTTACCTGTTCTTCCGTGACAACGAGCGCGGCATCCACCACGAACTGTGGGTGCACTCGGTGGGGTGCCGCAAGTTTTTCAACATTACTCGCAACACGGCCACCTACGAAATTCATGAAACCTACAAGATGGGTGAACGACCGTCCGTAACGGCCGAGAACCTGCCTGATTCCCAACACCAGTCCGGTGTTCAGGCAGCGACCAGCGGCTGGCAAACCGTTGGCGCACGCCCCGAGAGCGCGTCCCTGAATCAGGAGGAACAGGTATGACACAGCAAAATCGTCTTGCCAATGGCGGCCTTATCGATCGCAAGCGGCAGTTGACGTTTACCTACAACGGCAAGCGTTATACCGGTTACGAAGGGGATACCCTTGCTTCTGCGCTGCTCGCCAATGGCGTTGATATCGTCAACCGCAGCTTCAAGTACTCGCGTCCGCGCGGGGTGGTGGCCGCTGGTGCCGAAGAGCCCAATGCACTGGTACAGCTCGGCGCAACCGAATCCACTCAGGTTCCCAACGTGCGTGCGACGCAGCAGGCACTTTACGAAGGTCTGGTCGCCAAAAGCACCAACGGCTGGCCCAACGTTCAGCGCGACCTGATGGGCATGGTCGGCAAGATGGGCGGCAGCTTCATGCCCCCGGGCTTTTACTACAAGACCTTCATGGCCCCGGCCTCCATGTGGATGACGTATGAAAAATACATCCGCAAGGGCGCGGGACTGGGTCGCAGCCCCACCGAAAACGATCCGGATACCTACGATCATCTGCACCAGCATTGTGATGTGCTGGTTATCGGTGCCGGGCCATCCGGCCTGATGGCAGCCCTGAGCGCCGGCCGTCGTGGTGTTCGTGTCATTCTGTGTGATGAGCAGGAAGAAATGGGTGGCTCACTGCTCGACAGCCGTGAACTCATCAACAGCCAGCCTGCCACGCGCTGGGTCAGCGATACCCTGGATGAGCTCAACCAGCTTGATAACGTGACCGTACTGTCCCGCACGACAGCCCACGGCTATCACGACCATAACTTCGTCACCCTGCATGAGCGTCGCACCGAGCATATCTGGGACCGCGCCACCCCGGCCAACGGTCGCCCTCAGGTACGTTCACGGCTTCACCGCGTACGTGCCAAGCGCGTTATTCTGGCCACCGGAACGCACGAACGTCCGCTGGTCTATGCCAATAACGATGTTCCAGGCAACATGATTGCCGGTGCGATTTCAAGCTACATCCGTCGCTATGGCGTTGTTCCGGGCAATAGCCTGGTGCTGTCCACCAACAATGACCATGCCTATCGTACGGCCTTGAACTGGCATGAAGCCGGCCGCAAGGTGGTCGCCATCGTGGATGCCAGACCGTCGCCGAAAGGAACCCTGGTCGACCAGGCACGTGCGCTCGATATTCGCATCATCTCCGGCAGCGCCGTTATTGAGGGCAAGGGCACCAACCGAGTTTCCGGAGCATGTGTTGCCGCCATTGATCCGGCTGCCTTCAAGGTCACAGGAAAGGTCGAAGAGCTGGAGTGCGACACGATCGCGAGTTCCGGCGGCTACAGCCCGGTCGTGCACCTGTCGTCACATACCGGTACGCGTCCGCAGTGGAATAGTGAAATACCCGCCTTTGTACCGGGTGAAGTCAAGGGCATGACGCCGGTTGGCAGTGTCACGGGCGTGTTTGATCTGAAAACCGCGTTCGATACCGCTCTGTCCGCGATCGATCATGCGCTTGAAGAAGCCGGCGATACGAGCAGCAGCAAGGTCACCGAGGCACCGCAGGTTGATGCCATTCAGGAAGGCCCCTGCTGCGCGCTCTATCAGGTACCGCATACCAAAACCACTCTGCGGGCCCCGAAACAGTTCGTTGACTTCCAGAATGACGTGACGGCTTCAGCCATCGAAATCGCGACACGCGAGGGCTTCGAATCCATCGAGCACGTCAAGCGGTATACCGCACTGGGCTTCGGTACCGACCAAGGCAAGCTGGGTAACATCAACGGTATGGCGATTGCCGCGCGCATCCTCAATCGCAGCATTCCCGAAGTCGGGACGACCGTATTCCGCCCCAACTACACACCGGTGACCTTTGGTGCCATCGCCGGTCGTCATTGCCGTGACCTGTTCGACCCCGAGCGTTATACCGCCCTGCATCAGTGGCATGTCGAGCACGGCGCGGAGTTCGAGGACGTCGGCCAGTGGAAGCGTCCGTGGTACTTCCCGAAAACCGTCAACGGCAAGAAGGAAACACTGGACGAAGCTGTAGCACGTGAGTGCCTGGCCGTTCGTGAGAAGATCGGCATTCTCGATGCCTCGACGCTTGGCAAGATCGACATCCAGGGCCCGGATGCACGTGAATTCCTCAACCGCGTTTACACCAACAAGTGGGCCAAGCTGGCACCGGGTCGCGTTCGTTACGGCCTGATGTGCAAGGACGACGGCATGCTGATGGATGATGGTACGACCAGCTGCCTGGCCGAAAACCACTTCCTGATGACCACCACCACGGGCGGTGCTGCAGGCGTTCTGGAATGGCTGGAAGTATGGCACCAGACCGAATGGCCGGAACTCGACGTCTACTTCACCTCCGTGACCGATCACTGGGCCACCATGACCGTAACCGGTCCGGATGCTCGGAAGCTGATGGAAGAAGTAACCACCGACGTGGATCTTGACCGTGAATCGTTCAAGTTCATGGACTGGAAGGAAGGCACCGTCGCCGGCGTTCCGGCGCGCATCTTCCGTATTTCCTTCACCGGTGAGCTGGCCTACGAGATCAATATACAGGCTAACTACGCCATGAAGGTCTGGCTCGAGCTGTTCGACAAGGGCGAGAAATACGGCCTGACCCCGTACGGCACTGAAACCATGCACGTACTGCGTGCCGAGAAGGGCCTGATCATTGCCGGTCAGGACACCGACGGCTCGGTAACTCCGGAAGACCTCGGGCTTCAGTGGGCCGTCGGCTACGACAAGCCCTTCGAGTGGATCGGCAAACGCGCCCTGACGCGCCCCGACACCTCACGCAAGGACCGCAAGCAGTTTGTGGGCCTGAAGCCGAAGGATGCCAATGTCGTGCTTGAAGAAGGGGCTCAGATCGTACTGGATCCCAACCAGTCCATTCCGATGGCCATGGTCGGTCACGTTACGTCAAGCTACTACAGCGCCCATTTGAAGCGTGGTATTGCACTGGCCGTGGTGAAGGGTGGTCATGAGCGCATGGGCGAAACCGTCTATCTGCCGATGGCAGATGGCAAGGTGCATGAAGCAGAAATCGTCAGCCCGGTATTTCTTGATCCCAAGTGGGAGCGTCAAAATGTCTAATATTCAGGAATTCGATTGCCGTCCGGACAGTCAGCAGGGTGCCGAATCCTCACTCCACTGGAGCTATCAGAACCAGAAGCCACGTTCGCCGGGGCAAAACCCCGGCGTGCAGATCAGTGAACATGCCCTGCTGGGTCACCTGACCCTGCGCGGCGGCGCCATTGTTCTGGATGAAGCGGTACGTGATGTGCTTGGCACTACCCTGCCCTCACGCCCTCACGCCATCAACCAGAACGATGCGGGGACCCACTCGATCCAGTGGATCTCTCCCGATGAGTGGCTGGTGATCGTGCCCGGTGGAGAGGAATTTTCTATCGAGGCTCGACTTCGCAAGGCGCTGGGCGATGCCCACTTCAGTATCGTCAATGTCAGCGGCGGGCAGACCGTTCTGACCCTGTCCGGCGAGAAGGCGCTTGAGGTGCTGATGAAATCAACATCCTACGATGTTCACCCCCTCGCCTTCCCGGTGGGCAAGGGCGTTACCACCACCTTCGGCAAGGCAACCGCCATTATCCGCCGCCCGGCGGAAGATCACTGGGAGCTGGTTATACGTCGCAGCTTTGCAGACTACATCTATCGCTGGCTGCTTGATGCATCGGCGGAATATGGCGTCACCACCTCCTGACCGGCCGAGGTCGGCCTGAACGGGCCGACCTTTCCTCTCGATTTCCCACGAACATGGACACGTCATGACTACGATGGCCACTACCTGGATATTGTCTGCCCAGTGCGAAAGTCGTCTGGGTTCTGTGGATGTGCTGACGCGCTTTTTAAAGGAGCAGCACTGCTATATCACGGAAGTCAGTTCGTTCGATGATTACCGAGCAGGCCAGTTTTTCATTCGCGCCGCCTTTCGCCCTGAAGCCACCGGCGACTTTGATCCAAGTGCCTTCGAGGCTGATTTTCAGGAGCGGGCCTCGGCGTTCAACATGACATTTGAACTGACGCCTGCCAGCAAGCGCGTCAAGACCATCATCATGGTATCCAAGGCCGATCACTGCCTGAACGACCTGCTGTATCGCCACAGGACCGGACAGCTTCCTCTGGATATCCAGGCGATCGTTTCCAATCACCCGGACCTTGAGCCGCTGGCGCAATGGCATGGGCTACCGTATTACCACTTCCCGGTCACAGCCGGAACCAAGTCGAGTCAGGAAGCGAAGATACGACAGGTGATCGAGGAGACCGAGGCTGAACTGGTCGTGCTGGCCCGCTACATGCAGGTGCTTTCACCGGCAATGTGCAACCTTCTGACCGGCCGGGCCATCAATATTCACCACTCCCTGCTGCCTGGCTTCAGGGGAGCAAGACCCTATCATCAGGCGTACGAAAAAGGCGTCAAGATGGTCGGCGCTACCGCTCATTACATCAATGACGACCTTGATGAAGGCCCCATTATCGCCCAGGGCATCGAGCCAGTTGATCATGCCCACTATCCGGAAGACCTCGTCATCAAGGGTCGGGATATCGAGTGCCTGACGCTGGCACGCGCCATCCAGTTACATATAGAGCGTCGCGTCTTCATGCATTCAGGCCGAACGGTGATTCTCAAACACTAGCACCGGGACAACACCGCGCCCTCCTGAACCCTCTCATATTCAGCCTGCTACTCCTTCTGCGAGCACTGTAGCGGGTCATAACAATAAAGGAGCCGCTTACAATGCCTATAAGCGTGTTTGAGCTATTCAAGATCGGTGTCGGGCCATCCAGCTCTCATACCGTTGGGCCGATGCAGGCCGCCCATGACTATCTGCAGGAGCTGAGGGACAGGCATCTTGTCGGAGACGTTGCCCGAATCACCGTCAAGCTGTTTGGTTCACTGTCCTCCACCGGCATCGGACACGGCACCGACCGGGCCGTGATCATGGGGCTGATGGGTGAGCGCCCTGACTCGATCAACCCGGAGGTCATCGCCGGAGATATCGATACCCTGCTGGAAACCCGCCAGCTGCTGCTGGGGCGTGAACAGCCCGTCAGATACATCTGGGACGAGGATATGCAGTTCCACGACGAGCGGCTGGAATATCATCCCAATGCCATGTCGATTCACGCCTTTTCCCAGAACGGCGAGATGCTGTACGAAAACACCTATTACTCGATCGGTGGCGGCTTTGTAGTGGACCATGTTCAGGCCACCTCGGGGCTACCGCCCGTCGATGATGTCGCGCTGCCCTACAACTTCGATACAGCCGTGGAACTGCTGAGCCTGTGCAAGCAGCACAACATGCGCATCAGCGAGCTGATGATGGCCAACGAACTGGTCTGGCGCAGTGAGCAGGATGTGCGGGACAGGCTGTGGAATATCTGGAAGGCCATGTGTGACTGCATCGATCAGGGGCTTACCAATGAGGGCATCCTGCCGGGCGGCCTGAACGTAAAACGACGTGCACGCAAGCTGCATCAACGTCTTCAACAGGTGGAACAGGACCCCTGCCTGATTGCCTCGACCTTCTCGGCGATGGAATGGGTCAATATCTTTGCCCTGGCCGTGAATGAGGAAAATGCCGCGGGCGGGCGCATGGTGACAGCACCGACCAATGGCGCGGCCGGCATTATACCGGCGGTACTGCATTACTACATGAAGTTCCAGCCCGGCGCCTGCGAGCGCGATGCGGTCGATTTCCTGCTGACGGCTGGCGCCATCGGGATCCTGTGCAAGAAAAACGCCTCGATTTCAGGCGCCGAAGTCGGCTGTCAGGGCGAAGTCGGTTCGGCCTGCGCCATGGCAGCAGCCGGTCTGGCTGAAGTCATGGGCGGCACGCCTGAACAGGTCGAGAACGCTGCGGAAATCGGCCTTGAGCATAACCTGGGGCTGACCTGCGACCCGGTCGGCGGGCTCGTACAGGTGCCCTGCATCGAACGCAACGCCATTGCCACCGTCAAGGCCATCAATGCCGCCCAGCTGGGCCTGCGTGGTGACGGCCAGCACTTCATCTCGCTGGACAAGGTCATTCGTACCATGCGCGATACCGGCCGCGACATGCAGGACAAGTACAAGGAAACCTCCAAGGGAGGGCTGGCCGTCAATACCATCGAGTGTTGATGATCTGACGTCAGGACAAGCCTCCGGTGGGCATCCACTGCCCACCCTCTGATGCCATCATCTGCTGCGCCGGCCTTCGCCGGGCAGCTTCCGCTATCACTCCGCCAGATAATCGCCTAGACGCTGCATGAAGGCAGCGCCCAGGTCGAGCTGTTCCACGGAAATAAACTCGTCCGGCTGATGAGCCTGCCCAATGCTGCCGGGACCACAGATAATCGCTTCGAGTCCGGCTTCCTGAAACTGTCCGGCTTCGGTAGCGTAAGCTACTGCCTCCGGGACCTGCTCACCCATCAATGCCTGACATATCCCGAGCGCGGCCCTGTTATCACGATCTGCCAATGCCGGCACCGTGGCAGTTATGGGCGTAGTCGTGATGGCCACACGCGTATCGCGGTAGCTCATTTCACGCTCAAGCTGATCACTGAAGGCGACAAAGCGGGCATGGACGGCTTCAAACCCATCCTCGGGCAGATGACGAATCTCCCACTCGAAGGTACATTCCCGTGCCATGATGTTGACCGCTGTCCCCCCCTGGATCTTCCCGACATGCAGGCTTGAGTGCTCGACATTGAAGGCCTGATTGCAGCAGCCCTCGTCCTTCAGCTCCCCCATGATGTCCTCGATTTTCGCCACCAGTCTCGCTGCCACATGGATTGCCGAGATTCCCTGATACACCTGGCTTGAATGTGCCTCCACGCCGGTCACTGTCGTGCTGAGCGTAGTAATGCCCTTTTGCTGCGTCACCGGTTGCATCAGCGTGGGTTCACCCACAATCACGGCAGCAGGACGTGGGCAGTCAGCCACCAGCCGCTCGATCATGCGTGGCGCGCCCTGACAGCCGATCTCTTCATCATAGGAAAAGGCCAGCCAGATCGGCCGCGTCAGAGGCATTTCGACCCACCGGGGAACCTCGGCCAGCGTACAGGCGATAAACCCTTTCATGTCGCAGCTGCCTCGCCCGTACAGCAGGCCGTCTCGCTCGGTCAGGGTAAACGGATCCGTTGTCCAGGGCTGACCATCGACCGGCACCACATCCGTATGACCAGACAACACCACACCGCCTTCAACATTCGGCCCGATGCGGGCCAGCAGATTGGCCTTGCGGCCATCATCGCTCTCGATCCGGCGGCTCTCTATGCCATACCCGGCCAGATACCGTTCCACGAATGCGATCAGTTCGAGATTGGATTCACGCGTGACGGTATTAAACCCCACCAGGTGGGTCAGCAGCTCCACAGCAGTCATGACACGTCCTCAGGAGAAAAGAAACAGGATTTCATGCAGGCCCCCAGCCAGTCAGCACGGCGATGGTCAACATCACCCAGCCCAGCAGAAAAGCCTTGATCAGCATGGGGAAGAAAAAACGCACCCAACGGTCATAGGGCACGCGGGCAATGGCCAGCATGGCCAGTGTGCCGCCCGAGGTCGGCACCACCATATTGGTCAATCCGTCGCCAAGCTGGAATGCCAGAATAGCCGTCTGACGCGTCATGCCGATCAGGTCCGACAGGGGGATCATGATCGGCATGGTAGCCATGGCCTGCCCGCTGCCGGAAGGAATGAAGAAATTGATCAGGCCATGAACCAGCGTCATCGCCAGTGTTGAAACCAGTACCGGTAGCGAGGCCAGCGGCTCCGACAGCGCATGGACGAGGGTATCACCGATATGCCCCTTTTCCAGCAGTACCTGAAGGGCGCGCGCCAGGCCCACCAGCAGGGCACCGGTAGTGACCGAGGCTGCGCCCTCGAAAAAATGCCGATTGATCTGTTCGGCCGGCATCCGGGCCATTATTCCAGCCGCAATGGCCATGGCGATGAAGGCTCCGGCAATTTCATTGATGTACCAGCCATAGACAAACACCCCGTACAGCATGACAGCCATTCCCACGATAAAGCTGCCCAGTACGCGGAGATCCCGCCCACTCAGATGGTAGTCCGCCAGCGGCCTGTCCAGAGCATCGCTGCCTTCATCCACCGGGACATCGGCCAACAGGGAAGCCTCGGTATTTCGGGTAATTCGGCGCATGTAACGACTGGTATGATGTGCCATCAGCATCAGTGTGCCAATACACAGCACGCTGCGAAGCCCGGCACCGGAGAACATGGGAAGCTGGGCCAGCTGATCCGACACACCCACGGTGTATACATTGATGGGCGAGGTCGCAAACCCGATGCCTACCCCACCGATGGCAATACCCGCGCCCACCATGCGATCCCCACCCAGAGCCAGCCCCAGCAGTATTGCGATAGGCACCAGGGCGATATTGTTCTCATATCCGACCGCCACGCCCAGCGCACCAAATACAAGGGTCATCACCCAGATCAGAAGCGTCGGATGCGTGCGCCCGACACGACGCACCAGCGTGCCGACCATGTTTTCCAGCGCGCCGGTCGCTTCCAGCACACGAAACAGGCCGCCACCAACAAACACGGCCACAATGATGCTGGCCGACTCCACCATACCCAGAGGTATGGACTGAAATATTGCCAGAAAGGAGGGTGGTGGCTGTTCAATCAGGTGAAAGGTGCCCGGTATTACGGCCTGCCGACCGTTCACCTGGTGATAGTCGAAGCTGCCTGCCGGTATAACCCAGGTCAGCCCCCAGACCACCACCAGCAGACCAAGGATCAGAATGGCCGGATGAGGCACGCGTTGATACCAGGGCACGGTTGCCTTTGTCATGACGTCTCCCTTGTTATTGTTCTGGTCGCCAGTAGTGCTCGGTCACAGCGATGCGGCCTGCTTCAACACGAGTCGTCCTTCAGCATGGAAAGGCCGTGGCGCACTGTCAATGCAACGGCCGCGAACACGCCATGGGCACGGCCGGGCCGGTACGAGGCATGGCCCGAACCTACGACAGTGGTATCAGCCTTCGCCACACGGTAAGCTCACGCCCGCCTTTCAACGCCTGCCTGATTTCGAGACATGCCGACATGCTGCTTCAGTACATCGATATCATAGGCACGTTTGCCTTTGCCCTCAGTGGTACCAGTGCGGGGATTCGACGCGGGTTCGATATCTTCGGCATTCTGGTACTGGCGATGTCGACTGCAGTGGGTGGCGGTATCGTGCGAGACCTGTGCATCAACGCCACACCACCGTCCGGCCTGGTTCATCCGGTCTATCTGATCACGGTCATCGTGGCCGTCTTTGTCGGCGTTTTCTTTCAACGACTGATCATTCGCATGGAAAAGCCGACCCTGTGGCTCGACGCCCTGGGGCTCGGGTTCTTCTCGGCATTCGGTGCCCATAAAACCTATGAATACACCGGCGAGATATTGTTGTCGTTGATTCTGGGCTGTGTCAGTGCCGTGGGGGGCGGTGTCATTCGCGACATACTGGCCCATCGGCCACCGCTGGTATTGACCAGGGATATATACGCCAGCGCGGCGCTGATCGGGGCCGGTATCGAACTGCTGGGCGTCACGGGAGTCATCGACAGCCGCTGGAGTATCTGGCTGGCCATTTTCACCTGCACCCTGATTCGCGTGCTGTCACTTAGATACCATATTCACCTGCCGTCAATCACCTCGAAATTCGAGGGATGACACGGCGGCTGCCCGGACGCGCCTGGCCAGATACCAGACATAAAAAGGGCGGCCATACGGCCGCCCCCGGATCAGATGCACTCGCATCAGTGATCTACCGCGCCATGCGCCCCCAGACCCGTTTGAGACCGAACGAACTGGGCATCAAACAGAAGCGCTTCATCCTTCGCTTGCCGGGAGTGGTCTGTCACCGAAAACAGCCAGATACCGATAAAGGCTACAGCCATCGAAAACAGGGCGGGATAATCGTAGGGATACACGGGCTCGGCATGACCCAGTACCTTTACCCATACGGTAGGCCCAAGCACCATCAGCGTGATGGCGGTCAATAGCCCCAGCCCGCCACCCAGCACTGCACCGCGCGTGGTCAGCCGCTTCCAGTACATCGACAACAGAAGTACCGGAAAATTACAGCTGGCCGCAATGGAGAAGGCCAAGCCGACCATAAAGGCCACATTCTGCTGCTCGAAGGCAATGCCCAGCACAATGGCCACGATGCCCAGAATCAGTACCGTGATCTTGGAAATCCTTACTTCCTTCGCTTCATCGGCATTGTCCTTCATGATGACCCCGGCATACAGATCATGCGAAATGGCCGATGCTCCGGCCAGTGCCAGCCCCGCTACAACAGCCAGAATGGTGGCAAACGCCACGGCAGAGATGAAGCCCAGAAAAACACTGCCGCCGACCGCGTCCGCCAGATGCACCGCCACCATGTTGGTGCCACCGATGATCGAGCCATCCACATTCATGAACTCAGGGTTGGTGCTGACCAGAATGATTGCGCCGAAACCGATGATGAAGGTCAGAATATAGAAATAACCAATAAAGCCGGTCGCGACGAAAACGCTTTTACGCGCCTCACGGGCATCACCCACGGTAAAGAAACGCATCAGGATATGTGGCAGACCCGCGGTCCCGAACATCAGGGCCAGCCCCAGCGAAATGGCTGAAATGGGGTCCTTCACCAGCCCACCCGGGCTCATGATCGACGCGCCGTTGTCGTGGACCGCGACCGCCTCGGAGAACAGGGCCTCGGCACTGAAGTCCACGTGCATCAGTACCATGACGGCCATGAAGGTCGCACCGAACAACAATAGGGCCGCCTTGATCATCTGTACCCAGGTCGTCGCCAGCATGCCGCCAAACAGCACATAGCAGACCATCAGTACGCCTACCGCGACTACTGCAATTTCGTAATTCAGGCCGAACAACAACTGAATCAGTTTGCCGGCACCCACCACCTGAGCAATCAGATAAAGCGCCACTACCGCCAGTGAGCCAAAGGCCGAAAGGGTACGCACCGGACGCTTGCCAAGCCGAAATGAGGCGACATCGGCAAAGGTATACCGGCCCAGATTTCGCAGCCGCTCGGCGATCAGGAACATGATGATCGGCCAGCCGACCAGAAAGCCCATCGAATAGATCAGGCCATCATAGCCCGACGTGAATACCAGCGCCGAGATCCCCAGAAAGGATGCCGCCGACATGAAGTCACCCGAAATGGCCAGACCGTTCTGAAAGCCGGTAATCTTGCCGCCAGCTGCATAGTAGTCTGCCGCCGTCTGGTTTTTCTTCGAGGCCCACCAGGTGATGTAGAGGGTAGCGGCGACAAAGAAAAGGAACATGATGATGGCGGGAATGTTGATGTCCCGCTTGCTGACCTCACCGGTAATGGCATCGGCAGCGAGCACCGGGAAGGAAAGGGCCAGCAGTGCCAGGCCCGTCAGGGAACGAGAGGAGCGCCCGAACATCATGACTGCACCTCCTTGAGCACCTGGGCGGTAAGCCGGTCAAATTCACCGTTGGCTCGTCGAACGTATATGCCTGTCAGCACAATGGCCGAAGCAATCAATCCAAGCCCGATAGGGATGCCCCAGGTAGTGGTCATGCCGGGAGCGAGTGGTGTACCCAATACCTGGGGCGCAAAGGCAATCAGAAGAATGAAAGAGAAATAAAGTCCCATCATGATCAGTGACAGCATCATGGCGAACCGACCTCGCTTGGCTACCAGCTCCTTGAAACGAGGGTTTTGTTCAATGTTCTGCCATCGTTGTACATCCCGGTCATCCAGTTTCGCCATAAGACAGCTCCCGCATCGGGTTCATTGTTATTAATATTCTGCTCCTTAAGCGATAGTAGATAATGCCCTGAAAGCGCAGCACACTTTGGTCGCGTATAGACCAAAGGCGCAGGCTATCGGGCCCCGGGCCCACTGCTCTCGCGCAGCCTCAAGTCCCCTTTCGTGGTCGAGCCCCGGGGGTGCCTCAATCAGTAATCATTTCGTCACGCCAAGGCGACGATAGTGCCCGTGCCAGAACGTGACCGAAGCCGCCACGGCAGCCGGCATGATCAACAGGTTCAGCAATGGAATCAGCATGCCAAGTGCTACCACCCCCCCAAAGGTAAGGGACTGCCACCACTTTTTGCGCAGCCGCGCCTTCATGTCGTTAAAGCTCACTCGGTGCAGGTCCATCGGGTAATCCAGATACTGGATTGCCATGCTCCAGGCACTGAACAAGGCCCACAACAATGGACTCAGTATGTTGACTCCTGGAATGAAGCCGATGATGACCAGTATCAGCATGCGGGGAAGAAAGTAGCCAAGCTTTCGACATTCCCGCCCGAGACTATCCAGAGCCTGCTTCGCCAGGCTGCGATCGTCCTCGACGGGTACGCCGCTGACCTGAGCATCCAGCTTTTCCGCCAGAAATCCGTAAAAGGGCGAGGCAATCAATGTCGCGACCAGCGTGAACGAAAAGAAGGCAATGACCAGCAGAGAGAGGACGACCAGTGGCCAGATCAGCCACTCCAGCCAGCTGAGCCAGGAGGGAACCTGCATCATCCAGTAGGCAATCCAGCCCTCGAACCGACCTACCATCCACCAGATGGCCAGCACGTAAATCAGCAGATTAATGACCAGCGGTGCGAACACATACCGACGACACCCCGGCTGAAAGACCATTCGGAGCCCTCGCTCCAGAGAGGCGATAGCACTGACCATGAGACACGTCTCCATATACGGTGAAATAAGTCGGACGCTACCACATTTCGATGCAACTGCCCGGCTCGCTGTGCTCAGGTACGCATCGTATTAGCCATTAGTTGCAAAAGCCTTTCGAAACACTCAAAATATCTTTCGAAATGAAACATCGGGAGTCACACCGTGGCAGAAGTACTTACCAGACGGAATACGCCCCAGCGTCGCCGGCACATCGTTGATTTTGTGCATGCACGGGGTGAAGCCAGTGTGGATGAGCTCGCCCGGGAATTTCATACTTCCGAAGTCACGGTTCGCAAGGATCTGGCCGCGCTTGAAACCAACGGCTTGTTGCTGCGTCGCTATGGCGGCGCAGTTCCCATTCCGAAGGAAATGACGGAAAGTGCCCCCCTGCTTTCACAAAGAAAGAAGGCGATTGCCCGGGAAGCTGCGCGCCATATCCGGGATCACAATCGACTGATCATCGATAGCGGCAGCACCACAGCAGCCTTGATTCCCTGGCTCGAGAAATCAACCGGTCTGGTCGTCATGACCAACTCCCTGTCGGTTGCCAACCAGCTGAGAATGCTGGAGCGGGAACCCACACTGCTGATGACCGGGGGCACCTGGGATCCTCACTCGGAGTCCTTCCAGGGGCAGATTGCGGAACAGGTCCTCAAGGCCTATGACTTTGATCAGCTGTTTATTGGTGCCGATGGTATTGACCTGCACCGCGGGACGACCACATTCAACGAGTTATTGAGCCTGTCGCGGGTCATGGCCGATACCTCACGCGAAGTCATCGTCATGGCGGAGTCCGAAAAGGCCGGCCGCCGGATCCATAATGTCGAATTGCCCTGGGCGGCCATCGACATTCTGGTGACCGATGAAGAACTCGGCGATGACGCCGAAAAAATTATTGCCTCTCACGGGGTCCGTGTCATTCGGGCTGCCATTGACTGACTAATCCAGTTAAACGATTGATAACAAGGAGTGTTTCCATGTGCGGTATTGTCGGCGCGATTGCGCAACGTTCAGTACAGAATATTCTGCTTGAGGGCCTGAAGCGCCTCGAGTACCGGGGTTACGATTCGGCTGGCATGGCCATTTTCGATGCCGAAAACACGTTGCAGCGCAGCCGCGCCATGGGCAAGGTCGCCGCGTTGGAAGAAAAGCTGGAACAGCAGTCCCTGAAGGGGCAGCTGGGCATTGCGCATACGCGCTGGGCAACCCATGGCAAACCGTCCGAACATAATGCCCACCCCCACCAGTCCGGCGACAAGCTGGCAGTAGTACACAACGGCATCATCGAAAACCATGAAGCCCTGCGTGAAGAGCTTGAAGGTCAGGGCTATGTATTTACCTCCGAAACGGATACGGAAGTCATCGCCCACCTGCTGTCTCGTGAATACGACAAGACGCAGGACCTGCTGACCGCTGTACAGAACATTGTCAGTGGCCTGGACGGCGCCTATGCACTGGGCGTTATTCATGCCGACCAGCCCGACACCCTGATCGGTGCTCGCAAGGGCAGCCCGCTGGTCGTTGGCGTGGGGATCGGTGAAGCCTTCCTGGCGTCTGATCCGCTGGCGCTTTTGCAGGTTACCGACCGCTTCATCTACCTGAAGGAAGGTGATGTAGTATGTCTGCGTCCGGAAGGCAGCGTGCAGGTCTTCAGCGAACAGCGTGAAACGGTCTCTCGTGAAGTCATTACCTTCGAACACGGTGACGGTGCCGCATCAAAGGGCAATTATCGCCACTTCATGCTCAAGGAAATTCATGAGCAGGCTTCTGTCATTGCTTCAACACTTGAAGGCCGACTGGGCGAGCGCCACGTTCTGACTCACTGCTTCGGTGCCGATGCCGACAACCTGCTGGGCCAGGTCAAGAACATCCAGATCGTGGCCTGTGGTACCAGTTATCATGCAGGTATGGTGGCACGCTACTGGATCGAGAAGCTGGCCGGCATTCCTACGCAGGTCGAAGTGGCCTCCGAATACCGCTACCGTGAAGTCGTGGTTCCGGAAGGCACACTGTTCGTGACCCTGTCACAGTCCGGTGAAACGGCAGATACTCTGGCCGCCCTGCGCTACGCCGCCAGCAAGGGTGGTTATCTGGCCAGCCTGTCGATCTGTAACGTCCCGGGCAGCTCACTGGTGCGTGAATCCGATCTATGTCTGATGACCCAGGCTGGTCCTGAAATCGGCGTTGCCTCGACCAAGGCCTTCACATCCCAGCTTATCGCCATGATGCTTTTGACCCTGTCACTGCGCATGGTGCGTCAGGGTGACGACCAGGTTCAGGCCGATATCGTCGCGGCACTGCGTGGTCTGCCCGGCCTGTTCGAGAAGGGACTGGCCATGGATAGTGCGATCGAAACCCTGTCGGCCGCCTTTGCCGAAAAGCATCACGCCCTGTTCCTGGGACGTGGGCCGATGTTCCCGATTGCTCTGGAAGGCGCGCTCAAGCTCAAGGAAATTTCCTACATCCACGCAGAGGCCTACCCGGCTGGCGAACTCAAGCATGGCCCGCTGGCCCTGGTCGATAACGACATGCCGGTCATTGCCGTGGCGCCCAATGACGAACTGCTCGAGAAGCTGAAGTCCAACCTGCAGGAAGTACGTGCACGCGGTGGTGAGCTGTTTGTCTTCGCGGACGAAAACGTCCACCTCAAGGAAGGTGAAGGCATCCATATCATGCGGATGCCGGCTGTCGAGGAACATATCGCACCGTTACTGTACACCCTGCCGCTGCAGCTGCTGTCCTATCACGTTGCCGTGCTGAAAGGCACCGACGTTGACCAGCCGCGCAACCTAGCAAAATCCGTAACTGTCGAATAAGACCGTTCAGGCGGTGCCCCTTTCGGGGCACCGCCATCTGCTGTATCGCTTCCCCTCTCTCCCCTCCCGTTCTTCAACGATTGAGCTTCACCCGTTACGGCTTTCAATGCATAGTAGGTGACTCACTTTCAGCCTGACTTGTCCTTATGCCCCATCTTCTGTCGCTTCAAAGCCACGTCGCCTATGGGCACGTAGGCAACCGCGCTGCCGTCTTCCCGCTGCAACGCCACGGTTTCGATGTTACGGCGATTCATACCGTCCAGTTTTCCAATCACACCGGGTATGGTGCGTTTACAGGTGACGTTTTTTCACCGGCCCACCTGATGGATGTACTGAATGGCATTGAAGCCCGCGGTGCCCTGAAGCACATGCAGGCATTGCTGACCGGGTATCTGGGGGATGAGCGCACTGGCGATGTAGCACTTGAGGCATTGACGCGTATACGACGCCATCAGCCTGATGCCCTTTATTGCTGTGACCCGGTCATGGGAGATACAGGGCGCGGCTTTTTCGTCAAACCCGGCCTGCCGGAATGGATTCGTGATCATGCCATTGCCCGTGCCAGCATCATCACGCCCAACCAGTTCGAACTGGGCTTTCTGGCCGACAGAACCATCGCATCACGCGGTGATGCACTGGCCGCGGCCGCAGATCTGCGTGCCAAAGGACCAAAACAGGTAATTGTGACCTCGCTGGATGTGCCCGAACTCCCCGAGCACCATATTGCAATGCTGCTGGACAACGAGGAAGGCAGCTGGGAAGTCATGACGCCAAAGCTTCACTTTGATACCCCCCCCAATGGGGCCGGTGACGTTACATCCGCGCTTTTTCTTGCCCACATGCTGAAAGGGGCCTCTCCGGAGCAGGCGCTGGCGCAAACGGCCTCATCGGTCTTTGCCATTTTCGAGGCGACCTTCGCAGCCGGCGAGCGCGAACTTCAGTTGATCGCAGCCCAGGATCGTTTACTGACCCCGCCTCAGCTTTTCCGCGCCGAGCGTGTGCGCTAGATCATGGCTATCGAGCCCGCTTCGTCCATTCCGCTGTACCTGGGCCTGCCGATGTGGTCTTTCGATGAGTGGAAAGGGTCCTTTCTGGCACGCCATACCCCCATGCAATACGCACTGGAGGAATATGCCAGCGTCTTTACTGCCGTAGAGGGTAATACCACCTTCTATAGTGGGACACCTGCCGAACGGACACTGCAGCAATGGGCGGAGCGCACTCCGGATCACTTTCGGTTCTGTTTCAAGCTTCCGCAGTCCCTGACTCACGAGGAGCGGCTGGCTGTTCCACAACACTGCCTCGACTTTCTGAACGCCATCCGATTGTTGATGCCAAAACTTGGGCCCGTCATGATTCAGCTCCCAAGGGACTTCGGCTGGCAGGAACTCGGGAAACTGGAACGCCTGCTCATTCAATGGCCTCCGGATATTCCCTGTGCCGTAGAAGTACGCACACCGGAATTTTTCCACAAGGGAGAGGCCGAACGTGCTCTCAACCGATTGTTGATAACTTATTCGGTTGATCGAGTGATGCTGGATGTTCGCCCGTTGTTTTCAACACACGATGATACCAACCGAGCCTTGACAAAAGCACAACAGGAAAAACCGAAACGCCCATTACACGTGCTCTCCACGGGAAATTCTCCGATTATCCGCTTTATCGGCCATTTTGAAAGCGAAGCAAATACTCACTTTTTCACCCCCTGGATTGAGCAGCTTGCCCTGTGGATAAATCAGGGGAAAACCCCTTATCTGTTTTTACATACACCTGACAATCGACGTGCGCCCGAGCTGGCCAGAGAATGCTGGAATCGCCTGTCCGAGCATCTTGCGCTGACACCCCTGCCTCGCTTTCCGGCAGAGCAGCAAACCTCGCTGTTCTAGAATGATCTCTACATGACGCGACACGGCCGAGCCTGAACGGCATGGTGTTACGCCCCGAGGATTCGGCCACGGCCTGGAATGTGGTTTACCTCTTAAAGACTGTGGCCCGCTTAACGTATACTCCCCGTGTAGCCTTGCGAACCAGCTCGGAGCAGACCACCTGCTCGCGGGAAGTGCGATCATCATCGCCATCGAAAACGTCGCAAGCGTCGCCGCCCTGTAATCCAGGAGGCATGGCGAGCGGCATAACAACCATAAAAGCCATTGCCGGCTTCGGCAGGCAATACACGCGATTATTCAGGGTGATTCAATGCCTCAAAAATCCCATACCCATGCGCAGTGGTCCTCACGCCTTGCCTTTCTGCTGGCCGCCGTAGGCTCCTCGGTCGGACTGGGCAATATCTGGAAGTTCCCTTACATGACCGGCGAAAGCGGCGGTGGCGCGTTCGTGGTGGTCTATCTCATCTGTATTGCACTGGTCGGACTGCCGATCCTCATGTCGGAGTGGCTGCTGGGCCGGCTGGGTCAGAAAAACCCGATGTCCTCCATGCAGAAGATTGCCGGACGCATGAAGCGCTCCCAGTCCTGGGGACTGGTCGGGTTGGCGGGTATCCTTGGTGCCTATCTGATCCTGTCGTTTTACAGTGTCATCGGTGGCTGGGCCCTGGCGTACATCAAGTACGCGGTCACGGACACCTTCAGTACACTCGACGGTGACAGTGTAGGCAGCCTGTTCGGTAACCTGCTCGGCGATCCGAGCACACTGCTCCTGTGGCATAGCGTCTTCATGATCATGACCGTAGGCGTTGTAATAGGTGGCGTTGCAGGGGGCCTTGAGCGTGCAGCCAAGACATTGATGCCGGCACTGGTGGTTCTTCTGGTGGTCATGGTGGGGTACGCAGCCACTACTGATGGTTTTGCCGAAGGTGTGCGTTATCTGCTGCTGCCTGATTTTTCCAAGTTGACCGCGCAAACAATACTTGCCGCCATGGGGCATGCCTTCTTCACCCTGAGTCTTGGGATGGGCATCATGATGGCATACGGGTCATACCTTTCCGATGACGTCAATATTGGCCGCACCGCGGTCATCGTGGTCTTCATGGATACGATCATTGCCCTGATGGCCGGCATGGCCATCTTCCCCATTGTCTTCAGCAACGGCCTGGATGCCGGCGCAGGCCCCGGTCTGATCTTCCAGACCCTGCCTCTGGCCTTCGGGCACATGTCCGGTGGATGGCTGTTCGGTATCCTGTTCTTTGTACTGCTCGTGTTTGCCGCGTGGACATCATCCATCTCCCTGCTGGAGCCGGTTGTCGAATGGCTTGAAGAGAAAACCTCGATGAACCGCAAGGCTGCCACCATTGCCGCCGGTCTCGCTACCTGGGCGCTGGGGCTCGCCACTGTGCTGTCGTTCAATGTGTGGTCGGATATCCATCCGCTGGGTATTTTCGACAAGTTCAGCGGCATGACCATCTTTGACCTCCTGGATTACGCCACCAGCAAGGTAATGCTGCCGTTGACCGGACTGGCTACCATTATCTTTGTAGGCTGGTTCATGCAGCGTGATGAGCTGAAAAGCCAGCTCAATGTCTCCAGCGGTGCCTTCTCGCTGTGGTACGTAACATCACGGTTCGTGGCCCCGATCGGGGTAGCGGTAGTGTTTGTATTCGGCCTGATCAACTAGTCAGCCGCTCTAAAGGGTTGATGGCAGTGTGCCGATAAGGCCCTGTTGTCGGCCCTTTTTCTTTGCCTTCTCCCTGCCCGTGCCCGAGTACGCTGGTGCCATGATTATCTTCGGTCATCATTTACTGAAGGGGCACGGGCCACCATGTCAACCAACGCTGTAACCTCCTCACTGGCTAGCAGGTTCAAACGGCTGCCACTGAACCCCTCGACACTGATCGGACTGGTAGGCGCTGCGGCCCTGCTGATGGCGGTCCTTACCTTCGGTGCCGAATCACCGCTGGCATTTCTCAATATGCCTGGTCTGATGATTGTGGTCATCGGAACACTGGCAGCCACCTTTTTAAGCTATCCCCTGCGCGAACTCTCGCATGTTGCCAACGTCATCCTGATCGTTTTCCGCAAGGAAAATGATCATGTTCAGGAAGATATCGGCGAGCTGGTCAACCTGTCCCGACAGTGGATGCATGGCCAGGGGCGAAATATTGAAAAAATGCTGGACCAGACCCGTAACCCGTTTCTGAAAACCGGCATCAGCCTGGTCATCGACAATATCAAGGAAGAGGAAATCGTGGATCTGATGCGCTGGCGCATTTCACGATTGAAGGCGCGCGAGCGTGGTGAAGCACAGATCTTTCGAACCATGGCCGCCTATGCACCAGCCTTCGGCATGCTGGGTACCCTGGTGGGGCTTATCAACATGTTGAGTGTGATGAAAACCGGCGATATTGCAGTCATCGGGCCCAGCATGGGTATCGCGCTGCTGACAACGTTCTACGGCATCCTGCTGGCCAACCTGGTATTCAAGCCCATTGCGGTCAAGCTGGAGCGTCGCACGGAACGCCGGGTCATCGCGATGAACATGGTGGTAGAAGGTGTATCAATGATGTGCCGTCGGCGTTTGCCCTCGTTCATTGAAGCCACCCTGCAGTCCTTCATTGAAGAATATCGCGACCAGGATGAACTGGGAGAGCAACGCCGTTCGGGAGAACCCCATGTACGCGAAGCGCGCTGAGGTTCCGGAATCCCTGTCGATCCGAACCCCGGCCAGGCGCCGGGACGAGCTGGCAGAGGACTTTGATGACAGCTCGCTGGATCAGGCAGGCTGGTTGATCAGTTACCTTGATGTGCTGACACTGCTGATCATGCTGTTTGTCATTTTGCTGATGTTCAATCGGCCTGTGCCGGATATCGAACCGGAACCGGTCAGCATGGCGGCTGCCACCGGCGGAATCATGCCGCTTCACAGGGGCATCCAGCCCATGGTGAATGGTGAAATTGTCGGCCCACCCCGCTCGGTCACACCGGTGCAGGGCCCTGCCGTGGCAGCCGAGACTCTCGCAGAGGCCGCCACACCGATGCCGCCGGCACCTGACCTGACGCTCACGCCGGAAGCTCTCATGGCCGTTGGTCGTGTCACTGGCCCCATGCCGGTGGTCGCTTCCTCTGCCCCTGCCACTGACAACAACGATGGCATGCGAGTAATGGACCAGCTCAAGGATGTGCTGCCGGTACTTGATGGCGTAGTCGTGCAGCCAACCCCACAGGGAATCACATTCAGGATTCAGGATCGTCTGCTGTTTTCAAGCGGTGACGTGAGCATTTCACCGGAAGGTGAGCGACTGTTGACGCAACTGGTACCGGCTCTGGAGCGATTCAAGGGATCGATTTCGGTCGAGGGGCATACGGACAGCCAACCCATTTCAACGGAACGTTTTCCGTCCAACTGGGAGCTGTCAACTGCCCGCGCCAGCGCTGTACTGCGCCTGCTTCGAAATCGCAATATTGCAGGCGACCGATTGCGCGCCGTTGGCATGGCATCCACTCGACCGCTGGCAGATAACGACACGCCAGATGGCCGAGCAGAAAATCGACGCGTGGAGCTGGTGCTCAAGGCATTGCCCTGAGATGGAGGGTGTCGTCAGGGTGAGCCGGAATGATGCGTCAGTTCATCACCGCGAATATGGCGCTCTAGTCGTCGCTGTTCGCGGTGAAGCTCGATTCCTCGCCGCGCCTGGTAGTATCGGGTAGCGGCCCTTTTGGCCTTCTGCTGGTGCCGCTCGGCTTCAACTGACATGAAAATGTCGAGAAGCTGCGTCTTGATGGAGGAAAGCTGTTCATCTTTATGCATCATCAATCACTCCCTGAAGGGGCCTAAATCAATGAGTGCCGGCGATGACGGCAGGCTATACAGATCATACCAACGTCCAATCCACATATTAGCCTAACGCTGAGGCCCGATTCGCAGTACCATGCGTCGCATCATCCGGACTTTGCCAACAACTCACATTTGGTGAGGTGCTGCAACATTACTATAGCGTTATTGACACTATAATGACGCCAACGACATTAACGTATGTACTGGGAGTTACCGTGAGTCTTGCCCTGTTTGATGAGCTAAGGGACCGCCTGCCTGACTTCAGGCGTTCAGAACAGAAAGTAGCCCGTTATGTGCTGCGCCATCCCGATGAAGCCATCCACATGCGCATTGCCGACATCGCCAAGAACGCAGGCGTCAGCGAACCGACGGTCATCCGTTTCTGTCGCGCGCTGGGTTGTGACGGCTTTCAGGATTTCAAGCTTCGCCTGGCCCAGATGCTGGCAACCGGTGCGCAATACGCTCAGTTTTCGATGGATGACAGCCATGACGTTGGGCAGTTCACCAATGGCATCTTTGATTCAACCATCGGCATTCTGCTGTCGGTAAGAGACAGAACCGACCCGGAAGCTGTCAGCAAGGCCATTCAGGCACTGACACTGGCCAATCGGGTCGAGTTTTACGGCTTCGGTGCCTCCGGTGCGGTGGCTTCCGATGCCCAGCACAAGTTCTTCCGCCTGCAGGTATCAACCGCAGCCTATGCCGACCCTCATATGCAGAACATGTCAGCGGTCACACTAAGCGCGGGAGACGTCGTGGTGGCTATTTCTCAGACAGGCCGTACCAGCTCACTGTTGAGTAGCGTGGATCTGGCCCGGGAAGCCGGAGCGACGGTGATCGGACTGTGCCCCCGCAACTCGCCGCTGGCCAATGCCGTCAATATTCCGCTGTTCATTGATGTACGCGAGGACAGTGAAGTCTATACCCCTATGACGTCACGCATCGTACATCTGGTGATGATCGATATCCTGGCCGTGGGCGTAGCCAAGTCGAAAGGCTCTCAGCTGGATGACAAGGTACGCGCCGTGAAACGCAGCCTGGCGCCGCTTCGTGTCCCGGAAGGCAACAGCGGCCACTGACGGGTGGGTCACGGCAGGTCACAGGTGGGTATGATAAAGTGGCAATCACATTCCCTCTTCTGCCGATGACCTCTTGCCATGGATTCACAGCCTCTTCTCGACTCGCTTAACCCCGAGCAGCGCCGTGCTGTCAGCGCGCCTCAGGGCAATGTACTGGTACTGGCCGGGGCCGGTTCCGGCAAGACACGTGTACTGGTTCACCGTATCGGCTGGCTGATGCAGCACGAGCGGCTTTCGCCCTATGCCATCATGGCCGTGACCTTTACCAACAAGGCCGCTCGTGAAATGCGAACCCGCCTTGAGGCGCTGCTGGATGTGTCATTGCGCGGGATGTGGGTCGGCACCTTTCACTCCATCTCACATCGTCTGCTGCGCACCCATTGGCAGGATGCCGGCCTGCAGGAACATTTTCAGATCATCGACATGGATGATCAGCTCCGTCTGATCAAGCGTCTTGTGCGTGAGCACAATGTTGATGAGGAGCGTTTCCCTCCCAAACAGGTGATGTACTTCATCAGCGGCTGCAAGGAAGAAGGCATGCGTCCGGCGCAGCTGGATGGCCACGGTGACAGTTACATGCAGCAGATGATCGAGCTTTACGAATTCTATCAGGCCGCCTGTGAGCGCGGTGGTCTAGTGGACTTTGGCGAGCTGCTATTGAGAAGCCTGGAGCTGTTGCGTGATAACCCCCGTCTGCTGGCTCATTACCAGGACCGCTTCGCTCACCTGCTGGTCGATGAGTTTCAGGATACCAATACGCTTCAGTATGCCTGGCTCAAGCTACTGGCAGGTTCGCGTGAGTGCCTGACCGTCGTCGGCGACGATGACCAGTCCATCTACGGCTGGCGCGGTGCCAAAGTTGAAAACCTGGAGCGCTTTCGAGACGAGTTTGCCAATACGGATCTTGTGCGTCTGGAGCGTAACTATCGCTCGACCAACGTGATCCTGGACGCCGCCAACCACCTGATTCGCCACAATGGCGGTCGTATGGGAAAAGAGCTCTGGACGGATGTCGAAGATGGCGAACGCATTTCGGTCTATGCCGGCTTCAATGACCTGGACGAAGCCCGCTTCATCGTTGACAGTATTCAGAAACATGTCAAAAAAGGCATGAGCCGTCATGAAATAGCCGTGCTGTATCGTTCCAACGCTCAGTCCCGCGTTATTGAAGAAGCCATGATCAGAAGTGGCATGCCTTACCGGATTTACGGGGGGCAGCGCTTTTATGAACGTCTGGAAATCAAGAATGCGCTGGCCTATCTACGGCTGCTGGTCAACCGTGAAGATGATGCCTCGCTGGAACGCGTCATTAATGTTCCCGCACGCGGTATTGGCACAAAGACCATCGAGCAGCTGCGTCATGTGGCGCGGGAACAGCAGATTTCCCTGTGGCAGGCGCTCACCAATGCGTCATCGCATGGTGTGCTCAGGGGCCGGGCCGCCAATGCAGTCAGCCAGTTTGCCGATCTGATCGATACCCTCGATAACGACACGGCCGGCATGGCACTGCATGAGCAGATTGATCACGTCATTACCCTGAGTGGCCTGATAGAACACCACCAAGCAGAAAAGGGCGAGAAAGGGCAGGCTCGAGTGGAAAACCTGCAGGAGCTGGTCAGTGCAGCACGCAGCGTAGCCCTGGCGGATCCGTTCTCAACCACGGATGACATGCCCGAAGCCGGTAATGGTCTGGGGCAGTTTCTGTCCGAAGCAGCGCTGGATGCCGGCGACCATGAGGCCGGTGAATTCGAGGACGCAGTCCAGATGATGACCCTGCATTCTGCGAAGGGCCTGGAATTTCCGGTGGTATTTGTCGCGGGTGTAGAAGAAGGGCTTTTCCCGCACAAGATGTCCATGGAAGAGCCAGGGCGCCTCGAGGAAGAGCGTCGTCTGTGCTATGTCGGCATTACTCGGGCCATGTCACATCTTTATCTGACCTACGCTGAAATGCGTCGGCTGCATGGCAAGGAAACCTATCAACGGCCCTCACGTTTCCTGCGAGAGCTGCCGGAAAATCTGCTTGAAGAAGTACGCCTGAGGGGACAGGTATCACGGCCCGTCTCCCAGCGACCTGCCCCGGCACGCCGCAGCATGACATCCGACCCGACCCCTGACAGCGGCCTGAGCCTTGGGCAGCGCGTTCGTCATCCCATGTTTGGCGAAGGCATCATCATTGATGCGGAAGGCAATGGGGATCGAGCGCGCGTTCACGTCAGTTTCGAGGATCATGGCGACAAATGGCTGGTGCTGGGTTTTGCCAGGCTGGAGCCTGTCTAGACTGTCATCATAACGTCACACCTGCCGGGTAGGATCAAGTGTCGCCAGCGTGGCGTCACTTTTTCTACTTCACTCCTTATTCAGTGCACCAGGGAGCGCCATGGACATCACCAGTGGTCATCACAGTCAGCATATTTCGCGTCAGTTCAACAAGGAACTGGATGCTCTGAAAACCCACTTGATGGCCATGGGTGGCCTCGTCGAGAGACAGGTGCAGGATGCCACCACCGCACTGCTCGAGGGGAATGGGCATCTGGCAGAGGAGGTCTGCAACAAGGACCATGACGTCAATGCCATGCAGTTGCAGATTGATGATGAATGCACCCAGATTCTGGCTCGACGTCAGCCCGCCGCATCCGATCTGCGTCTGGTGCTCGCCGTTACCCGTGCCGCTTCCGACATGGAACGTATCGGTGATGAAGCCAACAAGATTGCCCGACATGCCCTGTCATTGATTGATGAAGGTTATCAGACCAACGGGTTCATCGAGGTTCGGCGTATCAGCCAGCAGGTACGTGACATGCTACGCAATGCGTTGACGGCCTTTGCCCGTTTCGATACCTCACTGGCTCTCAATGTGTTGCATACGGATGAGTCGGTAGACAGTGAATATCGAAGCTCCATGCGCGCATTGGTAACCTTCATGATGGAGGACGCCCGCTCGATCGGTCCGATTCTTAATATCATGTGGGTGCTGCGCGCTCTGGAGCGTATTGGTGATCATGCCAATAACCTGGCCGAGTCCGTGATCTACCTGGTCAAGGGGCTGGATATTCGTCATACCGCACTGGATGAACTGGACGAGAAGGAACTGGACAGCTGATCATGCTCGCTGTCTGAATGGACGAATATATACTGCAGACATGAAAAAGCCGGGCATCATGCCCGGCTTTCAGATTGTACTACCTTCCCGGTTTACTTCCTGCTCGGCCGCTGCCAGTCATTTTTCTCAACCTGACGCCCACGAGCAATTGCAAGAGCGTCATCGCTGACGCGTTCGGTGATGGTAGAGCCTGCGGCAACCGTGGCACCCTTTCCAATTGATGCAGGCGCGACCAGCGCAGAGTTGGACCCGATAAAGGCATTATCGCCAATCTCGGTCCGGAACTTGTTTACACCGTCATAGTTACAGGTAATGGTGCCTGCGCCTACATTGACGTTTTCACCCAGTGTCGCATCGCCTACGTAGCTCAGGTGATTGATCTTGCTGCCTTCGCCAACGTATGCATTCTTGGTTTCAACAAAGTTGCCTACTCGTGAACCGTGCTCGAGTACGGTGCCCGGCCGCAGGCGCGCAAAGGGGCCGATGGCAGCCTTGCCATTGACCTGAGCCTGCTCGATGACACTGTGGGCGGCAATGACCGTACCAGCCCCGATACGAGAATTTGAAATCAATGTGTATGGGCCGACTTCAACGCCATCTTCCAATACGACATCACCTTCAAAGATACAACCCACGTCAATCTTGACGTCCTGTCCGATCGAGAGCGAGCCTCGAACATCGATTCTGGACGGATCAGCGAGGCTGGCACCATTGCGCATCAGTTCATCAGCCTGCCCCTTCTGGAAAATACGCTCCAGACCAGCCAGCTGAAGTCGGTCGTTGACCCCTTGTACTTCATGCTCGGAGGCGGGCTCAGCCGTCTCAATGGCAATACCTTCGCTGGCGGCCATCGCAATGATATCCGTCAGGTAATATTCACCCTGAGCATTATCCGAGGACAGCGCCGGCAGCCAGGTTTTCAGCGAGGCAGCCGTGGTTGCGAGAATACCGGTATTACATTCACGAATCGTTTTCTGAGCATCGGAGGCATCCTTTTGCTCCACGATGGCAGTCACGCGATTATTGCTGTCACGTACAATTCGCCCATACCCGGAAGGATTATCCACCGTAACGGTCAAAAGTCCCAGATGCTGATCATCTACCTTGGCCATCAGGGCCTTGAGGGTTTCCGGCTGAATCAGGGGTACATCACCGTAAAGGATCAGAACCTTGCCATCACCCAGCTGGTCCAGCGTCTGGGCCACGGCGTGGCCGGTTCCCTTCTGTTCCCGTTGCAGTGCAAATGTAACCTGTTCTGCTGCCAGGGCCTCTTCAACACGCTCGGCACCATGACCGACTACAACATGCAGGCGGACATCATCCATCGCTTTTGCAGCCGCCACAACATGGCTGACCATGGGCTTGCCGGCGAGAGGGTGAAGTACCTTGGGAAGAGAAGACTTCATACGGCTTCCCTGCCCGGCGGCGAGGATGACAACATCGGTAGTCATTATGAGCAATGCTCCTTGCTTAGTGATTCAATCTAGATGTAGTACCAGTGTATCAGAATGATATGACAGTAGACTTGACAGTGATGAGCACTGCACCGCTGTTTTTTGAGCCATAAAAAAAGCCCCTGGTCGTATGACCGGGGGCTTTGGTATAGATGCCTGACGATGACCTACTCTCGCATGGAGAAGCTCCACACTACCATCGGCGCTAAGCTGTTTCACTTCCGAGTTCGGCAT
>NZ_JAPIVE010000005.1:0-121937 GCF_026240105.1 Larsenimonas rhizosphaerae
TGCGACGTCCCCGGCAGCGGATGCGTACTTTACGCTCGCACCGCCCCGAACACAACCCCTTCGATGAAAATTAATTACCCGAAAAGCAGGACCCCCGCTGAGAGGCACTCACAGCGGGGGTCGTCAGCAACCACTTATATATCAATCAGGCGTGGAATCGTTGTGGGAGGATGCAGCTCCCTCCGCCGCAGAAGTATCGGATGCATTTTCTGATGCGCTCCCCTTTCTGCCCTTACGAGCTCGGCGCAAGAGCGCCAGTATCGGCCCGGACAGGCCATAGCAGCCGAACAGGAGCAGCAGCATGACTGATGGCTCGACGGAAATGACCACAAATCCCAGAACAATTGCCAGCAGCACTACAAAGGGAACCGGCCCCTTGAAATCGAGATCCTTGAAGCTGTAATAGCGCACGTTACTGACCATGAGGATACCGGCCGCAGCCACAATGAAAGCCATCAGCAGCTTGAACCCGAAGCCTTCTGCATTGAAGTTATGAAAGGTCCACACACAGCCTGCCACGATACCGGCCGCCGAAGGGCTTGGCAGACCAATAAACCACTTCTTGTCGATACTGCCGATCTGCACATTGAAACGCGCAAGTCGCAGTGCGGCGCCAGCCACGAACACAAAGGCAGCGATCCAGCCCAGCTTGCCGACATCCTGCAGCGTCCAGCTGAATGCCACGATTGCGGGGGCCACCCCGAAGGAAGTCATGTCCGCCAGGCTATCGTATTCTGCACCGAAGGCACTTTCGGTATTGGTCATCCGTGCAATTCGACCATCGAAACCATCGAGTACCATGGCAATGAAAATGGCAATGGCGGCAGCGCCATAGTCATTGTTCAACGCTGCAACCACGGCAAAGAACCCGGAAAACAGTGCAGACGTCGTAAAGAGGTTCGGAAGCAGATAAATCCCCTTGCGCCGAACACGCTTGCCTCCCTCCAGTACCTCCTCAACAACTTCGGTGTCTTCCCTGAATTCAGAGAAAGGGTCCCGCGGAAGGGGTTGCTTTTCGTCGTCCGGACGATTGCCATCTGTCATATCAAAAAATCCTGTTATTGACTCGCCATCATGATGCCACTAACTGACAGGCTAGACGACTCCCGGCACAATGCGCATAAAAAAGCGGGCATGCCATGGCATGCCCGCTTTTTAGTCACCAAAACGCATCAACGTCTCAGTTCTTTTCCTTGTCGACCAGCTGGTTGGCCGTAATCCATGGCATCATGCCGCGAAGCTTGCCACCGACCTGCTCGATCTGGTGTTCCGCATTGAGGCGGCGACGCGCGTGCATGGAAGGATAGTTGGTACCACCTTCCTGGATGAACATCTTGGCATACTCACCAGACTGAATACGCTTGAGTGCGTTGCGCATGGCTTCACGGGATTGCTCGTTGATGACTTCCGGGCCGGTCACGTACTCGCCATACTCTGCATTGTTGGAGATGGAGTAGTTCATGTTGGCAATGCCGCCTTCATACATCAGATCGACAATCAGCTTGAGCTCATGCAGGCATTCGAAATAAGCCATTTCGGGCGCATAACCGGCATCAACCAGTGTTTCAAAGCCAGCCTTGACCAGCTCAACCGTACCGCCACACAGTACGGCCTGCTCACCAAACAGATCGGTCTCGGTCTCATCCTTGAACGTGGTTTCGATGATACCGGTACGGCCACCACCGATGGCTGCTGCGTAGGACAGGGCAATGTTCTTGGCCTGGCCGGAAGCATCCTGCTGAATCGCGATCAGATCCGGGATGCCGCCACCGCGTGTAAATTCGGAGCGAACCGTATGTCCCGGCGCCTTCGGTGCAATCATGATCACATCCAGATCGCCACGCGGAATAATCTGGTTGTAATGAACGTTGAAGCCGTGGGCAAATGCCAGAGTAGCGCCCTGCTTGAGGTGCGGCGCAACATGCTGCTCGTAAATGTCCTTCTGGTTTTCATCCGGAGCCAGCAGCATGACAACGTCAGCAGCGGCAGCGGCTTCAGCAACGTCCGCTACTTTCAGACCGGCACCTTCAGCCTTGGCAACGGAAGAGGAGCCCTTGCGCAGTGCCACGGTGACATCAACACCCGACTCTTTCAGGTTCAACGCATGAGCATGGCCCTGGGAGCCGTACCCGATGATGACGACTTTCTTGTCCTGAATCAGCGAAAGATCGCAATCCTTATCGTAATAAACCTGCATGTCGTGCTCCTGAAATCATGTGAAGTATAAACGTGTCAGCGTTGAGCCCCTTTCGGGCGTTGCACCGTCTGCTGCAGTGCTTTGATACCTACGATAGCGCCTGAAACTCATTGCGTAAAACGCTATATTTGCAACGAAACATTGCAGGAAATGAAACGCCATGGATCTTAGACCGCTGACTCACTTTTTAAGTCTTGCAGAGCACCTGCACTTTGGACGTGCCAGTGAACAATGTCATATCAGCGCCTCTACCCTGAGCCGTTCGATCCGCCAGCTTGAAGACAGTGTTGGCGCAGCGCTGTTTGAACGGGACAACCGTACTGTTCGCCTGACTACCGCCGGACGGCGCTTTCAGCAGTTTGCGCGTGACACCCTGGAACAGTGGGAACTGCTGCGTCACTCCCTCATGGAAGAACAGGCCACGCTGTTCGGAGAGATCAGCATCTACTGTTCGGTTACCGCCAGCTACAGCTTCCTGTATGACCTGCTCAGCGAATTTCGTCTGAGACATCCTCGCATCGAGCTGAAACTGCATACTGGTGATCCGGCAGATGCCATTGCCAGGGTCATGTCCGGCGTAGAAGACATGGCCATCAGCGCACGGCCCGACCATCTTCCCCACAGCATGGCATTCAAGCCCATTGCCCGTACTCCCCTGCTGTTCATTGCCCCAAGGGATGCTCCCGACTGGATGCCGGAAACGCTGACGACGACGTCGTGGCATAGCATTCCAATGATCCTGTCGGAATCCGGGCTGGCCCGGGAACGGATCAACCACTGGTTTCGGGATCAGGGCATCAAGCCGCGCATCTACGCACAGGTATCCGGCAACGAAGCCATTGTCAGCATGGTGGGCCTGGGGTTCGGAGTGGGCGTTGTACCGGAAATGGTCTACCAGAACAGTCCTCTGGCAGACCGTGTTCAGCGGCTGGATGTTCATCCGGAACTGATGGCTTACGATGTCGGCCTGTGTGTCAATCAGCGCAAACTGAAAAACCCTCTGATCATGGCCCTGTGGTCTCAGATTGATTCGCCGCCACCGGCATGAAAAGGGCCGCTCCATGGAGCGGCCCTGATAGATCAATATGCGCTGAAAAAACCTTACAGGTTCAGCACCTTGTCACCACGTGAGACGCCAGAGACGCCGGTACGCGCCACTTCAAGAATCCCTACCGGCGCCATGGCCTGCACAAAGGCGTCCAGCTTCGAGGCATCACCGGTGATCTGCACCGTATAAATACTCGGTGTCACGTCGACGATCTGCGCCCGGAAGATATCCACCGTCCGTTTGATCTCATCGCGCTGAGCGCCGTGCGCCTTGACCTTGACCAGCATCAGTTCACGCTCGATATGCGCCCCTTCCGTCAGATCCACCAGCTTGACCACATCAATCAGCTTGTTGAGCTGCTTGGTGATCTGCTCGATTACCCGCTCATCCCCCGTGGTCGTCACGGTCAGACGAGAAAGCGTGGCATCATCGGTCGGCGCCACATTGAGCGTTTCAATATTGAAATTACGCTGCGAGAACAGGCCTACTGCACGTGACAGGGCGCCCGGTTCGTTTTCCAGCAAAATAGAGATGATATGACGCATCAGGAAGTCCGCTCCGTCTTGGAAAGCAGCATGTCACGCATGGAGCCCAAAGGAACATGCATCGGATAAACGTGCTCACGCGGGTCCACCTGCACATCAAGAAATACAAGCTCATGCTTGTCTGCGAAGGTTTCTTCCAGCGCCGCCTCAAGCTCTTCCGGCGTACGAACGGTTATGGCGCGAAACCCGTAGGCTGACAACAGCACTTCAAAGTCCGGCAACGACTCCATGTAGGACTGGGCGTGGCGCGACTTGTAGTTAAGGTCCTGCCACTGCCTGACCATCCCAAGGGACTGGTTGTTGAGGTTCACGATCTTTACACCGATACCAAACTGCTTACAGGTAGACAGCTCCTGCATCATCATCTGGAAGCTGCCTTCGCCGGTAAACAGCACCACGTCATCGTCCTGATAGCTCAGCTTGATACCCATGGCCGCCGGCAGCCCGAACCCCATTGTGCCGAGGCCACTGGAGGACACCCATCGATTGGGCTTGTTGAACTTGTAGTACTGACCGGCAAACATCTGATGCTGGCCGACATCAGTCACGACATAGGCATCGCCATGGGTCGCCCGGTGAACTGCCTCGACCACCTGTTGCGGCTTGAGCGTCTCGCCCTCGCCCGCCGGCTCGTACAGCTTGCCTTCACGCTCGCTGCGCCATTCATTGATGCGCGACCACCAGTCATCCAGCGACACATGCTGTTCGGGCTCACGTTCGGACAACAGCCCAAGCATGTCATTGAGTACATGATTGGCTGCCCCCACGATCGGCACATCTGCTCGCACCGTCTTGGAGATGGAGCTGGGGTCGATATCAATATGGATGATCTTGGCAGTCGGGCAGAACCGGGACACGTTATTGGTAACACGGTCGTCAAAACGCACGCCTACCCCGAGAATGACATCAGCATGGTGCATGGCCATGTTGGCTTCGTAGGAGCCATGCATGCCCAGCCAGCCCAGCGACTGGGCGTCCCCCTGCGGATACCCCCCGAGCCCCATAAGGGAAGTGGTCACCGGCATATTGAGTCGTCGCGCCAGGTCCGTAAGCGCCTCGCTGGCCTTGCCGGTCACGATACCGCCTCCGGCAAAGATAACCGGCCGCTTCGCCTTGAGAAGCAGGTCGACGGCCTTCCTGGTCTGTCCAGCATGCCCGCGGGTCACCGGGCTGTAGGAGCGCATTCGAACTTTTTTGGGGTACACGTATTCATAACGCTCGGTGGGTGCCGTCATATCCTTGGGAATATCGACAACAACCGGTCCCGGACGCCCCGAACTGGCCAGATAAAAGGCCTTCTTGAGCACCACCGGGATATCGGAGGGATGGCGAATCGAAAAGCTGTGCTTCACGATCGGTCGCGTCACGCCGACAATATCGGTCTCCTGAAAGGCATCTTCGCCGATCAGATGGCTTGCTACCTGACCACACAGCACTACCATGGGAATGGAGTCCATGTAGGCTGTCGCAATGCCGGTCACCGCATTGGTCGCGCCAGGGCCCGAGGTCACAAGGACCACCCCCGGCTTGCCGGACGCCCTGGCATAACCATCTGCCATGTGCGTCGCCGCCTGTTCGTGACGTACCAGAATGTGCTTTACATCATCCTGACGAAACAGCGCATCATAAATATGAAGCGCGGCACCGCCGGGGTAGCCGTATATATATTCAACGCCTTCATCTTTCAGAAAGCGGGCAATCATGTCTGCGCCGGAAAGCAGTTCCACAGGTATTTCCTCTAGGTTAGGTCTCGATGGCAATCACAGGGCGATGCGCACTGGAGTTCGAGGGTGGCGATGCCACCTGCCCCTTGCCCATGGCAAGCAGCACCTGATGTCAGACCTGACGCGCAGACCAGGGATCTAGGTCTGCCGGCTGTACGCAACTCGATAGACGTGCGTACGGGCATCAAGGGCGGGCGAGTAATACCCGACCCGGACAGTCTTTCGACAGGAAATGAAGCCAGGCTTCATCTTCACGCAGGCATCGGGGGTAACCCGGTGGCCTACGCCTGCAATCAGGAGGCCCCAAGATTCCAACAGCCTTTCCCGGCTGTCAACCTTGAAGGCAACGAGAAGCGTCGGCATAACGTAAAAGAGCAGAAAGGTACCGAACGGTGGTATTCAACAGAACCACGTACTGCCATTATCATACATAGACGTTGGTTGAACCCGGGCCCCGACTCGACAGGAGCCCCCAAACAGAGCCTTATCGACGGATACCATGGACAGGATCAACGACACCGCCCAGGACAGCAGTCCCATGCACAAGACGACGCCGCCCCCGCCGATACTGTGGGAGGACCTGTTTTACGACGTCCAGAACCGACACTTGTTCGATGACAGCAAGACCTTTGTCGACATGATCCCGACCAGCGCGCCAGACACCATTCTGTCGCTGTATCACGGACTCAAGCTCGAGCAGGGGCCACTGACTGATCATGCCCTGAAGCTGTTTATAGAGGCTCACTTCATCGAGCAGGATGCCGGGCACGACTATACCCCCGCCCCGAATCAGTCCATTACCGAGCACATTGACGGCTTGTGGTCAGTGCTGACGCGTCATCTTGGCACTGACATGAATCCGTTTTCATCTCGCCTGCCGCTGCCTTACGACTACATCGTACCAGGTGGGCGCTTCAACGAGATGTACTACTGGGATACCTACTTCACCATGCTGGGGCTGCAGATCAGCGGCCTGACCGACATGGTGAAGGAAATGACCGACAACTTTTCCTTTTTGATCGATACCTACGGGCATGTGCCCAACGGTAACCGCACCTATTACCTGTCCCGCTCCCAGCCACCATTCTTTTCCGCCATGGTCGCCATGCGGGCACTTCATGAAGGTGACGAGATATATACCCGCTACCTGCCCTCCCTGGTGCGGGAGTATGAATACTGGATGGAAGGCAGCGACACACTGCCCCCCGAACATGCTCATCGCCGGGTGGTGAAGCTCAGCGATGGTACCCTGCTCAATCGCTACTGGGATGATGAGGACACCCCGCGTCCTGAATCCTTCCGTGAGGACATCATCACGGCGCGGCATATTTCCAGACCTCACGAGGAAGTCTGGCGCAACATTCGAGCCGCGGGCGAAAGCGGCTGGGACTTCAGCTCACGCTGGCTGGCCGATGGACAACATCTGTCCACCATTCGCACCATCGATGTGGCACCGGTCGATCTCAATTGTCTGCTGCACCGACTGGAGGCCATGATTGCAAAGGCCTTCGAAATCAAGGGTGACGAGCCGATGGCGCGCCACTACCAGCACTGCGCAGACCAGCGACGTCACGCCATTCGCACCCTGTTCTGGGACGATAGCACCGGCCTGTTCAGGGACTACCTGTGGCGGGAACGCACGCAGACCATGACTGTCAGTGGCGCCACTGCCTTTCCGCTGTATGTTCAGGTAGCCACCGACACGCAGGCAGAGCGTACAGCGCACGCCATAGCGCACTACCTGCTCAAGCCAGGCGGACTCAGCGCGACCGATACGGACACGATCGAGCAGTGGGACAAGCCCAACGGCTGGGCTCCGCTCCAGTGGGTAGCCGTCATGGGTCTTCGCCATTATGGCGAACGGGATCTGGCTCACACCATTGCCAGCCGCTGGATCACCACCAACCTTGATCGCTATCGCGAAGAAGGCAAGTTGATCGAGAAGTACAATGTGATTGATGACAAGCGTGCGGAGGGGGGTGAATACCCCGCCCAGGATGGGTTCGGCTGGACCAATGGCGTACTGCGCGCCCTCATGGCGCTCTACCCGGATGTATCCCCGACCGGACGATAGCCTCTTCCGTCGAGCTCAGGACCTGCTCCCGATCAATGAATACCTGTACATGAAAAAAGCCCCGCATTCGCGGGGCTTTTTTTGCCTCAGGCTGACGTCTTGTGCTCGAAGGCCAGATGGTCGTCCTTCATGACGACCTGAATGGTATCGCCTCCACTGAATCGGCCGGATAACAGGGCCTGTGCCAGCGGATTTTCAAGCTGTGCCTGAATGGCCCGTTTAAGGGGACGCGCGCCGTATACAGGATCAAAGCCGGCTTCTGCCAGACGAGCCAGTACCTCATCGGTCAACTCGATTCCCATGTCCCGCTCGGCCAGTCGTGTACGGAGCCGCGCCAGCTGGATGGTAGCGATCTTCTGAATCTGTGCCTGAGCCAGCGGATGAAATACGACCACCTCATCGATCCGGTTGATCAGCTCGGGGCGGAAGTGCTGCCCGACCACCTCCATGACCGACGATTTCATGGCCTCATAGTCATAGGAGTCGCCCTGACCGGCAAACATCTGAATGACATCGCTCCCCATGTTGGACGTCATGACGATCACGGTGTTGCGGAAATCAACCGTTCGGCCCTGACCATCAGTCAGACGACCATCCTCCAGCACCTGCAGCAGGATATTGAAGACATCGGGATGGGCCTTTTCCACCTCATCAAGCAACAGCACCGAGTAGGGCTTGCGGCGAACCGCCTCGGTCAGATAGCCCCCTTCCTCATAGCCGACATAGCCCGGCGGCGCACCGATCAGACGAGCAATGGAATGCTTTTCCATGAACTCGGACATGTCGATGCGCACCATCGATTCTTCAGTATCAAACAGGTAATTGGCCAGCGACTTGCACAGCTCGGTCTTGCCGACGCCTGTTGGCCCAAGGAACAGGAACGAGCCATTGGGACGGTTCGGATCACTGATCCCGGCACGAGAGCGGCGTACGGCATTGGCTACCGCCGTCACGGCTTCATCCTGACCGATCACACGCTCATGCAGTGCCTCTTCCATTCGCAGCAGTTTCTCGCGCTCGCCTTCAAGCATCTTGGATACCGGAATGCCGGTCCAGCGGGCAACCACCTCGGCGATTTCTTCCTCGGTGACATTGGAGCGCAGCAATTGCAGCGGCGTCTGTTCGGCCTCGGTCGCCTCACTGATATGCTGCTCAAGCTGGGGAATCAGCCCATACTGGATCTCGGACATGCGGCCCAGATCGCCCTGCCGCCGTGCCGCTTCCAGATCAGTACGCGCCTTCTCCAACTCGGCCTTGTACTGCGCTGCCCCCTGAAGGCTGGCCTTCTCACCGGTCCAGATGTCGTCCAGGTCCGCGTATTCGCGCTCCAGTTCATTAACCGTGGCATCAAGCGTATCCAGCCGCTTGCGTGACGCCTCATCGGTTTCCTTCTTGAGAGCCTCGCGCTCGATCTTGAGTTGAATGAGTCGACGCTCAAGACGGTCCATTACCTCCGGCTTGGAATCGATTTCCATCCGGATGCGTGAAGCGGCCTCATCGATCAGGTCAATGGCCTTGTCCGGCAGCTGACGGTCAGTGATGTAGCGTGCAGACAGACGAGCAGCGGCAATAATGGCCGAATCGGTGATATCGACACCGTGATGAACCTCATAACGTTCCTTGAGGCCACGCAGGATGGCGATGGTATCTTCTTCGCTCGGCTCATCCACCAGCACCTTCTGGAAACGACGCTCAAGCGCTGCATCCTTCTCGATATCCTGGCGGTATTCATCCAGCGTGGTGGCTCCCACACAGTGGAGCTCACCCCGCGCCAGTGCCGGTTTCAGCATGTTACCGGCGTCCATCGAGCCCTCTGCCTTGCCGGCACCGACCATGGTATGCAGCTCATCGATGAAGAGGATCACCTGACCTTCTTCCCGCGACAGCTCCTTCAGTACGCCCTTGAGGCGCTCTTCAAAATCACCGCGAAACTTGGCACCGGCCAGCAATGAGCCAAGGTCCAGCGACAGAACCCGCTTGTCCTTGAGCCCTTCCGGCACTTCACCGTTGATAATACGCTGCGCCAGCCCTTCGACGATGGCAGTCTTGCCCACCCCCGGCTCACCGATCAAGACCGGGTTATTCTTGGTTCTGCGCTGCAGCACCTGAATCGTGCGGCGAATTTCCTCATCACGGCCGATGACCGGGTCCAGCTTGCCGCTGGCGGCCATTGCCGTTAGATCCGTGGTGTACTTTTCAAGCGCTTCACGGTTTTCCTCGGCACCGGCATCGCTGACCTTCTCGCCACCACGAAGCTGATCGATGGCTGTTCGCACGCTCTTGGCGCTCAGCCCTGCCTGCTTGAGCAGCTTGCTGACCGCATGGTTCATTTCCAGCGCAGCTACCAGCACCAGCTCACTGGCTACATACTGGTCACCACGCTGCTGGGCCTCGCGGTCTGCCAGGTTAAGCAGCTGGCCCAGCGCCTGCCCCATGCCGACATTGCCATCAAAATTGCTGACCGTTGGCAGGCTCTCCAGTTGCTCACTCAATGCAGCGCGCAACTGACCGGGATTGCCTCCGGCCTTTTGAATCAGTGATTTGAACCCGCTATCGCCGGCATCAAACAGCGACAGCAACAGATGTACCGGGGCCAGTTCGTTATGACCATGACCCACGGCCAGGGACTGGGCATCTGCCAGAGCATTTTGAAGTTTACTGGTCAGTCGATCCATTCTCATATGTCATCCTCCAGCGTCTGGGCCGGCAGGCTCTAAAGCCTGACGGTCAGCGACGCGCATTTATTTCAACGATGACTTATATATGAGGTCAAAGCGGGGAATTTCAAGGTAAGGACTACTCGAAAATGACGAAAATCATGCGCCTACTGCAACCAGATCACGCTGGCCATGCGTCCGGTTTCACCATCACGGCGATAGGAATAAAACCGCCCGTCCGAAGCTGTACAGAAGTGGCCGCCATACACCTTTTCAATGCCCAGCGCAGCAAGCCGCCCTCGAGCCAGCTTGTAAAGATCGCCCATGTAGTGGCGCAGCCGATATGGACTGGGGTCGAAGGCATTACCGGCATCAGGCTGAGCCTTGAGAAAGGCATCCCGCACTTCTTCTCCGACTTCAAACTGGGCATTTGAAATGGCAGGCCCCAGCCAGACCAGCATGTCATCAGCGGGAATTGCCATGGCACTGATCGTGTTTTCAATGATGCCGTTCAACAGCCCCCGCCAGCCGGCATGCGCCACTGCTACCCGGGTACCGGCACCATCACAGAAGAATATCGGCAGACAATCGGCAGTCAGCACCGCGCAGGCATATCGGGCGTCATCTACCATCGCGGCATCCGCACGCGGAAGCTCGGCCCAGCCGGACTGCACCTCCGTACCGTGAACCTGATCAAGCCACAGTACCGGTCGACCATCCCCAATTTCATCACTGATCAACTGCCGACACTTCGCTACCACCGCGGGATCATCCCCCACATGAGCAGCGGGATTGAAGGCCGCAAACGGACCAGTGCTCGGGCCACTCTCACGTGTGGTAACAAAGGCGCCTACCGTGCTGGGAGCTTCCCATTCAGGCAACAGCAGGGTCGGACATTCACGATCGCTCACGGCACACCTCAGGCGTTGTCATTGTCCAGGCGAAGATGATGCAACAGCACGGTCATGTCGTCAGGTAATTCTGCCTCGACCGTCACGGCCTCGCCGGAGGCCGGATGCACAAATGCCAGCCGACGGGCATGCAGGGCCTGGCGATGAAAATGGCGCAGAGCCTCTTTCAATGCCTCGCTGGCCCCGGCCACCATCTTGAGACGGCCGCCGTAGGCAGGGTCTCCCACCAGCGCATGGTGTACATGTGCCATGTGAACCCGGATCTGATGCGTTCTGCCGGTCTCGAGCCGACAGCGTATATGGGTATGGCCTCGGAACCGTTCCTGCACTCGATAATGAGTCACGGCCGGCTTGCCGGTACTGACCACGGCCTGACGCTTGCGATCCCGGGGGTGGCGACCAATGGGCGCGTCAACACGACCGCCTGCGATCATGGTGCCCATGGCAATGGCGTCGTACTCGCGCGTGACGGTTTTTTCCTGCAACTGCTCTACCAGCGACGTCTGCGCAACCAGTGTCTTGGCAACAACCATCAGACCGGTCGTCTGCTTGTCCAGCCGATGAACAATACCGGCACGCGGCAAGGCTGCCAGCGGCGGACAGTGATGCAGCAGCGCATTAAGCAGGGTGCCATCCGGGTTACCGGCAGCGGGGTGCACGACCAGGCCGGCAGGCTTGTTGATGACCAGCACATGGTCATCCTCATAGCGAATATCAAGCTCTATTGCCTGAGGCGTCCAGCGCGCACTGTCTTCCAGACGCGCATCGATGGTCAGTGTTTCGCCGCCCAGCAGCTTGTTCTTGGGTTTGGACGGGGCTCCGTCACAGGTCAGGGATCCATCCTTGATCCACTGCTTGAGCCGCTCGCGCGAAAAGTCGTCGAACAGGTCTGCAGCCGCCTGATCCAGCCGCCAGCCCATCATGTGATCGGGGACTGTCCGGGACTGTTCTATTGTTTCCGCCATGAATTCTCCTGCACGATGGCAAATGCCCCGTATGGTGTCTTATCGCCAAACGATGCTTTATAGTAGCCGGTCAAAGCCTTGAGGGCTTGACTGTTCATTGCGGCGGATTCTACCACGCCCATCAAGAAATGCCCGACATGAGGAAGATGATGCGCGCCATTTCCCTGAGTGTTATTACACTGACGCTTGCCCTTCTGGCAGGTTGTGCCAGCAATGGGTCAACGCCGAAGGATCAGGACGTTCCGGAACAGCAGCTGTACCAGCAGGCACAGCAGGCGCTGGACCAGGGCCGTTATTCCGCCGCGGTCAATTATCTGGAAGCCCTCGACAGTCGCTACCCGTTCGGTGACTACGCCGAGCAGGCCCAGCTCGAGCTGATATACGGCTATTATCAGGTGGAGAACTGGGACCAGACGCGTGCGGCGGCCAGCCGATTCATTCGACTGCACCCGGATCATCCCCAGGTGGATTATGCCTATTACCTGCGCGGCCTGGCTGCATGGCAGGCAGGACGATTCAGCCTTGAAGGGCTGGACCTGATCGATATTTCCAAGCGAGACCTTGGCGCCACGCGTGATGCCTACGTTGATTTCAGTGAACTGGCACGCCGCTTCCCGAACAGCATTTACGCACCGGATGCGCGCCAGCGCGTCATCTTCCTGCGAAATGTACTGGCCCGCAACGAGCTGCAGGCTGCCGATTTCTACCTGCGCAAGCAGGCATACCTGGCAGCAGTCAAGCGTGGCCAGTGGGTAATTGACCACTACCCGCAGACTCCGGCTACCCGTGACGCCCTGGCGGTCATGGTGGAGGGTTACATGGGGCTGAACATGGATGATCGCGCCAATGAAGTGCTTGGTGAACTGATCAAGAATGATCCCGATAACGCTCGTCTGAGCGGCACGACCTTCCACCCCGAATACGTTGATGCCAAACCGTTGGTGTGGAAGCCATCGTCCTGAGTCCTGACGTGATATAAAAAAACCTGCCGAATCGGCAGGTTTTTTTTCGGGTATTTCCTGATTACTCGCCCGGTTTCCAGCCATTGACGATCGGATAACGCCGGTCGCGCCCGAAACCACGTCGTGTCACGCGAACACCTGGTGGCGCCTGGCGCCGCTTGTACTCGGTACGATCCACCAACTGAATCACCCGCGCCACATCGTCGGCGTCATACCCCCGTGCCACAATGGTCGACAGGCTTTCATCCTGCTCGATGTAACAGTGAAGGATGGCGTCAAGCACGTCGTAGTCAGGCAGGGAGTCCGAGTCCTTTTGATCCGGCGCCAGCTCCGCAGATGGCGGACGCGTAATGACCCGATCAGGAATTACCTCACCATCGCCCTGGGCATTACGCCACCTGGAAAGCTGATAGACCCGGCTTTTGTAGACATCCTTCAGACCGTTGTACCCACCCACCATATCGCCATAAAGCGTGGCATAACCCACCGCCATTTCACTCTTGTTGCCGGTGGTCAGAACCATCAGCCCCTTCTTGTTGGAAATGGCCATCAGCAATACCCCGCGACAGCGGGATTGAAGATTTTCTTCCGTCGTGTCCTGAGCCAGACCATCAAAGCTTTCGGCCAGCGTTGACGTAAAGGCCTCAACCATGGGAGCGATCGGCATGACGTCATAACCGACACCGAGCGTTCGGGCCTGCAGGGCGGCATCTTCCCGGGATATCTCCGCCGTATAGTGGTAGGGCATCATGACGGCATGAACCCGGTCGGGGCCAAGCGCATCCACGGCGATGGCCAGTGACAGGGCCGAATCAATGCCACCTGAAAGCCCCAGCACCACGCCCTTGAAACCGCTTTTGTTGACATAGTCACGTACGCCCGAGACGAGCGCGCAGTACAGGGATTCATTGTCGTCCGGCCAGGGATAGTGCTCACCCGCCTGCGGCTGGAGACGATGGGCGGCATCGCGCTCGAACAACGCAGGCATCAACCCGACTTCCCAGGCCGGAGAGCGCGTGGTGCACTCCCCTTCGCGGTTCATGACAAACGAGGCACCATCAAACACCAGTTCGTCCTGACCACCAATCTGATTGACATAGACAATCGAGGCATTCGCCTGACGTGCCCTGCGGGCCATGATCGAGGTACGCTCGTCGAATTTGTCCAGATGAAAGGGGGATCCGTTCGGGGAGAGAATAATGTCGATGTCCTGGCCTATCAGCGACTCGATCGGTGCGTCGTCCCACAGGTCTTCGCAGATAAGCAATGCCAGACGAACACCCCGGAAGGTGAAGATACAGGGCGCCGTGCCCTTGCTGAAATAGCGCTGCTCGTCAAACACCTGATAATTGGGCAGGGCCTGCTTGAAATATTCCTGCTGCCATTGGCCGTTGTACAATACCCCGGCCGCATTGTAGCGCTTGCCGTGACGTACAATCGGATACCCGATAACCACCATCACATCACGCACTACCCGGCTGGCCAGTTCATCCAGCGCCGTTTCGATACGTCCCTGCAGCGCGTCGCGCAGCAACAGATCCTCCGGGGGGTAGCCGGTCAGAAACAGCTCGGGCAAAACCACTATGTCAGCCCGGTGCTCGATACGCGCCTCACGAACCGCTTCAACGGCCCTGGCCGTATTACCCGAAATATCACCGACCAGCGGATCAAGCTGGGCCATGACCACAACCAATGAGGCGTCGGACGCCTTGGTGCCGCTTTCCTTCTCCATGAACAACCCGTCTTTTTTCCTGAAGATGGCACATCAGCACAAGGAACAATGACAATTCCCCCGCGCCTCGCTAAGGTACAACGCGGTGCTAGATGCAGCATCTGTCTGATTGATTACCTGCGGTTATTGTACTCGCCAAAACCGCCTGCCTACCAAGGAATATCCATGGCTCGTTTTCTGGTACTGCTCGCTATTGTCTGGCTGGCATGGGTTGCCTGGCGCGGCTGGCAGCGCAAGCGCATGTCTTCCGCAGCCAAAAACCCTTCTCGCGCCACCCCGTCAGCCACCCGGCTTGTCGTGCCCTGCGCCTACTGCCGTCTGCATGTACCCACCGAGGAAGCACTGCATCATGGCCGGCATGCCTTTTGCTGCCAGGATCATCGCCAGCGCTTTCAGGAAAATCAGGGAAAGCGCGATCAGTGAGCTGCTGCCACCGACCTCACCTGATATGGCGCAGGGTCAACACAGCATGTCTGGCCGGTCATCTGCTCGACCAGCAGCCGGCTGGCCCCCGGCGCCAGCACTACCCCATTGCCAAAGTGGCCACTATTGACCCACAGATGCCGGACCTCGGGCACCGCACCAATAAAGGGGATACTGTTCGGCGACCCCGGTCTCAGCCCTGCCCAGTGATGAACGACCGGGCAGTCCGCCAGCCCCGGCATCAAGTGCAGGGCCTGTCTGTACAGCATGCTTCTTGTTGATGCCGTCGGGGTCTTGTCATATCCCGCATGTTCGAAGGTACTGCCAAACAGAATATGGCCATCCTGCCGCGGGATCGCATAGAACCCTTCGGACAGCACCACGTGCTGCAAGCGTCCGGGCGCGGCCTTGAACAACAGCATTTCGCCCTTTACGGGATAAACCGACAACTGCACGCCAATATCGGCCAGTAGCTCACCACTCCAGGCCCCACTGCACACCACCACCTGACGCGCGTCCAGCACGGCATTATCAGTCTCGACACCCGTAGCCCTGTCGTTGTCGATGCGTATACGACGGACCGTCACCTCCTCCAGCAGCCGCACATACGGTGACGACATGGCCCATTGCCTCAGTGCCTTGCCCAGCCGTGGTGTGCGAAGGCTCCCAAGGCCCGGCATGTAAAGCGGCGTGCGGGCCTCACGGACAAGAGGCACCAGAGCACGGAAGTCAGTCTGGTCAAGCTGTTCAAGCTCCTTTCCGTGGCGCCGGGCCCAGGCATGAGCATGGCCGGGGTCATCAACATTGACGTGAAAGATGCCAGGGGTGTGGTACTCGGGATCAATGCCGGTGTCAGCCCTCAACGTATCCACCAGCGGGCGGTAGTCTGCGATGGCCTGATCCGACAGCACGGTAACCGGGTCACTGTAGGTCCAGGGATAGAGAGGTGAAATAATCCCGCCCCCCGCCCAGGACGACTCTTGAGCACATTGACGACGATCAATCAGCGAGACACTGGCACCGGTCTGTACAAGATGCCACGCCGTCATAAGGCCTGAGACCCCACCGCCGATAATCAATACATCACTCAATTAACTTCTCCTGATGGCAAGGACGTCTTTCATGTCACTGCACTGTCGCCCGATAAATGCTCACACCCAAAAAGGCATGTCACTGATATCCAGCATCATTTCACTGGTCTGTCTCGGCCTGCTGCTATCGGCAGGGCTCTCATCGATATCCTCGGGCCATCATCAGCGCCTGCTACTCACCGAGAGCCAGTCACTCAAGCAACTGATCACGACAGCCAAACAATACAGCTATTCGGAGCAGCACCCCGTGACGCTCTGCGGATCGCGTGATGGCACAGTCTGTCTGAAACAGGGCATTTGGCAATGGGCACTGGTCATTGATACGCATACAAGAACCATCATTACCCGGCACGCAGTAGCTGATTCGCTGGCTGTAAGCTGGAAAGGGTTTCGCTCCCGGCTCGACTTCAACCCCACGCCCTGGCGACAGGCACTGAACGGCCGACTGACGATATGTCATCCCGATGCACCAGAGGCCCAAGCCTACCAGCTGATCATCAATGCCATGGGACGTGTTAGAACGCAGCAGTCATCACGTGAGTGCACGACTTCCTGATACCGACAGCAGCGTATCAAGCGACTCGGGTACATGCATATGATACCCCTGTGCATAATGCACTCCCATCCCCTGAAGCAGGTCATATACTGTCTGATTTTCAACATACTCGGCCACTGTAATGGCCTTGATGTGGGCAGCCACGCCCAGAATCGATTCGACAATGGCACGATCAAGCGGCTGGCTGTCCAGCCGCTTGATGAAGGCACCGTCGATCTTGATGATATCGACATCGAATTGCTGCAGATAGCTGAAGGAACTGAGTCCACTGCCAAAGTCATCCAGCGCTACCAGACACCCCTTGTTTCTCAAGGCCGCGACCAGCTGGCGCGCACTGTCAAGATGCCCAATCAGCGCGGTCTCGGTAATTTCAAATACCAGCCTGGAAGGCGGAAGACATGAAGCGCCGAGGGTATGGCATAAAAAGGCCGTGAAGTTTTCATCCCCCAGCGACGCGCCGGATACGTTGATACTGATTCGGCCATGGGTTTCCGCAAGCCTGGGGCCATACCTTATCAATGTCTGATGAATGACCCAGCGGTCTACTGCCGGCATCAGCCCATACTGCTCTGCCACCGGGATAAATACGGCCGGAGAGACCGGGTTATCATCCTGGTCACGCATGCGCAGCAGAATTTCGACGTTACGACCCCCCCTTCCCTCCAGTGAAACAATCTGTTGTCCATACAGCATGAAACGCTCCTGTCGCAGCGCCTCACGCATATCTACGGCCACGTTCATCCGGCTGGCATATTGCTGCACTTCCGGCTGGTTCAGATCGAACACGCATACCCGGTCCCCCCCGGCATGACGGGCACTCAAACAGGCAATATCAGCCTTGCCCAACAATTCACCGGTCTCAAATGGCATCCGGCCGAACAACACCAGCCCCACACTAGCGGTGATATCATGCATTCGCCCTCCCCATTCAAAGGGACGCGCCCGTATTTTCTGAAGCAGGGCATCAGTAAACAGCCGGGCCTGCTCAAGGCTGTCAAACGGGGCAATGATGCCGAATTCATCACTTCCCAGCCTGGCGACCATGCTGCCTTCACTGACCTGGTCACGCAGGAGCTGGCCGACATCACTAAGCAGGCGATCACCGGCGTGATGACCAGCCAGGTCATTGATGAGCTTGAAGCGGTCAATATCCAGCACGATCAGTGCACACAGGACGGATGATGCTTCTGCATGAGACAGGATGCACTGCAGCCGCGCCTCAAGGCTTCGCCGGTTGAACAGTGAGGTGAGCGTATCAAAGCGAGCGCTGTGATCGAGTTGCTGAAGCAGAGAAATGGAATAGGTCACATCATGAAGCGTCAGTACAGCACCGGTTGTATCTCCCTCCGGGGAACGCGTGATCAGCAGCGTGCCTCGCACCTGAAACCGTCGGCCGCGATAATTGACCAGTTCGACAGGTGAGGCCAGTGTCAGGCTTTGTCCGGTCCTGAGGCACCGCGTCAATGCAGGCTCATCAGCAGATGTGGTGCCATTTGACAGGCTGAACAGGGACGTCGCATGACATCCCAGAGCATCACCTTCAAGCCGGCCGGCCAGATGCTCCGCCGCCGGATTGAAAAACGTGACCCGCCCTTCACTATCCACGGCCATGACAGCATCCTCGATGGAGGTGAGAATGGCGCGCAGCCGTTCCTTTTCCTCCATCAGAACACTGTTGAGCCGGTCCCGCTCATCGGCGAACTGCTTTTCCGCCGTAATGTCCACCAGGCTCCCGCACAGCATCTGCTGCCCGTGAAGCATGACAAGCTGACCTCTGGAGAGGCACCAACGAAGACGGCCACCGGCCTGTCTTATACGGTATTCGCAGCGAAAATCATCATGAACGCCTTCCAGACACTGACGCAGGGCATGCCTCAATCGAGGCTGGTCTGCCGGCTCTGCATGGGAAAGCCATTCCTCCCAGGCAATACTTCGCTCAGCCCAGTCGGAGGAGAAATGGGGTGCTTCCCTGTTGACACGCACTGACCAGTCACCCGGGTCAAGCCACCAGATACTTTGTCCACTGATAGCCAGCGCAGCTCGCCAGGGCGTCTCGACACGCTCCCTGGCATCCAGCACTCGGCCGCGCACATGCCGCATCAGGATCAGACAGCCACAACACGTCAGTACCAGCAAAAGACCACAAAAGACTATTAGGTTCACTGATAGGACACCGAAAAAAGAACCAGAACCGGGCAACAATACGCGAACCTGCGCCAATCGTCAGCGAAACACAAGAAGGCTCAATGCCCTACTCCCGATACCAGTATGCGGGGAACACTGCCCAGGACGTACGAACACCTCCCTTCTCGTCAAGTGGCGCCGCTTCCCCGTCAGGGGTTACGTCCTTGACGATAGAGACCATACTGTCTGCGTCGACACCGGCAAGATAGCTTGCCTCATCGCGCACAATAACCCGTGGCGTTTCCTGAATATACTGGCCCAGCAGCGTGGACGAAGTACGGACAACCGTGGTGGTCTGCCCCCCCCTCAGCGTCAAACCATGGAGATAGGTTTCACCTGCGGAGGGTTCACAGATGGACAGGGTTTTTCTGGGCACATAGCTCGTATAAAACAACACGTCAGACAACACGTTTGACGGGGAAAGAATCTTTTGCCCGGGATTCTCGAACAGGACCTGCCAGCCCCGATCGCTACGGGAACGCGGCGTAGTCGATGCGCCCGAGACTGATACCAGTGCCAGCTCGGAAGGCGTAATGACATCGCTTACGGTATGTTCTCCGGACAACAGCCGAGTAACATTCAGCAGGTAAAGTCGGTCATCCGTGATCACCGATTGCGGCGAGGCGCGATTGCCACTTCCGATGACCAACACGTCGATGGCCTGATTATCAAGGGTGGTACGCCACAGATAGGGGCGATTGAAAAAGCGACGATCCGAGGCCGGGCTGCCATTCTCATGGCGCCCGAGTGATGCCACCTGTTGCAGTTCCCAGCGAGATACATCGCTGTCCTGCAGCACGCCCATCCAGACATTGCCACCGGTATCGCCAAAAAACAGCCGGTCGCTGGCACCATCACCATCACTGTCCACCATGAGCACATCGGAAGGCACACTGTCCTGCAGCTTGCCCGCTGTCAGCACACGAATCAGCGTACCGGTGTCGGCCTCCACAATGTAAACGCCCTTGCCGCGAGTATCGTTGCTGCCGAGTCCCGCCCCATCCTTGCCAGTGTCATAACCGGCGCCCATGACAAAGACCTTGCGCGAACCGCGATCCCCCGGGACCAGGGCCGGGGCAGGCGTTGACCAGCTCTGCCCCGGTACGAACCCCTTGCCGGCCTTGCGATCAGGCGAAATCTGCCAGACAAGTGACGGGGATTCCGGGTCAGTGATATCCAGCGCATAGTAGCCAAACCCGCCACGTCGCATGCCAAAGGCCAGAATGGTTTTAAAGCCGCCACGGCCATCCGGCAGGGTATAACGTGCAAGGCTTCCATCCAGCCCGTAGCGCTGCCCCTGGGAAAAGGCGACGCCCGATGGGTCATGGTATAAGGGCGGCAGATTCAGCATGCGATATACCGCAATATCGGCCATGGCCGACGGCCAGAATGCCCAGAGCTCTTGACCGCTGTCACCGTCAAAGGCGTGCAGCATGCCTTCGTTGGTCGCGGCAAACACCAGTGTGCGGATTCCATTCGAGCAACCGGCACAGGCATAATTTATAGCCATCGGTGCCGAATGAAGGATATCCCCCATCAGCCATGGCCTGACATTATCATTGGCTACCGTGGCCCTCTCACCGGTGATATCGGCTCCCAGCAACCAGTCGATCACGTTATCCATATCGTAGGTTGTACCATCCAGGTCTCGGCGCGCCTCGTCACTCAGCGACACCCGATTGCCATTGATGTCAGCCAGCAATGGCAACCCCTTCCCACCCCCGGAAAGGTCGGTATAAACCGTGCGAAGCCTGCGATCAAACACATACCCCTGGCCACGTGCAAATCGGGCGCGCAGCAGGCCGCCTGCCCCACCGGACTCCACGGCACTTGAAGTGCTCTGCCTGTCCCAGAAATCTCCGGAGGCACTATGCTGAAAACGGTACTTCTTGAGGTTGCCCACCCAGCGCTCACTGGGCCGAGGCTGGAAAAAGGGCTGATAAATATATTCGCCATTCTGAAAGCCATCGGCCGTGGTCGTCGTCGAAACACTTTTCTGCTCCGGCGAAAGGCCCAGAATAGACGTCACGATCGTTGTAAAGGCTTCTGTCAGCTCGTCCTCGTTCTGAGCCGTGAAATACCCCCGATCAACGACATCCGGCGGCTGGGCTGCATCCTCCAGCAGTTGCTGCTCGGTGGTAAATCCGATGGTAAAGGTATAGGCGTGCTGCTCCCCTGTCAGCCGGTCAGACAGATCCCTTTCTTTCATGAAGGCTGTCAGGGTCGGCAGGCAGTTTTCCACCCGCCTGATCCTGTCTGAATTGATCGGATCAACGGCATCATAAAAGCCGCAGGCGGACCCGGTCAGCAACTTAACAGCATTATTGGCGGTGGTATCCCATTGCGGCAAACCATCCGTCACGTAGACAACGTAGATGTTTTCACACTGCCGCAATGGCGAGATGTAATTGCCGTCTCCGCTCCGAGCACTGCCGTCGGCATTCGGTATATCGGAAGATGCCCTTTGATTGCCATAAAGTACTCTGGTACCCGCGAGGTAGCGATACACTTCATACATTGTTTCGCACAACGGCGTGGACGTTTGTGCCTGCAGGCCCGCCAGCGTGGACTGAAGCTGCTGCCGGGAGGCGATGCTCTGCTTGCTGCCACTACCAAAGGCCTGAATCACTCGACCACCGTTGTTGCGGTCCTCTACCGCATAGGTTGACCCTGGAATGCAGCGCCCGTACCAGTCCAGGCTGCAATAAAGACTCGCCACGTTGGCATTGAAGACCGTCAGTGCAAAATTGACATTGGGGTTATTCTGAATCAGCCGACCGATGACCTGTTTGGCAACGCCCAACCTCGTTCTGCTGCCAGCCTGATCTCTGGTTTCCATACTGCCGGAGTTATCGAAAACGATCATGACCTGTGGCTGGCCGGACACATATTCAGGCAAGTAAATACTGGTATCTTCCGCCAGCGCCGGCCTCAGCAGCGCACAGCACAACATCAGCACGGCAGCGATCAGTCTCCACATCGGACATTTCCTTCAGCGACCTGTACGGATAAATCCAGCGAATTGGTGTTCTCGGCCGCACGGCCGGAAAATACGACACCCTGATGCAGGGTCATCATCTGGCCGTCCTCCTGCCCCGTTATCGTGATATCCACCAAGCGACGATGTACGGCGTCACGGCCACTCAAAAGACGGCTCTCCCTGAGCGAGGCACAGGTCACCATCTGGCGAACCAGCATGATCCGATAACCATTGAGCGTGGTGGTATCGCCCGCCTCCAGCGCGTTGAGGACATCAAGGGCATTTACCGTCCTCTCAGGCGACAGGTCAGCCAGTCGCTCGGCATTACCGCTGGCGACTTCAAAAGCGCGCGTGGCTGTCTCGGTCCGGTGTGATAATGACAGCGACAGCAGGCTGCCTCGACTCAGCGTCGCCCCCAGCAGCGCAAGCCCCAGCAACAGCACCATGGCCATCAGCAATGTAAATCCCTGCTGCCTCATGACCGGGTCAGTATTCTGGCGCCTTGAAGTCATGGCGCCCCCTCAATGAAACCCCGGCGATACCGCAGATTGCCAAGGCTTACCGAGGTCGAAAATACGCGACGCACTCGATTGTCACGGGGCGGGGTATAGCTGACCTGCCCGAGCCTCAGCACCGGTGAAGCGTGATTGTCGGGAATATTCAAGGGCTCGCTTTGCACTACGACGTAAAGCTGTACGCTGACAGCTCGACGCCACTCATCAAGGCTCAACGCTACCGTATTGCTGCCGGATACCAGCCGATTGGGCAGCCCATCGCCGGTATCATCCAGCCCCCACTCCAGATGCAATAACTCGACACCTGGCGCAATTTCGTTCATCCGGTATCCCCCACTGCCCAGCACCCCCATATAAAGGGCAGGCACTGCCTGTGCCCCGGTACTGCCGCATCCGACGCGTTGGCCAGCCACATTGACGCAGAGCTGTCGAACAGCAAAGAAAAGTGCCCGGTATGCCCATAGCGTGCGTGGCACCTGGTTGGCAAGGGCACCACAGCCGGGCGTCTCATCCGGCAAGTCGAGCTGCAGGCAATTACCCGTACTGGCCAGGGTAATGTCTGCACCACCGCTACTGGAGGCATCGGCGTAACGCAGCGCCAACGCCTGTGACATGGGTGAGGCGGCCGTCGCCTGGTAGGCTGCTGGCAGGAGCGAGCACCCAGGCTCAAGGCAGGGGGATTCGCCACTCCACACCGGCAGTGGCCCGGCCCCAGAGGTGTAGCCAGCCCGGGCGGGGGCTGACAGCAGCCCATCGGAGGCCGTAAAGCTGCCTGCAAATTCGGCCTGCCAGGCATGTCCCCAGAAGCCTGCCCGCTTTAAATGATCCGCCAGAAAATGTGTGGTGAACCGGCCGGTTTCCTGGACCTGAGACAACGCCTGCTGATAGTGAAAATCCCGAGCCGATTGAAGATAGAAGGTCACCAGACCCGTCATCAGAAGACTGCCGACCAGCAGGGTAATCATCAGCTCAATCAGGGTGGCCCCCTGCTGACTGCGAGCGTTCACTGTGGCAGTACCGATGACATCAGTCGCACTTCGCGCCGCCCGGAAGGAATCGTTGCACTGCCGCAGGAGGTCACAGCCAGATCTCCTCCGCCACTTCCCTGCCAGACCACACTGACCGACACCTGAGAACCGTCAATGGCAATGCAGCTGCCGGCCAACGGCAGGGCATCGGCGACGCTCCCGTCAATACGACGTTGTAGCTGCTGATCAAGATCCCACAGGTCACGACCGGCCCAGGCGGAACTGTCACATGCAGCAGAGCAGGCAATATGCGGCCAGCGGCCAGTGCCCAGCGGCGGCGTCTCGTTTTCTCCCACGTTATATAGCGCCAGCGCCTGCGAGGTGGCATTGGCCTGAATACGCTCGATCATGCCCTCGGCCAGCAACGTGGCCCGCGTTCGCTGCAGTGCTGCATCACTGGCACGCAATGAGGACACCTGCAAGGCAACGGCACCCATCAGGCCGATGCTGACAACGACCAGGGTAACCAGTACTTCGAGCAGGGAAAAGCCGCGCTGAGCGGCGGGAAACAGCGACATGGCGGCTCCGCATCCAACCATCAGATACACCCGGAAGGTGTGTGCTATCCGTGGTTAACGGCGAAGCGCCTGAAGCCTTGAAAAAAGAAAGGTCAGCGAGCGCGCTTGCGCTTGAGGGCAGCCTTGAGGCGCTGCGCTGAGGGCACCACCATGAAACCGAAGGAAACAGCGCCATCTCGTGTACTGGTAGCATGATGCAACCGATGGGCATCAATGCGGTGTCGCCAGAAGGGAGCACGCCGGTTCAGGGGCACCCTGAATCGCCGATGCACCAGCCCATCATGAAAAATGGCATATACCGCGCCATAACCGGCAATGCCAAGCCCCAGCGCCAGCATCCAGAGCGGTCCAGTGGTCCCAAGATAAATCAGGGCAATGGAAGGTACGGCAAAACAGACGGCAAACAGGTCATTGAGCTCGAAAATGCCCTGCCGCTCCCGATGATGGGAGCGGTGCCAGCACCAGAGCGGCCCATGCATGATGAAGCGATGGGTAAACCAGGCCACCCCCTCCATGCCCACCAGACCTACTGCAAAAAACAGAATAAATGTACCGATGGCGGCCATGAGACCTCCTGATCAGATCACCCGCTGACGATAACCCGCTCGCGCAGTTCCCGGGGCATCGAGAACGTAATGGTTTCTTCCTGACCAACTATTTCGTCCGGGGCAGCCCCCCCGAGCTCCTGCAGACGCGCAATGACGCCATTGACCAGTACCTCGGGCGCACTGGCACCAGCAGTCACACCCACGCTTTCAACCGATGCAAACCACTCGGGCTGGATCTGTTCGGCATTGTCGATCAGGTACGCCGGGGTATTCATCCGCTCTGCCAGCTCGCGAAGACGATTGGAGTTGGAGCTGTTCGGGCTGCCCACCACCAGTACCACATCGCTTTGCTCGGCCAGGATGCGTACCGCATCCTGGCGATTCTGGGTGGCGTAGCAGATATCATCCTTCCGCGGTCCCTGAATCGCCGGAAAGGTCTCGCGAAGCGCATCGATGACCTTCGATGTATCATCCATCGACAGGGTCGTCTGGGTCACAAACGACAGCTGCTCGGGATCGTTGACCTTGAGCTGGCGCGCATCCTCTTCATCTTCGACCAGATAGATCCGGCCACCATGCTTCGTATCGTAGCGTCCCATGGTGCCCACGACTTCAGGGTGGCCGGCATGGCCGATCAGGATGCATTCACGGCCGCGACGCGCATAGCGCAACACCTCCATATGCACCTTGGTCACCAGTGGGCAGGTGGCATCAAAGATCTTCAGGCCGCGCCGATCGGCTTCATCCTGTACCGCCTGGGATACACCGTGCGCCGAGAAGATCACGATGACATCATCAGGAACTTCGTCGAGTTCTTCGACAAATACAGCGCCCCGGTCACGCAGTGAATCCACCACAAAGCGGTTATGCACCACCTCGTGACGCACATAGATGGGGGCCCCGAAGACATCGAGCGCCTTGTTGACGATATCGATGGCGCGATCCACGCCGGCACAGAAGCCACGTGGATTGGCCAGATTGATTTTCATCGGCTGAGGCATGATTTATCGTCCTCGTTAATGCGTGGTGGCGGGCGTAACATCCAGCACATCGACATCAAATGTCAGGGTGCGGCCGGCCAGCGGGTGGTTGAAATCGACCTCGATCATGTCTCCGTCCAGCGTCTTGATTACGCCCGGAAGTTCGCCACCGCCTGCCGGGTCGGCAAACGAGACCACCAGCCCTTCCTCCAGCTCGATTTCGTTATCGAAATCCTCTCGCTTGAGACGCTGCACATTCTGCGGGTTGTACTGACCAAAGGCGTATTCCGGCAGGACAGTGAACTGACCTGATTCACCGGTACTCATGCCCTTGAGCGGCCGTTCGAACCCGGGCGGCAGGTTACCGTCACCAAACACGCAGGTTGCCGGTGTCTTGCCACGCGTCGTATCGACTTCGGTGCCATCTTCAAGCGCCAGCGAGAAGTGCAGTGTCATCTGCATCCCTTCGCCAATCGTGTAATTACTCATGAGGAGCCTCACTGGATACCTTTGGTGTGTTCTTCGCGCCGAACAAGGCATCAAGAATCATGCCTGCAGCGCCCAGGCAAATGGCCGTGTCAGCCAGATTGAAGGCCGGGAAATACCAGTTGTCCCAGTGAAAGGACAAAAAATCCACCACATAGCCCAGCACGACACGGTCGTAGAGATTGCCTACCGCTCCGCCCATGATCAGTGCCAGGGACGCCGCCATCATGACCTCCCCTCGCCGCAGCCGCTTCAGCCAGATGACAAGCCCGGTTACGGCACCGGTCGCGATGGCTGCAAACAGCCAGCGTTGCCAGCCATCATGGTCAGCCAGAAAGCTGAAGGCGGCGCCGGTATTATGCAGCAGCATCAGGTTGAAGACCGGCAGTACTTCAACGGGACGCCCATAGGCAAGGGTCTGGGTGACCAGCAGCTTGGTCCCCAGGTCCAGCACCACAACCACCAGCGCCAGCAGTAGCCAGCGCAGCGGACGATGCATGGCCGGTGCCCTGTCGGCGGCCGGGGTCGAATCAGGCATAGTAACGCACCTCACCCGGGCCATCAGGCAGATTGAGGATCGAGCGCTCGCTCAGTGTCGGATGCTCGGGGTGAGTACCGACGTCCGGGCGACGCTCCCAGCTGCGGGCACACTTCTCGTATGGGCTGGCTTCCACCACGACACGAAGGCCTTCCAGTTCGGATGCCTGCGCCTCACCGCCTTCACTCAGGGGATGAAGTGTGACCTCGGAGGTAATCAGGACAAATCGAAGCTCCTCACCCAGCCGACTCAGCGTCGCCTGAAGATGATCATCGACATACAGCGTCAGCTGCGCGTCCAGAGAGCCCTTGATGACCCCTTCCTTGCGCGCACCTTCCAGCTGGCGATTGACGGCATGCTTCACCTCCAGTACCTGCTGCCAGAACTCACGTCCCATGTCATCGTCGGCCGGCAGTGTGCTCAGACCGTCATACCAGGTGGTGAAGAAGACACTGGTCTCCCGGTCGCCCGGAATATGCTCATTGATCTCTTCGGCCGTGAACGACAGGATGGGTGCCACCCAGCGCACCATGGCCTCGATCACGTGATAAAGCGCTGTCTGGCAGCTACGTCGCGCGAGGGAATCTGCCTGACTGGTGTACTGACGATCCTTGATCACATCCAGATAAAAGCCGCCCAGCTCGCGAGAGCAGAACGTATGCACCTGCTGGCAGACATCCAGGAAGCGGTACTCGGTATAAGCCGTCTGAATGCGCTCCTGAAGCTGAGCCGCACGATCAACTACCCAGCGATCCAGTGCAATCATGTCCTCGAAGGCAACCTGATGCACTGATGGATCAAAGCCCGTAAGGTTGGCCAGCAGGAACCGTGATGTATTCCGGATACGACGATAGGTATCGGCTGTCCGCTTCAGGATTTCATCGGACACCGTCATTTCACCGGAGTAATCGGTAGAAGCGACCCACAACCGCAGGATATCGGCACCCAGACGGTTCATGACCTGCTGCGGTGCCACGACGTTACCCAGTGATTTCGACATCTTGCGACCGGCAGCATCAACGGTAAATCCGTGTGTCAGAACAGCCTTGTAAGGTGCGCAGTCATTGATGGCGATCGAGGTCTTGAGTGAAGACTGGAACCAGCCACGATGCTGATCCGACCCCTCGAGGTAAAGGTCGGCCGGGAAGGCCAGATCATCACGCTGAGCCAGTACGCTGTAATGCGTCACACCGGAATCGAACCACACATCCAGGGTGTCGGTCACCTTGTCGTAATGAGCTGCGTCAGCACCGATCAGTTCGGCCGCATCCAGTTCAAACCAGATATCCATGCCATCCTGCTCGATACGCTGGGCTACCGTTTCGATCAGCGCGGACATGTTCGGATGAAGTTCACCAGTATCCTTGTGAATGAACAGGGTGATTGGCACGCCCCAGGTCCGTTGACGTGATACGCACCAGTCCGGGCTGGAAGACAGCATGCCTTCCATACGGCTCTGCCCCCAGGACGGCGTCCAGTCCACGCCCTTGACCGCAGCAAAGGCCTTGTCGAGCAGTCCTTCCTTTTCCATCGAGATGAACCACTGCGGCGTGGCCCGGAAAATCAGCGGCGTCTTGGTGCGCCAGCAATGCGGATAACTGTGTTCAAACGATTCACGCTTGACCAGTGTCCCTTTACGAGTCAATGCCTCACAGACCGGTTCATCGGCCTTGTAGACATGAACGCCGGCGAACTCGCCGGCGGCCTGTGCATACGTACCATCGGCCTGTACCAGATTCAGGGTACCGATACCGTAATCACGGCCGGCCACGAAATCTTCCATACCGTGATCGGGCGCAGTATGTACCGCCCCGGTACCTGCATCCGTAGTGACATGATCGCCCATGATGACCGGCACATGCCGGTCGTAAAGCGGGTGATCAAGCATCATGTTTTCCAGGGCTCGCCCATTGGCGTGGCCCAGCACCTGATACTCCTCGATACCCCAGCGCTGCATGACACTCTCGACCATATCGGCGGCAACCACTACACGCTCAATGCCCTTGCCGAGATCAAGACTGACCAGTGCATATTCAAGAGCAGCTGCCAGAGCGACAGCCTGGTTGGACGGCAGCGTCCAGGGAGTGGTGGTCCAGATGACGATCGACACCTGGCCTTCACCCTCGACATCGCCAAAGGCTGCCAGCGCAGCGGCCTGATCCACGAGGCGGAAACGAACATCCAGCGCCGTGGAGGTCTTGTCCTGATACTCGATTTCAGCTTCTGCCAGCGCGCTCTGACCGACTACGCTCCAGTACACCGGCTTATAGCCCTTGATCAGGTGACCGTTGTCGGAAATGCGGCCCAGCGCACGCACGATGTTTGCTTCGGTCTGCTTGTTCATGGTGAGGTAGGGATTATCCCAGTCACCCACCACGCCCAGCCGAATAAAGTCTTCCTTCTGCCCTTCCACCTGACGCGCGGCGTAGTCACGGCAGGCCTGACGAAACTCACGATAGCCGACCTTGACTCCGGCCCGACCGATATCGGTTTCCACCTTGTGCTCGATCGGCAGACCATGGCAATCCCAGCCCGGCACATAGGGCGCATCATAGCCATCGATGGTCTTCGACTTGACGATCACATCCTTGAGGATCTTGTTGACCGCATGACCAATGTGAATGCTGCCGTTGGCATAGGGAGGGCCATCATGCAGGACGAACCGGGGCCGGTTCTGGCCACGCTCACGCAGCTGCTGGTACAGCCCCATCTCCTGCCAGCCCGCAATGCGCTGGGGCTCCTGCGCCGGCAGGTTCCCGCGCATCGGGAAGTCGGTATGGGGCAGATTGAGAGTATCTTTATAATCGGTCATAGCAGAAAGTCAGCCATCATCTTGATCTGTGGACGAATACGCCAGAGGCGCCGACGCCAGTGGCAGGCACGCCACGGGGTCCGAAATCGAAACCGATGACGCGGGCACACATGCCGCGTCATCGTCCAACGAAGGCCGGGAGGCCTGTGCTGCAAAAAAGGTGCGAGCCATGCTGATATCACGCTGTATGCAGCGCATCATGGCATCAATGCTGTCGAATTTTTCCTCGCCACGCAGCCGGGCGCAGGGCACTACCGTAATGATTCGTCCATAAAGCGACGGCGAAACATCAAAGAGATGGACTTCAAGCACGGGGCGCTCGGCGCCCACGGTCGGGCGCCAGCCCACATTGGCCACCCCATTCACTACCTGACCATCATCGAGCCGCGTCAATACGGCATAGACACCCCGCAATACCATGGGCCCCGGCAGCAGCGGCAGATTGGCCGTTGGAATACCGATCGTCCGTCCGAGCTGGCGGTCCCTGATCACCCGACCACGAAACCGATAGGGCCGCCCCAGCAGGCGCGCAGCCTGCCTGAAATTACCCGACGCCAGCATGGTTCGTATTCGGGTGCTGGAAACGCGATCATTATCCATCATGAAGGTTCGCGTATGCTCGACCCGAAACCCGCAGTCCTCACCTTCACGTTGCAACAACGCAAAGTCACCGGCCCGGTCACATCCGAAGCGGAAATCATCCCCTACCACCAGGTGACGAACACCGAGACCGTCCACCAGTACTCGGCGAATGAAGTCATGGGCAGACAGTTCGCGAAGACGGCGATTGAATGGCAGACACAATACCCGATCAGCGCCGTAATGGTGCAGCAGACGAACCTTTTCCTTCATCCGCATCAGACGCGGAGGCGCCTGGTCACCGGCAAAGAACTCCCGCGGCTGTGGCTCGAAGATCACGACCGTTACCGGCAGGTCGAGACGCCGAGCCTCCTGTCGCAGTTGCTCAAGGATCGCCTGATGCCCGAGATGAACACCATCGAAGTTGCCGATTGTAGCCACACAACCTCGGTGGTGTGGCGCCAGCGTGTGCAAACCTCTGATCAGTTCCATGCGCGTTGCAATTCCATTGGGCGTGGCAGTTGATTATAACGAAGGGAAGCAGGCCTATCAGCCCTGCCCCTACCCATTGAGCCGGAAATGGTGCACTCGAACTCCCATAAGGGCCAGAAGTGCCAGATACACTCCGCACCCCAGCACCACCAGGGCGACAATTGCCGCCACTCGAATCGGCGCAGACCAGTCAAGCCACTGCGCCCAGTCAGGCGTGGCCCACAGCAGTACGGCTGTCATGACCGCACACCCGGCGGCCAGCTGCAAAGCGAACCGCCCCCAGCCTGGCTGAAAATTCAGCACGCCGCGTCGAGTAAGGCCCCGCCCAAGTAAAAAGGCGTTCAGATAGGCGGACATGGCCGTGGCCAGTGCCAATCCGGCATGGGCCAGCGGCATGATGAGCGCCAGATTGAACACCATGTTGGCAATCATCGCGACCACCCCGATTTTCACCGGCGTCTTGGTGTCCTGGCGCGCATAAAAGCCTGGCGCCAGCACCTTGATCAACATGAAGGCCAGCAGCCCCAGTGAATAGGCACGCAGACTGCGTGCAGCCATCACCACATCGTGGTCCGTCATCGCCCCATAATGAAACAAGGCAATCAACAACGGCTCAGCCAGCAACAGAAGGGCAAGCGTTGCCGGCAGACCGATCAGCAAGACTGCGCGCAGGCCCCAGTCCAGCATTTTTGAAAAATGCTCGGGGTCCCGGGAGGCATGCTGACGCGACAGGGCCGGAAGAATTACCGTGGCAATGGCAATGCCAAAGACCCCCAGAGGCAGCTCAACCAGGCGGTCCGAATAATAAAGCCAGGACACGCTACCCGCCGCCAGCAGTGACGCCAGAACGGTATCAAGCAGCAGATTGATCTGCGAGACCGACACCCCGAACAACGCCGGCCCCATCAGACGCAGCACACGACGCACCCCAGGATGGCGAAAATCGGGTTTGGGCACGGGCAGCAGCCCGAGCCGCAGTAGAAAAGGAACCTGGAACATCAACTGCGCGATGCCTGCAATCAATACGCCCCAGGCCAGCGCCATGATGGGCACTGACAGATGCGGAGACAGCAGGAACGCAGCCCCGATCATGCTGATGTTCAGCAATACCGGCGTAAAGGCAGGCACGGCAAACCGATTCCAGCTGTTGAGTATGCTGCCGGAAAAGGCCGTCAGTGAAATCAACATCAGATAGGGAAAGGTCAGCCGCAGCATATCTGCAGTCATCGCCAGCTTGCCATGACCGTCGTCCTTGAAGCCCGGTGCAAACACCCAGACCAGCCAGGGCGCGGCCACAATGGCAACCACGGTAATGGCCAGCAGCACAAGCCCAAGGCTACCGGCAGTAGCGTTCAACAACGACCGCGTTTCCTCTCGGCTACGCGTGGTAGCGTACTCGGAAAGCACCGGCACAAACGCCTGATTGAAGGCTCCCTCGGCAAACAGCCGTCGCAGGAAATTGGGAATTCGAAACGCAATGAAAAAGGCATCAGCACCCCCTCCGGCCCCGAACAGCGCCGCAATGGTGACATCCCTTACCAGACCCAGCACCCGCGATAACATGGTCATACTGCCGACAACCATGCCCGATCTCAGCAACCCTGCCGATTTGCTCATCCTGCTCGCCTCTGCCCAAACACCCTTGCTTTGATAAGAACGGCCTTGAAGGTTTCCCTGAACGCACCTGTCGGACACAAAAAAACCGGCCTGAGCCGGTTTTTCTGATCGCGCGCAGCTCCGGCTTAAGCAGCCAGTGCCTTGATCCGCTTGTTCAGACGGCTCTTGATACGAGCAGCCTTCTTCTTGGAGAACGAATCCTTGTCGGCAATGCGGTCGATGACCGGCTGTGCCTGATTGAATTCGGTCATCGCCTGAGCGTGATCGCCGGCCTGGATCGCCTTGATGACGCGTTTCACATGGGTACGAACCATGGAACGCTGGCTGGCATTGTGCTGCCGGCGCTGTTCAGCCTGGCGTGCGCGTTTACGTGCTTGCTTGGTGTTAGCCACCGTCTACTCCTTGGAGATCTCGACAGTCGGTGCTCGACGCGACAGTCGGTGTTCGAAATAAAAGCCACCTGACTGCGTCTGCAGTGGCGACTTCCTGCCATTGGTCAATAAATGATCAACGGGCTGTGTCTGAGAGGATGGACAAGCTTAGCACTCGCATCGTCACAATGAAAGCCCGCAGACAGCCATTGCATGCCCTCAAACCACCCCTTACTGCCCGGCACCATCCAGCAGCACCAGGTTATTGCGGTGAATCATCTCATTGGCTTCCACAATGCCCAGTACGGACTCGACCCGGGCTGAAGACAAACCAATGATACGGCGGGCATCATCGGCATCATAGTTGACCAGCCCCTTTGCGATGCGCCTGCCAGCCTGGTCAACACAAACCACCAGATCACCTCGCCGAAACTGCCCCTGAACGTCACTTACGCCGACCGGCAGCAGGCTTGACCCCTTGTCGCTCAGAACAGCGACGGCACCATCATCAATCACCAGTGTCCCCTGGCTCTTGAGTTGACCGGCCAGCCAGCGCTTGCGCGCCGCGATCGGGGCAAAATGCGGTTTAAGCAGCGTGCCCAGCACCTCCCCCTTCAACAGACGTGTCAGCACATCCGGCTGATGGCCACTGGCGATCACGGTCTGGGCACCGGAACGGGCAGCCAGCCTGGCTGCCCGAATCTTGGTTGCCATGCCTCCGCGCCCCAGCACACCACTACCACCAGCCACGGCGGCAATGGCTGGATCATCCGCCTCGCCTTCCGTAATCAGGGTCGCGTGCGGCTCGATGCGAGGATCGGCATCAAAGACGCCCTCCTGATCGGTCAGGATAACGAGCGCATCGGCTTCGAGCAGGTTAGTCACCAGTGCGGCCAGCGTATCGTTATCACCAAACCGGATCTCGTCGGTAACCACCGTGTCGTTTTCATTGATGATGGGCACCACATCAAACTCGTGCAGCGCCGTAATCGCCGAACGCGCATTCAGATAGCGACGGCGATTGGACAGGTCGGCATGGGTCAGCAGAATCTGGGCAGTCTGGCAGTCATGGCGCTCGAAGTGCACTTCATAGCACTCCACCAGCCGGGTCTGGCCGATGGCAGCCGCCGCCTGCAGCGCACCAAGCGAACTTGGGCGCCCCGGAAGGCCAAGACGAGCAATGCCCGCTGCAACCGCTCCAGAGGAAACCAGCGTCACCTTGACGCCGCGGTAACGCAGCATGGCCATCTGATCCACCCACTGGCCAATGGATGCCTCGTCCAGTCCCTGACCATTATTGGTCAGAAGCGCGCTACCGATCTTGACCACCACATGCTGAACGCGTGTCAGCGCATCGCGTTCCGAACCCGCCTCACTCATTACCGACTCTCCACGTCAGGGCACGTATTCCACGTCGACATCGTAATCGTTGTCGTCAAAGTCGTCGTCATCATCGGCAGCAGCCTTTTCCGCCGCGCGGCGGTTTTTACTGCGCGTCATGCGCTCCTCTGCACGAGCGACTTCCTCGGCCTCCATGCGGCGACGCATGTTCTGCTCGAGTTCGAAGGCTTCCTTGCTCTCGGATTCCAGCTGGCGCTGTTCGACCAGCCAGCGATGCACGGACTGAACCAGTGCATCGGTCCCTTCGCCACTGATGGCAGAAACCTCAAAGACCGGGCCATCCCATTCCAGCCGGGCCAGCACATCATCAATGATTGCACGACGCTCATCCGGGGGCAGCATCTCGCACTTGTTGAGCACCAGCCAGCGCGGTCGCTCAGCCAGTGCCGGCGAGAACAACTGCAGCTCACCGGCGATGATATCAATGATATCGACCGGGTCGGATTCATCGTAAGGCGCCACATCGACCACATGAAGCAGCAGGCGTGTCCGCGTCAGGTGCTTGAGGAACCGAAGCCCCAGGCCGGCACCCTCGGAGGCCCCCTCGATCAACCCAGGCACATCGGCCATGACAAAGTGCTCATGGGCACCCAGCTTTACTACACCCAGGTTCGGCACCAGGGTAGTAAACGGGTAATCCGCCACCTTGGGACGTGCCGCCGACACCGAGCGAATCAGGGTGGACTTGCCCGCATTCGGCATGCCCAGCAGCCCTACATCCGCCATCAGCTTGAGCTCGAGCCGCAGCTCGCGACGATCCCCTTCGGTGCCCGGCACGGTGCGTCGCGGCGCCCGGTTGGTTGACGACTTGAAGTGCATGTTCCCCAGCCCACGGCGCCCACCCTGAGCCACCTTGAGCTGCTGACCTTCCTCGGTGATATCACCGATGATTTCCAGCGTTTCAACATCAATGATCGTGGTACCGATCGGCACCTTGACCTCCAGATCGCCCCCCTGACGGCCACTCATCTGGCGGCCCTGGCCCGGCTGACCATTTTCGGCCTTGTAAAAGCGCTGGAACTTGAAATCGATCAGCGTATTGAGCGACTCATCACCCACCAGGATGACACTGCCGCCATGGCCTCCGTCACCACCGTCGGGCCCGCCCTTGGGCACGTACTTTTCCCGGCGGAAACTCAGGCAGCCATTGCCCCCCTTGCCCGCCTCTACCGTGATCGAGGCCTCATCGACAAACTGCATGTCATTACTCCCGGCGTGTTTTTCGCCATACTACAAAAAAGCCCCGCCTGAGCGGGGCTTCTTCAATAAGCGTCATCAACGAAATCAGGCAGATTCAATGCTGACGAACTTGCGGTTTTTCGGTCCCTTGGTCTCGAACTTGACGTGACCGTCAGAAAGAGCAAACAGGGTATGATCCTTGCCGATACCTACACCAGTGCCGGCATGAAAGCGTGTACCACGCTGACGAACGATGATGCTGCCGGCAGTTGCTGCCTGGCCACCGAACAGTTTCACACCCAGACGTTTGGACTCGGAATCGCGACCGTTGCGAGTACTACCCGCCGCCTTCTTATGTGCCATGAGAACAGCCTCCTATAAAAGGTTGAACAACCCTGCTTACGCAGAGATGCCGGTAATCTTGACTTCAGTATACCACTGGCGGTGGCCCTGACGCTTCATGTGGTGCTTCCGGCGACGGAACTTGATGATGGTGACCTTGTCACCACGGCCGTGGGAAACCACTTCAGCGCTGACCTTGGCGCCTTCAAGCAGCGGCGCACCGATCTGAACGTCATCGCCGCCGATCATCAGCACCTGATCGAACTCAAGGCTGTCACCGGTTGCCACTTCAAGCTTCTCGAGCTTGATGCGCTGGCCTTCCTTTACACGGTACTGCTTGCCGCCGCTTTTGATAATCGCGTACATGTCACTCTCCTTTACACTCATCCGGGAATCGCTTCTTTCATCGACCTGCGTCAAGTGGCGCCCCTTCCGGCAGCCATCTAACAGGGAGCAGTGATGAGTCGGGCGCGGATTATACACTCGACAAGCACCTTGACACAACAGAAAAGCTGAGTTATCTGCCCGGAGAGGCCTTTGCCTTGACGCCGGGGGGGTCCATGCCTAGCATACCGGCAACCTATGGCCCGTTAGCGGCCCCACCCTTGATGACAAGCCGAGTCATGCAGCCAAACGCTTTGCCGACCCATGCCCCGGTGGCCGAGGACTTCGCCGCCGTAGATCGCAGCATCCAGCAACAGCTCGCCTCCCGCGTTCCTCTTGTTCAAACCATCGGGCACTACATTGTTGAAAGCGGTGGAAAGCGCCTGCGGCCGCTGCTTGTATTACTGGCCGCCCGCGCCCTGAATTACGACGGTGACCGCCACATTCTGCTCGCCGCCCTGATTGAATTCATGCACACCTCCACTCTTCTGCATGATGACGTGGTCGATGAGTCAAGTCTCCGCCGAGGCAAGGCCACTGCCAACGATACCTGGGGTAATGCACCGTCGGTACTGGTGGGTGACTTTCTCTATTCCCGCTCCTTCCAGATGATGGTGGACGTGGGATCAATGGAGATCATGGCAATTCTTTCTGCCGCCACGTCGACCATTGCTGAAGGCGAAGTCCTGCAGCTGACCAATATCGGTAACGCCGATATCGACGAGCAGGCCTACTACGACACCATTCAGGGCAAGACCGCCATGCTGTTTGAAGCGGCCTCCCACACCGGTGCCGTACTGGCAGGGGCCACCGCCCGACAGGCAGAAGCCCTGAAACTCTACGGTCGTCACCTTGGCATGGCTTTCCAGCTGATCGATGACCTGCTGGATTACGAAGGCAACGCTGACGCCATGGGCAAGAACGTCGGGGATGATCTGGCCGAAGGCAAGCCCACCCTGCCGCTGATCCATGCCATGAGGGTAGCTCCCGAAGCGGATGCCCAGCTGGTACGTGAGGCCATCCGGGAAGGTGGCCTGACCCATCTGGATGAAGTGGTCGGGATTGTTCAGCGCTGCGGCGCACTGGACTATACCCGCGAGCAGGCCAACAAATGTGTTGCCCTGGCCCTGGAAGAACTCGAGCACCTGTCACCCTCGCCCTACCGGGACAGCCTTGCCCTGCTGGCCCACCAGGCGGTAGAACGCACCTCATGACAAGGGGTTGCATTTTTTATTTCAAGGCGTAAAATGCGCAGCGGCTGACGAACAGAATCACCTTGCAGCCGAATCGGAATATAGCTCAGCTTGGTAGAGCGCTGCCTTCGGGAGGCAGAGGTCGTAGGTTCGAATCCTGCTATTCCGACCACAGAATATTGAAAAACCGCCACTTACGGATCATACCGGGTGGCGGTTTTTTTTATGGACAACTTCCAGGTTCCAAATAGTTCCATAGAACTTCCTTGCCCCTTCTTTTATGCAGGCGTATTGGCCACGCAACCAGGACCCGCACCGCTCATTCTAAAACGCAAGGAATCACAAGGGAATCCAACCTGTCAAACCCCTTACGCCGCCCCAGTACTGGCATTATCTCAAACCACCTGCAGGGGCGCATGCAATAAAACCGACCCATTTAACGCGCGAGCGAGGCGGGGAGTCGACGGCGCGCGAACGGTGCTGACCGACGAAACAGGGTGTGGATAAACCAACCGACCAAGCAAAAAAAGCCACCACGAATGTGGCTTGTGATGAGATCAGAGTATCTACAGATTGGTGATGATCAGCTCACCGCGAACTTCAGTGCGGTGCTGCCCAGCCGAGTAGCGAAGCTGGGTGCGTTGGATGATTAGCCCGTCGAATGCTTCGTGCATTCCGGGGATATCGTTGACGCTGATCACCACCTATCCCTTGGCTTCGTGGGCCAGTCGTCCCATCAAGGCATATTGATCAAATCCAAACTCGATGCCATATCCAGCCGCCCCCCCCCCCCAGTACGGGGGATCGAGATAAATCAGCGTTTCATCGCGATCGTATCTCCGAAAGCAATCTTCCCAAGGCAGTTGCTCGATCAACGTCCGGCTGAGTCGCAAATGCGCTTCGCTCAGGTCTTCTTCGATTCGCAACAGATTGAGTCGTGGCCTGCATACCGCCGATGTTCCAAAGGAAGGATTATCCGACCGGCCGCCAAATGCATTTTTCTGCAGGTAAAAGAAGCGCGCTGCTCGCTGGATATCCGTCAGCGTTTCCGGCGGCGTCTGCTTGAGGTCCAGAAAGTCCTGCCGGCTGACCAGTGCCCACTTGAAACGACGCAGAAAACCTTCTAGACGGTGCTTGACCACTCGATACAAATTGACCAGCTCGCCATTGGCATCATTGATCACCTCGACACCATCTGCACCGGCCATACCAGTACGACGATCACCCTTCATCAGGCACGTAGTACCGAAGAATGCACCGAGTTGCTCAAGGGGGATCTGGGCCAAGCCTTTGATGCCATCAGTGCAAGCCTGGCACCGGACATCAACCAGACGCTACCCCAACGCGCCGGGCAGCGCTGGCATCGTTCACCTTCAACGTCGGTGACGGGTGTCTTTCAGCAATCCACCCTGCTCAAACGTCTGAATGCTGAGCAAACACGGGCGGCCGAGCGTGAGCTGTGCCTGATCGGGGTCGAACGATGACCCGCCTGAGCGTTTACGTCCTCGGTGTGGCTGTCGCCCTCGGCGGTGGCTGGTTGTTGTGGGAGCGCGGTAACGCCGCAATAGAGCGCGCCGATCGGATCGCCCTGCAGCGCGACTCGCTGCTTGATCACTTATCCGACAAGTAGTGTTTCAGACGGCGTATACATTGGGATAGCAGGGTTCTGTTTGAAGTTGGCAATGGCATCGACAGCCTCAATTCGAGAGGCCTTGCCAGCAAAGTGGCATGGGTGTGTCGTACGGCAACACGGAATGCTGCCTAGTTCGAAAAACCAGAGCCGCCGCTTTTCTTTAACCCAGGAACGTTTATGCCCATTGAAGTGCTCCATTCCCATCGCCTTAATGGTTTTGTCATGACCAGGGCCCGTCAGAAAAAGAATGGCATCAGGATTAATGAGTTTGATTTGTGCGGACAGCAACTCGCTCGAAAGCTTACGCAGTGCTTCGTATTCTTTTTTCGGGCGCCCCCGGGGCGATTTTTTACGGTAGGAACACGCGAGCAGGTTGGCCCAAAAGATTTCCATGGGCGCCATATTAAGTCGCTTTTCGGTGGTTTTTAGAAATCGAAGAAAGACACTATTGATAGGCACATTCAACTGCGCCAGGTAGTTCTCAGCGGTGCCGCCAAGATACTCATCGAGAGTATTGTTCAACTGCGCGCTTAGTAGCTTTTCGAGAGACCCATTCCATCCGCGCGTTTCCTGGCCGACCACCATCAGCTTAAATCCGGATTGCCCAAAAGCCGGACCAGGCACTGGCAGAAACACGCCAGAGTAATTGGCTTTTTCTTCTTCCAAAGGGGAGAAGTCTGTCTCAAGCAGGATCTTTCGATAGAGCGTTATCAGTTCATCACTCATCGGGGCGCCTTAACGTAAATAATTCATCCGGATATCGACCAGACAAGACGGCGCTGTAACCTGCGCCTTTACAACGCCCACCGCTCGCACTCATCGCTCAGTCCCTCGACGATAACCGCATTCTCTTTAACCGCCCGGAGCGTGAATGCACCCCGTCGAACTCGCCCGCCTCCTGCAGAACCTGATCCGTCTCGGTACCGTGGCCGAGGTCGATCACGCCGACGTGTGCGTGCGGGTCCAATGCGGTGAACTGCTGACCGATTGGGTGCCTTAGCTGGAGGCCCGAGCCGGCGCGACGCGAAGCTGGAATCCACCGACCCTGGGAGAACAGGTCGTGCTGCTCTCGCCCAGCGGTGAGCTTCGCGGTGCGGTAGTGTTGTGCGCCGTGAACAGCAACGCCCATCCAGCTTTGAGCGATGACCCGAACCTGACCCGCTTACGTCTGCCCGATGGCGCGGCAGCAGCAAAACGGAGCCACCGGCATGAGCGGCATGAATCGCACCACCGGCGCGCCGCTATCCGGCGACGAGCATATTCGTCAGAGCGTCGGTGACATTCTCACCACGCCCATCGGCGCGCGGGTGATGCGCCGCGAGTACGGCAGCCTGCTGCCGGACCTCATTGACCAGCCGCTGAACGGTGCCACCGCATTGCGGGCGTACTCGGCCACGGTGGTGGCACTCATGAAGTGGGAGCCGCGGCTGCGCATCACCCAGATACAGCGCGTGGTCGATCCTGACCGCCCCGGCCGGCTGCTGCTGGCCATTACCGGGCGGCGCGTCGATACCAATGAGCCCATCGACCTGACCGTGCCCCTGCGAGGTGACACGTGAGCAGCCCGATTGATCTCTCCCAACTGCCCGCGCCCAATGTCGTCGAGGTAATCGATTTCGAGGCCATCCTCGCCGAGCGCAAGGCGCGCCTGGTCGCGCTCTATCCGGAAGATCAGCGCGCCGACATCGCTACTCGGCTGGCACTGGAATCCGAACCGCTCAACAAGCTGCTCCAGGAAAACGCCTACCGGGAAGTGGTGCTGCGCCAACGCATCAACGAGGCCGCCCGCGCCACCATGCTGGCATTTGCCAATGATGCCGACCTTGATCAACAGGCCGCGAACGTTAACGTCGAGCGCCTGATGATCTCGCCCGGCGATCCCGACGCCGTGCCGCCGGTACCACCGACGTATGAAAGTAATACTCGCCTGCGGCTGCGCGCCCAGCGCGCGTTCGAAGGGCTGAGCGTGGCCGGTCCGACCGGGGCCTATGTGTTCCATGCGTTAAGCGCCGATGGGCGAGTGGCCGACGCGACCGCCGTGAGCCCCAGCCCCTGCGTGGCTGTCGTCACCGTGCTGTCACAGCTCGGTACCGGCGAGGCCTCAGGCGAGCTGCTCGATATTGTCTATACCGCCCTGTCTGCCGAGGACGTGCGCCCGGTCGGTGATCGGCTCACCGTCCAGTCAGCCACCATCGTGGACTATGCGATTGACGCCACGCTCTATCTCTACCCCGGCCCCGAACAGGAGCCGATCCTTGCCACCTCACGCGCCAGGGCTGACGCCTATGTGGCCGAACAGCGCCGGCTTGGGCGCGATATCCGGTTATCTGCCGTGTACGCCGCCCTGCACGTTGAGGGCGTTCAGCGCGTCGAGCTGCAAAGCCCGACGACTGACGTGGTGCTTGATGACAGCCAGGCCTCGCACTGTACCGGCATCACCCTGACCCTCGGGGGCAGTAATGAGTAGGCTACTGCCGCCCAATAGCACCGAGCTGGAGCGCCTCGCCGCTGAGGCGCTCACCGACCTTGAGCGCGTGCCGGTCCCGCTGCGCACGCTCATGAGTCCCGAAGACTGTCCGCTGCCCCTGCTGCCCTATCTGGCCTGGGCATTGTCGGTCGACCGCTGGGACACCACCTGGAGCGAGGCCACCAGGCGCGGCGTGGTGAAAGCCGCGTTTTACGTCCACTCCCGCAAGGGCACGATCTCGGCCTTGCGCCGGGTCGTCGAGCCGCTGGGTTACCTGCTGGACATCGAGGAATGGTGGCAGCAGTCGCCCGAAGGCGAGCCGGGCACATTTACCCTGCGCATCGGCGTACTCAACCAGGGCATCACTGATGCCATGTACACCGAGCTGACCCGGCTGATCAGTGACGCCAAACCGCTGACCCGCCACATCACCGGCCTCGATCTGCTCGGCGAGACACGGGGGCCACTCTACGTTGGTGCGGTCGTGCACGATGGCGATACCACCACCGTCTATCCGTATTCCCCCGAGTTCATCGTCTCGCGTGGGCCGCTCTATCACGCGGCCCTGCTTGAGGCGTTCGACACCACCACGATCTACCCCATGAGTGAGACGCCATGAGCCAGTTTTTCACACTGCTGACGACCGCCGGTCAGGGGCTGCTGGCCAACGCCATCGCCTACGGTGAGCCGTTGACCATTGCCGAGCTTGCCATCGGTGACGGGGGCGGCACGCTGCCGTCGCCCGACGCCTCGGTCACGCGCCTGGTCAATGAGGTGCGGCGCGGTCCGATCAACCAGACCACCACCGACCCGAACAATCCGAACTGGACCGTGATCGAGCAGGTACTGCCACCGGACGTGGGTGGCTGGACGATCCGAGAGGTCGGCCTGTATGACACCGACGGCAACCTGATCGCCTACGGCAACTACCCCGAGACCTACAAGCCGCAACTGAGTGAAGGCAGCGCCCGAACCCAGACCATCCGCTTTGTGATGGAAGTCACCGACACCAGTGCCGTGACGCTCAAGATCGACCCCAGCGTAGGCATGGCGTCGATGATGGCCTGGACAGCCATGCCAGTGCCAGGGCAGCACACACGGCGGATCAGATCGCCCTCGTAACCGGGATGGCCGAACAGGTGGGGTTATCAAATGTCAGCGATATGCTGGCGATGCTGCAGGCGGTGACATCGATGAGCGTGTCTGGAAGAGCGGTTGATTTTCCCTATCGGAAAAACGGAAAGCTCAAAACCTTTCAGATCAAGCTCGGCCGTTTTCAAATACCGGAGACAGCAGGAAGCAACGGCTTCGTCTTCACATTACCGGAAGCATTCGACACCAGTTTCGACTATGTCTTCGTGATTGATCGAGGCAACGGGGCCAACAGTGTGGCCTGCGAGGTCGTCAACATTGGTCAGTTTCGTGCCTTTGGACGTGCCGGTAGTGGTGATAATCCCTTTGCGTTGACGTCGATTACCTATCTGGCATTTGGAGGAATGAGTTGATGACCTACTACTACGCCGCGTCAACCGGGTGCTTTTATCGCGATACGCATCCGAACATCCCCAGGGACGCCATAAGCATAGCTACCGAAAAGCGCGATGAGTTGATCGCGGCTCAGGCCAGGGGGCTACAGATCACACCAGACGAGAAGGGTATCCCCAACGCTATAGCCCTGGACTTTTCCATAACCCGGCAGCGCCAAAATGCACTGGATGCCATCGACGCCGCGGCCGACAGGGCACGCGCCGCCGATCGCTCGACCGGGCAATATCTGGATGCCGAATACCGGCTGGTGCAGTCCGCACTCGAGCAATGGCGAACGCGAGACAGCGACGATGCCCCTGTGCCGCTCGCGATTCAGGACTGGGCCGACGCTCAGGGCATCACGCCGAATAAGGCCGCCGAGCAGATCGCCGAGGCCGCCGCACGTGCCGAGGAATTACTACAGGCCGTGCGCCGCATCCGGCTGGCCAGTAAAGCCGCAATTCGCGACGTCAGTGATGATGCCGACTTCATGGAAGTGGCGCGGCCATGTATCGATCAGCTCAATTTTTTAACTAAAACGGCCCATTAACATCTATTCAGTCATCCATGCAGGTTGTTCACCGATGATACCTACACCAAGCGGCTCATGGGTTTTATCAAGCTTTATGGGGTTAATGCTGAGTAAACCTGCCAGTTCAAGTATATAAGTCTCTTCAACTACTATCGGCATGTCATTTATCAGCGACTCACTTTCTTCATATTCCTCAAATGCTTTTGTAATCCGGTCAGTAGCGGCACGGCATGAAAGTTCTGATAAATTCAAAATATTAAGCTGCCGCTCTGGCTCGGAATACAAACCATAATTTGAATGCACCTCTCCCTCACTGATGCTAAAGATACGTTGCCATTTGCCATTGACAGCCCAGGCATAGACTGCTGCATCAACGACACGGTGGGATCCAAAGAACTGAACATTCTCAAAATTATCAGCTATATGGGAATAGCGCTGAATCATGTCTTCAGCCGTCGGGATCAACGGATCTCCAATGAATGGCAAGCTCTGGCTTACAACGAAAATCCAGCCATTGATAGGTGGAGAAACAAATATCTTGTTTTGGAACGAACAACTCAACCCAGACGCCCAGTTGGAAGGTTTCTGATTTTGTATCTCAAATAGATCGGCAACTTTCTTTGACTGGTCGCTTTTAATGGCAAACCAGGACGTCTTATATCCGAACGCCTGAGGTATATCCGGGGTCGTATCTATTTCACTGGCATGGCGCCTCCTAGACGCATAGGAAGATTCTTTCTCTCGCCGGAAAAGCCATTTCAGAAAAGACATTCTTTTTACCCATTATTGTGGAACGCACCTTTACAACGCCCGCCGCTCGCCAATCTGAACCCCGCGCCACACCATGAGCCTGACCTTTTTCACGATCAGGACAGCCCATGGCACTCGATCAATACCACCACGGCCATCGGCAAGGCCGGTACCCAAGGCACGCTGCGGCGCACAGGCGCTGCTCTCGGCCAGCGCCTCGCTTGGCGTCACGCCCCGCATCCTCGGTGTGCCCGGGCTGGATAATCAGGCCGTCACCACCGCACTGGTCAGTATCGCCCAGGATCTGCGCGCCTTCGTCTACAGCTACGCCCACGACTGCACCACCATCTCGGACGTGACCGCCTACCGCGATCAGTTCGGCGCGCGCGAGCTGATGATTATCTGGCCCGAGTTCGAGGCGTTTGACGTCACCGCCGCTGAAACAACGACCATCAGTGCCGTGGCCTGTGCCCTCGGCCTGCGTGCCAAACTTGATCAGCAGATCGGCTGGCACAAGACGCTCTCCAACGTTGCCGTCAACGGCGTGACCGGCATCAGTGCCGATGTGTTCTGGTCGCTGCAAAACCCCAACACCGACGCCGGCATCCTCAATGCCGCCGATGTCACCACCCTGATCCAGCGCGACGGCTTCCGGTTCTGGGGCTCGCGCACCTGCGCCGGGCCGACCAGCCCTTTTGCGTTCGAGAACTACACCCGCACCGCGCAGATCCTCGCCGACACCATCGCCGAGGCCCATATGTGGGCGGTCGACAAGCCCCTGCACGCCAGCCTGGCCCGCGACATCATCGAGGGCATCAATGCCAAATTCGGCGAACTCAAGGGCCTGGGCCTGATCGTCGACGGCAATGCCTGGCTGAACGAGGACCTCAACGACCAGACCTCGCTCAAGGCCGGCAAGCTGCCGCATCGATTACGACTACACGCCGGTACCGCCGCTGGAAGATCTCGGCTTCCAGCAGCGCATCACAGATACCTATCTGGCCGACTTCGCCGAGCGCGTGAACGCAGGCTAAGGAGACACTGATCCATGGCACTCCCCAAAAAACTCAAGGGCCTGAACCTGTTTGGCAACGGCGACAGCTATCAGGGGCAGGTTCAGTCCGTCACACTGCCCGCCCTCACCCGCCGCGATGGCGACCAGCACCGTCACAGCCAGACCGATCGTGACAATTTTACCGGCGTACGGGAATTCTGGAACGATACCGCCGGCAGCACGTAAGGCCGCCATCGCCAGTAAAGGGGAAAAATTCAAGGATCTGCGCGCCACCTACGCCTCCGAGGCTGACGCCCTCGAGGCCGCCAAGACAGAGGCGGGGCACCGCCACGTTCGAGCTGACACTGGCTCAAAGGCGCGCTGATCTCATGCCTGAAATGCCAATGATGCTCAGCGGCTGGAAACCGGAGATCGATGGGGAAGAATGGCTGGTGACCGAAGTCGAGGACTCACTTGGAGAACACGGATACGGCACGCGAATACGCTGTGAGAAACGTGGTACCACGTAAACATGCCCCTGTTTTTGAAAAAAGGCCCGATCAACCATACAAGACCATAAGCAGGGGTGCCGATAGATCATAAGTGCCAGCTACACTTTTTGCTTAGGCAATACGATTTGCTGCGGCGCATTCGATAACGACTCACTGGAACCTGTACCAGACATGACCTTCCCGATACCCGATGACGAAAATCGCCGACTGGACGTACTACAGCAGTATGACCTGATCGGTATCGAGCCGGAGACCTTTTTCCATAGGTTGGTCAATATGGCGGCTCGCATGTTCGACGTTCCTATCGCGCTGGTTACGCTGGTCGATCATGATCGGTTTCACTTCAAGGCTCAAACGGGCCTCGATATCTGCAGCGTTGATCGAGAAGACTCCTTTTGCGCGCACACCATCATGCAAAACGATGTCCTGACCGCGCCTGATGTTATTGAAGATGAGCGTTTCAAGCACAGCCCACTGGTGACAGGCCCGCCTCATATTCGGTTCTATGCCGGTGTCCCCCTGACCTCACCAGAGGGGGTCACGATAGGTACCCTCTGCATTGCCGATCAGCTTCCCGGGAGGCAGCTCAGCGATAATGATCGAAAGAACATGCGCGACCTGGCCATCATGGTCATGGATCGCATGGAGAAGCGCCGACTGGAAAACATGAAGCGCATGAGCCAGCAGCAACTCGATAACATCGCTCGAAGCCTGCCCAATGCCATTCTGTTTCTGGATACCAGTGGGTGCATCACCTATTTGAACGAAGGCGCCCAGGCCATGTTCGGCGGGTTGGCCGGTGAACATGCCTCGTACCTGATACATGACGATGCACTGACCGATTTCCAGACCATATTGATCCGAGCCGTGAGTGGTCCGGGCAGTTACCGCTCCTTTTCACTTGAGACGTCCTGCGTGAGAGAAGATGGCAGCAACTTCCCCGCAGAGCTGACCCTATCGGCGTCAAAGGACAGCCATCGAAAAAGCATTGTGGTGATCATTCGGGACATTACGGAGCGCAAGGAGCGCGAACAGCAGCTCACCTACATGGCAACACATGACTCCTTGACCGGACTGGCCAATCGAAGTAGTTGCACCGCTCAGCTGGATGATCTGCTTCAAAACAGCAGCGGCGTTATCGCCATGATCATGGATCTGGATGGCTTCAAGGAAGTCAACGACACGTTCGGCCATGCAATCGGTGATGAATTACTGCTTCAGGTTGCCACCCGGCTTCGAAGCGCATGCCCGAAAGCAGATTGTATCGCGCGCCTTGGCGGCGACGAATTCATCGTTGTCATTAATGATCGGGACGCGCAAAAAGCGCAGCAACTGGCTCGGCATGTGAATGAGGCGCTCTCGCCCCCCTATGACGTATCCCGCCACCGATGTCATATTGGTGTCAGCATTGGCATCGCCGTCGGCCCGGATCATGGTCAGGACTCAAGCAAACTGATTGCCGCAGCAGATCTGGCGCTTTATCAGGTCAAGCGGTCGGGCAAGGGCGACGTCATGCTGTACGAATCAGGCATGCATGAGTCGATCCAGCAGCAAAAGGCATTTGCAGCAGAATTGCGCCGCGCATATGAAGAAAGCCAGTTCGAGCTTTATTATCAACCGCAAGTCTCCACGGAAAGTAAACGACTGTGCGGGGTAGAAGCATTAATTCGGTGGCGGCACCCCAGGCGCGGTCTACTCACGCCCGCGTCCTTCATCGAGGTGCTGGGTCGCAAGCCCTGCGCAGAAAGTGTCGGCGACTGGATCATCCATACGGCATGCCAGCAGGCCGCTCGGTGGCGAACCATACATCCCGAGCTTCGTATCGGCATCAATCTGTTTGATGTGCAACTGGCCACGCCCCGCATTATTTCGGTGATACGTTCAGCGCTGGATACGTTCAAACTGCCTGCCGAAGCGCTGGAACTTGAGCTGGTCGAAACCATCATCCTGAAAAACGACAGTGCCAAGCTTGACGTACTCAAGAAACTGAAGGCTTTGGGCGTCCAGCTGGCCCTGGATGATTATGGGACGGGGTATGCCTCCCTGAGCATCCTCAAGGAGTACCCGGTAACGCGGATCAAGATCGACAAGAGCTTTGTTGAGGGGCTTCCCCACAGCAACTCCGACGTCGCCGTCGTGAAGGCGATGCTCGACCTCGGCACGAGCTTCGGGCTCGATATCATTGCTGAAGGTGTTGAAGAGCAATCACAGTTCAACTTTCTGCGAGAACATCATTGCCCGGAGGTTCAGGGATACCTGTTCGGCAAGCCCTTGCCGGCAGAGGAGTTCGAAGCAATGTTTATTACGCGGCAGGGGGAATCCATTACCGGGTGCACCAGCCCATTGTGATCATGATGCTCGCAAGGCCAACGCATTCAAGGTCACCGAAACGGATGCCGAGAAACAGGCCCTGGCCCTGGCCCTGGCCCTGGCACTGGCACTGGCACTGGCACTGGCACTGGCACTGCCCGCCAACGTGCTGACACGAACAGGCGCCCGACAAGCTATCGAACGGGGCTTACCGAACGCCGGGTGCAAGGGTACGCCGCGAAGCTGGCTCCGAAGCTGCTGTTCGGCCAGTTCCTGGATGAGACACCAGATTGGTGGGGGGACCGGAGAGGTCGAAAGCCTAGACGGTGTATGGGGCGGCGAGGTCGCTGCACGCGAATACACCCACTACTTGCAGTCCCATATCCCAGCGCTTTACGTGCCGGACGACATGAGAGCAACCCTCATGCAACGCCGCAAATTACGTCAGGCCCCTAAAGCAAGCCTCGTGGACATGATGATAATAAAACGGATTGCCTGGAGTGAGCGCGACCCACTGGCACCTGTTGCCGTGGATGAAGCCGGAAGAGCTCGACACCGTTAACGACGTGCTCAAGGCCTGTACGCTGGCTGATTCCCCCGATGAGCCGGGCGCACCACACAGACGCCATTTATCAACCATGGCCATCTCGAGTGACTACCAGGCCGGACCTCTGTAAGGTCATGCTTATAAATTGATCATTCCGGAGGCCCCATGTCCCTGATGCTGAATGAAGCCCTGAGTGCACCGAGTGTTCTCCGTACCCAGTGGCATCAGAACCAGGCCCGTGTCGCGGCCCTGGCAAAGACGCTGCTCGCCGCCCCACCCAGAAGCATTCTGACGGTGGCGCGTGGCAGCTCTGATCACGCGGCAGCCTTTTTCGGCTATCTGGCGATGAAACATCTGGGCTGTCCCGTGGCCTCCCTGCCGCCATCCCTCAGTACCGAGCGCGCTGCCCCATGGCGTGTAACGGATCAACTGGCGATTGCCTTTTCACAATCGGGTGAAAGCCCGGACCTGATCACCACCCAGCGCGCCCTGGCACTGGGTGGCGCCCGCACACTCGCTCTGATCAATGCCGAGAACACGCCGCTGGCCGCTGCCAGCGACCAGACCCTGCCCCTGCATGCCGGCAGGGAGGAAAGCGTGGCGGCAACCAAGAGTTATCTGGCAACGCTGGCCGCCGGATCGCACCTGGTCGGCGCCTGGGCCGAAAATGCCGCATTGCTTGACGCACTGGAAGCCCTTCCGGCTCGCCTGGAAGAGGCCGCAGCCCTGAACTGGCAGCCGGCCATCGACACCCTGAAACAGGCCGACCGCCTGCTGGTAATTGGCCGGGGCAGCGGCCTGGCTGTTGCACAGGAAGCAGCGCTGAAGTTCAAGGAAACCTGCGGTATTCAGGCAGAAGCCTTCAGTGGCGCCGAAGTCCGCCACGGCCCCATGGCGCTGATTGAGCCCGGTTACCCGGTGATGATTTTTGCCCCTCAAGGGCCGGAACAGACAGGGCTACTGGCACTGGCCGACGACCTTGAGGGCATGGGGGCCCGGGTCATGCTGGCCGCCGACGATCATGGCAGCACCAGTCACCTGCCGGTGGTGGATGCGGGCCACGAGGATCTGCAGCCACTGTCGATCATTCAAAGCTTCTACAGCATGGCCGCTGCACTGGCCGAAGCCCGAGGAAGCAATCCGGACCAGCCCAGACACCTTCGCAAGGTGACCCGTACTCGCTGAAACCGTAGAACCAACAACAATAACGAGGACATGTCCATGCCTGCCTTTTTTGAACTTGTCGCGCCTATTGATGGCGTGGTGATCCCGCTGCAGGAAGTGCCTGATCCGGTCTTTGCCGAAGGCACCCTCGGCCCTGGCGTGGCGCTCGACCCGCTGGGCGATACGCTTCATGCGCCCTGCCATGGCCGCATCATTCAATGTGCCCGCACGCGCCACGCGATTACCCTGCGCGATGAACAGGACTGTGAATGGCTATTGCATCTGGGGCTGGATACGGTCGAGTTGAACGGCGAAGGCATCGAGCTACTGATCAGTCACGATGACGAAGTTCACACTGGCGACCCGCTCTGCCGGTTTGACGTCGACTATCTGGCGCGCCATGCACGAGCATTGATCACCCCCATGATTCTGACCGCCCCGGTGGGTTGGGCCCTTGAGCTGCTACCCGCCCCTGGCGATATCGTTCGACAGGGCGAGCCGCTGTTTCGGCTGGTACTGAGTGAAGAGGCGCCGCCGGGGGCCGCGCCCTCCTCCACGCCGGGGCAGACCAGCACCCGCACCGTCACCGTCGCGCTGGAACATGGCCTGCATGCTCGCCCCGCCGCGCGACTACGGCGCATTGCCAGTCAGCACCAGGTCACACTGACACTGGCCACCGACGATCATCCACCGATCGACAGCGCCAGCCTGAGCGGTCTGTTGAACATGGGAATCCTGTGCGGCACGGATGTCACATTGACCGCAGCAGGCTATCAGGCCAGTACGGCACTGGACGCCGCCGTCCATCTCCTGGGCCAGCCTGATACTACCCTCGAGCAGGAAGCACCGGCCGAAGCAGACCACGCAGTGTCAGCCGATACGCCAGCCGCCGGACAGTACACCGGCCTGCCCGCCAGCCCAGGGCTCATCATCGGCCCGCTGGTCACCCTGAGCCCTGCCCTGCCGAATGTTCCCGAGCGGGGCGACACGCCGGACAGGGAACGTGCGGCACTGGACAAGGCCATTCGTCAGGCCCGGGATTCACTGGCCCGAGCCATGACCACGGCCAGTCAGGCCGGACGCCAGGAAGAAGCCGATGTCTTCGAGGCGCACCGTGCATGGCTTGACGACCCGACACTGCTCGCAGCTGCCCACAGGCATATTGACGATGGCTTTGGCGGCGGCGAGGCGTGGCGCCGCGCACTTGATGCCGAGGCCGCCACGCTGGCCGCGAGCCTCAACCCGTTGCTGGCCGGCCGCGTGAACGATCTTCGCGACCTGCAGCAGCAGGTCATGCAGCATTTCGCCACCTCGGCCCCTTCTCAGGCCCCGCTGCCACCAGGGGCTATTTTAATCAGTCACGACATGACGCCATCAGCCTTTGCCGCCATCGCCCAGAGTCTTGGCGGGCTGTGTCTGGCCGCCGGCGGGACAACATCGCATGTGTCCATCATGGCGCGGGCCAGGGGGCTGCCCTGCATCGTGGCCTGTGGAGAAGCACTGTTACAGGCCAGGGGGGAGCGCGCCTGTCTCGATGCGGAGGCAGGAATACTTGAAAGCACCCCGACACCGGAACGCCTGGAAGCGCTGGAGCGGCAACTGAGCGCACAACAGGATGCGCGGGAACGCATCGCTCGGCATGCCCACCAGCCCGCCACCACCCGAGATGGTCACACCGTTCAGGTGGCAGCCAATATCGGCTCTGCCGAAGAAGCGGCGCTGGCGGCCGCCCATGGCGCCGACGGCATTGGCCTGTTTCGCAGCGAGCTGCTGTTTCTGGAGCGCGATGCAGCACCGAGCGCCCCGGAGCAGCAGACGGTCTACACCACGGTGGTGCAGGCAATGGAAGGTGCTCCGGTCATCATTCGTACTCTGGATATCGGAGCAGACAAACAGTTGCCCTACCTGACGCTGCCCGAGACGCCCAACCCGGCGCTGGGCATCCGTGGGGTACGGCTATGGGCGCATGAGCCCGAACTGCTCGATCAGCAGCTTGACGCCCTGCTGCTGGCCGCACGAGACACCCGACCGCCACACGGGCCACCGGCCCTGCGTATCATGGTGCCGATGATCAGCGATGTGGCCGAATTCATGACCATCAAGACACGGCTGGCTGAACGGGCAGGAGCACTGGAGATTGATGCACTGCCGGAGCTGGGCGCCATGATCGAAGTGCCCTCTGCCGCACTGAGCCCGGGTCTGGCCAGAGCCGCGGACTTTCTGTCAATCGGTACGAACGATCTTGCTCAGTACACCCTGGCAATGGACAGGGAGTCTCCCGCTCTGGCAGCGCGTATGGATGTACTGCACCCGGCGGTACTTCGATTGATCAAGCTGTGTATTGAAGGAGCCCATGGCAACTGCCCGGTGGGGGTCTGTGGCGCATCCGCCAGTGACCCGCTGGCCGCGGCGGTGCTGGTAGCGCTTGGCATCGACGAGCTGTCGGTCGAACCTGCGCGTATCGGCACCATCAAGGATGGCCTGCGGCAACTGAACGTTTCCGGTCTTGCAGCCCTGCTGCCTGACCTGCTGACCATGGACAGCGCCGAGGCGATCCGACAGACCGTTTCAGCGCATCTGGCAACGACAAAAACAACATCTTCCCGGGAGGCCCTCGAATGAGCACCACACCTGGTTCCCGCATCATGGGCGGACTTCAACTGCTGGGCCGCTCACTGATGCTGCCCATCGCCGTTCTGCCGGTCGCGGGTCTGCTGCTGCGCCTTGGCCAGCCGGACCTGCTGGATATCGCCTTCATTGCCAATGCCGGTAATGCCATCTTCAGCCAGCTGGCGCTGATCTTTGCCATCGGGGTAGCCGTGGGGCTGGCCGAGGACAGTAACGGCGCCGCCGGACTGGCCGGCACCATCGGCTATCTGGTACTGAACGCCGTACTGAATACCCTTGATCCCGACATCAACATGGGCGTGCTGTCCGGCATCATCATGGGGAGCGTGGCAGGGCTGTTGTACAACCGCTATCGCACCATCACGCTGCCGGATTATCTGGCCTTTTTCGGTGGCCGACGCTTTATCCCCATCGCGACCGGGCTGGCAGGGGTCTTGCTGGGCGTCGGGTTCGGCTATGCCTGGCCTCCCATCCAGTACGGCATTGATCAACTGGGGCAGTGGCTGATCGACGGCGGCGAGGCAGGACTCTTTGTCTACGGCGTACTGAACCGCCTCCTGATCGTTACCGGACTGCATCACGTGCTGAACAGCCTGGTCTGGTTCGTTTTCGGCAGCTACGACGGCGTGACCGGTGATCTGAACCGGTTCTTTGCCGGGGACCCAACGGCAGGCAGCTTCATGACCGGTTTTTTCCCGGTAATGATGTTCGGTCTGCCGGCGGCGGCGCTGGCCATGTACCACGCTGCGCCCCGGGCGGCCCGTGCCCGGGTGGGCGGACTGTTGCTGTCACTGGCGCTGACCGCCTTTCTGACCGGCGTCACCGAGCCGATCGAATTCACCTTCATGTTTCTGGCCCCGGTACTGTATGGCGTGCATGCCGTAATGACAGGTATCTCGATGGCCGTCATGCATGCCCTTGGCGTCAAGCTGGGCTTCACCTTTTCGGCCGGGGCGTTCGACTATGCGCTGTCCTATGGCCTGTCGACCCGAGGCTGGCTGTTGATTCCAGTGGGGCTTGTGTATTTCGCGCTGTATTACGCCATTTTCAAATGGGCAATCACACGTTTCAATCTGCCCACCCCTGGCAGGGAGCCGGAGGCAGCCACCACGTCCACAGCCGAGGAACCGGCCCCCACGCAGGCACGTGGTGATGCCTTCGTTAGCGCGCTCGGCGGAGCCGATAACATCATCCGCGTAGGTGCATGTACGACACGACTGAGGCTGGTCATGGTCGATCATGACGCCATCGACGAGACGGCCCTTAAAGCGCTGGGGGCTCGCGGCATGCTCAAGCTGCAGGGCAACGGCCTGCAGGTCATTCTGGGCCCTGTCGCGGATCAGGTGTCGGACGACATTCGAACGGCACTGCCGGGCGCCCGCAGCGCCATGCCGTTGCCGGAACCCGCACCGGTGGATAGCCACCCTCGCCAGGCAACGGCTGGCCGTACGGTTACATCAGACACAGTGGACCGCGAAGGCTGGATGGCTGCACTGGGGGGTGTGGATAACATAACCAGGCTGACGTCGGTTGCCACCACGCGCCTGCGCATCGAAACCCGTCGGCCCGAGGCCATCGATGAGGCCGCCCTGCGTACGCTGGGCGCTCGGGGGATTCATCACACGACACCTCATGTCATGCATATCGTGATGGGTGCACAGGCCGAGGCTCTGGCTGACATTCTGGCACCATGAGACCTGCCAGAAGGAGCGCTCTGGCGCTCCTCCTGCATGGCCTGCATCAGGGCCTGGAGGAATCGGCACGTTTCTTCAGCCGACGGTTGCGCTGATACCGCCGAGCCAGCGCCACGCCCAGCGCCGCTGAAAGCATCAGCGCCAGCGTGATCCCCTGCGCGGGACGTACCATGCCTTCAGGCAACCAGGTATCAAAGGCAATAATCAATACAAAGCCGACCGCCTGAGAGGCGATGGCAATACTGCGAAGCCGGTCCTGCACGCGGATGCTCCCCTGATGATGACAAGGACGGCCCGATACGGACACATCGTGTGAATCCCGTATGCTACCAGCAAGCAAGGCGACACATCAGGCCCGTCGGTGCCAGTTGCGACAACCTCATGCTCGATTTTGCCAACAAGGCCCCGCCCTGCTTTCGCCCCACCACCCGGACTGTCTACTATCGACATTTTGGTTCGCGCACTTCAGGAGAGTTTTCCCATGCATCAGGCCACTACTCAGCTGCTGCAACGTTACTACGACGCCTTCAATGCCGGAGACATGGACGCCTTCCTGTCATTGCTGACCGATGATGTCATTCACGACATCAATCAAGGTGGCCGCGACATCGGCAAGCCGGCCTTTGCAGCATTCATGCAGCGGATGAACCGCAATTACCGGGAAACCATCGTGGACCTTTCGATCACCACGAACGAGAAAGGCGACCGCGCGGCCGTCGAATTCACGGTCGAGGGGCAGTACCTGGCGACCGATGACGGCCTGCCCGAGGCGCACGGCCAGACCTACCGGCTGCCGGCAGGTGCCTTCTTCGAGATTCGGGATGACCAGGTAGCGCGGGTGACCAACTACTACAACCTGGAAGACTGGATTGCCCAGGTCTCCGCATGATGACCAGGCTGACCTTCAGGCGCCTGTCCGGCGAGGCGCTGCACCCGTTCATCCCGGAGCTGGCCCGGTTACGCATGCAGGTATTTCGTGACTTCCCCTACCTGTACGAAGGCGACCCGGACTACGAAACCCGCTATCTGCAAACCTATACTGAAGCGCCGCACAGCGTGATCGTGCTGGCCCTTGAGGGTGACAGGGTAGTCGGTGCGTCAACCGGGCTGCCACTGTGTCATGAAACGGCCGACGTTCAGCGGCCCTTTCATGAGGCAGGCTACAGCATTGACGATATATTTTACTGTGGTGAATCCGTACTGCTTGCCGAATATCGCGGCCAGGGAGCGGGCGTGGCGTTTTTCCAGCAGCGTGAAGCGCACGCGCGCGAGATCGGTGGCATGACCCGTTCATGCTTCTGCGCCGTGGAGCGTCCCGCGACACACCCAACACGCCCTGCCACCTACCAGCCGCTGGATCAGTTCTGGCATCATCGGGGCTATGAAAAACACCCCGAACTTGCCACGCATTTCAGCTGGAGGGACCTCGGGGAGGCACAGGAAACCCTCAAACCCATGACCTTCTGGATGAAATCCCTGCCATGAGTGCGTTTACGCTGGCAACGGCCCAGTACGATATCGGTTTCTTTACACACTGGGATGAGTTTGCCGACAAGCTGGAACGCTGGGTTGCCGATGCCGCACAACGCGGCGCCAGCCTGCTGGTATTTCCGGAGTATGGGAGCATGGAACTGGCCTCGGTGTTCGGCAAGGCTGTGTACAGTGATCTGCACCACCAGCTTCAGGCCATGCAGACCCTGCTGGCGAAGTGGCATGCACTGCACCATAGTCTGGCACGCCGCCATAATGTGCTGATTCTGGCCAGCTCCTTCCCGACCGCAGAGCAGGATGGTCGTATCGTCAACCGCGCCACGCTGTTCGGGCCTGAAGGCCGGCTGGGCCATCAGGACAAGCTCATGATGACCCGCTTTGAAAGCGAGCAGTGGCGTATCAGCAGCGGCAGGCGCATCGAGGTCATCGATACCGATCTCGGCCGTATTGGCATACAGATCTGCTACGACTCGGAATTTCCCATGATTGCGAGCCGACAGGTGGCCGCCGGCGCCGAGCTGCTGCTGGTGCCAAGCTGCACCGACACCAGAGCGGGCTTTCATCGGGTGCGCATTGGCTGCCAGGCACGAGCACTTGAACAGCAGTGTTATGTGGTGCAGTCACCGACCATCGGTCATGCCCCCTGGTCAGAGGCCGTGGATATCAATACCGGTCGTGCCAGCGTTTACACGCCCGTGGATCATGGCTTTCCCGATAACGGCATTCTGGCCGAAGGCACTGACGATGAAGCCGGATGGGTTCTGGCACGCATTGACCTGCGTGAGGTCGCCCGCATTCGCGCTGAAGGCCAGGTGTTTAACCACCGCGACTGGCCGGCACAATTTGCGCTGTCAGGGCCTGCCGCCTGAGGGCATGTCCCTCGCCCCGCACTGCCGGCAAGGCAGGCGATGCAGGAATGAAAAAGGCCACCTCCGGGTGGCCCTTGTTTCATCATGAGTCAGGGTCGTTCAGCCTGCATCGGACGTATCGGACCAATCCCTTACTTCATCAGACATGTTCCTGAGCCGCACCACCGCGAGCAGGGAAACCGGCTCCAGTGCGCCTCCATCGTTCTCTGCATAGTCGATGATCTGCTGCTTCATCCGGCGGGCCCAGAATTTCTTGAGGTGCATCGCGACCGCTTCGGCCGCGAGTGCATCTTCGCCATGATGACGATTGTTGATGCTGATCTGATTCACCATCCTGACCAGCGTATCCATTTCATTCATGCAAGGTATCCTCCTGTGACATCGCCCGTGAAACGGCGCTCACTTGAGCGCCACCTCCCCCGCATCGGCATGATCCAGATACCGTTGCTGCTGTTCATCGAACTGCTGGAACCGCTGCTGCCAGTCAGAGGGCTGCGTGACCTTTTCGACCTGAACCGCCGTCACCTTGTATTCGGGACAGTTGGTAGCCCAGTCCGAGTTATCCGTGGTAATCACGTTGGCGCCGCTGCCCGGATGATGGAACGTGGTATACACCACCCCCGGAGCCATGCGGTCGCTGACACGACAGCGTAGTACGGTATGCCCTACGCGACTGCGAATACCCAGCCAGTCGCCATCCTTCAGGCCACGGTCTTCGGCATCCGTCGGATGAATTTCCAGTACGTCTTCCTTATGCCAGGCACTATTGGCGGTACGGCGCGTCTGCGCTCCAACATTGTACTGGCTGAGAATCCGCCCGGTCGTCAGCAGCAGCGGATAACGTCGATTGACACGCTCCTCGGTAGCCACGTACTCGGTAATGGCGAAATTTCCCTTGCCAATCGGAAAGTCCACGCCATGCATCGTCGGCGTGCCGATCGGATAATCATCGTTGCACGGCCACTGAATGCTGCCCAGGGTGTCAAGCTTGCTGTAATTCACCCCGGTAAACGTCGGTGCCAGCTGCGCGATCTCGTCCATGATTTCAGACGGATGACTGTAGTTCATGGGATAGCCGAGCGCATTGGACAACGCCTGCGTCACTTCCCAGTCTTCCATGCCCGCCACGGGTGCCATGACGCGCCGGACGCGGTTGATGCGACGCTCCGCATTGGTGAAGGTGCCGTTTTTCTCGAGGAAGGTAGCACCTGGCAACAGTACGTGGGCGTACTTGGCCGTTTCGTTCAGAAAGATATCCTGAACGATCAGGCAATCCAGCGCGGAAAGCGCTGCTTCGACGTGCTGGGTGTTCGGATCCGACTGGGCAATGTCTTCACCCTGTACATACAACGCCTTGAAGGTACCGGCTACGGCGGCATCAAACATGTTGGGGATACGCAGGCCCGGCTCGTCATCCAGCGTAGTATTCCATACCCGCTCGAAGCGCTGACGCACCTCGGTATCGGCCACATGCTGATAGCCTGGCAGCTCATGCGGGAAGGAGCCCATGTCACATGACCCCTGCACGTTGTTCTGACCGCGCAACGGGTTAACCCCGACGCCTTCCCGTCCGATGTTGCCGGTGGCCATCGCCAGGTTTGCGATCGCCATGACGGTGGTAGAGCCCTGACTGTGCTCGGTCACGCCCAGCCCGTAATAGATGGCGCCATTGCCGGCCGTGGCGTACTTGCGCGCAGCCGTGCGCACTAGCGCTGCAGGCACCCCGGTTTCAGACTCGGAGGCTTCCGGCGCATGGCGCTCTTCCTGAATGAACGTGCGCCACTTCTGATAGCCCTCGGTGCCGCAGCGGCTGGCCACGAACGCTTCGTCTTCAAGTCCTTCGGTAATCACCACGTGCGCCAGCGCGTTGACCAGTGCCACGTTGGTGCCGGGCTTGAGGGCCAGATGCAACCCTTTCTCGGCGTGCGGCGTTTTCAGAAGATCGATGCGGCGCGGGTCGGCCACGATCAGATCAGCACCCTCACGCAGGCGGCGCTTCATCAATGAGGCAAACACCGGGTGTGCATCCGTTGGGTTGGCACCAATCACCAGGATCGTATCGGCCTTCATGACGGAATCAAACGTCTGGGTACCTGCCGACTCACCCAGCGTGGTCTTGAGGCCATAACCGGTCGGCGAGTGGCAGACACGGGCACAGGTGTCGGTATTGTTGTTGCCGAACGCTGCGCGAATCAGTTTCTGAACCAGATAGGTTTCTTCGTTGGTGCAGCGTGAAGAGGTAATACCCCCCACGCTGTCACGTCCGTATTTTTCCTGAATGTCCTTCAGCCGCTTCGCCGAGAACGAGAGCGCCTCCTCCCAGGACACCGCGCGCCACGGCTGATCGATCGAGTCGCGGATCATCGGCTCACGGATACGGTCCTTGTGGGTGGCATAGCCGAAGGCGAAGCGCCCCTTGACGCAGGAGTGGCCGTGATTGGCATCACCGCCCTTGTACGGCACCATGCGAATCAACTTGTCACCCTTCATCTGGGCTTCAAACGAACAGCCGACACCACAGTAGGCGCAGGTGGTGACCACACTGTGCTCGGGCACACCCTCATCGATAACGCTCTTTTCCATCAGCGTGGATGTCGGGCAGGCCTGCACGCAGGCGCCGCAGGACACGCACTCGGAGTCCATGAAGGGCTCGTTCTGTCCGGCAGACACCATGGAACCGAACCCGCGACCGTCGATGGTCAGTGCGAATGTGCCCTGCACTTCGCCACAGGCACGCACGCAGCGCGAACAGACGATGCACTTGCTGGGGTCGAAGCTGAAATACGGGTTGGAATCGTCGATTTTGGCATCGAGGTGATTGGCACCTTCATACCCGTAGCGCACTTCACGCAGGCCAACTGCACCAGCCATGTCCTGAAGCTCGCAATCACCGTTGGCGGGACAGGTCAGACAGTCCAGCGGGTGATCGGAAATATAAAGCTCCATGATGTTGCGGCGCAGTTTGGCAAGCTTGCCGTTCTGCGTGGTAACCGACATGCCTTCGCTGACCGGGGTCGTACAAGAGGCCGGGTAGCCTCGACGCCCTTCGATTTCCACTGCACACAGGCGACAGGAGCCGAAGGCCTCCATGTTGTCAGTCGCACACAGTTTGGGCACCGTGATTCCGGCCAGCGCGGCGGCGCGCATGACCGACGTGCCTTCCGGCACGCTGATCTCGACGCCATCGATCACCAGACCGATCGCCGTCGTTGAGGTGCTCCCCGGGGTCCCCAGGTCGCGATCAAATAACGTGGGGTCGTAGCTGTTGACCTGGCCTGCAAGGTACTGCTTGGGATCAAAATGGTTCAGCATGGTATGCCTCCCGCCACCCGGGCGTGTCGCGGTGTCAAATCGTCAGGGAAATGCTCCATTACACTCTGCACCGGGAACGGCGTCATGCCGCCCATCGCACACAGCGAGCCATCGACCATGGTTTCACACAGCTCACCGAGCAATGTGAGATTCATGTCGGCATTTTCACCGGCACGAATGCGATCGATGACTTCTACACCGCGTACGGCCCCGATGCGGCACGGCGTACACTTGCCACAGGATTCAACCGTGCAGAACTCCATTGCAAACCGGGCCTGATCGCCCATGTCGACCGTGTCGTCAAACATTACAACGCCACCATGCCCCACTACCCCGCCAAACGCGGCAAAGCCTTCGTAGTCCAGCGGATTATCCCACTGACTTTCCGGCAGGTAGGCCCCGAGCGGGCCACCGACCTGGACCGCCTTGAGCGGGCGTCCACTCAACGTACCGCCCCCAAAATCCTCCATCAGCGAGAGCAGGCTGGTGCCGAATGCCAGCTCGACCAGCCCGCCACGTTTCACATTGCCCGCCAGCTGTATGGCCAGCGTTCCACGGGAACGACCCATGCCGTAATCGGCGTAGGCCTGCCCCCCCTGATCCAGAATAAAGGGCACGGCAGCGAACGACAGCACGTTGTTAACGACCGTTGGACGACCAAACAGACCTTCGATGGCCGGCAGCGGCGGCTTGGCACGCACCAGACCACGACGTCCTTCCAGGCTTTCAAGCAGGGAGGTTTCCTCGCCGCAGATATAGGCCCCGGCCCCCAGCCGAACTTCCAGATGGAAGGCCTTGTCGGTGCCCAGCAGGTTGTCGCCCAGATAGCCGGCTTCGCAGGCACGGGCAATGGCGTCATTGAGGATGGTATGCGCCAGTGGGTACTCGGAACGCAGATAGATATAGCCCTGGTCCGCGCCCACGGCGAGACCGGCAATGGTCATGCCCTCGATCAGCATATACGGATCGCATTCCATCACCAGACGATCGGCAAAGGTCCCCGAGTCGCCTTCATCGGCATTGCAGACAATATATTTCTGGCCGGGCGCTTCGTCATGAACGGTCTGCCACTTGATGCCGGTCGGGAAGGCGGCCCCACCGCGGCCACGCAGCCCGGAGGTCTTCACTTCGTCGACAATGGACTGACCGTCACGTGCCAGTGCGGCCCTGAGACCATGGAAGCCGCGCAGTGAGGTGTAATCCTCAAGCGAGAGGGGGTCAATGATGCCGATGCGTGAAAAGGTCAGTCGCTGCTGCTGCTTGAGGTAGGCGATTTCCTCGGTCAGTCCGAGTGCCAGCTCATGATCCTGCCGCCCGTCGAACAGTCCAGACTCCACAAGGCTGTCTACCGCGCCGGGCGTTACCGGGCCAAAGGCTGCCCGACCGTCCGGAGTATCGACCTCGACCAGCGGCTCCAGCCAGAACAGGCCGCGCGAGCCGTTACGCACGATACGAACATCCACGGAGCGCGACGCTGCCGCACGCGCGATGTGCTCTGCGACCCGGTCAGCCTGAAGGGCACGTGCCGTGGTATCACTGGGTACATAAACGGTTATTGCCATTATTTCACCTCCACGACAGTCGTCGTCAGCTCGTCGGCCAGCTCATCAAACCGGGCTGGCGTAACGCGCCCGTGAACATCGTCATTGATGCGAATGGAGGGGCCACAGGCGCAATTGCCAAGACAGTAAACCGGCTCCAGCGTGAACTCATGATCCGGCGTTGTCTGATGGTAATCCACCTTCAGGGACGCCTTGATATGTGCTTCAAGCTGCCGGCTTCCGACAGCCTGACAGGCTTCGGCGCGACAGACATGAATAACGCTTCGACCGGCCGGCCGGGTTCGAAAATGGTGATAGAAGCTGATGACCCCGTGCACATCGGCGCGGGTGCAGCTCAGCGTCTCGGCAATGAGTGGCACCGCACCATCGGGAATATGTCCGAAACGATCCTGAAGCGCATGGAGGGTGGGCAGCATGGCGCCGGGCATCGACTTGTGGTCGTCGATCACTTCCTGGATCAGCGCCGGCGTCCAGGCGCCGGCGGCTGGCGAGCTGGTAGTAGACATGACCTGGTTGCCTCATCAAGTAGTCGAACGTGTCGGACGGGGTCAGACGACCGGCAGCATGTGTTCGAACGTCGTATAGGAATAATTGTTCTTAATTGCTTTATGCTTAAGTCACGTGACGGCCAAACTAGCACACCCGGGCAACCCGAAAAATATGAATGAAAATGCTTAAGACAAAGTTGCATATCACCCCGACCTGGCTGTTCAGAAACGAGGAAAATGACCTGCTGGATCCTGTCATTTTTGCGTTGCTCAATGGCGTACACGACACCGGCAAGCTGACGCGTGCAGCGCAGAAGGCCGGAATCTCTTACCGCCATGCCTGGAACCTGCTTACCCGGGGTGAGCTTTTCTTTGGCATGCCCATGGTAACCATGCGCAAGGGGTACGGAACGCGGCTCTCGCCGCTGGGTGAACAGCTGCTGTGGTCAGAACAACGCCTCAGGGCACGACTCGAGCCTCAACTCGACAGCATGGCTTCGGAACTCAACCACCAGCTGCAGCAACTGCTGGAAGGGGCCCATCCGGTGCTGCGCCTGCACGCCAGTCACGGCTACGCCGTCGCACTGCTCGCGGAGCTGCCGGGCGAGCTGGACCTGCGTTACTGCAACCCGCTGGAAGCCCTCAGCGCCCTGAATCGGGGCGACTGCGATCTTGCCAGCTTTCACCTGCCGGCTTCGCCGCCACTGGCGGCACGTGTCATGGCCGCCTATCACGACCAGCTTGCCGGTCAAAACCTTCGCGTCATTCGATTTGTCACTCGGCGCCAAGGCCTGATCCTGCGTGCCGAGACACGACAGCAGGTTCACGGCCTTGCGGACCTTACCCGGCCCGGGCTCCGCTTTATCAACCGCGATGAACACTCCGGCACCCGGGTACTGTTCAACCTGCTGCTGGAAGCACACCACATCGATGAAGCGCACCTCACCAATGCTGCTCAGGAGGAGTTCACTCACACCGCCGTCGCCGCTTATGTGGCTGCCGGCATGGCCGATGTGGGGTTTGGCGTCGAGGCTGCCGCCGCGCAGTTCGGCCTCGAGTTCATAAATCTGGCCACGGAGCACTACCTGCTGGTCTGTCATGAGAGCCAGCTTCGTCAGCACAACCTGTGCCAGTTGATGGAAGCCATGGGCTCTGACTCGTTTCTAAGCGCCGTTGATCACCTGGCCGGATATACGCCGGATAAATGCGGTACGCCCTGCACATTCGATGAACTGCTGAAGGATGGGATCGACCAGTCCTGAGATGGCCTCAGCGAGCTCATTGCAGGGCGCCTGCGGCCTCGGACGTTCATCTGCACGCATCAAGGGTTAAGCCCTGCCGGGCTTTAAGGTAAGATACCGCGCCCGCCGGCATGAACCTGTAAATGTGAGGCCCGATTAACAGCATGAGCGATTTCTCTCCCGGCCAGCGCTATATCAGCGATGGCGAAGCCGAACTTGGTCTGGGCACGATACTGAATGTCGACTTTCGAAGCGTCACGGTGCTGTTCAACGCCAGTGACGAAACCCGCACCTATTCCTCCAAGGACGCGCCCCTGACCCGGGTGGTATTCGGCAGTGGTGACCGGGTCGAATCCAGCGAAGGCTGGGTACTGACTGTAGAAGACACCAAGGAACAGCGTGGCCTGATTACCTATATCGGCGTTGATGAACAAGGCGAACTGAAAGAACTGCCCGAGCCGAAAATCAGCGACCGAATGCAGTTCCACCAGGCCCGTGACCGCCTGCTCACTGGTCAGATCGACCGCAATGACTGGTTCAACCTGCGCTATCGCAGCCTTCAGATCATGAACCGCCTTCAACGCCATCCCGCGCTGGGACTTTCCGGCCCCCGGATTGATCTGGTTCCCCACCAGCTTTTCATTGCCGATGATGTCTCACGTCGACGCCTGCCGCGCGTCCTGCTGGCTGACGAAGTGGGTCTGGGCAAGACCATCGAGGCTGGGTTGATCCTTCATCGTCTGTTGCAGACCGGCCGGGCGTCGCGCGCCCTGATTCTGGTGCCCGAGAGCCTGACGCACCAGTGGCTGGTCGAGCTGCTGCGCCGCTTCTCGATCGACGTTACCCTGCTGGACGAACAACAGTGCGCCGAACTCGACCGAGCGCAGAACCCGTTCGAAAGCCGCCAGCTGATTCTGGCCAGCCAGCAGTGGCTGTTTGCCAACCCTCACCGGCAGGCGCAGGCCACTGGCAGCCACTGGGACATGCTGATTGTCGATGAGGCGCACCACCTGGCCTGGACCCCGGAAGGCGGCGACACCGGTTACCAGACCATCGAACATCTGGCCAACGTCAGCCACGGTGTTCTGCTGCTGACGGCAACCCCTGAACAGATGGGACCCGACAGCCACTTTGCACGTCTTAAACTGCTGGACCCGCAGCGCTACCCGGACCTGGACACCTTTCAGGCCGAAGAGCAACGTTATTCCCACGTCGCCGAAGCAGTCGAGGCCCTCGATGCCTGGCCGGAAGACGCCTGCCGGCGCGATACGCTGGATGCCATTCTGGATGATGCCGATAGCCAGTCCCTGCTTGATCAGCTGGCTGCCGCCGACACGCCGGAAGACCAGACCCGGTTACGCCAGTCGCTGCGTCGCCATCTACTGGACCGCCATGGCACCGGCCGCGTGGTATTTCGCAACAGCCGCCGCCATGTTGAAGGATTTCCGGAACGTCGCCTTCACGTCCATGAGCTTGACATGCCGGCCCCGTATCAGCGGATGCTGAAAAAGCTGGACAGGGATGAGGACTACCTTGATGAGCTGCTGATTGATACCGGCCTCGATCATCCGGATGTGCTGCTGTATCTGGAAGAGACCCAGACAGCCCTCGACCGCGAGCGGATGAATGGCGATGGCACCCCCTGGTGGAAAACCGATACCCGAGTGGAATGGCTGAAACAGTGGCTGAAGCAGCATCCGGGCGAAAAGGCCCTGCTGATCTGCCATTTCGCAGATACCGCCCGTGAACTGTCTGCCGGTCTTCAGGTCCTGACCGGCCTGCATGTTCCGGTATTTCATGAAGGCATGACGCTGATCGAGCGTGACCGCGCCGCGGCTGCCTTTGCCGAACAGGATGCCAGCGAAGGCAGCCCGTTGCTGATCTGCTCGGAAATCGGCTCCGAAGGCCGTAACTTCCAGTTCTGCCATCATCTGATCATGTTCGATCTGCCGCCCCATCCGGACCAGCTGGAACAGCGCATCGGCCGGCTTGATCGCATCGGTCAGCGCTTTCCGATCGATATCCATCTGCCCATCTTCCCGGACAGCCCGATGGCTCGCCTGCTGAACTGGTACCGCGATGGCATGGATGCGTTCAGTTTTCCCCATGGGATCGGCAGTACGCTGTTTGACGAGTTCGGCGACAGGCTGGCTGACAGCCTGCTGGATGCCGATGACATTCAAGCGCTGGTCAGCGAAACACGCGAGCGCTTCGATGTTCTCATCCAGGAGCGACTGGCCGGACGAAATCGTCTGCTGGAGATGGGCTCGCAGAACCCGGCCCATGCCGAACAGATTGCCGCGCAGATCGAGGAACTGGACAACGACCCCACCCTGCCGAAGTACCTGGATCAGGCCTTCGATATCTTCGGGGTTGATACACGGGATCTGGATGGCGGACTGACCTACCTTCACCCCGGTGGCCACATGGTCGAGGGGCTGCCTGGCCTGATTCGGGGCGAGGAAGGCTTCACCATGACCCTGTCGCGTGAGACCGCCCTGAGCCGGGATGATATTCAGCGTCTGTCCTGGGAGCACCCGCTGGTTCAGGAAATGCTGTCTCACATGGCGACCGGCGCCATGGGCAATACAGCCCTCGGGCTGTTACAGCATCCCAGCATCCCGGGTGGACGTGTCATGCTGGAAGCAGTGTTCTGCACATCAACACCGGCACCATCCGGTATTCACGTCGGCCGGTTCCTCCCGCCGACCACCGTGCGAGTACTGGTGGATGAATCCGGTAATGACCTGTCCAATAGCGTGTCGTTCGGTGGACTGGCCAAGAATCTGCAGCACGTGAAGAAAGGTATTGCCCGGAACCTGATCAAGGACCGCCATGTGATGGTGCGCGAATTGATGGATCAGGCAGATACCGTCGCCGAGCGGGCCCTGTCAGGCGTAGTGCGCAAGGCCCATGAAGAAATGACACTCACCATGGACGCCGAACTGGACCGCCTGACGGCGCTGGCAGCACGGCATGGCAGCGTGCCGGAAGCAGAGCTTTCACTGCTTCGCGACGAGAAGGCACAACTGGATGACGCCATCACTCAGTCACGCCTGAGACTGGATGCGGTTCGGGTCATCCTGACCGTCGATGCCCACCAATAAGGCAGTACCGAACCGGGCCATCAGGCCCGGTTCACAATGGCCTGCAGGGCCTTTTCAAGCGTCGGGTACTCAAAGGCAAATCCGGTATGCTCAAGGCGTGCCGGTGTCATTCTTGCACCCGTCAGCAACAATCGAGACATTTCACCCATCGCGGTTTTCAACACAAATGCCGGTATGCGCCATGGCGCTGGTCGATGCAGCACTCGCGCCAGGGTTTTGGTGAACTCACGGTTGGTCACCGGATGCGGTGCACTGCTGTTGACCGGGCCTGACAAAGCCCCATCATTCAACAAATGCATGATGATACGGACTAGATCCGTTCGGTGAATCCAGGGCATGTACTGCGTCCCCGAGCCCAGCGTTGCCCCCAGTCCGCATCGATAAACCGGTAACATCGGCTTCAGCGACCCACCATCCCGATCCAGAACCAGTCCGATCCGAATAATGGCCGTTCTCACTCCCAATGCCTCGATACGCTGTGCAGCCGCTTCCCAACGGGCACACAGCTCATGGGCAAACTCCTGATGTGGAGGGGTCTGCTCGGTCACCACGGTGTCGCCCTGGTTGCCGTAATAGCCCATCGCCGACCCTGATATCAGCACCTGAGGCAAGGTGTCCCGCGCCTTGCACAAGGCTTCAAGCGACTCGGTAACACTGACCCGGCTGTCGACCAGGGTCTGCTTGCGCGATGCGGTCCACGGCCCACCGGCGATGGAGGCACCCGCCAGGTTGATGATGGCATCCAGCGGCGTATCCCTGAACGCCATCGCGTCCGAATGCGCCTCAACCTCTACGCCAATACGCTCGACAACAGATGCCGGTGTGCGCGACAGCACGTAAAGAGAATGCCCCTGTGCCTTCAAGGCCGGACACAGTGCCTGACCGACAAACCCGGTTGCACCGGTAATCAAAATATTCATGCTGCCTCCCGAAGGGCTTAAAGGGGTTGTCCCATTGCCAGACACTGTAGACCCCTGCCGTCATATTTTCTTGTACGGACTGGAATAAACCTGTACCAAACTGATACATTGAACCGATATTCAACCAGAGATACGGGTCATGATGCCGGTTCCACCCCGGATTGCGATCATCGGTGCAGGGCTTTCGGGACTGAGTGCTGCCACCACCCTTGCTGCGGACAGGCACAGCGTACAGGTGTTTGACAAGGCACGCGGCCCCGGCGGGCGTCTTGCATCACGCCACGACTCCGAAGGCGCCATCGATCTGGGTGCCCCCTGCTTCACTGCACGCAGCGATGCCTTCAAGGACAGAGTGGCGCAGTGGCTCAAGGCAGGTGTGATTGCGCCATGGCCGGTTTCGCCCTGGACACGCCGCGCCGATGGGCAACTCACTGCGTATTCGGCAGAACATCCGCGCTATGCAGCCACCCCGCGTATGAGCGCATTAACACGTCACCTGGCAGGCGGGCTCGACATCACCCTGTCAACGCGCATTACATCCATCGAAAGGATTGCCGACGAGTACTGGCTCACCTGCGAAGGCCTCGAGCGCTACGGCCCTTTTGGGCATGTTGTGCTGGCACTTCCCGCGCCGCAGGCTCAAGCGCTGTTGCCTGACGAAGAAACCGGATTGTTGTCGCAGTGTAACAGCGTCACTCTTGCACCCTCTTGGCATGCCCATTACCGGCTCGACGCTCCACTGGATGTTCCCTGGGACGCCCTGTTTTTCGAAAATGGGACGCTGTACTGGGCCTCTAGACAGGAAAGCAAGCCCGGCCGGGAGAGCGCTCCAACCCTTCGACTGATTGCTACACCGGAGTGGAGTCAGCAGCATCTGGAGCTGGCACCGGAAGACGTCGCTTGCCGCCTGAAGGCTGCCTTTATCGACATGAACATGATGCCTCGTCCGGCATTCAGGACAGCTGACGCCCACCGATGGCGTTTTGCACAGGCCACTCATTCTCTTTCACGGACATCCCCGCTCTGGAATGCACGTCATACGCTGGCGCTGTGCGGAGACTGGTGTGCGGGAAACAATGTCGAGGCGGCCTGGCTGGCCGGCCAGCGATGCGCCAGCGAACTCATCACTTACCTCACCTCTTCTTCGTGAAAGGAATTGCACAATGACTAAGGCATACATTCTGCTGGCCCATGGCTCACCAGACGAGCAGTGGCAGCAGCCGTTCCGCGATCTCGAGAAACGGCTTCAGACCCGGTCATCTGCGCAACTGCGCATGGCGTATATGGAGCTGTGTGATCCCCTGCTGGAAGATGTCGTCGCTGAGCTCCATCAGGGCGGCGCTCAGGACATCGATATCCTGCCGCTGTTTTTCGCGGTAGGCCGACATTTAAGAGAAGATGTGCCCGGACAGGTCGACGCACTTTCAATACGCTTCCCGACACTTGCCTTGAACCTGCTGCCACCGGTTGGACAACACCCGGCATTCACCGATGCCCTGATCCGCATTGTTGAAGAGGGAATTAGTGGGCAAAAGGTGGATTAATCTTGTACACTATTTGTATATTCATCTGTCACGTATAAGTTTCGCTTGTTTTATCTGGTATAGCGCATGACACAGCTCCTCAAGTTCAGGGCAAACAGCGCTCTGGCCAGGTAATATAGCCAGGGCGACGAATCGCTACTTATGACGCCAGGATGCAACGTTGTGTGAAAGGAGGCATGGAACAATGAGCGACAATCCCGTTACCTCGGCAGGTGGGCCGTTATACCCCATTCGTGAAGTGTCTCGATTGACAGGCGTCAATTCAGTCACGTTACGCGCCTGGGAGCGCCGCTATGGATTGATCCAGCCACGACGCACTCCCAAGGGGCATCGCCTGTATGCTCGAGATGATATAGAGCGAGTAGAACGTATTGTTCAATGGCTGAATCGCGGTGTGCCCGTAAGTCAGGTAGGTGACCTGCTGGATGGTGATGGCGTTCAGGAAGAGCTTGAACCCACTCCCCCCGTGACACCGGCAACGGATAACCCCGCCGGCATCGACTGGCATGACCAGGTTACAGATGCTTGCGCCCTGATCGAGCGGTTTGACGAAAAGGGTCTCGATCAGCTGTATACACATCTGTTTGGCCGCTACCCCACACTGACCGTACTCGAAAACGTATGGAAGCCGGTTGCTGATCATGTATCGCAGCAGGGTGACGATGATGTATCGCGGTTGTTTCTCGAGTCATTTCTTCGCACCCGGCTCGCACTTCGCCTGTACTACAGTAATCTCGATGTCAGTACCCCCAGGCTACTTCTGGCTCGACTGCCGGAAGAAAAGGACTCCCTGCACCTTCTTCTTGCGGCGACGCACCTGGGTGCCAGTGGTTTCCATGTGTCATTGATTGACAATGCCACCACAGACAACGTGCTGATCGGCCTGACTCAGCGTTGCCGCGCCGACGTTGTGATATTGACGGGAGGCGAGCAGCAGCCGGCCGATATGGTAGACCGTCTCAAGGAACTGACGGCAGCAATGCATGTGCCCGTCTGCCTGTCCGGGCCGGTCACTCGGCTGCATCGAAAGGCGCTTTCCTTCGGTGGACTGACATTACTGGACGACAACCCCGGTCATGGTGCGCGTACGGTAAGACAACTCGTCGACTGACCCGGCCAGACCTGAATTTTCGGACACTCTCAACAAGGAGGTTGAATGTCCGCTCGACAACTGGTGTGGTTCCGTACCGACCTGCGCACTCATGATAATTCGGCGCTGGCAGAAGCTGCACGCCAAGGTCCGGTCATCGCCGTGATTACCCTTACCCGCAAACAGTGGAAGGCTCATGGCCACGGGGATAACAAGCTTTCCTTCTGGTACCGAGGATTTTCTGCGCTGGCAGATGATCTGGATCAGTTGAATATCCCTCTCAAGGTATTGTCTCCCGACCAGTTCAGCGCATGCCCTGAAGCAGTACTCGAGCTGGCACAGTCACTCGACTGTCAGCAGCTGCATTTCAATAATGACTATGGCATTAACGAGCGTAACCGGGACGATGAAACCGTTCGACTGTTCAAGCAGGATGGGCGCACCGTTCAACGCTACGATGATGGCGTTATTATTCCTCCGGGCGACCTGCTGACTGGTAACGATGAGTATTACAAGGTCTTTACCCCATTCTACAAGGCGTGGCTGAAAGCCCTCGACCAGCAATCCCTCGACATTCACGAAGCGCCCTCTCGCCAGAAATCGCTGAAGTCCATTGACAGCGACAAGGTACCGGCACCGGACACCCCCGACGCCGTAGACAATTCGCTCTGGCCGGCGGGCACAGAGGAAGCGGAAGATCGCCTCGAGCGTTTTCTTGGCTCACGAGCCAGGCATTACAAGGACCGTCGCGATTTTCCCTTCGATCAGGCTACCAGCACCCTGTCCCCCTATCTGGCGCTGGGCATGATTTCGCCTCGCCAGTGCCTTACTGCGGCCATTCATAAAAACGGCGGCCATGCAGGCGATGGGGACAATAACCTGACCAGCTGGATCAGCGAGCTTGCATGGCGGGATTTTTACCAGCACGTTCTGGTCGGATTCCCGAAGGTGAGCAGGCATGAGCCCTTCAAGAGCGAAACACGCAACATCAAATGGCGCCAGAGCAAAAAGGACTTCAAGGCCTGGTGTGAAGGCAATACCGGCTATCCCCTGGTGGATGCCGCGATGAAGCAACTGGTTCAGACAGGCTGGATGCATAACCGTCTTCGCATGGTAACGGCCATGTTCCTGACCAAGCATCTGCTGATTGACTGGCACTGGGGGGAAGCTTTCTTCCTTGAGCACCTGGTGGATGGTGAACTGGGAGCAAACAACGGAGGATGGCAGTGGTCAGCGTCAACCGGTACCGATGCCTCCCCCTATTTCCGGATCTTCAATCCGACCACACAATCAAAGCGGTTCGATCCGGCCGGGCGATTCATCATCCATTACCTGCCGGCCCTGAGTAACCTGTCTGAAAAGCATCGCCATGAACCTACGGCCTCACAGCGCCGCGAACTCCACTATCCAGAGACCATCGTGGATCATCGCGCTGCGCGTGAACGGGCGCTGGAGACATTCAAGTCCCTGAAATAAAGCTCACCTTAACCGTGAGCGTCGAAACCGGGAGTAATTGTGTGCGATAATGCAGGGAGTGTTTCACGCCGGGCAGGCACATAGTAACGTCTGCCTTCGTCAAGTAGACTAGGACGCGCTCCAGAGACAGAGCACAATCCTTACGATTCTCGGAACGAGTCAGTGACCAAGCAACACTCTTTTACACGCGATGAATTGCTGCAATGCAGCCAGGGTGAACTTTTCGGACCTGGCAATGCCCAGCTTCCCGCGCCGAACATGCTGATGCTTGACCGCATCACTCATATCCACGAGGAAGGCGGACAGTACGGCAAGGGCGAGCTGATTGCCGAGCTGGACATCAGGCCGGACCTCTGGTTTTTTGAATGCCACTTTCCTGGCGACCCGGTAATGCCCGGCTGTCTGGGACTGGACGCCATGTGGCAGCTGGTAGGCTTTCATCTTGGCTGGCTTGGCAACCCCGGGCGCGGACGCGCTCTGGGCTGTGGCGAGGTCAAGTTTTCAGGGCAGATTCTGCCTGAAGCAAACAAGGTGACCTATCATATCAACATCAAGCGTGTTATCACGCGGCGCCTGATTCTTGGCATCGCCGATGGTACCGTCAGTGTTGATGGTCGCCCGATCTACCAGGCCAACGATTTACGTGTCGGCCTGTTCACTTCTACCTCGAATTTTTAACCGGGAGGCTCCCATGCGACGAGTGGTAGTCACCGGCCTGGGCATCGTATCCTGCCTGGGCAATGACCAGCATCAGGTTCTGGAGTCCCTCAAGCTCGGGCGCTCCGGTATTCGCTATCGTGAAGAGTACGCTGAGCGCGGCATGCGCAGCCATGTGGCCGGCGCCGTAGACATTGATATAGATGCCCACGTCGACCGAAAGCGACTTCGTTTTATGGGAGATGCGGCGGCCTATGCCTACATCTCTATGCAGCAGGCCATAGACGATGCCGGGCTGACACCGGAACAGGTGTCCAACCCGCGTACCGGGCTGATTGCCGGCTCGGGAGGCGCATCGTCTGCCAACCAGGTGGAAGCCGCTGATATCCTGCGTGAAAAGGGATTACGGCGTGTCGGCCCCTACCGTGTAACCCGCACCATGGGCAGCACGGTCTCCGCCTGCCTGGCAACACCGTTTGAAATCAAGGGTATCAACTACTCCATTTCTTCGGCCTGCTCCACATCCGCACACTGCATCGGCAGCGCCATGGAGCAGATACAGCTCGGCAAGCAGGATGTAGTCTTTGCCGGCGGTGGTGAAGAAGAGCACTGGACACTGTCCTGTCTCTTTGACGCCATGGGTGCGCTCTCCACCAGCTACAACGACACACCTGAACGTGCTTCGCGCCCTTATGATACGGCCCGCGACGGCTTTGTCATTGCCGGTGGTGGCGCCATGCTCGTGCTTGAAGAACTGGAGCATGCGCGGGCACGTGGTGCAAAAATCTACGCGGAGCTCACGGGCTACGGTGCCAACTCCGATGGCTACGACATGGTAGCGCCATCGGGTGAGGGAGCGGTTCGTTGCATGCAGCAGGCTATCGCCATGCTGGGTGACCAACACCCCAAAATTGATTACATCAATACCCATGGTACCTCTACACCGGTTGGAGACATGTCCGAACTCAAGGCCCTGCGTGCCCTGTTCGGTGATGACGTGCCGCCGCTGTCATCGACCAAATCGTTGACGGGCCACTCGCTTGGCGCCACAGGTGCACAGGAAGCCATTTACTCCCTGCTGATGATGCAGAATGACTTCATCTGCGCGTCTGCCAATCTGGATGAACAGGACCCTGATGCCCAAGGCTTTGATATTGTCAGCACATGCCGTGAGACAACATTGAACCGAGTCCTGTCAAACAGCTTCGGATTTGGTGGAACCAACGCATGCCTGATCTTTGATCGTTATCAGGACGCCTGAAGTCTACGGTAGACCAAAAAAAGCCGGTGCTTTTCAGCACCGGCTTTTTAGTGTCAGAACACGACATGCACCTTCAACCCGGAGGTGTATAAGGCACCGAAGAAATACGCTCCAGCTGATCATCGACCCATTCTTCCACTTCCGCCATGATTTCCTTGGCGGTACGACCCGAGGTATCGATAGGCGCACCGATCACAACGGTAATCATGCCAGGCTTCTTGATAAAGGTCTTTCCTGGCCAGCACTCCCCAGCATTGTGTGCCACAGGCACCACGGGAACGCCTGTATTACAGGCAATCACAGCGCCGCTTTTATTGAAACGCTTTCGCTCGCCGGCATTGACGCGCGTCCCTTCAGGAAAGATAAGGACTGACATCCCGCTCTTTAATCGCTCCACACCAACGGAAAGCACGGCACGTAGCGCCACTGAGGGCTTGGAACGATCCAGCGGTATAGGCTGCAACAGCCGAAGCCCCCAGCCAAAAATAGGCAGGTTCAGCAGCTCACGCTTGATTACAGTACACATCGAATGCTTGATGGTTTGTAAAAACAGGGTTTCCCACTCGCTTTGGTGATTGGATACAAGGACACACGGCCCATCCGGCAGCCTTCCCTGATGCTCCACCTGAAAGCGTACGCCACAGGTCATTCGTAGCCATCGAACCGTCACGTAATTATAGGTATTCAGCACGGCAAAGCGTTTTCGCAGGGGAAACAGCCTCGCGATGGGTGCCATTATTACGCCAAAAAAAAGAATGGCCAGAAAATAGCCACAGTAGAACACAAGACTTCGACACCACATCACGGTTGAGACACACCCTGTTGAGTTTGAGTTTCGCACCACTGCATCAGCAGACGTTCCAGCTCGATACGCCAGGGCCGCTGATGGATCCCGAACGTATCCAGCAGCCGCTGGCAGCTCAGCACGCGTCTGAGTGGCTGATCGTGATGATGACTCAGAGGCTTCACGTCGCCAAAATCAGCCGGCAGTCCCTGCCCTTCCAGTAGTGTCACCAGCTGCGTACGTACGACACCGCAGAAGGCATACAGGCTGACAGGTTCGATACCAGATAAATGATAACTACCCCAGCTATCTGCTCCGTATTTGAGCTGCATCAGGATACCAATCATGGCCATGGCCAGTGACTCTGCCGACGCTGGGCCAACGACAACATCTTCAGGCACGCGCACGTCATTCCCGCCTGCCAGCGTCGCAATAATATCCGGTAACCAGGCATGCTCGCCATCCAGCGCAAACAGGGGGCCGACACGAAGGATGATATGATGGGGAAGCTCTTCACGGACCCGCATTCCAGCCTCAACCAGACGGCGGAGCCCCTTGTCGATCGGATCCGGCACCAGACTTTCACTGATGGGGGTCGGGCTACCGGCCTCGAACATTTCATCACTGACGCACCAGACCAGCGGCAGGTTCTGTGCCACGCAGTGCGACAGTACCTCTTCCACCAGAGCAGCATGGGCCACCACCTCAGCCGGTGTAGCCGAGGCAGGATGAGACAGCGGCGGAACAATCACGGCATCACACTGCTCAAACACCCACCCCTTCTGCTGCAGCGCAGAGATTTCATGAGTCTCAACGACAATATCGGCGCGCCTGCGTCCCTCTCGGGCCAGCGCACGGCTAAGGCAATGGGATGCTCCAAGAACGAGAAATTTCACACAATCCCTTTTATTGACGGTTCCAAACGACAAGGCTGTCATACGCCCAGGACATGAAAACTCCTACTATACGCCGCTGCATCAGCACTGTCGTTAGCCATCAGGCCCCGCACAAGCTGCTCGCATTGATGCAAAAAGGCCATGCCGGAAGCATGGCCTTTTCACTACGGCATATCCCTGTTCATCAGAACGGGATCTCGTCATCAAAATCGTCAAACCCGCCCGGCTGAGGAGCATTGTTCTGTGCCGGTGCCGGCTGAGCCGGAGCTCGCTGACCGGAAGGCTGATTGCCCTGCTGGCCATAGTTGCCCTGGCCACCCCCCTGTTGACCGTAATTGCCCTGAGGTGCCGGCTGCTGGCGAGCGGGCTGCTGGTTCTGGCCATACCCACCACCCTGCCCCTGATCGTAATCGCCACCCTGGCCTCCACGACCATCAAGCATCTGCATGTCGTTGGCCACGATTTCAGTGCTGTAACGATCCTGCCCATTCTGATCCTGCCACTTGCGTGTTTGCAGGCGGCCTTCAATATAGACCTTGGAGCCTTTCTTGACGTACTGCTGGGCGACTTCAGCCAGTTTGTTGAACAGCACGACACGGTGCCACTCGGTACGCTCCTGACGCTGACCGGTCTGGCGATCATTCCAGGTATCAGACGTTGCCAGGTTAAGATTCGCGACCGCGGTACCGGACGGGGTAAAGCGCACTTCCGGATCCTGACCCAGATTGCCGATCAAAATAACCTTGTTTATTCCACGAGCCATGAAGGCCTCCCTCGTTACTGGCGCCCCGCGCCATCATGGTGAACTTGCTGCCGCGCCGCGCTGAGCGGCTACCTAAATCAACCTGTCAGTTTATCATCACTGACATATAAACGCGCCCTTCGTAAAGATTACCTGCCCGGCTTTGCTGCCTGGTGCCTCCCCCTCCTATACTGGAGGTTTTACCTCGGCCGAGAAGCGATTTATGGACCAGATTCTGGTACGCGGTGCTCGCACCCATAACCTGAAAAACATTGATGTAGATCTTCCTCGCGACAGGCTGATTGTCATTACCGGGCTTTCCGGCTCAGGCAAGTCCTCGCTGGCCTTTGATACGCTCTATGCCGAAGGGCAACGGCGCTACGTTGAATCCCTCTCAACCTACGCACGCCAGTTTCTATCCATGATGGAAAAACCGGACATTGACCATATTGAAGGTCTGTCCCCCGCCATCTCGATCGAACAGAAATCCACATCACACAACCCACGCTCCACCGTAGGGACCATCACCGAGATCTATGACTATCTGCGACTGCTCTATGCCCGCGCTGGTACACCACGCTGCCCCGAGCATGGCACGGATCTTTCGGCGCAAACCATTTCGCAGATGGTGGACCAGGTCGTTGCCCTGCCGGAAGGCACCCGCGCCATGTTACTGGCCCCAGTGGTCAGTGGTCGCAAGGGTGAACATCTCCAACTGATTGCCGAGTTACGCTCTCAGGGCTTTGTTCGGGCCATGATCGACGGCCAGATTCTGGAACTTGATGATGTCCGCACACTGGAAAAGAACAAGAAGCATGATATCAGCGTGGTGGTTGACCGGCTGAAAGTACGTGAAGACATTCAGCAACGTCTGGCAGAGTCCTTTGAAACCGCTCTGAACCTCTCTGATGGCAGCGCGCTGCTTCATTTCATGGATGGCGAACAGGAAGATCTGGTATTTTCATCGCGATTTGCCTGTCCTGTCTGCGGTTACTCGATTTCAGAGCTTGAACCGCGAATGTTTTCCTTCAACAATCCTGCCGGGGCATGCCCCAGCTGTGACGGTCTGGGCAACCACCAGTTCTTTGATCCGGAAAAGTTGATCCGTCAACCGGAGCTGTCGTTGGCTGAAGGGGTCATCAAAGGCTGGGACAGGCGTAGCGTGTACTATTTCTCGCAGCTTGAAGCTGTAGCCAAGCACTATGGCTTTGCACTCGAAACGCCCTGGAATGAGCTCGACAATGCAGTGCAGCGTACAGTGCTTCATGGCAGCGGCCGGGAAGAAGTGCCGTTCAGCTATGTCAACGACCGTGGTCGCAAGATAGAGCGAAAGCATGCCTTTGAAGGCATTTTGCCCAACATGGAGCGACGCTATCGCGAAACCGAATCGAACATGGTCCGTGAAGACCTGGCCAAACTGCTGTCAATACAACCCTGCCCGACCTGTCATGGCACCCGGCTACGCAAGGAGGCTCGCCATGTATTTGTGGCAGAACGGCCCTTGCCTGACATCGTGCGCGACCCCATTGGTGAGTGTCTGACATTCTTCGAGCAACTGGAATTGCCTGGACGCAAGGGTGAAATCGCACTCAAGATTCTTAACGAAATTACCAGCCGACTTCAGTTTCTAGCCAACGTCGGTCTCGACTACCTGACACTTGAACGAAGTGCCGACACCCTTTCAGGCGGTGAGGCGCAGCGCATACGTCTGGCCAGCCAGATCGGTGCAGGCCTTGTAGGTGTCATGTATATACTGGATGAACCCTCGATCGGACTGCACCAGCGCGACAATGACCGCCTTCTGAAAACCCTTGAGCGGCTTCGCGATCTAGGCAATACCGTCATCGTGGTCGAGCATGACGAAGATGCCATCCGGGCGGCAGACCACGTCGTTGATATCGGGCCAGGCGCCGGCGTGCATGGTGGCAAAATCGTGTCGCAGGGCACACCAGAGCATATTATTCAGGATACGAACTCATTGACCGGCCAGTATCTATCCGGACAACGCCGAATCGAGATCCCCCCCCATCGAAAGCCGGCACATCCCGACCAGCAGCTTCACCTACGGGGAGCCAGCGGCAATAACCTGACCGATGTAGACCTTACCCTGCCACTGGGCATGTTTGTCTGTGTGACCGGGGTCTCCGGCTCAGGCAAGTCAACCCTGATCAACGGCACCCTGATGCCCATCGCGGCGCGTGAGCTGAATCGGGCCACCACTCTCAAGCCGGCGCCCTATACCTCCATTGAAGGCCTGGAGCTGCTGGACAAGATCATAGATATCGACCAAAGCCCGATCGGGCGGACACCTCGCTCGAACCCGGCGACTTATACCGGCATCTTCACACCCATTCGTGAATTATTTGCAGGTACGGAAGAAGCTCGCTCACGTGGCTACAAGCCTGGCCGCTTTTCCTTCAACGTAAAAGGCGGCCGGTGCGAAGCCTGTCAGGGAGAGGGGCTGATCAAGGTCGAGATGCACTTTTTACCGGATATCTACGTCCCTTGCGACGTCTGCAAGGGGAAGCGGTATAACCGCGAGACACTAGATATTCAGTACAAGGGCAAGAATATTCACGAAGTGCTGGAAATGACAATTGAGGACGCACTGACATATTTCAGTCCCGTACCGGCAATTGCCAGACGGCTTCAAACGCTGATGGATGTCGGCCTGTCCTACGTCAAGCTGGGCCAAAGCGCTACCACCCTCTCAGGCGGTGAAGCTCAGCGCGTCAAGCTTGCTCGGGAACTGGCCAAACGGGATACCGGCAAGACGCTGTACATTCTTGATGAGCCCACAACAGGATTGCACTTCGAGGACATCAGGCAGTTACTGGGCGTATTGCATCGCCTGCGTGATCAGGGCAATAGCGTGGTAGTGATCGAACATAATCTGGACGTCATTAAAACCGCAGACTGGCTGATTGACCTTGGGCCCGAAGGTGGATCGGGCGGTGGTCGAATTATCGCAGAGGGAACGCCGGAACAGATTGCAGCAACGAAGGCATCCTATACCGGCCATTTCCTTCGTCCATTGCTGGAGCGTGGCTACTAGCAGCCCACCCAGTCAGGCCAGTAGACATCAGGCAGCCCATCAACTGCTGGCCTGGCAAAAAAATATCCCTGCTGAAGACGGATGCCACGCTGATACAGCCAATGGGCATCCTCTTCGGCTTCGACACCTTCCGCCACAACGTTTATGTGCTCAGCCGATGCAAGAGACAGCATCGCATCAACGATATTCTGTTTAGTCGTACTACCGCAAACCCCTCCTATCAATGAGCGATCCAGCTTCAGATAGTCCGGGTGCATATAGGTCAACGTCTCAAGGTTTGAATTGCCTGCGCCAAAGTCATCCAGCGCTACAGCCAGCCCCATCTGGCGATACATCGAAACGATATGCGCCAGATGTGCCTGATCCCTGACATGTTCGGTTTCAGTAATCTCGAAAATGATATTACGTAGATCCCAGCCGAGGCGGCGCGCAGTGGCAATGGTAGACGCGAGACAGGCCTCGGGCTCATAAACAGCATTGGGCATGAAATTGATGGACACTGGAACCGTGCTGCCAAGGGCAGCAATTTGCCTGAGTGACTGTGTGCGGCAGCGCTGATCAAATTGATAAATATTCTTTTCATCGACTTGAGCCAGTACATCGCCGGCACCCTCACCATTTACACCCCTTACCAGGGCTTCATGAGCATGCACATGACCACTGCCAAGATCCACAATGGGCTGAAATGCCATGACAATGTCAAAACCTAGGGGCTGATGACACAGGCACTGTGCCGGAGCTACACATGACATGCACGTTTCCTGTCCAGTGAAGAAGATAATCCCTGCAGGATAATATCGACAAACAGTACTTCAACTGTAAAAGAGAAACACCAGCGCACAAAAAAACCGGCCACAAGGGCCGGTTTATTGAAATAACACAAGGTGTTATTCGTCGTTGTCGCTCTCGACAACGGGACGGTCAACCAGTTCAACATAAGCCATCGGCGCATTGTCACCAGCGCGGAAACCGCACTTGAGGACACGTACGTAACCGCCAGGGCGATTCACGTAGCGAGGACCGAGGTCGTTGAACAGCTTGCCTACCGCTTCTTTGGAGCGAGTACGATCGAATGCCAGACGACGATTAGCGACGCTGTCATTCTTTGCCAGGGTAATCAGCGGCTCGATATGACGACGCAGTTCCTTGGCTTTAGGGAGTGTGGTTTTGATCACTTCGTGCTCGACCAGTGACACACACATGTTCTTGAACATGGCATGACGGTGCGAGCTGGTACGATTCAGGTGACGACCACTCTTACGATGACGCATGGTTGTGATTCCTTACCAGTCTTGGACTCGGGTCACCCGTTCAGGCGGAGGCCTTGTCGTCTTTCAAACTCGCGGGCGGCCAATTATCAAGCCGCATGCCGAGAGACAGGCCACGAGCCTCAAGTACATCCTTGATTTCATTCAAGGACTTTTTACCGAGGTTCGGCGTTTTCAGAAGCTCTACTTCAGAGCGCTGAATCAGGTCACCGATGTAATAAATATTCTCGGCCTTGAGACAGTTGGCGCTGCGAACGGTCAACTCGAGATCGTCTACAGGGCGAAGCAGAATCGGATCGATTTGCTCTTCTTCCTCTTCAACCTCTTGCTCTTTATCGGCTTCGAGGTCAACGAAAGCTGCAAGCTGCTCTTGCAAGATTGTAGCGCTGCGACGAATAGCTTCTTCCGGGTCGAGCGTGCCATCAGTTTCCAGATCGATAACAAGCTTATCGAGGTCCGTACGCTGTTCGACACGGGCGGCCTCAACGGAATAAGAGACCCGACGCACAGGGCTGAAGGTAGCATCCAGCTGCAGGCGACCGATGGGGCGAGACTCGTCTTCAGCCTGAGTACGCACGTCTGCTGGCTCATAGCCACGTCCACGTGCGACATGAAGCTGCATCTTGAGCTCGCCACCATCATTGAGGTGAGCAATGACGTGATCCGGATTAACGATATCAATGTCGTGATCGACAACGATATCACCGGCCGTCAGCACACCCGGCCCCTTCTTGCTCAGCGTGACAGATGCTTCATCACGTCCGTGCATTCTGAACGCCACATCCTTGAGATTCAGAAGAATCTCAATGACGTCCTCCTGGACCCCTTCTACCGCGCTGTACTCATGCAAGACGCCTTCGATCTCGGCTTCCACGACCGCACAACCAGGCATGGAAGACAAGAGGATACGACGCAATGCGTTCCCCAAAGTGTGGCCAAAACCACGCTCGAACGGTTCGAGAACAATCTTGGCGTGGTTGGCATTGATTTCTTCGACCTTGATATCACGGGGGCGAAGAAACTCGGTCACTGAACGCTGCATAAGAACACCTTTAAGGCTGCCAAACGGATACTCTTCGTTGCGGCTTTGGGATTACTTGGAGTACAGCTCAACGATAAGATTCTCGTTGATGTCGGCAGACAAATCGCTACGCTCCGGAAGGGACTTGAAGGAACCTTCCATTTTCTTGCTGTCCACATCGATCCAGGACACGTCACCACGGTTCCCGGCAATCTGCAGGGCACTCTGGATACGAGACTGATTCTTGGACTTTTCACGAACAGCAATCACGTCACCCGGCCGTACCTTGTAAGAAGCAACGTTAACTGTCTTGCCATTGACGGAAATCGCCTTGTGGCTGACCAGCTGACGCGCCTCGGCCCGGGTAGACCCGAAGCCCATACGATAGACGACATTGTCCAGACGGGTTTCAAGCAGCTGAAGCAGTACTTCACCTGTTGCGCCCTTCTGACGAGCGGCCGCTTTGTAGTAATTGCGGAACTGTTTTTCAAGTACGCCATACATGCGGCGAACTTTTTGCTTCTCACGAAGCTGCATGCCGTAGTCGGAAAGACGTTGACGGCGCTGGCCATGCTGGCCCGGGGGCTGTTCGGACTTGCACTTCTTCTCGAACGGGGTAACGCCACTTTTCAGAAAGAGGTCAGTACCTTCACGACGAGAAAGCTTGCAACTTGGTCCTGTATAACGTGCCATAAGTCCTTCTCCTTAAACGCGGCGTTTCTTAGGCGGACGGCAACCGTTGTGGGGAACGGGTGTCGCGTCTGTGATGCTTTGCACGCGGAAACCGGCGGCATTCAATGCCCGCACGGCGGACTCACGGCCTGGGCCCGGGCCCTTGACCAGCACGTCGACGTTTTTCACACCATACTCGGCTGCAGCAGTCGCTGCACGTTCGCTTGCTACTTGAGCAGCGAACGGGGTGCTCTTGCGAGAACCACGAAAACCCGACCCACCGGCAGTGGCCCAGGAGAGCGCATTGCCCTGGCGGTCTGTGATCGTAACGATCGTGTTGTTAAAAGAGGCATGGATGTGGGCGATAGCGTCCACAACCTGCTTTTTAACCTTTTTGCGATTAGTACGCGGGTTAGCCATGTTGATGTTTCCTGATGTCAAACGCCGGAACGTGCGTTATTTGCGAATCGGTTTACGCGGACCTTTACGGGTACGCGCATTCGTCTTCGTGCGTTGTCCACGCATCGGAAGACTGCGACGATGGCGCAGACCACGATAGCAACCCAGGTCCATGAGACGCTTGATGTTAAGCGTAATCTCACGGCGAAGATCGCCTTCTACGATATATTTGCCGACTTCACTGCGCACCTCATCAAGTTTTTCAGCAGACAGTTCGCCTACCTTGGAACTTGCTTCGATGCCGACAGCTGCGCAGATTTGCTGCGCGCGAGTCCGGCCGATCCCGTAGATGTAAGTCAGCGAGATCGCCGCATGCTTGTTGTCCGGGATATTGACGCCTGCAATACGGGCCATCAGCTTTCTCCGACTATTGAGCGGCTTGCTCGGTTGATAAGTCTATAAAAAGGCGCGACAGTATATCCCTTATTGCCCGGATGGGCAAGGATAACCGCCGCACCTCTTATAACGAACAGTGACTGGGTAATTAACCCTGACGCTGTTTGTGACGAGGCTCATCGCAGATTACGCGAACCGCGCCACGACGCCGAATAATCTTGCAGTTTCGGCAAATCTTTTTTACAGAGGCTCGAACTTTCATCGTTCACTCCAAGTTGCTCAGCTGGTGCATCAACGCATCATACTGCCGCTGCCGTACCCCTTGAGGTTGGCCTTTTTCATCACCGATTCATACTGGTGAGACATAAGGTGCGACTGCACTTGAGCCATGAAATCCATAATCACCACAACAACGATCAACAGGGACGTGCCACCGAAGTAGAACGGAACCTGCCACGCCACCATGAGGAATTGAGGCATCAGGGATACAAGCGTGATGTAAAGTGCGCCAAATAGCGTGAGTCGCGTCATCACCTTGTCGATGTAACGCGTGGTTTGCTCACCTGGCCGAATACCGGGCAGGAAGGCACCGGATTTCTTCAAGTTATCGGCCACGTCCTTCGGATTGAAGACGAGAGCCGTATAAAAGAAGCAGAAGAATACTACGGCAACAGCAAAAAGCAAGATGTAAAGCGGTTGGCCTGGGCCCAGAGCCTGAGATACGGTCTGAAGCCATTCCATTCCGGATCCCTGGCCGAACCACTGACCAATGGAAGCCGGGAACAGCAGGATACTCGAGGCAAAGATCGGTGGAATAACACCCGCCATGTTGACCTTCATCGGGAGATAGCTGCTTTGGCCCGCATACATCTTGTTGCCGACCTGACGACGCGGATAGTTGACCTTGATACGACGCTGCCCACGTTCGATGAACACAACGAAAGCAACGGTAGCAATGGCCAGCGCACCCAGCGCCAGCAAGGGAAGCACGTTCCATGCACCATCATTTCTGGCAAGCTCGAAAGACTGTCCCAGCGCACTGGGAAGCCCTGCAACGATGCCTGAAAAGATGATCAGGGAAATACCGTTACCGATACCCTTCTCGGTAATCTGCTCGCCTAGCCACATAAGGAAGACGGCACCGGCCACAAATGTTACGACAGCAGTGAAATAGAAACTGATGTCGGCACTGTAGGCGACTCCATTTCCGACCAGACCTACTGCCATACCGATCGACTGAACCAATGCAAGAACGACCGTGGCGTAACGGGTGTACTGACTGATCTTGCGACGGCCAGCCTCCCCCTCCTTTTTCAGCTGTTCAAGCTGAGGAGAGACCACGGTCAGGAGCTGCATGATAATCGACGCGGAAATGTAGGGCATAATGCCCAGCGCGAAGATGCTCATTCGCTCCAGCGCACCCCCTGAGAACATATTGAACAGACTCAGGATGGTGCCCTGGTTTTCCCTGAACAGGGCAGCAAGCTGGTCAGGATTGACGCCGGGAACGGGAATGTGGGCACCTAGGCGATACACCACAATCGCAAGAAACACGAAGCGAAGGCGAGCCCAAAGCTCGCTCAAGCCACCTTGCGCGTTCGCCGGCATTTTTCCTGACTTCGCCATTTAGTCCTCTACCTTGCCGCCGGCAGCTTCAATCGCAGCACGGGCACCCTTGGTGACCTTGAGACCGCGAACAGTAACTGCCTTGTTCAGTTCACCGGAAAGAATGACCTTTGCAAACAGGGTCGAATCCTTCAGGACGTTGGCTTTCTTCAGGCTGTCCAGATCGGCCACATCGCCTTCGACCAGACCGAGTTCGGCAAGACGGATCTCTTCAGACTTGAGCGCCTTGTGAGATGTAAAGCCGAACTTGGGCAGACGACGCTGCAGCGGCATCTGACCGCCTTCAAAACCAGGCTTGACAGACCCGCCAGAGCGGGACTTCAGACCCTTGTGACCGCGACCGCCGGTCTTGCCAAGGCCGGAACCGATACCGCGTCCGACACGTTTGGCAGCCTGCTTGGAACCCGGAGCCGGGCTAAGCGTATTCAGTTTCATGGATTACTCTCCCTCAACACGTACAAGGTAATTAACCTTGTTGATCATACCGCGTACGGCAGGGGTGTCTTCCAGTTCAACAGTGTGATTGATGCGGCGAAGTCCAAGGCCACGCATGGTGGCCCTGTGCTTTTCAAGAACGCCGATCGTGCTGCGAACCTGGGTGATTTTGATAGTAGCTGCCATGGTCATTACCCCGTAATAGCTTCGACGGAGAGGCCACGTTTCGCAGCAATGTCTTCGGGAGAGCGCATGGACGCCAGACCCTTGACAGTTGCGCGAACCACGTTCACCGGATTGGTGGAGCCGTAGCACTTGGCCAGAACGTCATGAACACCGGCCAGTTCCAGTACGGAACGCATGGCACCACCGGCAATGATTCCAGTACCTTCGGAAGCTGGCTGCATGTACACCTTGGACGCACCATGGTTGGCACGTACAGGATACTGCAGGGTATGGCCTTTCAGCTCAACCTTGACCATGTTGCGATGAGCCTGGTCCATGGCTTTCTGGATAGCAACAGGCACTTCACGTGCCTTGCCGCGACCGAAGCCGACCTTGCCCTTGCCGTCACCAACGACAGTCAGAGCGGTGAAACCGAAGATACGGCCACCCTTGACTACCTTGGCAACACGGTTGATCTGAACCAGCTTTTCCTGCAGATCACCGTTTGCTTTCTGTTCATTATTCGCCATCGTAGAACCCTTTAGAATTGCAGACCGCCTTCACGAGCCGCGTCGGCAAGAGCCTTTACGCGACCGTGAAAACGGAAACCGGAACGGTCAAAGGCTACGTCAGTAATGCCGGCTTCCTTGGCACGCTCGGCCAGAAGAGTACCGACCTTGGCGGCAGCCTCGATATTGCCGGACGCGCCATCACGCAGCGAGCTGTCCAGCGTAGATGCGCTCGCCAGTACCTTGCCACCGTCGGCAGAAATGATCTGCGCGTACATATGACGGGGCGTGCGATTGACGCACAGGCGGTCGATGCCCAGCTCGCGGATCTTGGCACGCGTGCGGCGGGCGCGACGGAGACGGGATTCTTTCTTCGCGTTCATAACCCTGCCCTATTTCTTTTTGGCTTCTTTACGGCGAACCTGTTCGTCGCCATAACGAATACCCTTGCCCTTGTAAGGTTCCGGCGGACGGAACGCACGAATCTCGGCTGCAACCTGACCGAGACGCTGCTTGTCCGCACTTTTCAGAACGATAACGGTGTTTTTGGGCGTTTCGGCCGTTACACCTTCAGGCAGCTTGTACTCGACCGGGTGGGAAAAACCGAGTGTCAGATTCAGCGTGTCTCCGCTGACCTGAGCACGGTAACCCACGCCATTGATTTCAAGGGTGCGGGTGAAGCCGGTGGTTACACCAACGACCATATTGTTGACCAGAGCACGGGTGGTCCCGGCCATGGCCCAGCTTTTGGCTGACTCGCTGGGCTTGAAGGTCAACTGGTTGTCTTCCTGACCGACAACCACTTCGTTGTGGATAGCTATCTCAAGCTGACCCTGACTGCCTTTAACAGTCAGCTTGTTACTGTCGAGGTTAACCTCAACACCGTTAGGCAGTGTAACGGGATACTTTGCGATCCTGGACATTCATCACTCCTAGAATACGGTGCAGATAACTTCACCGCCAACGCCGGCCTGGCGCGCAGCGCGATCAGTCATGACACCCTGGGACGTGGAAACAATCGCCACACCCAGACCGTCAGACACACGCGGCAACTCGTCCTTGCCCTTGTAGATGCGAAGGGAAGGCTTGGAAACACGCTGAAGATGCTCAATGACCGGGCGACCTTCAAAGTACTTGAGGGTCACAACCAGCTGAGGCTTCTCTTCACCTTCCACCACGGAATCCGCGATATAGCCTTCTTCTTTCAAAACGCGAGCCACTTGCACTTTCAACTTCGAAGACGGCATGGAAACCGTCTCCTTGGTGGCGGCTTGCGCATTGCGGATGCGGGTAAGCATATCCGCTAGAGTGTCTTGCATGCTCATATAGTGCGCTCCTGATTAACGTGATTACCAGCTGGACTTGGTCAAACCGGGCACGTCACCACGCATGGCTGCTTCACGCAACTTGTTACGGCCAAGGCCGAACTTGTTGTAGAAACCATGGGGACGGCCGGTGATACGGCAGCGATTACGCTGACGCACCGGGCTGGAATCACGCGGCAGCTTCTGTAACTGAAGCTGGGCTTCGAAGCGCTCTTCTTCAGATGAATTAACATCCAGGATAACGGCCTTGAGCTGAGCGCGCTTGGCAGCATACTTTTCTACCAGTTTGGTACGCTTCAGTTCACGCTCAACCATGCTCTTTTTAGCCATGACTCAACCTTATTTCTTGAACGGGAAGCTAAGCGCGCTCAGCAGCGCACGGCCTTCCTCGTCAGAGTTGGCACTGGTAGTGATCGTGATATCCAGACCACGAACCCGATCGACCTTGTCATATTCGATTTCCGGGAAAATGATCTGCTCACGGACACCCATGGAGTAGTTGCCGCGACCATCGAACGACTTGGGGTTCAGACCACGGAAGTCACGAACACGCGGAATCGCAATGTTAACGAGACGATCGAGGAATTCCCACATACGTTCGCGACGCAGTGTCACCTTCACACCAATGGGCCAACCTTCGCGGACCTTGAAGCCAGCAACGGATTTGCGCGCCTTGGTAATGATGGGCTTTTGACCGGACAGCTTTTCGAGATCCGCAGCAGCGTTCTCGATCAGCTTCTTGTCGCTGGTCGCTTCACCGACACCCATGTTCAGTGTAATTTTTGTGATGCTTGGAACCTGCATCACACTGTCATAGCCAAAATGCTCCTTGAGCTTGGCTTTGACCTCGTTTTGATACTGCTCTTTCAAATTCGCCATGTTGCCACCCGAGTCGCGTTAGGCGTCGATCTGCTTTTGCGTCGACTTGAAGATACGGACCTTGGTACCGTCATCTTGCACCAGAAAGCCGACCCGATCCGCCTTGCCTGTCTCCTGGTTGAAGATAGCGACATTGGAACCGTGGATCGGAGCTTCGCGCTCGACGATACCCCCTTGAGTACCCAGCATCGGGTTTGGCTTGGTGTGACGTTTAACCATATTCACACCAGCTATGACAAAGCGGCCATCGTGCAGTACACGTTTAACGGTACCACGTTTGCCCTTGTCTTTTCCGGCGATGACGATCACTTCGTCGTCACGTTTGATCTTGCGCATATTTCCGCCTCGCTCCTTACAGCACTTCAGGCGCCAAGGAAATGATTTTCATGAACTTTTCAGTACGAAGTTCACGAGTCACCGGCCCGAAGATACGAGTACCAATGGGCTGCTCGTTGGTGTTATTCAACAGAACGGCTGCATTTCCATCGAAGCGGATCAAAGATCCATCCGGACGACGAACACCGCTGCGTGTACGAACGACCACGGCCTTCAAGACCTGGCCTTTCTTGACACGGCCGCGCGGAATAGCTTCCTTGACCGTAACTTTGATGACGTCGCCAACACGTGCATAACGGCGATGGGACCCGCCCAGCACCTTGATGCACTGGACACGGCGAGCGCCGCTATTGTCCGCAACATCCAGCATTGTTTGCGTTTGAATCATTGGTTTTCTCCAAACCTATTGACTGCACGGGAGAGCCCAGGGGATTACCCCTTGGACTGCTCTACCACTTCGACCAGAGTCCATGCTTTCTTTTTGGAAAGCGGACGACACTCTTCAATTGAAACAGTATCGCCAAGACGTGCCTGGTTGGTTTCGTCATGGGCGTGCAGCTTCGTGGAGCGCTTCATGTACTTCCCGTAAATGGGATGGCGCTCACGACGCTCGATCATTACAACGACGGATTTCTCCATCTTGTCGCTCACTACCTTGCCAGTGAGCCGGCGTGCTTTCTTTTCTTCAGCCATCTCAGTCACCTGACTTCTCATTGAGCGTGGTCTTGACGCGTGCGATGTCGCGACGGACCTGCTTGAGCATATGCACCTGGGTCAACTGACCGGTGTTTTTCTGCATCCGCAGGTTGAACTGCTCGCGGAGAAGCTCCAGCAACCGACCCTGAAGCGACTCGACAGACTGTTCACGAAGTTCTTGTGCTTTCATCACATCACCGTCCGTTTAACAAAGGTGGTGGATATCGGCATTTTCTGTGCTGCGAGCGTGAATGCTTCACGCGCGAGGTCTTCAGAAACGCCTTCGATCTCGTACAACACCTTGCCAGGCTGGATCTGGGCTACCCAATATTCAACTGAGCCTTTCCCTTTACCCATACGGACTTCGAGCGGCTTGTTGGAGATCGGCTTGTCCGGGAAAACGCGGATCCAGATCTTGCCGCCACGTTTTACGTGACGGGTAATTGCACGACGACCGGCTTCGATCTGACGTGCCGTAATACGACCACGACCCGTGGCCTTGAGACCAAACTCGCCGAAGCTCACATCGCTACCGCGATGCGCCAGACCGCGGTTGCGGCCCTTCTGCTGCTTACGGAACTTTGTACGTTTGGGCTGTAACATCGACTACCCCCTTACCTTGAACCTTTCTTCTTGGGTGATGAAGGCTGCTGCGGCTGCTTCTGCTTGGCACGCACCTCTTCGATCCCGCCAAGGATTTCGCCTTTGAAGACCCATACTTTCACGCCGATAACGCCGTAAGTGGTATGTGCTTCGTACGTCGAGTAGTCGATGTCTGCACGCAGCGTATGAAGCGGCACGCGACCTTCGCGATACCATTCAGTACGTGCGATTTCAGCACCACCAAGACGACCTGACAGCTGCACCTTGATACCCTTGGCGCCGAGGCGCATCGCATTCTGTACCGCGCGCTTCATGGCACGACGGAACATGACGCGGCGCTCAAGCTGACCAGCGATATTCTGTGCAACCAGCTGGGCGTCCAGCTCGGGCTTGCGAATTTCCTCGATGTTGACATGCACAGGCACGCCCATCATCTCGGTCAGTTCGCGACGAAGACGATCGACGTCTTCCCCTTTCTTGCCAATCACGATGCCCGGACGAGCAGTATGAATGGTGATACGCGCATTGTTGGCCGGACGCTCGATCTGAATACGGCTAACAGAAGCGTTCTTCAAACGCTCTTCAAGAAAACGACGAACCTTGAGATCGTTGTTCAACTTGTCTGCATAAGCACCGCCCTCGGCGAACCAGACTGACGTATGGTCCTTGACGATCCCGAGGCGAATGCCAATTGGATTTACTTTCTGACCCATCTGGTCGACTCCTACTTCTCAGCTACCTTGACGGTGATGTGGCAAGTGCGCTTCAGGATCCGGTCCGCGCGACCTTTCGCTCGCGGGCGGATACGCTTGAGCGTCGTGCCCTCATCGACACAGATAGTCGAGACTCGCAGCTCGTCAATGTCCATGCCGTTGTTTTCTTCAGCGTTCGCAATCGCTGACTGCAGAACCTTTTTCACCAGAGTTGCCGCTTTTTTCGGTGAAAAAGTAAGCAGATCGATAGCTTCTGCAACCGGCTTGCCCCGTACCTGATCAGCAACCAAACGAGCTTTCTGAGCAGAGAGACTAGCGCCGCGCAATTTAGCAGCTACTTCTTCCATTTCTTTGCTCCTTACCGCTTGGCTTTCTTGTCTGCCGCGTGGCCGCGGTAGGTACGGGTGGCAGCAAATTCGCCGAGCTTGTGACCGACCATCTCTTCAGAGACATAGACCGGTACATGCTGACGACCATTATGGACAGCGATGGTGAGTCCAACCATATTCGGCAGGACCATTGAACGACGCGACCAGGTCTTGATTGGTTTACGGTCGTTCTTTTCCACAGCCGCCTCGACCTTCTTCAAAAGATGAAGGTCAATAAAAGGACCTTTCTTCAATGAACGTGGCACAGCCGTTACCCCTTAATATCCTGTTACTTGGCTTTCCGGCGACGGACAATAAGCTTGTCAGTACGCTTGTTCTTGCGCGTCTTGTGACCCTTGGTCGGCATGCCCCACGGACTAACCGGGTGACGACCGCCACTGGTGCGACCTTCACCACCGCCGTGCGGGTGGTCAACCGGGTTCATCGCGACGCCGCGAACGGTCGGGCGAACCCCTTTCCAACGTTTGGCACCGGCCTTGCCCAATTGACGCAGGCTATGCTCGGAGTTGCCTACTTCACCCAGGGTGGCACGACACTCGGACAATACACGACGCATCTCGCCTGAACGCAGACGAATGGTGGCGTAGTTGCCTTCCCGTGCAACCAGCTGAGCGCTTGCACCGGCACTGCGGATCATCTGAGCGCCCTTGCCAGGCTTCAGCTCGATGCAGTGGATGGTAGAGCCCACAGGGATATTACGAAGCGGAAGCGTATTACCACGCTTGATCGGTGCGTTGACACCAGACTCAAGCCGATCACCTGCCACTACGGCTTTCGGTGCAATGATGTAGCGACGCTCGCCGTCTGCATATTTCAGAAGAGCAATATTGGCGCTGCGGTTGGGATCATATTCGATCCGCTCAACAGTTGCCGGAATGCCATCCTTGGTCCGTTTGAAATCGATCAAACGGTAATGCTGGCGATGACCACCACCCACGTGACGTGTGGTGATACGGCCATAATTGTTACGACCACCGTTGCGATGCTGTGCTTCGAGCAACGGAGCGTAAGGACGTCCCTTGTGCAAGGACTCGTCTACAATCTTAACCTTGTGACGACGACCTGCGGACGTTGGTTTAGTCTTGACTACTGCCATGATCCGTTCTCCTGCCTCACTCGTTACCGGTGAAGTCTTCGAGAGTTTCGCCCTGGGCCAGTGTTACATAGGCCTTGCGATACCCTTTACGACGACCTTCGCCACGAACGCTGCGCTTGACCTTGCCTTTCATGTTCAGGACCTGAACGCCGGCGACCCGAGTTTCAAACAGGGATTCAACAGCTTTCTTGATCTCTGGTTTGGTCGCATCAGCGGCCACCTTGAACACGTACTGGTTGCTCTTCTCTGCAGCGAAGGCTGCCTTTTCGGTCATGTGCGGACCGAGCAGCACTTTGAAGATGCGTTCCTGGTTCATGCCAACTTCTCCTCGAACTTCCGCAGTGCTGCAACAGTCATCAGCACCTTGTCATAGGCGACCAGACGAACAGGATCAGCAGCAGCTACATCGACAACGTCAATGTCTTGAACATTACGCGCAGCCAGGAACAGATTCTGATCGACATCTTCAGTGACGATAAGAACCTTCTCGAGATCCAGTTCCTTGAGCTTGCCAACCAGCTGCTTGGTCTTCGGCGCATCAACGCTGAAGGACTCAACAGCCACAAGGCGATCCTGACGGACCAGCTCGGAGAGAATGGAGCGCATGGCCGCACGGTACATCTTGCGGTTGACCTTCTGCGAGAAGTCCTGAGGACGCGCCGCAAAGGTAACACCGCCCGAGCGCCAGATCGGAGAACGGATAGTACCGGCACGAGCACGGCCAGTACCTTTTTGACGCCACGGCTTCTTGCCTCCGCCGCTGACATCACTACGGGTTTTCTGTGCACGGGTACCCTGGCGACCACCTGCCAGATAGGCAGTTACCACCTGATGAACCAGTGCTTCATTAAACTCTTTACCAAAGGTCGCTTCAGAGAGCTCTACAGCTCCAGCGCCTGTTCCAGCAAGATTCAGATTCATTGGAAACTACCCCTCAGCGAGCTTTGACGGCATTGCGTACAACAACGTCGCTGCCTGGTGCACCGGGAACGGCGCCCTTGACGAGCAACAGGTTGCGCTCAGCGTCTACACGCACGATTTCAAGACCCTGCACAGTGCTGCGCACATTACCCATCTGACCCGCCATCTTCTTGCCTTTAAAGACACGACCGGGGGTCTGACACTGGCCAATGGAGCCTGGTGCACGGTGAGAAAGGGAGTTGCCGTGAGTCATGTCCTGGGTGCGGAAATTCCAGCGCTTGACAGCACCGGCAAAACCCTTGCCCTTGGACGTGCCGGTCACGTCAATCATCTGACCAGCTTCAAAGAGGGATACGGTGAGCTCACCACCAACTTCAGGCGCTTCTTCGCCATCCGCCAGGCGGAACTCGGACAGGGACCGTCCAGCCTCGACACCTGCTTTCGCGAACTGGCCGCGAACAGATTCAGAAAGGTGCTTGGCTTTACGGGAACCAGAAGTCACCTGGATCGCACGGTAGCCATCGACTTCAAGAGTCTTGACGGCAGTTACGCGATTAGGGTCAACTTCGATAACGGTTACAGGCACAGACGTGCCGTCTTCGGTGAAGACGCGGGTCATACCGCTCTTCTTGCCGACTAAACCGATCGTCATGTTCAGTCTCCTATAGTGTACGGGGCTATCACCCGCTATGGCTGCCCTTTCCAGAGCATTCCACTAGCACATTGTATGGCGTCATCCCGACGCGGTGGTTTCGCTCTATTTGCGAAGACCAAAGTGACTAGTGTGGTGGTTAATCAACTTTAATTTGAACGTCAACACCAGCAGCCAGATCAAGCTTCATCAAGGCATCGACAGTTTTCTCTGTCGGCTCGACGATATCCAGCACACGCTTGTGTGTACGAATTTCATACTGGTCACGCGCATCCTTGTTGACGTGCGGTGAGACCAGAATGGTGTAACGCTCGCGATTGGTTGGCAGCGGGATCGGCCCACGAACCTGTGCACCAGTACGCTTGGCAGTTTCAACAATTTCCTGAGCGGACTGATCAATCAGGCGATGGTCGAACGCTTTCAACCGAATGCGAATTTTTTGGTTCTGCATTAGCCCTGAACTCCAACGGATTAAGGCGACCTGACGACTATAACCTGGCCGCCCGCCTACGCATTAAAAGGATGCGCATTATAGGCAGACCAACTATGAGTGTCAAACACACATGACAAAGGGGCTCGAGACGAGCCCCCTTATTTATACCCGAGTAACGAAATTACTCGATGATTTTAGCTACAACGCCAGCGCCAACGGTACGGCCGCCTTCACGAATTGCGAAACGCAGACCGTCTTCCATGGCGATCGGAGCGATCAGAGTAATAACCATCTGGACGTTGTCGCCCGGCATTACCATCTCAACGCCTTCCGGCAGCTCACAGGTTCCGGTCACGTCGGTGGTACGGAAGTAGAACTGCGGACGATAGCCCTTGAAGAACGGCGTATGACGACCACCTTCTTCCTTGGACAGGATATAAACTTCGGACTCGAACTTGGTGTGCGGCTTGATGGTGCCGGTCTTGGCCAGAACCTGACCACGCTCGACGTCATCACGCTTGGTGCCACGCAGCAGCGCACCAACGTTCTCACCTGCACGACCTTCGTCGAGCAGCTTACGGAACATCTCAACACCGGTAACGGTAGTCTTGGTAGTGTCGTGAATACCGACAACTTCGACTTCATCACCAGTCTTGACGATACCGCGCTCGATACGACCGGTAACAACAGTACCACGACCGGAGATGGAGAAAACATCTTCGATCGGCATCAGGAACGGCTGATCGATGGCACGTTCCGGCTCCGGAATGTACTCGTCAAGCGCCTTGATCAGGCTGGCAACAGCAGTAGTACCCATGCCGTTGTCGTCCTTGCCTTCAAGCGCCATCAGTGCAGAACCGATGATGATCGGCGTGTCATCGCCCGGGAAGTCATATTCGTTTAGAAGCTCACGAACTTCCATTTCGACCAGCTCGAGCAGCTCTTCGTCATCGACCATGTCTGCCTTGTTCAGGAAGACAACGATGTACGGAACGCCAACCTGACGAGAAAGCAGGATGTGCTCACGAGTCTGCGGCATGGGGCCGTCAGCTGCGGAACATACCAGGATAGCGCCATCCATCTGCGCAGCACCGGTGATCATGTTCTTGACGTAGTCAGCGTGCCCAGGGCAGTCAACGTGCGCGTAGTGACGCTCTTCAGACTGATACTCGACGTGTGCCGTTGCGATGGTAATACCACGCTCGCGCTCTTCAGGAGCGTTATCGATGGTATTGAACTCACGCCAGTCACCACCGAAAACTTCGGCAGATACGCGAGTCAGAGCCGCTGTCAGCGTCGTTTTACCGTGGTCAACGTGACCGATGGTGCCGACGTTTACGTGCGGTTTGGAACGTTCAAATTTTTCCTTAGCCACTGCTATAACCTCTTTACTTGACTAAACGGTTATCCGTTTTGGTTGATAACGGCTTCGACGACGCTGTTGGGCGCCTCATCGTACTTCGCAAACTCCATGGAGTAGCTTGCGCGGCCCTGGGTCTGTGAGCGCAGATCGGTTGCATAACCGAACATCTCGCCCAGCGGGACCATTGCACGAATGATCTTGCCTGAAGACGAGTCATCCATGCCCTGGACCAAACCACGGCGACGGTTGAGGTCGCCCATAACGTCACCCATGAAATCTTCAGGGGTAACTACTTCAACCCGCATCATAGGCTCGAGAAGTACCGCCCCAGCCTTGCGAGCGCCTTCCTTGACTGCCATGGAAGAGGCAATCTTGAAAGCGTTTTCGTTGGAGTCAACGTCGTGGTAGGAACCGTCGAACAGCGTGACCTTGACGTCAATCATGGGATAGCCCGCGATGACACCATTTTGAAGCTGTTCAAATGCACCTTTCTCGACAGCAGGGACGTACTCTTTCGGTACGACACCACCAACGATTTCGGAATTGAACTTGAAGGTCATTTCCTCATCTTCACCCTTGTCCTCTGCGGTCAGGGGCTCGATGCGAAGGTATACATGACCAAACTGGCCGCGACCACCGGACTGACGAACAAACTTGCCTTCCTGCTCGACACCAGTACGAATGGTTTCACGGTAAGCCACCTGAGGCTTGCCGATATTGGCCTCGACCTTGAACTCGCGACGCATACGGTCAACGATGATGTCCAGGTGCAGCTCACCCATACCGGAAATGATGGTCTGACCAGTCTCTTCATCAGTCTTGACACGGAAGGACGGATCCTCCTGAGCCAGCTTGCCAAGCGCCACACCCATTTTTTCCTGGTCAGCCTTGGATTTAGGCTCAACCGCTACGGAAATGACGGGATCCGGGAATTCCATACGCTCAAGAATGATCTTGTCATTGATGTCGCACAGGGTATCACCGGTAGTAACGTCCTTGAGACCGATGCAGGCAGCGATATCGCCTGCATATACTTCCTTGATCTCTTCACGCGAGTTGGAGTGCATCTGAACGATACGACCAACACGCTCTTTCTTGGACTTGACCGAGTTGAAAATGCTGTCGCCGGACTTCAGCACGCCCGAATAGACGCGAATGAAGGTTAACGTACCAACAAACGGGTCAGTGGCGATCTTGAAGGCCAACGCCGCAAACGGCGCAGAGTCATCAGCTTCACGCGTTTCGATGGTGCCGTCCTTGTCGTCAAGCTCACCTTCGATGGCCTTGACTTCAGTCGGAGACGGCATGTATTCGATAACGCCGTCCAGCACAGCCTGTACGCCCTTGTTCTTGAAGGCGCTACCACAGGTAACGAGAACAATTTCGTTGGCCAGAGTACGAGTACGCAGACCGGCCTTGATTTCCTCGATGGTCAGCTCACCTTCTTCAAGGTACTTCTCCATCAACTCATCAGAGCCTTCAGCTGCAGCCTCGACCATCTCTTCGCGGAACTTCTCGGCAGTTTCCTGCAGGTCGGCAGGAATATCTGCCAACTCGTAGTTCATGCCGAAGTTATCTTCGTCCCAGACAATGGCTTTCATCTGGATAAGATCGATGACGCCCTTGAACTCATCCTCTGCACCCCAGTTGATCTGGATCGGCACAGTGTTGGCGCCAAGGCGCTCCTTCAGCTGATTGACAACCATGAAGAAGTCAGCGCCCGCACGGTCCATCTTGTTGACGAACACCATGCGGGGAACTTCATACTTGTTGGCCTGACGCCAGACGGTTTCAGTCTGCGGCTGAACGCCGGAAGAGCCACACAGTACGACAACAGCGCCATCAAGAACACGCAGGGAACGTTCGACTTCGATAGTAAAGTCAACGTGTCCTGGTGTATCGATGATATTGATACGGTGTTCATCAAACTGCTTGCTCATGCCCTGCCAGAAACAGGTTGTTGCAGCAGAGGTGATGGTAATACCACGCTCCTGCTCCTGTTCCATCCAGTCCATGGTGGCTGCGCCTTCATGAACTTCGCCTACCTTGTGAGACAGGCCGGTATAGAACAGTACACGTTCGGTCGTCGTAGTCTTACCAGCGTCGACGTGTGCAACGATACCAATATTACGGTAACGCTTAAGTGGTGTCTTACGTGGCACGATAGTCAGTCCTATGGTTTAGAAGCGGTAATGGGAGAAAGCCTTGTTGGCTTCTGCCATGCGATGCACGTCTTCACGCTTCTTGACAGCGGCACCCTTGCCTTCCGCCGCATCCAGGATTTCCCCGGCCAGACGTTGCACCATGGTTTTTTCGCCACGGTTACGCGCAGCATCAACCATCCAGCGCATGGCAAGCGCATGGCGACGCGACGGGCGTACTTCTACAGGCACCTGGTAAGTAGCACCACCCACACGGCGAGACTTGACCTCAACCATGGGCTGAATGGTTTCCAGAGCCTTCTCAAACATGTCCAGCGGCGCCTCATTGGAGCGTTCGGCAACGCGATCCAGTGCACCATAAACGATGCGCTCGGCCGCAGATTTTTTGCCGCTGATCATCAGGTGGTTCATGAATTTCGCGAGACGGGTGCTTCCGAATTTCGGATCCGGCAGAATCTCGCGTTTTGCAACAATGCGCCTTCTAGGCATGACAAGCCCTCACGTTAAAGAGTCCTTCAGGTAACCTCGGAACAACGCCAGGGCGCGTCCGACCTTACTCTTATCAGACCGGAATTGAATTAGGATTTAGGACGCTTGGTACCGTATTTGGAACGGCCCTGCCTACGATTCTGAACACCGGAAGTATCCAGCGCGCCACGAACGGTGTGATAACGCACACCCGGCAAATCCTTTACACGACCGCCGCGGATCAGCACAACAGAGTGCTCCTGAAGGTTGTGACCTTCACCGCCGATATAGGACGTGACCTCAAACCCGTTGGTCAAACGAACACGACAGACCTTACGCAGGGCCGAGTTCGGTTTTTTCGGGGTGGTGGTATATACACGTGTGCAGACACCACGCTTTTGTGGGCAGGCCTGCAGCGCGGGTACATCGCTCTTGGCGATGGGGCGCTTGCGCGGCTTGCGCACGAGCTGGTTAACAGTTGCCATTTCTCACTCCAATGAGGTTTTTGACACTAAGGCAGTGAGCAAGGCTGAGCCTTGCCCACTGTTAAAGGCTGCGAATTTTAGGGTTTCAAGGCAAGGGGAGTCAAGCCCGGTGCTGCAGACAAGGTGCCTGCAGCACGTTAAAAGCCTTAAAAATCGTCATCAGCATCCAGTGCCGTCAGATGCTCGCCCAATTGCTGCTCTACATCCAGAGCCGAAGGATGCAGATGGCGCTCTGAATCCTCACGCCGACGACGGCGCTCGGCATGGTGTGCCAGACCTGTTCCGGCAGGAATCAGACGACCTACCACTACGTTTTCCTTCAGGCCGCGAAGATAATCGCGCTTGCCGGTCACGGCAGCCTCGGTCAATACGCGCGTGGTTTCCTGGAACGAGGCGGCAGAGATGAACGACTCGGTAGCCAGCGATGCCTTGGTAATACCCAGCAGCACGCGCGAGAACTTGGCCGGGAAGCGATTTTCCGCCTCAGCTGCCGCATTCACTTCCTGAACACGATCAATATCAACCTGGTCGCCCGGTATAAGGTTCGTATCGCCGGCATCCAGAATCTCTACCTTGCGCAGCATCTGACGCACGATAACTTCGATGTGCTTGTCATTGATGCCAACACCCTGCAGACGATAAACGTCCTGAATCTCGACCGTAATATACTTGGCGAGCTCCTCGACACCCAGCAGGCGCAGAATATCGTGCGAGTTGCTGGGACCATCGGAAATAACCTCGCCCTTCTCGACCGTCTCGCCCTCGAAGACGCTGATCTGACGCCACTTCGGAATCAGCATCTCAAAGGCATCGCCTTCGGAAGGCGTGATCATCAAGCGACGCTTGCCCTTGGTCTCCTTGCCGAAGGTAACGGTACCGGAAATCTCCGCCAGAATGGCCGGCTCTTTCGGCTTACGCGCTTCGAAAAGGTCCGCCACACGCGGTAGACCACCGGTGATGTCCTTGTTACCGGACGCCTCAACCGGAATACGGGCAACAACTTCGCCGACATCGATAGGTGCGTTGTTATCCACCGATACGATTGCATTACCCGGCAGCAGGTACTGAACCGGCGTATTCGAGCCTGGCAGGGAAATGGACTCACCCGCTGCGTCCTGCAGCATGATCATTGGACGCTTGTCCCGACCTGCTGCTGGACGGTTTCCGCTTTCGGTGATCTCGATCGAGGAGAGCCCCGTCATCTCATCCACCGTGCGGTTCATGGTCAGGCCTTCTTCCATGTCCGTGAACTGCACCCGTCCGGCTACTTCCGCGATGATCGGGTGGGTGTGCGGATCCCATTTGGCAACGATCTGACCAGGCTCGACCGGATCGTAATCCTTGACGGAAAGCTCGGCACCATAAGGCAGCTTGTAGTACTCACGCTCACGGCCATGGTCATCGGCGACGGCCAGAGCACTGGAGCGCGATACCACGATCAGCTTGCCATCAGCACGCTCAACCGACTTGATGTTGTGCAGGCGGACACTGCCACCGTGCTTGACCTGAACACTGTCGACCGCGGACGCACGCGAAGCGGCACCACCGATGTGGAACGTACGCATTGTCAGCTGGGTACCCGGCTCACCGATGGACTGGGCTGCAATAACACCAACCGCCTCGCCCACGTTCACCAGATGGCCACGCGCCAGATCACGTCCGTAGCAGTTGGAGCACACGCCGTGACGGGTATTACAGTTGATGGTACTGCGGACAACAATCTCGTCCACACCCATGGTTTCCAGGTTACTGCACCATGCTTCGTCCAGCAGCGTACCGCGCGGGATCAGCACATCCTGGCTTTTGGGATCAACAACATCCTGCGCCACGACACGACCCAGTACACGCTGCGCCAGAGAAACGATGATGTCACCACCCTCGATTACCGGGTGCAGCGTTACGCCATCTTCCGTGCCGCAATCATGCTCGGTAATGACCAGATCCTGTGCCACGTCTACCAGACGGCGTGTCAGATAACCGGAGTTGGCCGTTTTCAGTGCGGTATCCGCAAGACCCTTACGAGCCCCGTGCGTCGAGATGAAGTACTGAAGTACGTTCAGACCTTCACGGAAGTTGGCAGTAATCGGCGTTTCGATGATGGAGCCATCCGGCTTCGCCATCAGACCACGCATACCCGCCAACTGACGAATCTGGGCTGCACTACCACGTGCACCGGAATCGGCCATGATGAAGACACTGTTGAAGGAATCCTGCTCAACCTCGTTTCCTTCACGATCTGTCACGGTTTCCTTGGAAATACCCGTCATCATCGCCTTGGCCACCTTGTCGTTGGCCTTGGACCAGATATCGATGACCTTGTTGTACTTCTCGCCGGCAGTTACCAGACCGGAGGAGAACTGCGCCTCGATTTCCTTGACCTCTTCCTCGGCAGCTTCAATGATCGCCTTCTTGGAATCGGGAATAACGAAATCATTGACACCGATGGATGCACCAGACCAGGTCGCGAGGCGGAAGCCGGTATACATCAACTGGTCAGCAAAGATGACCGTTTCCTTCAGGCCTACCTGGCGGTAGCCCGAGTTGATCAACTGGGAAATCGCCTTTTTCTTCATCGGGCGATTGACCAGTTCGAAGGACAGTCCCTTCGGCAGAATTCGGAACAGCAGCGCTCGACCGACCGTGGTTTCCTTGATGGAAGTTACCGGCAGGAACTCGCCACCGTCCTCTTCGGCCAGCCACTCGGTCAAGCGCACCTTGACGCGAGCGTGCAGCTCAACGCTTTGCGTACCGAATGCGCGCTCAAGCTCATTCAGGTTGGCAAATACCATACCTTCACCCCTGGCGGCGATTTTTTCGCGCGTCATGTAGTAAAGGCCAAGCACCACGTCCTGAGACGGGACGATAATCGGCTCACCATTGGCAGGTGACAGCACGTTATTGGTCGACATCATCAGCGTACGCGCTTCCAGCTGGGCTTCCAGCGTCAACGGTACGTGAACAGCCATCTGGTCACCATCAAAGTCAGCGTTGTAAGCCGCACACACCAGCGGGTGCAGCTGAATCGCCTTGCCTTCGATCAGAAGCGGCTCGAAGGCCTGGATACCCAACCGGTGCAGCGTCGGCGCACGGTTAAGCATAACCGGATGCTCACGAATGACATCGGCCAGGATATCCCAGACCTCGGGCACTTCACGCTCAACCATCTTCTTCGCAGCCTTGATCGTGGACGCATGGCCCAGCGACTGCAGCTTGGAATAGATGAAAGGCTTGAACAGCTCAAGTGCCATTTTCTTCGGCAGACCACACTGATGCAGACGCAACTGCGGACCAACCGTGATAACGGAACGGCCAGAGTAGTCAACGCGCTTGCCCAACAGGTTCTGACGGAAACGACCCTGTTTACCCTTGATCATGTCGGCAAGGGATTTCAGAGGACGCTTGTTGGAACCGGTAATGGCACGACCACGACGGCCGTTGTCCAGCAGCGCATCCACAGACTCCTGAAGCATGCGCTTCTCGTTGCGCACGATGATATCCGGCGCATTGAGGTCGAGCAGACGCTTCAGACGGTTATTACGGTTGATCACGCGACGATAAAGGTCGTTCAGATCAGACGTCGCAAAACGACCGCCATCCAGCGGCACCAGCGGACGCAGATCCGGCGGCAGCACCGGCAGCACTTCCATGATCATCCAGCCCGGCTTGTTACCGGATTTCTGGAAAGCTTCCATCAGCTTCAAACGCTTGGAAAGCTTCTTGATCTTGGTTTCGGAGTTGGTCTGCGGAATTTCTTCACGCAGCTGCTCCACTTCTTCGTCCAGCTCGATGTCGGACAGAAGCGCCTGTACTGCCTCGGCACCCATACGAGCATCGAAATCGTCGCCAAATTCTTCGAGAGCCTCGAAATACTGCTCATCGTTAAGAAGCTGACCGCGCTCAAGCGTTGTCATGCCTGGATCAATGACGACAAAGGACTCGAAGTAAAGAACACGTTCGATATCACGCAGGGTCATGTCGAGCAGCATGCCGATACGAGACGGCAGCGACTTCAAAAACCAGATATGTGCGACAGGGCTAGCCAGTTCAATATGGCCCATACGCTCGCGGCGAACCGCGGCCTTGGTAACTTCGACACCACATTTTTCACAAATGATGCCACGGTGCTTCATGCGCTTGTACTTGCCGCAGAGGCACTCGTAATCCTTTACAGGGCCGAAAATCTTGGCACAGAACAGGCCATCGCGCTCGGGCTTGAAGGTCCTGTAGTTAATGGTTTCGGGCTTTTTGACTTCGCCGTAGGACCACGAGCGAATCATGTCCGGTGACGCCAGCGTAATTTTTATGGCATCAAATTCGTCGGACTGTGCCTGCGATTTGAGAACTTTGACCAAATCTTTCATGGGGGTCGGCTCCGTTGCGGAGTTGTCATGAGCGGGAGGGTAATACCCCTCCCGCGGACCAACAAAGGGATCGAAGAAAAGCCTTAGCCTTCCAGCTCGATATCAATACCCAGCGAGCGAATTTCCTTCACAAGAACGTTGAAGGATTCCGGCATGCCTGGTTGCATGCTGTGATCACCATCAACAATGTTCTTGTACATCTTGGTACGCCCTTCGACGTCGTCAGACTTGACTGTCAGCATTTCCTGCAGAGTGTAGGCAGCGCCATAGGCTTCCAGCGCCCACACTTCCATCTCACCGAAGCGCTGACCACCGAACTGCGCCTTGCCACCCAGCGGCTGCTGAGTAACGAGCGAGTAGGAACCAGTGGAACGAGCATGCATCTTGTCATCAACCAGGTGATTGAGCTTGAGCATATACATGTAACCCACGGTTACAGGGCGATCAAACTTCTCGCCGGTACGCCCGTCAAACAACTTCATCTGGCCGGAATCCGGCAGATCAGCCAGCCTCAGCAGACCCTTGATCTCATGCTCCTTGGCACCATCAAAGACCGGCGTGGCAATCGGCACACCCTTGGACAGATTGCGGGCCAGCTCGATGATGTCGTTATCGTCGAGTTCATCGAGGGTTTCCTGACGGCCACCACTTTCGTTGTACACGCGCCCAAGGAATGCACGAATCTCGCTGAGCTGCTGCTCACGCGCATCACGAAGCATACGGTTGATCTTTTCGCCCAGACCCCACGCTGCAAGACCAAGGTGCGTTTCAAGGATCTGACCGACGTTCATTCGCGACGGTACACCCAGCGGGTTAAGCACCACGTCCACCGGCATACCGGTCTCGTCGAACGGCATGTCTTCCACCGGCATGATCGCGGAGATAACACCCTTGTTACCGTGACGACCAGCCATCTTGTCACCCGGCTGAATGCGACGACGCACTGCAAGATAGACCTTGACGATCTTGAGAACGCCCGGCGCCAGATCATCACCCTGGGTCAGCTTGCGCTTCTTGTCTTCGAAGCGCTCGTCCATTTCCTTGCGACGATTCTGAAGCTGTTCATCAGCCTGAGCCAGCAGCTCATTGAGAGACTCGTCCTGCATCCGCAGCTTGAACCACTGCTGACGCGGCAACTCGTTCATGTACTCGTCATCAATGATGTCGCCCTTGCTCAGGCGAGGACCACCATTGACCGGCTGGCCACACAGGGTGCGCTGCAGACGCTCGAACGTGGCATCTTCAGCAATACGATAGGTTTCCTGAAGGTCCTTGCGCACCTCATCAAGCTGCATCTGCTCGATGGCCAGTGCACGAGTATCCTTCTCGACCCCGTCGCGCGTGAAAACCTGAACGTCGATAACCGTGCCCTTCATGCCGGTAGAGGCACGCAGGGACGTATCCTTCACATCGGAAGCCTTCTCGCCAAAGATGGCCCGCAGAAGTTTTTCCTCAGGTGTCAGCTGAGTCTCACCTTTCGGCGTGACCTTACCCACCAGGATATCGCCCGGATGAATTTCGGCACCGATATATACGATCCCCGAATCATCCAGCTTGGAAAGTGCAGACTCGCCCACATTGGGAATGTCCGCCGAGATTTCCTCGGATCCAAGCTTCGTATCACGGGAAACGCAGGTCAGCTCCTGGATATGAATCGTGGTAAAGCGATCTTCTTCCACAACCCGCTCGGAAATGAGGATGGAATCCTCGAAGTTGTATCCGTTCCACGGCATGAAAGCCAGGCGCATGTTCTGGCCCAGGGCAAGATCGCCCATGTCGACAGAAGGGCCATCCGCCAGAATATCACCCACGGAGACCTGATGACCCGGGCGCACGATCGGACGCTGATTCATGCAGGTATTCTGGTTGGAACGCACATACTTGGTGAGGTTGTAGATATCCACACCCGCTTCACCACCAATGATCTCATCTTCGTTGACACGAATGACGATACGCTTGGCATCCACGGAGTCCACTACGCCACCACGACGCGCCACGGCACATACGCCGGAGTCACGTGCCACGAAACGCTCCATGCCCGTGCCCACCAACGGCTTTTCAGCCTTCAGTGTCGGAACAGCCTGACGCTGCATGTTCGAGCCCATCAGGGCGCGGTTGGCATCATCGTGTTCAAGGAACGGAATAAGTGCAGCAGCAACGGAAACAACCTGCCGCGGCGATACGTCCATCAGTGTCACCTTGTCAGGTGTCATGAAGGTTGTTTCACCCTTGTGACGTACCTGAACCAGGTCATCGATCAGGTTACCCTGCTCATCTACCGTGGCAGATGCCTGAGCGATGATGAAGTCGCCTTCTTCAATCGCAGACAGGTTTACGACATCATCGGTCACCTTGCGGTCAATGACCTTGCGATAGGTTGTCTCGAGGAAACCATAGCTGTTGGTGCGCGCGTAGGTCGCCAGAGAGTTGATCAGGCCGATGTTCGGACCTTCAGGCGTCTCGATCGGGCACAGGCGACCATAGTGCGTTGCATGTACGTCACGCACTTCAAAGCCGGCACGCTCACGTGTCAGACCACCCGGCCCAAGCGCGGAAACACGACGCTTGTGCGTCACTTCCGACAGCGGGTTGTTCTGATCCATGAACTGGGACAGCTGACTGGAACCGAAAAATTCCTTGACGGCTGCGGCAACCGGCTTGGCATTGATCAGATCCTGCGGCATCAAGCCTTCACTTTCCGCCATGGAAAGGCGCTCACGCACTGCACGCTCGACACGCACCAAGCCAACGCGGAACTGGTTTTCGGCCATTTCACCAACACTACGAATACGACGGTTACCCAGGTGGTCGATATCATCGACTTCACCCACGCCGTTACGAATGCTGATCAGCTCACGCAATACATCGACAATGTCTTCATGAGTCAGAATGCCTTCACCTTCGTCGCCCTCACGGCGCAGACGACGGTTGAATTTCATCCGACCGACTCCGGACAGGTCGTAGCGATCTGCCGAGAAGAACAGGTTATTGAACAGGGTTTCAGCCGCATCCTTGGTCGGCGGCTCGCCCGGACGCATCATGCGATAAATCTCGACCAGTGCTTCAAGCTGCGAGCTGGTAGTATCGATCTTGAGCGTGTCGGAGATGAACGCCCCGGTATCCAGATCATTGGTATACAGGACTTCAAAGCGTGTAATACCGGCCTGCCCGATTTTTTCAAGCAGCTCCGGAGTCAACTCGACATTACACTCGGTGATCAGCTCACCGGTGTTCGGGTCAACCTGATCCTTGGCAAGCGTCTTGCCAAAGAGGTATTCCATCGGCACGTCAAGGCGGTCAATGCCGGCCTTCTCGAGCTGACGGATATGTTTTTGTGTAATACGGCGCCCTTCTTCGACGATCAACCCACCTTCGTTGTCGCGAATGTCAAAGCTGGCAGTCTCACCGCGCAGACGCGCAGGAACCAGCTCGACAGAGAAACCGGATTTTTCAATGTTATAAACGGTCGTATCGAAGAAACGATCAAGAATTTCTTCAGAGGAGAAGCCCAGAGCACGCAGCAACACGCTCGCCGGCAGTTTGCGGCGACGGTCAATACGAACAAAGACGTTATCCTTGGGATCAAACTCGAAATCGAGCCAGGAACCACGGTACGGAATAACCCGTGCAGAGTACAAAAGCTTCCCGGAGGAGTGGCTTTTGCCCTTGTCGTGATCAAAAAAGACGCCAGGGCTTCTGTGCAGCTGAGAAACGATTACCCGCTCGGTGCCATTGACAACGAAAGTACCGTTTTCCGTCATAAGGGGGATTTCCCCCATATAGACTTCCTGCTCCTTGATGTCCTTGATCGCCTTGTTCGATGATTCCTTATCGTAAATGATCAGGCGAACCTTGACCCGCAACGGCGCTGAATATGTTACGCCACGCTGCTGACATTCCTTGACATCAAAGGCAGGTGTCCCGAAACGATAACTGACGTACTCCAGGGCTGCATTGCCTGAAAAACTCTCGATCGGAAACACCGAATGGAAAGCGGCATGCAGACCGATATCACGACGCTGCTCAGGCGTCATTTCCTGCTGAAGGAAATCGTGATAGGAGTCAAGCTGGATGGCCAGCAAGTAAGGCACATCCATCACTTGCGGCAGTTTGCCAAAATCCTTGCGGATGCGTTTTTTCTCAGTGTATGAGTAAGCCATCTGTATTCCCCAGCTTGTTCACCATGAGTGACCGGCACGGTCGGCACGCCGCGACAGGACCCTACCTGTCAGGCGCCAACGGCAAGCCATGTGCTCGCCGTTGAGAGATTCGTCCGACAACCCACACTATAACGTTAGTTGACGCTTGAGTTTGTCGGGTAACAACAGAAAAAGGCTGGCGGCGGAGTTCCGCCACCAGCCGTAGACGCTTAAGCAGCGTGCAACGCTGTAACCACGAGGATTACTTGAGTTCCACGGAAGCGCCTGCTTCTTCAAGCTTCTTCTTGGCTGCTTCGGCGTCGTCCTTGGACATGGCTTCCTTGATGGTAGCCGGTGCGCCGTCGACAGCACCCTTGGCTTCTTTCAGGCCAAGACCGGTGATTTCACGAACAACCTTGATGACGTTGACTTTCTTCTCGCCAGCGCTGGTCAGAACGAGGTCAAATTCGGTCTGTTCTTCAACAGCAGCCTCAGCCGCCGCCGGACCTGCAGCTACAGCAGCTGCTGCAGATACGCCGAACTTCTCTTCCATTGCTTCGATCAGTTCGACAACTTCCATGACAGACATTTCAGCAACTGCGTTGATGATGTCTTCTTTGTTCAATGCCATGATTCTCTAATCCTAAATCTTTGCGGAGCATCGTGTGCTCTAACGAATGAATGGTCACACTGCGTCAGAAGGTAAATGCCTGCCATCAGGCAGCAGCTTCTTCCTTTTGATCACGCAGCGCAGCCAAAGTACGAACCAGCTTGCCAGCAGATGCTTCCTTCATTACCGACATCAGTTTTGCAATCGCTTCGTCGTAAGTCGGCAGGGTAGCCAGACGATCGATATCAGATGCGGCGATGAATTCGCCTTCGTACGCCATTGCCTTGACTTCAAAAGCCGGCTGCTTCTTGGCAAATTCCTTGAACAAGCGAGCGCCAGCGCCCGGGTGTTCCATGGAGAAAGCCAGCAGGGTAGGACCAACAAATGACTCATTGAGGCATTCATAGGTAGAACCTGAAAGAGCACGGCGGGCCAGGGTGTTACGAACAACACGCAACTGGACACCATTGTCGCGGGCCTGTTTGCGCAGATCAGTCATCGCGCTTACAGTAACACCACGAGAGTCGGCAACAACGACGGAGAGCGCAGCGCTGGCGGTTTCGCTGACTTCAGCAACAATTGCCTTTTTGTCTTCGAGACCTAATGGCACTTTCTTCACTCCTTCGTACCCGTCCTGTAAATCGGACGGCAGGGTTACCATCTATCTCCACCTGATACAGCCGGTGAAGTATGAATGATGGTCAGTGCAGAACACTGGCACCATCTGCGCAGGCATGCTCAGCACATTAAGCCTTGGCACCTGCGGTCTTTGACGGCACCCCGCACGGAATACGGGGACCGCAAAGGTTCTTCCAGCCCGGATTTACGCCCAGGAGGAATGATCAATTGTAAGGCCGGGACCCATCGTCGAGGACAGGGAGACCTTCTTAAGGTAAACACCCTTCGACGTGCTGGGCTTGAGCTTCTTGAGCTCGGCAACCAGCGCATCCAGGTTACCCTGAATATCAGCAGCACTGAAATCGACCTTACCGATACCGGCGTGAATGATGCCGTTCTTGTCTGTACGGAAACGCACCTGACCAGCCTTGGCATTCTTGACAGCCGTGGCGACATCAGGAGTAACCGTACCCACCTTCGGGTTTGGCATCAGGCCGCGCGGACCGAGAATCTGACCCAGCTGACCAACAACACGCATGGCATCAGGAGCGGCAACAACAACATCAAAGTCCATGTTGCCCTTTTTGATGTCATCGGCAAGCTCTTCCATGCCAACGATGTCTGCACCAGCTTCTTTAGCTGCATCTGCCGCAGCACCCTGGGCGAAAACAGCGACGCGAACATCGTTGCCTGTACCGTTGGGCATGACGGTGGCGCCACGAACAACCTGATCGGATTTACGCGGATCAACGCCAAGGTTGACAGCCACTTCGACCGATTCCTTGAACTTCACGGAAGACAGCTCACTCAGAAGAGTAACGGCTTCTTCAATGGTGTACGTTTTGGCCGGGTCCACTTTCTCGCGGATTGACTTGACGCGCTTACTCAGTTTAGCCATCTCAGAGCCCCTCCACGTTCAGACCCATACTACGGGCACTACCAGCGATGGTACGTACAGCAGCATCAAGATCAGCAGCTGTCAGATCAGGTTCCTTGGCACGAGCAATTTCTTCGAGCTGCTCACGCGTCACGGTACCGACCTTGGTCTTGTTCGGAACGCCGGAACCAGACTTGATACCTGCTGCCTTCTTGAGCAGAACGGCCGCCGGCGGGGTCTTGGTAACGAACGTGAAACTACGATCAGAATAAACCGTAATGACTACAGGCGTCGGCAGGCCGACTTCAAGGTTCTGCGTCTCAGCGTTGAACGCCTTGCAGAACTCCATGATGTTGACACCGTGCTGACCCAGAGCCGGACCTACGGGCGGACTCGGGTTAGCCTTGCCGGCTGCAACCTGCAGCTTGATATATGCTTGGACTTTCTTCGCCATGTTGGCCTCCAGTTGGGTGGTAGCGCCTCAAAAAGGCTCCCCTAGGTGCCTGCCCCATCAGGACAGACGCTTGAGCAATCTCAGTCTTTCTCGACCTGAGAAAACTCCAGTTCTACCGGCGTTGAACGCCCGAAAATCAATACGCTTACCTGAAGACGGCTTTTCTCGTAATTGACTTCCTCGACCACACCATTGAAATCCGCGAAGGGACCATCGGTCACACGAACGGTCTCACCGGCGTCAAACATGGTTTTCGGACGAGGACTGTCATTACCGTCCTGAACGCGCTGCAGAATCGCATCTGCTTCACGCGGCGTAATGGGAGCAGGCTTCTCCGGCGTACCGCCGATGAAACCCATGACACGTGGCGTCTCATTAACGAGGTGCCAGGTCTGATCGTTCATGTCCATTTCAACAAGGACATAACCGGGATAAAACTTGCGCTCGCTCTTGCGACGCTTGCCGTCACGCATTTCGACGACTTCTTCAGTAGGCACCAGAATCTCACCGAAGAGATCCTCCACCTCATACATGCGAACGCGCTCTTTAAGGGCGCGCATTACATATTTCTCAAAACCGGAATAAGCGTGAACGACGTACCAGCGCTTAGCCATGAAGCCTCCTAACCAATGATTCCCGATACCGCCCAACCGAAGAAGGTGTCGATCAACCACAACACCAGCCCGACCAGCAATACCGCGGCAAGCACAATAGCCGTGGTCTGGAACGTCTCTTGCCGAGTAGGCCAGACAACACGCTGAATCTCCTTGCGGGAATTTTTCGCAAGCGCTGAAAGCTCGCGCCCCTGTTTGGTCAACAGAGCCACGAACACAGCCATCAGACCGAGCGCGGTTATACCCAGCACGCGGTACAGAATAGCCTGATCAGAAAAATAGGAATTCCCGATAACAACAGCTGCCACAAGGACTACAACAACCGCCCACTTGAATACATCGTGGCGCGACTCTTGCACCTCAGCCTCTTGACTCATGGAAAAACTCCCCAGGGCGTGCGACAGCCGATCAATTCACATTGGAACATATACAGGAAGTGCCTACTCTTGCTTTCAAGAGTGGCAGGCCAGGAGGGAATCGAACCCCCAACCTGCGGTTTTGGAGACCGCTGCTCTGCCAATTGAGCTACTGGCCTATCTATATTGCTTTAAGGTGCACAAAAAGTGCGGCCGATATGTTATCCGATAGCCACACTATTAACAACCCCAAAAAGCAAAACTTTGACAGGAATACCCATAAATCATGGCGACTTATGGAGCTCATGGACGGAATTGAACCGTCGACCTCACCCTTACCAAGGGTGTGCTCTACCCCTGAGCTACATGAGCCTATCTGGAGCGGGCAGCGGGGATCGAACCCGCATCATCAGCTTGGAAGGCTGAGGTTCTACCATTGAACTATGCCCGCCTATCCAATCTTGCCCAATAGGCAAAACCTGCTGACTAAATGGTGGAGGGGGAAGGATTCGAACCTTCGAAGCTCTCGCGGCAGATTTACAGTCTGCTCCCTTTGACCACTCGGGAACCCCTCCAACTGGCGACGCATTTTAAATCAAATTAATGCGTTGTCAACCCTTTTTATATCAACTGCTTGCACAGCGCGAAGGGCTCACCTCAAGACGCGGCGAATTGTGTCAAAGCAGCGTGGAGAAAGCAACCCCTGCTCGAATTTTTTCAAGGGGAGGAACGCTCGGCACTGCCGGTGCACCACTCATGCGACCCGCCCGCTCGGCACTGGTCATGGGATAAAGCACTTCCAGCCCGCCATATACCATATCGGGCCAAAGCCCATGAGGCACGGACAGTGCGGCCGACACAACGCGCGCATCCCCTCCGGTCAATAGCAATGGCAGAGCAACCCCCTGCTCATCACAAACATCGCAATAAATGCGATGAATAGCACTGACAGCCGCCATGAAGACGCCATGATTGACCGCATCCGTAGTATTACGGCCTGGCGCATGAAGGCGTGCCACCTCAACCTCAGGGTCAATGCGAACATGTCGCGTCCCGAGCTTCAGGCTTTCTTTCATGAGCCGTAGACCAGGAATGATATACCCTCCCAGGTGCTGCCCACCGGGAAGTACAAAATCAATCGTGATCGCGCTACCGCAATCCACTACACAACATCCGCCAGTCAACTGGTACCCGGACAACGCCCCCAGCCACCGATCCACTCCCAGCCGCGCCGGCACATCGTAGCCGCATGTCACGCCTGCTGCCTCGGCAGCAGGCCGTGCCACATGAACGGTGGGAACTCGCCTTCGCAACAGGGAGACGGTTTCACGCAGAACATCACTGTGTGCCACACTGGATATTCTGACGCGTTCAATCACATTAAGATCAGGTATATCTGCTCCAGGCTGCCATTGATCACGCGTCCACACTGCACCCCGCGAGCGAATTTCACTGGACAGGGGATCCTTCAGGCGCCACTTTGACAGCGTATTACCAATATCCAGATCAAGAATCATGGCGTATCTCGCACGCTGATCTCCCCTCCCATAAGCCACTCGGACTGACCCTCGACGGCCACCTCCAGCCGGCCGGACCCATCCACACTTCCCGCCACTCCCTGACGTTGATGCTCCCCCTGATGAATGGTCACGCGCCGACCTGCGAACGCGTGCCACTCATTCCAGCGCGGCTGCCATGCAGCAAAGCCTTCCTGGGCAAACAAGGGCATCATGACCAGAAGTCGATTCAACAGAGCAGCCACGAGCACATTACGACCCAGCGCCTCATTGTATTGCCTGATCCCGGCTACCGGCTGCACGGACTCGATCGTGGACAGATCAGGCTTGTCCATATTTAGCCCTATCCCAGCCACCACATCACAGGGCCCTTCAACATCCCCCCGTATTTCGACCAGAATACCCCCCAGCTTGCGATACTCTCCCTGGCAGCTGATCAGAATATCGTTGGGCCATTTGAGCTCGGCCGGCACACCAATCTCTCTCAACACCTCGGCAATGGCCACACCGATGGCAAGGCTTAATCCTTCAAGCGAAGCCACACCACAACTAAACCGCCAGCCCAGTGATAAATAAATACCCTGCCCCCAGCGACTGCTCCATGCCCTTCCCCGCCGGCCTCGGCCAGCAGTCTGCACTTCAGCCAGCGCCACCTCTGCATGCCCGGCACCCTGGGTAAAACGATCAAGCAACAGCGCATTGGTCGACGGAATCGATTCTTCCACAAACAAACGGGACAATAGGCGCCTGGCGTCTCGATCCAGCTCGTTGACGATCGCAGCACCCTCGAGGGGGCTGGCACTGCTGGATACGCGATACCCCCGCCCACGAACGGCCTCCAGAGGAATGCCTTGCTGCTCCAGCTTTTTCAAATGTTTCCAGATAGCTGTACGCGACACACCGAAGCGCTCTCCCAGCTCTTCTCCGGAGTGGTATTGCCCATCGCACAACAGACGAAGCAGTTCACGCGTGGTCATTGGGCCAAACCTGTTTCGGTAAAACCGCCATTCTAGCCAAAAGCCATGCTAAATGGCGAAAACAAAAAAAGGGGCGCTGATTGCGCCCCTTTATTATCACCACCTGAAACCATCAATGATGGTAGCCCTCACCAATACGTACCTTTCCGCGAAAGACCCTATAGCTGTAAAAGGTATACGCCATGATCACGGGAATCAGCACACAGTAACCCACGATCAAAAAGCTCTGACTCTTGGATGAAGATGCCGCCTCCCATACCGTAATTGAAGGCGGAATGATCAACGGGAAGAAACTAATGACCAGACCAACAAGCCCCAGTACGAACAAGGCAATACTCTTGACGAATATGAGCCGCTCATGACGCTCGATGATTCCCTTGATGATGCTGTACACCAGCAGCAGAAACAGAATCGGCATTACGGCAAGCCACAGCATGTTGGGCATCGTAAACCAGATATCAAATATCCGTGAGTTGGCCAATGGGGTCCATATGGACACCACTGCCATGGCAACGGCCAGCAGGATGGCAAAAGGACGAGCCAGATAATAGAAGCGGCGCTGCAGCCCCCCTTCCGTCTTGACGATCAACCATGATGCGCCCAGAAGCCCGTACCCGAGCACCAGCGCCAGACCGGTAAACATGGAGAAGGGAGAAAGCCAGTCAAATGCTCCACCTGAATACTGGCGATCCACCACATTGACCCCCTGAATGATGCCGCCGAGCACCACCCCCTGGGAGAAGGTGGCTATCATCGAGCCGCCGCTGAAAACAGCGTCAAAAAACGGCCGGGACCGTGTCGATTTGAACCGAAACTCAAACGCAATTCCCCGAAATATCAACGCCAGCACCATCAATATCAAAGGCAGATACATGGCTGGAAGATAAACGGCATAAGCCAGTGGAAAGGCTCCGTAGAGCCCCGCGCCACCAAGAATCATCCAGGTCTGGTTACCATCCCAGACCGGCGCCACCGAATTCATCATCACATCCCGGTGATCGTCAGGCTTCACGAATGGAAACAGAATACCGACACCCAGACTGAAACCATCCATTACCACGTACATCGCGATGGCAAAGCCGATCAAAAAAAGCCAGATTACCGGCAGGTCGAACTCAAAGCTCATGAGTGGCGCTCCTCTGTATCATCAAGATCATGCTCCACCGCCGAGAATGGGCGCTTGGGCTGACGCTCGTGTCCCGGACCACCTTCAGGGATTGCCCCCATCGGCTCCATACGCACCAGCTTCGTGATGTAATACACACCAATGCCAAAGATAATCGCATAAACCACTACAAAGCCGCTCAAACTGGCAGCAACGCTACCTACATGGAGTGGAGATGCAGCATCCACGGTACGCATCAGGCCATAGATGACCCAGGGCTGACGCCCACCTTCCGTAGTAACCCATCCGGCCACCAGTGCAATAAAGCCTGCCGGCAACGTGTAGACGGTCAAACGATGGAACCAGCGGCTCTCATACAACTTGTGGCGCCAACGCAGGAACAGGCCCAGCACCCCCATGCCAAGCATCGCCACTCCCAGACCAACCATTATTCGAAACGACCAGAAGACGAGGGGAACATCCGGCCACTCGTCACGCGGAAAACTCTTCAACCCACGAATCTCGCCGTGTAATGAGTGCGTTAGATAAAGACTGGCCACATTTGGTACTTCAAGGGCGTAATGGGTCGTTGCCGAATCCATGTCGGGCATACCAAACAGGGTAAGAGGCACCCCTGTTTCACCCGGCTGTGGCCCCCAGTAACCCTCCATGGCTGCCAGCTTGGCCGGTTGGTGCTCAAGCGTATTCAACCCATGCGCATCCCCGACCATGATCTGGATAGGCAAAGCAACCACCGCCATCCACATGGCCATGGAAAACATCTTGCGCGCGGCCGGATCCGTCCGGTCACGCAGCAGGTGATATCCACCCACTCCGCCAACCAGAAAGCTGACAGAAATAAAGGCAGCAAGCACCATATGGAGCAAGCGATAAGGGAAGGACGGATTGAAAATAATCTGCAGCCAGCTGACAGGCTCGAAACGGCCATCGATTATTTCAAACCCTGCAGGCGTCTGCATCCAGCTGTTGGATGCAAGAATCCACGTCGCTGAAATCAAGGTGCCGATAGCCACCATGCAGGTTGCAAAGAAATGAAGGCGCTTGCTGACCCGGGACTCACCAAACAACATGATGCCCAAAAAGCCGGCCTCGAGGAAAAAGGCGGTCAGTACTTCATAGGTAAGCAGGACTCCGGTTATATCGCCGGCCTTTTCCGCAAAACCGCTCCAGTTGGTACCGAACTCGTAAGCCATGACGACACCGGAGACAACCCCAAGCCCGAATGCCACAGCAAAAATACGGATCCAGAAGCGATAAAGATTGTGGTAAACCTCTTTACCGGTTTTCAGCCACAAGCCTTCCAGTACCATCAAATAACTGGCCAGACCGATGGAAAATGCCGGGAATATAATATGAAAAGAGACCGTGAACGCGAATTGAAATCGCGCCAGGTCCAGAGCCTCCAATCCAAGCATAAGTCATCTCTCCCCCGCAGGGTGTTAGTACGGTCAGGAGAGAACATAGGCCAAGCGAAGGGCAAAGGAAAACAAGTGCGTCATCATGACACATAACAACGAGTCGTTCTGGAAGACACCGTAAGCGTCTTCCATCTTCTTTCACAAAGACCTGGTAACAAAAACCAGGCACTGTGATTATCACTTCACACAATAACCTTATATAAAGTAAGACTTCTTTTGCCGCCTGACAACCACTTTCATACTGGAGGTATAAAAAAACCCGAATACAATCAGTATCCGGGTCATCCATGCAGGCTCATGCAGGCATCAGTGCGACGTATAGTCGACCCCCATGGCCAGGCTCAGCACCATCACAATAATAATGGAAAAGAAAAACAGTCGTTTTGCCCACTGTTTATCATTTGTTGCGGCTTTGGGGCATACCGCCAGGTAAAGCCAGTAAGCCCCAAGAACGAACGCGACAATAAAATAAAGCCAGCCGGTATACCCAAACCATGTCAGGGACAGTGCGGATATCCAGAAAGCCACAATGTAAGCCGTGATGTGACGCTTGGCCTTTGCAACACCACCGTGAACCGGAAGCACCGGGATGGAGGCAGAAGCGTAATCATCATACCGGAAGATGCCGATCGCATAGGAATGGGGCATCTGCCACAGGCTGAAAATAACCAGCAAGCAGAAAGCGGCAACATCAAACTGACCCGATACGGCGCAATATCCGATGACCGGCGGACAGGCCCCCGAGATACTACCAACCAGCGTACCGTGCACGGAGCCACGCTTGAGCCACAGCGTATAAAGAACGACGTAAACGAAGAATCCAAGGAAGGCGAATATGACGGCTACAGCGTTGGCAAATGCCCACAGCAACCATACTCCCGCCAACCCAAGGCCAGCGGCATAGGGAAGACATATCTGCGGGGAAATGAGCCCCTGAACAAGGACCCGCTTTTCCGTACGCTCCATCCGACAATCAATATCTCTATCAACATAGTTGTTGATAACGCAACCCGAAGCGATCACCAGTGATACGCCCAACAGGGTCGCGATAAAAAGGGGCCAATCCGGGCTTCCTTGAGAAGCCAGGAAAAAGCCCCCTGTTACAGATATCAAATTGCCAAAGATAATGCCCGGCTTCGTTATCTGAACATAGTTTTTAAACATTCAGTCAAAGGCTTCTCAGCGCACCATCATGTTGAAATTAAGGTTCAACATGATCCAGAGCGACCCGATGACCAGAATGACAACCATGATAAGTGTGTAGATGAACGCCATTACATTCCATTGCTGTTCCGAAGAACGATTCATGTGCAGGAAGTAAACCAGGTGCACAAACAATTGAATGAAGGCCAGCACAAAGATACTGATTGCTGTAGTGGCCTTTGAGAACGAACCACTCATCACCATCCAGAAGGGAATGACTGTCAGGATGACTGACAGCACAAACCCGACGATGTAGGACTTGACCGTCCCATGGCTGGCGCCACCATGTGTTGTATGCTCTGAATGTGCCATTACAACGTCCCCAGCAGATAGACAACGGTGAATACAAAAATCCAGATAATATCCAGGAAGTGCCAGAACAGACTCAGATTCATCATCCGAGTGTTGTTGGCAGTATTCAGGCCATTTTTCTTGATTTGCACCATCATGACCACGAGCCAGATCAAACCACAGGTCACGTGAAGTCCATGGGTACCCACCAGAGTAAAGAAGGCCGACAGGAAGGCACTGCGATCCGGTCCATACCCTTCAACAATCAGATGATGAAACTCATAGATTTCCATGATAATGAAAGAAAGGCCCAGCAGGGCTGTAATAGCCAGCCAGCGCAGCACTGGTGCAGAGTCACCCTTGTGGGAGGCAATGGATGCCATGCCAAAGGTAAAACTACTTACCAGAAGAATCATGGTTTCGACCAGCACAAATGGCAGCTCGAAGATATCTGCGCCCGTCGGGCCACCTGCATAGCTGTTTGCCAGCACTGCAAAGGTAGCAAAAACAGTGGCAAACAGGATGCAGTCGGTCATTAGATAGACCCAGAAACCCAGAACCTTGGCATCTGATGCATCGTGGTGCTCGTGCTCATGCCCGGAGGCATGAGCGTCATGTTGATTCAAAGCTTCAGTCGACATAGTTCACGCCTGATTTGCCATGTTTTTGAGATGCTCGGACTCGATACGCTCTACTTCTTCAGCCGGCACGTAGTAATCAATATCTTCATTGAACATGCGAGCAAGTACAGCCACCAGACCGCCCGCGAGTCCAACAATAGCCAACCACCAGATATGCCAGATCAATGCAAACCCCATCACCAGGCTGAAAGCGCTGATAATCAGGCCGGCAGCGGTATTCTTGGGCATATGTATTTTCTGGAAACCCTTCGGCTTGCTGTAGGCATCCTTGTTTTCCTTCATGTCCCAGAAAGCGTCGCGTTCCTTGATAACAGGCGTATGCGCGAAGTTATAGAACGGGGGGGGTGAAGAAGTGGACCATTCAAGCGTACGGCCACCCCACGGATCGCCCGTGACATCACGATTCTTGTCGCGCTGCCTGATACTGACAACGATCTGCAGCAGCTGGAAGAAAATACCAAAGGCAATAACCACGGCACCGATTGCTGCAACGATCAGGTACGCCTGCCATTCCGGGTTGTCATAGTGGTTCAGACGGCGAGTCATACCCATGAAGCCCAGAACATAAAGCGGCATGAAGGCCAGATAGAACCCGACGAGCCAGCACCAGAAGGAATACTTGCCGATACGCTCATTGAGCGTGAAGCCAAAGGCTTTCGGGAACCAGTAGACAAAGCCGGCAATATAACCAAAGACCACGCCACCGATAATAACGTTATGAAAGTGAGCAATCAGGAACAGGCTGTTGTGCAGGACAAAGTCAGCGCCCGGTACAGCCAGCAGCACCCCTGTCATGCCACCGATGGTAAAGGTCACCAAAAAGCCCAGCGTCCAGAGGATTGGCGTGGTGAATCTGACACGCCCCTGATACATCGTGAACAGCCAGTTGAAGATCTTCACGCCAGTCGGGATCGAGATAACCATTGTCGCGATTCCGAAGAACGCGTTGACGTTACCGCCGGCGCCCATGGTGAAGAAGTGGTGCAACCACACAATGAAGGACAGGAAACCGATCGCTGCTGTGGCGTATACCATGGAGGTATAACCGAAAAGACGCTTGCTGCTGAACGTTGCTGTCACTTCGGAGAAAATACCGAAGGCCGGCAGGACAAGGATATAAACCTCGGGGTGACCCCATGCCCAGATCAGGTTGACGTACATCATCATGTTGCCGCCGAGATCATTGGTAAAGAAGTGCATACCAAGATAACGGTCAAGCGTCAGCAGACCCAGTGTAGCGGTCAGGATCGGGAAGGCAGCCATGATCAGGATGTTGGTGATGAGTGCCGTCCAGGTGAAGATCGGCATTTTCATCAATGACATGCCGGGCGCACGCATCTTGAGGATGGTGATGAAGAAGTTAACGCCTGTCAGCAGGGTACCGATACCTGATATCTGCAGACTCCAGATATAGTAATCAACCCCGACGCCCGGACTGAACTTGATGCCGGAAAGTGGCGGATAGGCCAGCCAGCCGGTTTTCGCGAACTCGCCCACACCCAGAGACAGGTTGACAAGCACGACCCCTGCAAAGAACAGCCAGAAGCTAAGGGAGTTCAGGAACGGAAACGCGACATCGCGCGCACCGATCTGAAGAGGCACCACGATGTTCATCAGACCAATCATGAACGGCATGGCCATGAAGAAGATCATGATGACGCCGTGAGCAGTGAAGATCTGATCGTAATGGTGTGGCGGCAGATACCCTTCGGCACCACCCGTTGCGATCGCCTGCTGGGTACGCATCATGATCGCATCGGAGAAGCCACGCAGCAGCATGACCATGGCAACAATGATGTACATCACGCCCAGGCGCTTGTGGTCGACAGACGTCAGCCACTCATGCCACAGGTAACCCCACTTTCGAAAATAGGTAATGGCTGCCACCAGGGCAAGACCACCAAGCACGATAAACCCCATGGCGCCCATGATGATGGGCTCATGATAGGGGATCGCTTCAAGCGTCAGTTTTCCGAACATGTTCACTCCTCGGCACCGTGATGTTGCATACCTTCGTGACCGCTGCCAGCCTGCATCGCCCCACCCATGTATTTATGGATGATGCTGGTAAACAGATTGGGAATAACGGTTGAATAGTACTCTACGGGTGCATCCTCGCTAGGTTTGGCCAGTTTGTCGTAAGCGGATTGATTCAGCTGCTTCGGCGATTGCTGAACCTGATTGACCCATGCCTGGAACTGCTCTCGGGAATCGAGCGCCCGGGCATTGAATTTCATGCCGGAAAAACCGGAGCCGCTGTACTGTGCCGAGATCCCGGGGTAATCACCCGGCTCGCTGGCCAGCAGGTTGACCTCGGTCTGCATACCGGCCATGGCATAGATCTGCGATCCCAGATGCGGAATGAAGAACGAGTTCATGACCGTGTCGGAGGTAACCTGAAACTCGATAGGGACATTGGCCGGGAAGGCAACCTCGTTGACAGTAGCAATCTGCTGTTCCGGATAAATGAAGAGCCACTTCCAGTCCAGAGCCACCACTTCAATGGTCAACGGCTCCTCATCGTAGCCTTCCAGTGCCTTGAACGGGTCCAGAGAGTGCGAGGTCTTCCATGTGATCGTTGCCAGCACAAGGATAATGACGCACGGAATGCCCCAGACCACCGCCTCGATCTTGTTCGAATGAGACCAGTTGGGGGAATACGTAGCATCCTTGTTGGAGGCACGATACTTCCACGCAAAAAGAACTGTCATCACGATAGCGGGGATAACCACTATCAGCATCAGCAATACAGCTATGACAATAAGGTTTCTTTGTTCGACACCTATTGGCCCCTTGGGATCAAGGATGGCCGAGTCACACCCGCTCAACAGCGCGGCCGTGCCTGCTAACAGGGCCAACTTTTTAAAAAAGTCAGGGTAGCTCGATTTTCTCATCTCACACTCTCTTGAACGGCCTGCACGATCAACTCACTTTCACTGAGACCTCATGCCTTTTACAGAGGTTACCTCCCCCTGCCCCTACGCGCCCAAATAGCAGTAGACAGCGAACCGAAAGCGCCTGCCACATTATAAAGGCAGGCCAGGCTGTTACTTTTATAAGGATGCCGTACATGACTTTCGCACCCGGAATATCGTTGGCGACGATTCAAAACGCATACCTGCATCAGGAAAGGGCCGCTTTACGAAATAACCGTTATTGCAGTTAAACATGCACACCCAGGATAAACGGCTGGTACATCGCTGCGCTTATCCTGTTACGCCTGAAAGGCCATAACCCGGGATTGGCCCTTGCAAGAACAGTATCAGCGCCGGCATGAGATCTTTCTTGCCGACGTTTTTTGCCCTTCAAGGAACAAACAACAGGATTTAGAGTCCCAACCCTAGTTCCGTGCCATATTATAGGCAGGGCCTTTCTTCCTACAAGCGTAAGAAGCGATATATAATGGCTTCTTCTACCTGGCAAAGGCCGAAAAACAGTAGTTTACGACCTTCCCGCCCTTGGCGGCGCGACATTATGACACACTTTGATGTCCGACCCTATCACCCCCAGGCTGCTGCCATTACTGTATTACTCACTACCATCACCCTGAAGTGATCCATGAAAAAAGCTGCATTACTGCCCAGCGAAATAAGGGCTATCTCGGGATTATCGTCACTTTACGCCGTGCGGATGCTCGGCCTGTTCATGATCCTTCCCGTCCTGTCGCTTTACAGCCATGACCTCAGTCATGCCACCCCGGCCCTGATTGGCCTTGCCCTGGGAATTTATGGATTGACCCAGGCATGCCTGCAAATTCCATTCGGTATGCTGTCAGATCGATTTGGCCGCAAGATCATCATTGCCTCAGGCCTCTTACTATTCATTGTCGGCAGTGTTGTTGCAGCCTGTTCAAGCTCGATCGAAGGCGTTATCGCAGGGCGCGCATTACAGGGAAGCGGCGCTGTAGCGGGCGCCATCATGGCGCTACTTGCTGATCACACGCGCGAAGAGGTCCGGACTACTGCCATGGCGACCATTGGCATGAGCATCGGTATAGCCTTTGCCATTGCCATGGCTGCAGGCCCCCTGGTGGCACGGTTCTCAGGATTATCCGGAATTTTCTGGATAACGGCATGTCTGGCCACAGCCAGTCTGGTCGTACTCTGGAAACTTGTCCCGTCAGCTCCGCCGCGCGCGCATCATGATGTAGGCCTCAATGGCCAGCAAATCAAAAAGGTGGTCAGTGACATCAATCTACTGCGCCTTGATTATTCCATTTTTTCATTGCACCTGATTCTGACGGCCTGCTTTGTAGCCGTTCCCTTGAAGCTGAAGGCTCTCGGCATTGCTCCGGCTGATCATGGCATGGTCTATCTACCCGTCATGGCTTCTGCGTTTGTGGCCATGGTGCCATTGATCATTATCGCCGAGAAATACCAGAAGATGCGGCCGATATTCATTGGCACTGTCATTAGTCTTGTGGCGGTACTTCTCATCATGGCTGAACTGCCGAACCATAGCTGGTGGCTTCTTGCGCTGCTATGGCTCTTTTTTATCGCGTTTAATCTAATGGAGGCCACACTCCCCTCCATGATCAGTAAAATCGCACCTGCGGGCGCCAAGGGAACGGCTATGGGCCTTTACTCAACCAGCCAGTTTCTTGGTGCCTCAGCCGGGGGAATGGGCGGCGGCCTGGTTGCCAGTTATTTTGGCAGTGATGCCGTCTTCCTTTTCTGTAGCCTGGCCGCAGCCATATGGCTGATAGCTATCTGGAAGATGCCAGCGCCCCGCCACCTCTCCAGTGAGATCCGCGCCCTTTCCGATACGGAAGCCGCAGCACCCGAAGCAACAAGGCAGCAACTCTTGTCCATGCCCGGTGTAGTGGAGGCATTTGTGGTTACCGAAGAGAAGACAGCGTACCTCAAGGTTGAACGCGCGGCCTTTGAGGCCGGAACCGACTCCCCCTCATCCACCTCTACTGCGACGCGATAACTTTCGCCCTTCCAGATTCCGGCATATTGAATAAAGCCGGGTCATGCCAACTGCATGACCCGGCTTTATTATGAGCGCATCACATGGATCCAATCGAATAGAGGGCAATGGCTAAATATACGGTCACGTATAACGCAACCTGCTTCACTTCTTTCTATTCCAGCATTTCCCTCACCCACGTGCGAGACAGGAAGCAGGAAGCAGGAAGCAGGAAGCAGGAAGCAGGAAGCAGGAAGCAGGAAGCAGGAAGCAGGAAGCAGGAAGCAGGAAGCAGGAAGCAGGAAGCAGGAAGCAGGAAGCAGGAAGCAGGGATTATCCGGGGCGGCATCACTTTCCTGCACGATTTTTTTACACAGCCCGGTGGTCGACGCTGCTGTTTTTTTAGCCATAAAAAAAAGCCCCTGGTCGTATGACCGGGGGCTTTGGTATAGATGCCTGACGATGACCTACTCTCGCATGGAGAAGCTCCACACTACCATCGGCGCTAAGCTGTTTCACTTCCGAGT
>NZ_JAPIVE010000006.1:0-11197 GCF_026240105.1 Larsenimonas rhizosphaerae
TAGCGGCGGTTGAAGGCGACTCGATCCTTCATTTTGCGTTTGAGGTACATGGCTCCGGTCACGGCAACCGCAATACCGGCGATAATTCCTAGATTCGAATTGGAAAAGATACCCAGCAGGGCTGGAATGCAGATGACTGCCCACAGCAGGCCGGGAGGCGGCCCATACTCGAGCTCAGCTTGGCAGCCTCGGCATACGGAGGCGCCATGGGGGACATGGTTATGGCAGTGAGGGCATTGATGATCGGTCATGAGGCGGAATCTGTTGGTGTAATAAGTCGTCGTTAATTTAACAGATCCTTGCCCGCCTGTAAGAAGGTGCCGACTGTTCATGACGCGACTTTGGTTGATGGCGTACGTTCATGACCACTCGGCTGTGTCGGCAACGGCCTCGATCCAATCCAGTACCTCATTGTCGGTCGGGTCCTGCCGCACAAGGTGGGACTGTTGCCGGGCATGCTCGGCCAGGTCCGAGGCATCGGGCTGGGGCGGGGTGTGATCGAGCGGGGAAGAACCCATGTAAACCTCCGGGCTGGGAACGTCTGAATCAGTTTGACGTGTCACGGTCGAGGACGTCTACTCAAAGCAAGCGCAACACATAAAACAAGCCAAGGAGAATCGTATGTCAGAGGGACTTACCATGATCGTCTGGTTTCTCGGGGTATTGGCGCTATCGGGGTTTGTCGTGTGTGGCTGGGTTCTGTACGGCGAGCATCGGCACAGGAAGAACGCGGCGAAGCGCAAGGCGACACGCGTACTCGAGAATACCCTATGAGCCGGAAAGTGTTCATCGGGGCGGGGTCGGTCATGTAAATCGATGGACGCTTTCCGAAAGACGCTGATATTATATTTTAATATAACTTTTAAGCGCACACGGGTGTGCCGGAGACTCTCATGAGCATTACCAACCTTAGACGCGTCGGGGGCTCGGTCATGATGGCCGTCCCGAGAGTGTACCTGGATCAACTGCATCTGAAGGCCGGCTCACAGGTCGAGGTGGCCATCGATCAGGGGCGGTTGGTCGTCGAGCCCGCCAAACCCAAGTACACCCTCGAGGAGCTCTTGGCCCAGTGCGACACAGGGGCGGAGTATTCGGCGGGCGAGCGTGAGTGGCTGGACACGGATCCGGTCGGCCGCGAGCTGCTGTGATGCAACGCGGCGATATCTACTTTGTCTCGCTCAACCCCACTCGAGGGCATGAGCAACAGGGCATGCGCCCGGTGCTGATCGTCTCACCAGACGCCTTCAACCTTGCGATGGGGGCACCGCTGGTCGCGCCGATTACCAATGGGGGCGGCTTTGCCCGGTCGCGGGGCTTTACGGTGTCGCTGGCCGAGGCCGGCACCACCACGACAGGCGTCGTGCTGTGCAGCCAAATGCGCACGCTGGACATCGAGGCCCGTCACGGTCGCTGGGTCGAACAGGTGCCACAACACATCATGGAGGACGTGCTGGCTCGGTTGGCGACGCTGTTGAGCTGACGAAAACGGGCACAGCGCGTGTTTCCCCCGGAAACACTCAGGACCACGGGGGCCTCGATCAACCCCGAAACCCGGAGACTTTTATGAGTCGAGTGTTTCCCCCGGAAACACTCAGGCCCGCTGGGGTCTCGATCGACCCCGAAACCCGGAGAGATTTCGCAATCGAGTGTTTCCCCCGGAAACACCCAGGCCCGCTGGGGCCTCGATCGATGCCTAAACCCGGAGAGATTTATGAGTCGGGTGTTTCCCCCGGAAACACGCCGGCCCGCCGGGGCCTCGATCGACCCGAAACCCGGAGAGATTTATGAGTCGGGTGTTTCCCCCGGAAACACGCTGATCCCTCTGACCGAAATGCTCAAAGGAGAATGCCATGAGTACGTTTGATGACCTGAAAGCCTCTCTTGAAGAGGCGGTGAAGATTAATGAAGGGTCTCTCGAGGGTAAACGTACGCGTCATAACGTGATCGATGTGATCGCGATTCGCGCTCGGCTTCAGGTTTCTCAAGCCGATTTTGCAAATGCTATCGGCGTCAGTCTCGAGACGATCCAGCATTGGGAAAACGCGCGCCGCACTCCGACGGGGATGGCTGCTAAAGTACTTGCAACGATTCAGAAGCGACCAGAGTTCTATAGGGAACTGGAATCGCACTGAACTGAAAAGCGCTTTGTAGCGCTGAGGAGATGCGTTATGCCGGAAGGACTGACACTGGTCGTTTCAGTACTGGGCACGTTGGTGGTTATGAGTCTTACCTTCTCCAGCGTTCTGCTTTATCAGGGGCACCGAGACAGAAAACGGGCCGCTGAGCGTAAAGCGTCAAAAATACTCGAAAACAACATGTAGCGCCCCACGAAATTTTGCGGTCGATTTGGGTCATTTTAGAGGGTCGGATGATCGTCAAAAATCGTTTTGAATCTGACCCGGTTTTGAAGCAAAGGTGATCGTTTGGGCTCGGACAAGGTATGTCTACGTGCACACAAATGTGCGCTCTAACGTTTCCCATAATTGCTTCCGCTCTCATGGGAAACTGACCTTGCTCAGGGCTTCGCCCCGGAGACCCCAAGACCTTGTTCGCTGAGGCTCACAAGACGGCTATCAGGTGGAAAAACAGGGAAACACAATCTGCCATCAAAAATGACCCTCTATAGGGCCATTTTTGCGCTCAAGATAAGACGCGTAATCTTGAATCAACATGGGGACCCGCCCCGGGGATGTTCTCATCAAGATGCTGGCCCACATCTGCATGACAACCGATCAACTCAGTCGTCTGGTATTTCCTCAGCGGGTGGAAGTGACCAGCCATCCGACTTTAAAAGGCTGAGAACGTCTTCGTATTTATTGATTCGGCGTATGTGATGAATTTCCTTATAGAAACGATTGCGCGCATCAGTTGTAGGCAGATCAGCGGGCGCCACGTTGCGGAGCACCCTGATCAAGAACGTATCCGTCTCAGCTGCATCCCAATTTTGTGAGTTGTCGATAACAGCGTCGAGGAGTTGATCAAGCTGCTGGCTGTTGAGTTGACCGGCGAACGGCATGATGAGGTCGCTAAAATTGTTTTCAGATCCACGAAAGCTACTGGAGTGCCGGTATTTTTCGACTGCCCGCCCCCACAGCTCGGTGAGCGGATTATATGTGATCGCCTCTACCAGTTGCTTCTTGTTCAAGCCTTCGATAATAGGCAGCACCGCATCACAAAGTTGCGGGACGGCCACACCTGCCAGAATGCGATAATCGGTAAGTGCTTCGAGGTCAGTATTGTCGATCGTTGCCTGTAAGGCGGTTTGTGTCGACTCCTGAAGCTGTGACCAGAAGTTTGGAAATGCAGCGATGAAGGCGATGGCGCGGGGCCGGTTCGCCGGGGCGAGGCTATCGATCAGCCTGATGATTGATTCTTTAACTTCCGTCCATGCAGCTGGGGTACGGTCGCGTACCGCAACCAGTGAAAGAATAATCTTGTGATGATGCGGTTCCAAGTGCGACGAATCCCCCATGAGAAGAGATTTCGCGAGCACCGTGCCAAAATTGCGGATGTTCTGGGCGCGGACATGTCTCAAGTAACGTTGCTCGACATAATCGAGGATGTGTTCATTGGACGTCGGAAAGCCCGTTGACTGCACGTCGACCTCATATAATTTTAAGATTGCGTTGCCCAGAAGAGGCTCCTGTGACAGCACAAGATCTACCGCATTAACGAGGTGCAATCGCACCAATTCCGGCGATGGTTCGAACAGATCGGCTTCGGCTGAGAAGGCCGGGTGGGCGCAGAGATTGCGGTCTTCACGAAGGCGCTCCAAATGCTTATAAGCGATACGATTGACAATCTGGGTGCTGTTCGTCGCGTTCTCGAGAATATTTTTTTCAAGCTCAAGCAGCTTAGAGATGTTGTTTGAATAAGTCGCGTTGTCCCACTTTGTAATAAAATCGGTCGCGGCTGTATCCCCCATTGTGCTCAGCTCGCGGTACTTGGCGATGAGGTCATAGACGAGTGCGACCCATGCCGAGGTGAGAGCGCCGCGCAACGCGCCCGCCTTGTAAGCTTTCACAGCGTCTAGAAAGTACACCTTCGACTGCGGCTGCCTGATTCGGGTAAGTATTATGTCGAGATCTACAAATCCAGTATCCACGGTTCTCTATCCACGCGATGCAAAGTAGGGATTGAATAACAGTATTACATTAGCAAACATAGCGTTGGTTTCAGTCAGCGCCTTTTGAAGAACTCCTCCAGACGAGCGGGCGAGGTGTGTGGCGCGGTACGGCTACGGTTTCTTCGACTGATGTGTTTCGACAAGAAAGGTGGCAATGGCACCGGCGGTATTCACAGCAAGGCTGGCGTGTCGCGGAGCAGGGCGGACCGGCTTCGGTCCTCCGCGGCCGTGGGCATCCGAAAATCGATTCCGCAGCGTTCCAATTCCGTGCACCAAGTTCATTGCGCCGCCCAGAATTGCCTTGATCGGCTCGTCAGTATGCTGGTTTGGAGACAATTTTAGAGCCTTCGCGGCGAGGCGATAAAGCGCCGGCAGATCTTCCTTGTCCGTATAGGGCTGCCCGCTCTCGTCGAGTATCCGCTTGCAGACGGTTTCCAAAAGGGTACGCGCAACGGTGATCGCGCCTTCTGGATCAGTTTCTCGCCGAGCGATAGCTTTTGCCCAGACTGAGTGCACGCCGTCTGGATCAAAGGACTCGAGCGCGTCCGAAACTACAACGTCAGCCGGCGCTTGATACCTTCTTTCCAGAAAGTCGATCGCCTGTGTGAATGCTTCTTCAATGATCGCTTTACGCTGAGCATAAGTGCTGGCCTCATTTTTGATGTAAGGCCAGAACGTCGAAAGGCTCCGGTAACGCTGTACGAACGCAGGCAATAGCCCTTTGATCGTTTCGTCTCGTATCAATATAAAACGCAGATGTTGGTAAGCCATATCGTCGCGTGGGCCACCGGTGGCTGTAGCCGTGAGAATGCCTTCAATCATCCTTACACGCTCAATCAGCGATTCTGGTATCTCGAATGTGGCCATCATGTATTTTGAATCTCCCACTGAATTGCGTGGTTTCGACTTGGACAGCCTGCATCTATGCGGTCCCTTCTCATTATGTGAGTTCCCTATTTTCCTCACACATAACCATCAATTTGTCCTCTTTTAACCATCAATCCCTAAGCGATATAACTCCAACCTGGCACCTCTCGAGCCGCTTCGCGGCTGCAACGGCTACGCCGTGTCACGCTGTGTATACCCCTCACAATCTGTTCGGCAGTGGGATAACACCGTTATCGGCGCTGATGCGCCTACATCCCGCTGCCGCGGGATCGACAAAACCTGTATCTCTCCATGATGCCGAAACAATCATGTCGAGGTACGGCTCGAGATCGACACATGTGCTCGCGAAGCGAGGCGTTAGCGGGTTTGGCTCCATTATTTTCCATCTTCAGATCCCCGAAAAAACCTTTGCTTCGATGTGGCACAGCACGTGTGACATTGCTTAAATGCACGCCATACAATCATCGGCTGAATTCATTGATGGCACAGGGGCTTGTCCATGGCGTGGCACAGTGTGAAAGAGGCGTGCCAGATGGCACAGAAAAGTCGGCGCACTCTTTACCGCGATATGGCGCGAGGCCTTCTGTCGTACGGCGTTGATGATAGTGACAAGCGTGTCATCGAAACGTCAGAATTGATTCGTGCCTATGGTGAGCTGGCAAAGGTGGCACAGCCCGAATCTGAAAAAATGGCACATGTTGGCACTGACGATGACACTCTAAAACTGGCACACACTGACCCTCAAATTGTGGCACTCGTGGCACAGGTCGAACAAATGAACCAGCAAATGGTTGAGATGCGTTCCGAACTCCAGGAATACCAACGACTGCTGACTCATCAGCCCGATCCTGAGCCGTCGTCCCCGCCTAAACGTACCTTTCTGCAACGCCTGCGTTATCTGTTCGATCCAAACGCATGACGGGTGCTCTCGGTGATATGCCTGAGCGGCCCAAACGAGCCCAAAGAACGCGTACTGCCTCGTCATAGCCTCGCTGGGTAGTGGGTGCCATGGGCTTGCGCTTATAGAGTTCGTGGATGTGCCGGCGGACCATTAAGAGCGGTGGGATTAACAAAAAAGCCAGATAGGCAGACACGAAAAACCCGGCTTCAGAATTAACCTGGCCGGGCTCTATTAGAGCGATGTGTCCTTACCTGCCCTCATGAACATCCTGTTCATGCATATTGTTGAGCAATCCGTGCTCGATGGAGCATCCGTGCTCCACTACCTACATGGCAACATACTCTGAGGGTATTCAACGACAACCTGGATCATGCAATGTGTTTTTCTTTTTCCATGATCAGGCCGCTGCCGGTTTTAAATGGTCATGACGTAAAAAAGCCCGCATGAGCGGGCTTTTTCATTCGAAGCAGAAGCTTCGAAAGCACTACCTAACTAAAAGTTAGGCAGGCTGGATGTTTGCAGCCTGAAGGCCTTTCTTACCCTGGGTCACGTCAAAAGAGACTTGTTGACCTTCCTGCAGGGATTTGAAACCGTCAGCTTTGATTTCGGAGAAGTGGGCGAACAGATCGTCACCGCCGTCAGAAGGAGCGATGAAGCCGAAGCCTTTAGAATCGTTGAACCACTTAACTGTACCAGTTGCCATTTTCGATATTCCTTTGCGCTAAAATAAGCGCGATCTTTAATTTGCCGGGTATTGCCCCAGATATAGCGGGAAGAACAAGGGTATATAACCAGACTACCGAAAAATTCGATCACAACTGACAATATGCGTCTTGCTAACCACTGAGATGCATCGTGACACGCTTCTTGGTAGAAGGTCAACCGAAATGCTGCGAAAAGCGTCGTAAAAGCATCCTGACTGCCAGTAGGTGACTAAAGTATAAGAGTTAGAAATTCTAGATAAGTGGTCTCAACTCACTGAAAATCAGTCATTACTCATGTTGAGATTCGCCCAGCAATCGAAGAGCTGCATCATCGTAACTCTCCCCAGGAAAAGCTTTCTTCTCAATAACAGATTGAGGAATCCCGTACATTGCTCCTGACGTGCTGTGATTTTTGCCGATATTCCCTGTTCTGGATTTACCTTTAGGGGTCTTTTGGACAATCTTTTTGGTTTTCTCGCCGAAGGTAAATACCAGGTGTGAGACTCGGCGGCCGGTCTTGCGCTGCTCCCACTTCACCCATAGCGGACTATGCTCATTGAGCTGCGTTACGGCAGGCTCAATCACTCGCCGTTTTAAATCCTTTAGTACCGGGTACTTGTCACCAAGCTGAAATGCATCGCGCAACCAGTCAATCTCGACTTCACGATGTCCGGTATCTCTCCACTGGCATAGTAATTCGTAGAGCCGCATAGCATGCGAACTGGTCAATTTTGCTACGTCAGAAAGCGCATACCGCGTGAACTGCTCAGTAAGCTGAGTCAGATAGGGCAGCATGTCCTTGGTAAATCGAAGCTGTATACGCCCCTCATTTTTCCGGTAGCGGATCGACTGCACCCAGCCAGTGATTAACGTTTCTTCGTGTGACCCCTCACCATTGGGCCTCTCGGTAATCCACACTTCTCGGCGCTTTAACCGCAAGGCGGCATCAGCAAGTTCTTTATAGGTCGAGTGTGAACCTGTACCGACAAGTGCGGCATAGTCCGCAACAGTAACGTCGTAGAGCACCTCATCGGTGATGGGTTTATCTCTGCGAACTTGCGCTATGCAAGCCAACATAATCCGCTGTTCTGCAGGAGTCAGGCGGTAAGACGCCTTGATTAAAGCGTTACTCTTATAGATTTGAGGCTTGTTCATCTACAGTGCTCTAGCATCTAAAAAACGCTTCATAGGGACAATATAACAGCGACCTCTTTTACCCTGAATCTGTCCCTCTCACAACCCTGAATCTGTCCCCTTTAAACCCTGAATCTGTCCCCTTTAAACCCTGAATCTGTCCCCTTTTAAAGCCAAAAAAACTTTAATATCAATAGCTTAAAAGGCCTAAAAGTATAAAAGTATAAAAGTATAAAAAGGGTAAGCTTGGAGATACAGGATGGATATCTTGCAGATCCGCATGATATCCACCCGTAGGTGACCTAGGGGTAAGTCACGCTCCTCTCTTTGATTCATCAAGCAAGCGCAGGGCCGCATCTTCGTATGACTCGCCTAGTTGTGCCATTTTCTCGATGACGGGCATAGGAATGCCGTAAAGCGCCCCCGAGCCGTTTTTTGGCGCTTTCCCTGCCGTATCCTTGCTTTTCCCTTTTTGCGGCTTGTGGCGGCTTTCTTGGATCTTCTCGCCAAAGCTGAAAGCCAGATGTGTGATCTTGCGACCAGTCTTCTTCTGTTCCCAATTCACCCACAGTGGCGAATGTTCGTTGATCTGATCGATAGCCGGCTGAATCACCCAGCGCTTGAAATCTTTAATAGCAGGGTACTTTTCGCCGAGTTGGAACGCCTCGCGTAACCACTCTATTTCAACCTCACGCTTGCCTGATCCCCGCCACTGAGCCAAGAGTTCATAGAGACGCACGGCGTGAGCACTAGTCATCTTGGCTACATCGGCCAGAGCGTAGCGCGTGAACTGCTCCGTGAGCTGTGACAAGTACGGCACCATGGGCTGGCTAAACCGCAGCGCCACAGTACCTAACGTTTCTTGATAAACGACCTCTTGTACCCAGCGAGTCAGTCTGACCTTGGCGTGGCCATTGCCGTTTGGGGCCTCATGGAGTGTCACTCGACGATCAAACAAACGCTCAGAGGCGGTCTTGAGGTGCTGGTAGGCTCTGTCGACACTGATTTTTGCCATGTCTGCGATCTGTTGGGCACTGACCGTATAGAGCTGCTGATCGGTTAGCGGCTTATCTCTTCGCACCTGTGCGATACATGCCAGAATTATGCGTTGCTCGTAAAGACTGAGCCGGTAGGAGGCTTCAACGAGAGCGTTTGCCTTGTACACCTGAGCGTCCTGCATGACGTGGCCACCTTCCAAGGTATAGGTAAGAAGTGATCCCCTCTAAAAAGGGAGTTTTTTATTTTTCTCCTATTTGGCCACCATTCCCTCCCCCTTTCAACCACCATTCCCTCCCCTTTTAACCACCATTCCCTCCCCTTTTAACCACCATTCCCTCCCTTTTTCCCCATATTTCCTTTCCTATATCAGTCACTTAAGAACCCCTAAAAGGGGAAAAGGGGAAAAGTACAGAAAAGCAAAGCACGCCTACCCTCCAGTCGCTAACGCTCCTTCCGCCCCGCCTACGGCGGCCTAAAACCAAAAAGTGCCTCGACAAGTCGAGAAGGACGCGATCGAGCCACATAAGCGGCTGCGCGTCCTTGGCGAGAGCTGGCCGCTAAAGCACTAAACTCTTGTGGGCCGTGCCCCACCCTCATGGCAGTACATTTGGGCCTACGGCCCGGTTATGCAGGAATAGGTTAGAGCTTCTCGATACCAGTCGACGGCATGGCCTGAGATCGACTGATAAGGGCGATTTGAGCCCGTTTTCAGTCGAGTGAAGGGGATGCCTGCCAACGAGCGTCGCGAGGCGGACAGCCGGCAATTAGACGCGCTGAGTGAGCCATTCAAAACCCACGACACGATGAACCATCGGATCTGCCGACCTGTCCAGGAGGTCGATCGCTGCTGTGTTCGGTCAGGCCGTCACTGCCGTTTAGGTAGTGACGGCCTATGATTGGTCCAGCCATGGTGGGATTTAAGGCGAATTATTTGAATGCTGACTGTGTGATAGGCTTCCAAATAAAAGCCCAGCACGGTAGGCTGATCGTGCATTATCCGTGGCGACTGCGGAGCTCAGTCGCGCCCTTTGCGGCATCGCCGCCCGGCGCCTCCCTGCCGTTCCCAAGTGGGAGTCCCTTTGGACCAGACGGTCCGTCCCAACGCCTGATCGTCTCTCGAAAGCAGGCGCCGCGTTACGCGGTTGGAGACTACTGAACCCCCCGGTCTTGAACCGGACCACCGCCATGGGTGACTGCCATGGCCTTCACGAGGGAGATCGTACCGCCCTCGTGGGGCGCGATCTCCGGCCTTCCAATCGAACGCTTGAGGAGACACACGCTGTACGACCGCCTGCCCGGATTTGCCAACAGGCAAACCGTCAGGACGCTGCCATTGCAGCAGGCGAGAGAGCATCGCCCTTTTATGCCCCCGGCCCTATCGGGCGTTCCGTCACGTACTGCGTACGGATCGGGCAAGTACACTGACCAGGACATCGCTCATATGAACAAGCTCGGCTTCGATTTCATGCAGCTGTGCCAGCGCAACCGCGATGGCAGCCAGACCACGCAGTATCAGCGAAGCCGGTCGCTGCGCAGCATCTCTCAACAGCTTCAGGAGCTGGGTTATCGCAACATGCGCGCCAGTAGCCTGAAACCCAAGCACGTGACCGCCCTGATTGAGCGGTGGCAGGGCGAGGGCATCAGCGATGGCACGATCAAGAACCGAATGGCCCACGTGCGGTGGTGGGCCGAGAAGGTGGGCAAGACGTCGGTGATCCCACGCGACAACACCCAGCTCGGGATCCGGGACCGGGTGCATGTGACCGGTGTGAGCAAGGCTCAAACGCTGGATCCGCGCCTGGAGGCGGTCCCGGATCACCGCATTCGAGTCAGCCTCGAGCTTCAGGCGGCGTTTGGGCTGCGTCGGGAAGAGTCGATGAAACTGCGGCCGGCACTGGCCGACCAGGGAGACCGACTTGTGTTGCAGGGCTCCTGGACCAAGGGGGGCCGCGAGCGCGAGATTCCGATCGAGACCGACGATCAGCGGGCCGTGCTTGACCGGGCGCATCAGGTCGCCGGCACCGGCTCGCTGATTCCACCGACCCATTCCTACGCTCAGCACCTCAAACGCTATGAGTACCTGCTGCCGAAAGCCGGGCTGTCCCGAATGCATGGCCTGCGCCATGCGTACGCCCAGCGGCGCTATGAAACCCTGACCGGCTGGGCCGCACCGGCCGCCGGCGGGCCGGTCTCAAGCGCATTAAGCGCCGATCAGCGGGCGAGTGATCAACAGGCCCGGATGACCATCAGTCGCGAGCTGGGGCATGAACGCGAGCAGGTCACGGCGATCTATTTGGGGCGTTAGGTGCTTACCGGGTGCGGTAGCGGCGGTTGAAGGCGACTCGATCCTTCATTTTGCGTTTGAGGTACATGGCTCCGGTCACGGCAACCGCAATACCGGCGATAATTCCTAGATTCGAATTGGAAAAGATACCCAGCAGGGCT
>NZ_JAPIVE010000007.1:0-2015 GCF_026240105.1 Larsenimonas rhizosphaerae
AAAAAAAGCCCCTGGTCGTATGACCGGGGGCTTTGGTATAGATGCCTGACGATGACCTACTCTCGCATGGAGAAGCTCCACACTACCATCGGCGCTAAGCTGTTTCACTTCCGAGTTCGGCATGGGATCGGGTGGTTCCGGCTCGCTATGGTCGTCAGGCGTAACAGGTGCTGGAGATGGCGAGGCCACCTCCGGCGAATTCGGGATCATGCTGTTGATCGAGACCGTTTCGGACGTATCCGGCGGATTAATCACAGACCACTTGGGTGTTATATGGTCAAGCCTCACGGACAATTAGTACGCGTTAGCTCAATATCTTGACGACACTTACACACCGCGCCTATCACCTCGTAGTCTTCGAGGGTCCTTCAGGGGGCTCGAGGCCCCAGGGAAGTCTCATCTTGAAGGGGGCTTCCCGCTTAGATGCTTTCAGCGGTTATCCCGTCCGAACATAGCTACCCGGCAATGCCACTGGCGTGACAACCGGAACACCAGAGGTTCGTCCACTCCGGTCCTCTCGTACTAGGAGCAGCTCTTCTCAAACTTCCGACGCCCACGGCAGATAGGGACCGAACTGTCTCACGACGTTCTAAACCCAGCTCGCGTACCACTTTAAATGGCGAACAGCCATACCCTTGGGACCGACTTCAGCCCCAGGATGTGATGAGCCGACATCGAGGTGCCAAACACCGCCGTCGATGTGAACTCTTGGGCGGTATCAGCCTGTTATCCCCGGAGTACCTTTTATCCGTTGAGCGATGGCCCTTCCATACAGAACCACCGGATCACTAGAACCTGCTTTCGCACCTGCTCGACATGTCCGTCTCGCAGTCAAGCACCCTTATGCTCTTGCACTCATTGCACGATTTCCAACCGTGCTGAGGGTACCTTCGTGCTCCTCCGTTACTCTTTAGGAGGAGACCGCCCCAGTCAAACTACCCACCACACACTGTCCCTGCACCGGATAACGGTGCGAGGTTAGAACGCCAATGATGTCAGGCTGGTATTTCAAGGTTGGCTCCCCCTGAACTGGCGTCCAGGGTTCAAAGCCTCCCAGCTATCCTACACAAACAACATCAGCATCCAGTGTGAAGCTATAGTAAAGGTTCACGGGGTCTTTCCGTCTAGCCGCGGGAACACTGCATCTTCACAGCGATTTCAATTTCACTGAGTCTCGGGTGGAGACAGTGTGGCCATCATTACGCCATTCGTGCAGGTCGGAACTTACCCGACAAGGAATTTCGCTACCTTAGGACCGTTATAGTTACGGCCGCCGTTTACCGGGGCTTCGATCAAGAGCTTCGCTTGCGCTAACACCATCAATTAACCTTCCGGCACCGGGCAGGCGTCACACCCTATACGTCCGCTTGCGCGTTAGCAGAGTGCTGTGTTTTTAATAAACAGTTGCAGCCACCTGGTATCTTCGACCGGTTCGAGCTCCAGGAGCAAGTCCCTTCACCCTAAGCCGGCGCACCTTCTCCCGAAGTTACGGTGCCATTTTGCCTAGTTCCTTCACCCGAGTTCTCTCAAGCGCCTTGGTATTCTCTACCTGACCACCTGTGTCGGTTTGGGGTACGGTCACATTATATCTGAAGCTTAGAGGCTTTTCCTGGAAGCGTGGCATCGATAACTTCCGGTCTACAAGTAGACCGTTCGTCTCGCATCTCGGCTTTAAGTGATCGGATTTGCCTGATCACTCGGCCTACATGCTTTCACCAGGACAACCAACGCCTGGCTTACCTAGCCTTCTCCGTCCCCCCATCGCAATATAATCTGGTACGGGAATATTAACCCGTTTTCCATCGACTACGCCTTTCGGCCTCGCCTTAGGAACCGACTCACCCTGCTCCGATTGACGTCGAACAGGAACCCTTGGTCTTCCGGCGGGGGAGGTTTTCACTCCCCTTATCGTTACTCATGTCAGCATTCGCACTTGTGATATCTCCAGCATACCTCTCGATACACCTTCACAGACGTACACAACGCTCCTCTACCGCGCATCACTCAAGTGATGC
>NZ_JAPIVE010000007.1:2115-5563 GCF_026240105.1 Larsenimonas rhizosphaerae
CCCGCAGCTTCGGCTCCTGGTTTGAGCCCCGTTACATCTTCCGCGCAGGCCGACTCGACTAGTGAGCTATTACGCTTTCTTTAAAGGATGGCTGCTTCTAAGCCAACCTCCTAGCTGTCTGAGCCTTCCCACATCGTTTCCCACTTAACCAGGAATTGGGGGCCTTAGCTGGCGGTCTGGGTTGTTTCCCTTTTCACGACGGACGTTAGCACCCGCCGTGTGTCTCCCACGCTGCACTCACCGGTATTCGGAGTTTGCCTCGGGTTGGTAACCCGGGATGGGCCCCTAGCCGAAACAGTGCTCTACCCCCGGCGGTGATACGTGAGGCACTACCTAAATAGTTTTCGAGGAGAACCAGCTATCTCCGGGCTTGATTAGCCTTTCACTCCGATCCACAGGTCATCTCAGCATTTTTCAACATACTTGAGTTCGGTCCTCCAGTTGATGTTACTCAACCTTCAACCTGCCCATGGATAGATCGCCCGGTTTCGGGTCTATTTCCAGCAACTGATCGCCCATTTAAGACTCGGTTTCCCTACGCCTCCCCTATACGGTTAAGCTCGCTACTGAAAATAAGTCGCTGACCCATTATACAAAAGGTACGCAGTCACAGAACAAGTCTGCTCCCACTGCTTGTACGCACACGGTTTCAGGATCTATTTCACTCCCCTCTCCGGGGTTCTTTTCGCCTTTCCCTCACGGTACTGGTTCACTATCGGTCAGTCAGGAGTATTTAGCCTTGGAGGATGGTCCCCCCATGTTCAGTCAGGGTTTCTCGTGCCCCGACCTACTCGATTTCACCATGGTTGAATTTCAGCTACGGGACTATCACCCTGTATCGTCAGGTTTCCCACCCTGTTCGCTTATTGGCCCCATGGCTTAAGGGCTGGTCCCCGTTCGCTCGCCGCTACTTGGGGAATCTCGGTTGATTTCTTTTCCTCGGGGTACTTAGATGTTTCAGTTCCCCCGGTTCGCCTCCATGAGCTATGTATTCACTCATGGATACTTACCTGATGGTAAGTGGGTTTCCCCATTCAGAGATCGCCGGGTCACAGGTTATTTGCCACCTCACCGACGCTTATCGCAGGCTATCACGTCTTTCATCGCCTCTGACTGCCTAGGCATCCACCGTGTGCGCTTAATCGCTTGACCATATAACCCCAAGGGGTCTGATCAGTGATTAATCGTTCTTAGTACGATTCGCCGGATACGCTTGAAACGTATCTCAATTTTGCAGATCAGCATCGTTCACAGCACTCCAGTTGCCTGAAGGCGTTCATGACACTGACCTGCGTCAGCATGATCCATATTGTTAAAGAGCGTACTGTTCAAGGAACAGTGAGAAAACGACATGAACTGTCATCTTTTCACTATACCCTTACAGGGTACTACGGAGACTGTCGAGAGAGATGGTGGAGCCAAGCGGGATCGAACCGCTGACCTCCTGCGTGCAAGGCAGGCGCTCTCCCAGCTGAGCTATGGCCCCTTGATATTCATTCAGGTCATGGTCGTGATGTGCTCAAGGAGAGCAGGTCATCAATCGAGGGCGAACTGAATAAATTTGGTGGGTCTGGGCAGACTCGAACTGCCGACCTCACCCTTATCAGGGGTGCGCTCTAACCAACTGAGCTACAGACCCAAACAGTCTTCGCTCTATCCGATCAGGTAATTTGTTGTGGGCGCGTTGGCCGGGGTGTGTCATATCGTTTAAGGAGGTGATCCAGCCGCAGGTTCCCCTACGGCTACCTTGTTACGACTTCACCCCAGTCGTGAACCACACCGTGGTGATCGCTCTCCCGAAGGTTAAGCTAACCACTTCTGGTGCAGTCCACTCCCATGGTGTGACGGGCGGTGTGTACAAGGCCCGGGAACGTATTCACCGTGGCATTCTGATCCACGATTACTAGCGATTCCGACTTCATGGAGTCGAGTTGCAGACTCCAATCCGGACTGAGGCAGGCTTTATGGGATTAGCTTCACGTCGCCGCTTCGCAACCCTTTGTACCTGCCATTGTAGCACGTGTGTAGCCCTACCCGTAAGGGCCATGATGACTTGACGTCGTCCCCACCTTCCTCCGGTTTGTCACCGGCAGTCTCCCTAGAGTTCCCGGCCGGACCGCTGGCAAATAGGGATAGGGGTTGCGCTCGTTACGGGACTTAACCCAACATTTCACAACACGAGCTGACGACAGCCATGCAGCACCTGTCTCAGAGTTCCCGAAGGCACGAAGCTATCTCTAGCGACTTCTCTGGATGTCAAGGGTAGGTAAGGTTCTTCGCGTTGCATCGAATTAAACCACATGCTCCACCGCTTGTGCGGGCCCCCGTCAATTCATTTGAGTTTTAGCCTTGCGGCCGTACTCCCCAGGCGGTCTACTTATTGCGTTAACTGCGCCACCAAGTCCTCAAGGGACCCAACGGCTAGTAGACATCGTTTACGGCGTGGACTACCAGGGTATCTAATCCTGTTTGCTACCCACGCTTTCGCGCCTCAGCGTCAGTGTCAGTCCAGAAGGCCGCCTTCGCCACTGGTATTCCTCCCGATCTCTACGCATTTCACCGCTACACCGGGAATTCTACCTTCCTCTCCTGCACTCAAGTCCGCCCGTTCCGGATGCAATTCCCAGGTTGAGCCCGGGGCTTTCACACCCGGCGTGACAGACCGCCTACGCGCCCTTTACGCCCAGTAATTCCGATTAACGCTTGCACCCTCCGTATTACCGCGGCTGCTGGCACGGAGTTAGCCGGTGCTTCTTCTGCGGGTGATGTCGCCCCTGACGGGTATTGACCGTCAGGATTTCTTCCCCGCTGAAAGTGCTTTACAACCCGAAAGCCTTCTTCACACACGCGGCATGGCTGGATCAGGCTTTCGCCCATTGTCCAATATTCCCCACTGCTGCCTCCCGTAGGAGTCTGGGCCGTGTCTCAGTCCCAGTGTGGCTGATCATCCTCTCAGACCAGCTACGGATCGTCGCCTTGGTGAGCCATTACCTCACCAACAAGCTAATCCGACATAGGCTCATCCGATAGCGCAAGGTCCGAAGATCCCCTGCTTTCTCCCGTAGGACGTATGCGGTATTAGCCTGGGTTTCCCCAGGTTATCCCCCACTATCGGGCAGATTCCTATGCATTACTCACCCGTCCGCCGCTCGTCAGCATCCAGCAAGCTGGACCTGTTACCGCTCGACTTGCATGTGTTAAGCCTGCCGCCAGCGTTCAATCTGAGCCATGATCAAACTCTTCAGTTTTAAATCAATTAGTCACTTGAGGTGACAATTCTGGCTCGAGACTTCTACTACTCTTGACGAGTCGCTTGATCTCGATATTTGGTGATGTGATCATCACCCCGAGCCAAGCGCCCACACAAATTACCTGATCGACTTGTTAAAGAGCGTCTCATTACCGGCTGTGCCGTGTAGCGAGTGGATGCGTATTATACGTATCCGGT
>NZ_JAPIVE010000008.1:0-4785 GCF_026240105.1 Larsenimonas rhizosphaerae
CTTCTTCTGTGTTCAAGCTATCCAATCCTTGATAAGCATTTTGCCAGACTGGAATGTAGGGATTGATCCTTTCAGAAACGGCCCTGGTTTGATCTATGGATTCCCAGCAGAACCGCCAAAATTTTTGGGCTTCATTTCCCAGAAATACCGGCCTATCAATAGTGCTCCAGCGAAATCCTTTCAGTTTTGGATTGACCAAATCAACAACCAAGTTGTGAGCGGCCTAGTGCCTGTACTGCAACGCGCAGGTATGAGCGTTTCAGTACAGGCTTTCGAGCAAGGCATAGTTGACAGGCAAGAGTCACAAGAACAGTTCAACTTGGCGAACATCTCGGATTTCAACTCGCTGATTGCAAAAGCACATCAGCATAAAATTCCCATTTTTTCGTTGACCGATTCGCAGATAGATCAGCAGGGCAATGTTTTAGAAAATATGAAGGAAAACAGAGATAACTTTGAACAGTTGTTTGTCAGCTTGGCAGCCTCTATCCAAACAGTGATATCTCTTGATCAACAAGGAATCTAATTTGGGAGGGCCTTACAAAAGGCCCTTTTTCTTTCTTGAGTAATAAGTTCTTCGGCTTATTCCCAACGACACCCAAGGCCGTAACTCAGCCTCACTTCCTTTACGCCTTGATTGCCCAGAAGCTACACCGCCTTTTCGGCCCCGAGCTATTTGCAAAGCATTGAAGCTCTCCGCAGAGAAATTTTGATGCGTCCATTTCGCCACGCTCTTGGCTGTATGGCGTACTTCATTGGCATCTAACGGCTCGGGAAAGTCTAGGTTGTAGGCTTGGGCGCGCTGGTGAACGGCTTCAAACCAGCGGTCGTAATCGGGCCAGCCTTGGCGTATGGCTCGATAGGCCCAGTGTCGAAGGCGGTCGAACAGGTTGCAGTTACGACCCAGCCCATAGTCGGGCAGGCGTTTGCGCTTGTCGCTGTAGGGCGTGAGGTCGAGCCAACTGTCGAGATCGCTCAGCGAATAGAGCTGCGGTGCCCACTCAGAAACGCGCCAGAAGCCGTTCAGCGGGTTTTTGCAGATTAACCCCGAGTAACCCCTGTCTGACTCCAGAACGGCGCTCAGCGCGCAATCTATGGCCGCTGCGTAGCGAAGTGGGCCGGGTTTGCCATCGGGGGCGGTACGGATCGGGACTTCGAGGCCATAGATCAGGTGCGCGTGCCCGTTTTCGGGGTTCTGCGCGACGATGGTCGGCGGGGGTGCGTTGCGATCGTACCAGTCAAGTACAGCACCGCTGCGATCGACGTCGTAGACGAGCCAATAGCGGTGTGTCGGGCCGTTGGGCTGGATGTAGCGCGCCTGAATGGCGAGCGCGACGTCACGGATACGAACGCCGGTACCGAAATCATCGGTGTGGTAGGGCTTCTTGGGGAGCCGGTCGCGGAAGGTTGCCAGATTGGCAACATTTTGGACTTGGCACCCGGTATCGGGTTGGGCCAAAATAACTCCATGTTGTGTGCGCCCTCGTTCCCGTCTTGCCGCCAAGCTAATCCGGGTTCGGGGGCGTTTTCTTTGCTACATGCCCATTCCTGGGCCTGAACGATCATGCCGATGCGTTCGCGTCTGCTGTTTTACCGCTTCCTGCCCTCTGGCGTCCAGCGCGACACCTTCTCGCTCAAGTCGTTGACCTGCTCGCTCAAGTGCTCGATGCGCTGGTTCAGCGCCTCGTTCTGCTGCTGAGTACGCTCGAACATCGTCTGCAAGCTGCTGTAGGCGGCTTCCCAATCCCGCTGCTGTGTCTCGTACGCGCTCTGCAACTGCTCGAAGGCGCTGATTAAGGTCTGTTCCAGCTCGGTCATCTAGTAGCCCTCCAAGACTCGATATCCGTTCTGATAATTTACGGCGTCCTCGTCGATCCGGGCGCAAAGACGGCCATCCTCGCCGCAACGACTCAACTGGATCGCGCCGCCCTGGTTCTTCAACTGCTCGAGCGTCACTTTGTGGCGTGCGATTTCTTCGATCTGGCCGGTGATGTACCAGCCCATCGTGGCTATCGCGCCCAAGGCCAGCAGTAGCGTCAGGGATACCGGTATAACGACGGCCATCCAGCTCTTGAGCGCGGTCCGCTGCAAGTTCCGGCTCTGGGCGTCGATGGCGGCTTTGGTTCTCTGCTCGCTTTCGTTCAATGCCGTCAGTAAGGCGCTCTCGTGCGCCTTGAAGGCGTTCTGTACGCTCTGTTCGGTAGACGCGGCTTGCTGCTTCGATTTCTGCTCGAAGCTCGCCGCTAAGTCGGAAATCCTGCTCATAGAGTCGTCCCTTGAGGCGCAGTGGCCGGCCGTTGTCGGGATCGGCCACGCTGATACTGGTTTTGGTCTGGCGCGTCACATCGAAGCCGTGGGTTTCGAGGGCGTGAACCACATCATCACGGCTTCGAATATCACCGCTCTCGACCAGCCGCCCGAGTCCGGCAGTGATCGTCTGCTGAGCCGTTAGGCGGTCACGGGGGAGATCGGCGGGATAGGCCATGTTGCGTCGGTTGGCTGGATCGTCGGGGTCGTGTAGGTCGTACTCGGCGTTGGTGACGATCTTCCAGGCATTGATACGGGGGCGATCAGCGGCGTCGTAATAGGGCTGTAAGCGCTTGCCGCTGGTCAATTCGATATTGGGCACCACGAAATTGAGTTCGAGCCGCCCTTTATCGCGGTGCTCGACCCAGAGGCACTGGTACTGATCGGCGTCGAGGCCCGGCAACAGCGCGGCCTCAAAGGAGTCCATGATCTGCTGTTTTTGCACGTCCGGTAGGTCGGCTTCCTGAAACGAGAGCACGCCCGAGGTATAGCGCTTGGCATAGGAACTGCTGTCGATCAGTTGTTCGGTCTGGTCAGGGTCGCCGCGAAGTACGGTGGCAAGATCGCGGTCACGGTCGCGCCCCAACAGATAGCCGACCGGGCCACTGCCGCGCCCAACGCCGCGGGCCGTGAATTTGACGATCATTGGTGTTCGTCCTTCAAGGCAGCCAACTCGCGCTCGATGGCCGACAGCGCCGAAATGACGTGAACACGATCAAGCCCGCTCCATTGGCCGCTGTTGATGCGACGGGCAATCTGGTTGAGGTTGTTGCCAATGCCGGTCAGTTGGCGCAGTAGAGCTGGATCGACCGACGGTGGGGCTTTGCGAGGCTGTCGACGAGTGCCCTCGGGCGTCAAACAATGCTCACGCATCCACTCAGCCAATCGCGCCTTGGGACACCGAGCACGCAGCGCTTCGTACTCCTCAAGCGTGCAACGAACTTTCACCACCTTGTCGCGCTTCACATCAGACATCGACGTGCCCCTGATCCAGATCCTCGAGACGACCGTTGGCCAGCCATACGGAAGCCAGACTCAATGCGTCGTCATAGTCGTGATAAACCCTGGAGGCGACTTCCTCACCGTCTTTGAAGAAACGACAGCGCTGACGGTCTTCGCCCGCAGGCTCGATGGTGTAGTCAAGATCGTCCCAATCGTCGTTAGACATGGCATGGCTCCGGGGTGATACGGCACTGCCGAGACGACGGCCCGAAGGGGCGAAAGTGTCGGCAGTTACAGAGGGTATCGGGGGACGTAGTCCCCTGATCCAGCTCACAGAGTACACGAACACAGCGAAGCTGTGGAGGGCACTCTGTGTATGCTGGCTTATAGATTTTAAGAGGTGCGAGATATGCAGGGAAATGAAAAGGAGCCTACCTTCAATCAGAAGACATAAACCCAATCAGAAAAAGAGAGAAACTAAATGAGCAGCAACAAAATGGAAGACAAGATGAACAAGGAACGGGAACAGGAACTTGCTGAACACCTCGAACTAGAGCTGGAACAGGTTGGGGAAATGGATTTGATCGACCGAATACATGAAGACAAAGGAAATACAGGCGGGACTGTGTATTCATGCTATTTCAACGTGCCTGAAGAAACACCGAAAGAAATACTCGAAAAGAAAGGGTGGCAGATAGGGGATCGCGTAGAGGTTCCGTGCTGAACGCTAAGAACGGAGAAAACTGGAAAAACACCGAACAATGAAACAAAACAGATAGCCCTCAAAAGGAAAAACAAAGGGCTATTATCTGATATGGCTTCAAGTGCAAACCGAAGGCAGCCTGTTACATTAGCAATTCACATTGGTAACGACAGGCAATAGTCGATGCAGATCATATCTCTCTTCAATCACAAAGGTGGAGTGAGCAAAACTACCACCACTTTTAACTTAGGATGGATGCTCGCTAGACAAGGCTATAAAACCTTATTGGTGGATGCTGATCCGCAGTGCAATCTCACATCACTGCTGATGCAGTACGATGAGGTCGAAGACGGCCAAGAGTTTCTTGATACGACAACTGACCTGTACAAAGGCATAGCTCCCGTAATTGATGGTTCTCTTTCAAGGCTAGAACCAGCAGATCCGGTCCAAACTCTTCAAGAGAACCTTTACCTTTTGCCTGGAAGCATTGAGCTTTCTGCCGCAGAGAGGCAGATAACAGTTTCATTGACTACATCCGGCGCTATACCCGCAATCAAAAGTATTCCAGGCAGCTTGAATTCCTTTATTCGTTTAACTGCTGAACACGGTGATTTTGATTACGTTCTTATAGATATGAGTCCTAGCGTGGGATCCTTGAATCAATGCCTGCTAATGGGTAGTGATTATTTTGTGGTTCCAACAGCTCCCGACTTCTTCTGTGTTCAAGCTATCCAATCCTTGATAAGCATTTTGCCAGACTGGAATGTAGGGATTGATCCTTTCAGAAACGGCCCTGGTTTGATCTATGGATTCCCAGCAGAACCGCCAAAATT